>CAXBCI010000002.1:0-252025 GCA_963974065.1 uncultured Hyphomicrobiales bacterium | reverse complement strand
AAACGAGCAAAACCGGTCAAATGATTCAATGTAACCATGAAGCGCTCTAGATTGTGCCGCAACTGATGCGGCCGGATTGCTGGGAAGGGGGAACCTCCGGCGCTGTGGAATTATCTCATGAACCGTTGCCGGACAGAAAAAGCCATCCGGGCCCGCCCGGTATGTTGTATGGGTTGGCGCGGTATGGCAAACACACCGGATCAGCTGCGGACGCGAATTTGACCAGATCCGAAAAATCAACAGATCAGAGTTCCGCGCATCCGGCCGAGCGCGAGCAGACGAGCTTGCGTAAATGGATGCGCAGGCTCCTGGTGGCGCTGGCAATTGTGCTGCTGGCGCCGTTTGTTCTGGTGCCCGCCTATATCGTGATCCCGCCGCCAGTCTCCAGCCTGATGCTGTGGCGGATGGTCCAGGGCCAGGGAATAACCCGTTACTGGACGCCGCTCGAGCAGTTTTCACCGAACCTTGTCGATGCAGTCCTGTCCAGCGAAGACGGACGGTTTTGCCTGCATCAGGGGGTTGACTGGCAGGCAGTGGAAATCGTCCTTGATGATCTGATTGATGGGGGCAACCCGCGCGGTGCCAGCACGCTGACTATGCAGACCGTGAAAAATCTGTTTCTCTGGCCCAGCCGGTCCTATCTGCGCAAAGCCCTTGAAATACCGCTGGCGCTTTATGCGGATCTGTTCTGGTCCAAACGACGGATCGCGGAAATCTATCTCAACGTGGCGGAGTGGGGTCCGGGGCTCTACGGCGCTGAAGCCGCCGCACGGCGCTATTTCGGCAAGACTGCCGCCCGGCTGTCGATGCGCGAGGCGAGTTTGCTGGCAACTGCACTGCCCAATCCACTGGCGCGCAATCCGCGACAGCCCAGTGCGGCACATGCGCGCCTTGCCCGGACAGTTGAGGCGAGAGCGCGCAAATCTGCCGGCCTGTTTTCCTGCGTTGGCAATCGTTGAAAGGCAGTGCTCCAGGGTTTGCTGTTATTCGCCGAGGACGACACCTTCGCGGCGCGGATCGGCCCCGCCACGCAGCCTGTCACCATCTATCAGAATGCCCTGCAGTCCGGAATTCAGATCCCTGACATCTACCTTGTAGCCCAGGGCTTCGAGTGCGGGGCCGAGCGATTCGGCAGCCGTTCCCGCTTCCAGATCATACGTGCCGAACCGGTTGACGAGATTCGGCAGATTAATCGCCGCCTGCAGGCTGAGACCCCAGTCAATGTGAGCAATCAGCGTCTTGGCGACATAGCCGATAATGCGACTGCCGCCCGGACTGCCAACGGCCATATAAGGCACGCCGCTCTTCAGCACGATTGTCGGCGACATTGATGAGCGCGGCCGTTTACCGGGCTCCACACGGTTTGCAATCGGGTAGCCGTTTTCATGGGTCTTGAAGGAAAAATCGGTCAGTTCATTGTTCAGCAGAAAGCCACCGGCCATCAGCCGGGATCCAAAGCCATTTTCAATAGTGGTGGTCATGGACACGATATTGCCGGCGCTGTCGCGGATCACGAAGTGGCTGGTTGAGGGCAACTCAATCGATACATCATCGGCCTGATACAGCGCATGATCGAATTCCGGCTCGCCCGCAGTAACGTCTTCGAGTCGGTTTTCACGCAGCAAAACGCCGCGATTCGCAAGATAGCCATCGGCAACCAGACCCTTGGTCGGCATTGGCACGAAATCGCTGTCCGCCATATAGCGGCCACGATCGGCAAAGGCCAGACGCGAGGCATCCCCGATCAAACGCCAGGCCTGAGGGCTGTTGGGACCGAGTCCTTTGAGATCATAGGCCCGCAACGTTCCAAGGATCTGACCGATGGTCAGCGCGCCGGAAGAGGGGGGGCCCATGCCGCAAACGTCAAACCCGCGATAGTCAACGCAGACAGGTGCGCGTTCTTTGAGCCGGTAGGAAGCCAGATCACTCAGCGACAGCACCCCGGGATTGCCCGGAGCGGACTGCACCACTTTGATAATTTCCTCGGCTATGCTGCCTTTATAGAAAATGTCGGTTCCCTGTGTGGAAAGCAGCCGTAATGTTTCGGCGTACGCAGCATTTGTCCGGGCGTCACCTGCCTGCAGTGGAGTGCCGTCTGCACGGAAAAAATAGGCTTTGGTATCTTCAAATCGGGCAAGCCGCTCCTGATCTTCTGCAATCGAGGCGGCGAGGCGCGGCGAAACCTTGAAACCGGCTTCAGCTAATGAGATGACGCTGTCGAAAAGCGTTGACCATGGCAGTGAGCCATAACGCCCGTGAACCGCTTCGAGCAGAAGCGGGGTCCCCGGAACACCCACGGAGCGACCGCCAACCACCGCATCAAAAAATTGCAAAGGCTGGCCGGTTTCATCCTGAAATAAAGTCGGTGTTGCGGCCATGGGGGCTGTTTCACGGCCATCAAACGTGGTCAGGCGCTTATTGGCGGCATCCCAGTAGAGCAAAAACGCACCACCACCCAGCCCGGAGGATTGCGGTTCGACAAGTCCCAGCATCAGCTGAACCGCGACCATGGCGTCAATTGCATTGCCGCCGCTGCGCAGAACCGCAGCACCCGCCTCGCTGGCCACCGGATTGGCTGTGGAAATCATCCAGTTACTGGATTTGATTTCCTCGACTTCTTCCCCGACAAGATTGACTTCCAGCGGTGCCTGTGTGGTGGGCTCGGTGCCGGATTCCGGCGCTACACTGTCGGTCGCCTGCTGCGCATTTGCCGACAATGCCGCGACGTAAAGCGGCAGGACGGCCGCCAGCACCAGAACGCGAAGAAAGCCAGCATTTTTCATAAATCAATCCATTTGATCATATCGCAGGCATTGATGAGTGCGAAACCAGAATCAGGTTCAGGGCCCGGATCAATTGAAGCCTGCCTGCGAATTGCATGAAAGTCCATTCAAATGCCTCTATACAGGTGCGCAGGGATTGCCGCAAATCCCGCCTCGAGCCGGGTTGCAGCCTACCCACAAAATGCCAGCGCTATTTGCACAGGCAATTGCCTGATCAGGCTTTTAGTGCGCAGTTTCCACGGCCCGCTTTGCCATGACTTTTACCAGATTGGCGCGGTAGGCCGACGAGCCGTGAATATCGGACAGCATCTGGCTTGCATCGACAGAAATTCCGCTGATGGCATCGACAGACCAGTCGTTTGACAGGGCCGACTCGAAGCCGTGATGGCGAAACACCCCGTCAGACCCGGCACCTGTGACCGCGACGCGGATGCTGTTGTCAGCGTGTCTGGCGACAAAGACGCCGGCCATGGCGTAGCGTGAGGCAGGGTTGGCAAATTTTGCGTAAGCGGCATTTTGCGGAACCTTGAAGCTGATTCGGGTGATCAATTCACCGTCCTGAAGCGCGGTTTCAAACATGCCGGTGAAAAAGTCCGAGGCCGACAAGATTCGGGTGTTGGTGTGGATTGTCGCCTCCAGCGCCACCACTGCCGCAGGATAATCTGCCGCCGGATCATTGTTGGCAACCGATCCGCCCAGCGTTCCCATATGGCGCACATGCGGGTCGCCAATATGTGCCGCCAACTCCGCCAATGCCGGTATCGCCTGTTTGATTTCGGTTGATGCGGCAACCTCGGCGTGGGTCACCGCGGCACCGATGGACAGTTGGCCATCCGCCAGGCTGATTCCGGCCAGAGCCGCAATGTGCCGCAGGTCAATCACGTCGGAAGGAGCGGCGAGTCTTTGTTTCATGGTCGGCAGGAGCGTCTGTCCGCCGGAGATAAATTTTGCATCCTGCGCAGTGCTGAACAGCTGAATCGCATCTTCCACGCTGGTGGGGCGATGATAGATTGTTTCGTACATGAGATATCCCCCAGTTAAACCACAGCTTGCGCAGACTCGGCCGCCGGGCTTGCTTTGCCAGCCATCTCATCAGCCGCTGCTTTGATGGCTTTGACGATGTTGTGGTAGCCGGTGCAACGGCAGATATTGCCTTCAAGTTCGGCGCGGATGGTTGTTTCATCAAGCTTTGAACCATGACGCCTGATCATGTCGGCCGCGGCCATGATCATGCCCGGCGTGCAAAACCCGCATTGCAGGCCGTGATGCTCCTTGAACGCTGCCTGGACAGGGTGCAGTTCATCGCCTTCCGCCAGACCTTCGATTGTGACGATGTCGGCACCGTCAGCCTGCACAGCGAGCATCGTACAGCTCTTAACCGCCTTGCCGTTAACATGAACGACGCAGGCCCCGCATTGCGACGTGTCGCAGCCGATATGGGTTCCGGTCAGGTTGAGATGGTCGCGGATAAAGTTGACCAGCAATGTCCGGTCTTCAACGTTGCGGGACACGCTGGACCCGTTCACATTCATCGATATTTTTGTCATATGTCTCTTCCGAATTCACAGAGCTGTCTCAATTTGCAGAGAGGCCCCTCCGATTCTCATCAGCGCCTGTAACGCCACGATCTGTGCAGTCTTGGTCAGGACAACAGCAACAGACCGGCAATGAGAATGGCAAGAGCAATGAGGCCCCACATCATCGGGCCGCCAAGAGTGCCTTTGCCAGCCTCCACTTCGAGGGTTTCTTCCGCGTCGTGAACGGCTTCGCCGATTTCTCTGGCAACATCTGAAATATTGTCCTCATGGCCCAGATCCCGGTCGTCTACCGTGGCACTGTCAGTGGTCTTTTTGACCGCAGGAGCGGCGTTTCCACTGGCCTGAGTGCTACTGACTGTTTCGGCCGCAGGACTGATGCTGGCCGTAGCGACAACTGGTTCTGCAGGTGTCGGCTCGGCGCCTGCGCCCAGTTTGGCAGAAAAATTGCCGAAAAACTCGTCAGCCATCTTCTTGGCAGTGCTGTCGATAAGACGGGAGCCCAACTGGGCCAGCTTGCCGCCAACCTGTGCTGTCGCGGTATAGCGCAGAATTGTATCCGCCCCATCCTCTTCCAGATTGACCTCTGCACCGCCCTTGGCGAAGCCCGCGACGCCACCCTTGCCCTCGCCGGAAATCTTGTAGCCTTTGGGCGGATCAATCTCGGACAGTGTAACCGATCCTTTGAATTTGGCTTTGACCGGACCGACTTTTGTCGTGACGGCCGCTGTCATTTCCGTATCAGACGTCATTTCAAGGCTTTCGCAGCCGGGAATGCATTGTTTCAGGATTTCAGGATCGTTGAGGGCCGCCCAAACTGTTTCGCGCGGCGCAGGAATACGGTATTCGCCAGACATGTCCATTATGTGGGATCCCTGTTAAGTGATTTTTGTGAAACTTGCACAGAGCGTGACCGTTCAGCAAGTGTCAGTGTCGGATAGCGGCGAAATCTTTTTGCTGCATTTGTTCAGCGCCGCGATCGAAACAACTTCAACCAATCATTGCTTGGGTCGGCAAGCGGTATTTGCTATAGCGCGCGCAACGTTTTTGCGGAGCCTGAATGACACACGACATCAAAATGCTCGAAACCTCAGGCTGGGCCGATTATGCGCTGCTTGACAGCGGCGAGGGGCGCAAGCTGGAGCGCTACGGAGCCGTGATCGTCGACCGGCCTGATGCCCAGGCGATCTGGAAACGGTCCAGCCCGGATATGTGGCAGGATGCCGAGGCGGTGTTCTCAGCGGATAACGACGAAGAGGGCGCCGGACGCTGGAAACGCGCGCCTGGACTTGACGATGACTGGACCATGTCATTTGAAGATGTCCGGTTCATCTGCCGGTTTTCGGCTTTTCGTCATGTCGGCGTGTTTCCCGAACAGGCAGCGCATTGGGCCTGGTTTGCCAAACGTATCCGCAGTGCCGCAGCGGCGGGACGCAGGCTGAAGATTCTCAATCTGTTCGGCTATACCGGAATTGCCTCACTGGTGGCCGCAGCCTGTGGCGCCGAAGTCACCCATGTCGATGCTTCGAAAAAAGCCATTGCCTGGGCGCGGGAAAACCAGGCCCTGTCAGGGCTTGATACAAAACCGATTCGCTGGATTTGCGACGACGCGGCCAAATTCGTTGCCCGGGAGGGCCGTCGCGGCAATTTCTATGACGGAATTATTCTTGATCCGCCGAAATATGGCCGCGGACCGAAAGGCGAGGTCTGGCAAGTGATGGAGGATCTGCCTGGTTTGATGGATGATTGCCGTGCCATTCTGTCGCCCAAGGCCGATTTCATGATTCTGACCGCCTATGCCATCCGCGCCAGTTTTTTCATGACTCATGAGCTGATGCGGGATCGGTTTGGCGGCAGGGGAGGCTCTCTGACCAGCGGCGAGCTGGTGCTGATGGAAAGCGCATTTGAGGATCCGGGTGATGCCCGGTCCGACCGGAACCAGACTGCGCCCGGCGGCAGTACAGATGACAGTCGCAGGCTGTCGACATCGCTTTACAGCCGTTGGGAGGCTTGACCATGACACAAGATGATTCATCCGATGATAAAAACTCGGGAAACAAATTTTCGGACCTTTCGAAAGACCGGCCACCGGCTGAAAAGCGGATTTCCGGCCAGGTCAAACAGATCACCAGCGTGTCGAACCCGATCGTCAAGGATATTCGCGGGCTGGCTTTGCGCAAAAACCGCAACAAATCGAACCTGTTTCTTGGTGAAGGCCTGAAACTTGTCACTGATGCGCTGCAGAAAAAATGGCGCATTGCCGATATCATCTATGGCAAATCCTTCGCCGATCAGGATGCTATCGCCCAGGCTGCGGCGAAAGTGCGCGCTGCCGGCGGCTCGGTGCTGGAAGTATCCAACCAAGTGCTGGAAAAAATCTCCAGAAAAGATAACCCGCAGATGGTTCTGGGGGTTTTTGAGCAGCGCTACCAGGCGTTGTCCCACATTCGCCCCGCGCCTGGCGAGTTGTGGGTCGCGCTCGACCGGGTGCGCGATCCGGGCAATCTGGGTACCAGCCTGCGCACCGCGGATTGCGCCGGAGCAAAGGGCGTCATTCTTGTCGGAGACTGTACCGATCCCTATTCCGTGGAAGCGGTTCGTGCCTCGATGGGGTCGATTTTTCACATGCCTCTTGCCAAGGCGTCGGAAGGCGAATTTCTGCAATGGAAAGAGCGTAATCACATTGTCGTGATCGGGACCCATCTTTCCGGGGCGGTGGATTACCGGACGGTCGATTACAGCGCCGCGAACGTTGTGCTGATGGGCAATGAGCAGCAGGGTCTGACGGATCCTCTGGCTGCGGCCTGTAATCAACTGGTGCTGATCCCGATGGCAGGACAGGCTGACAGCCTCAATCTGGCGGTTTCGACGGGAATTGTTCTGTTTGAAGCCCGCAAGCCTGCGCTGACGCCGTAATTGAAGATGCTGTTATGCGTCGGTCTCCCCTGTTATCGCTCAGGGTCTGACCAGTCGCTCGCGGTCTGATTTCTCTCGCGAAGCTTCAGGGCCAGTCCAATGGCCACACCGGTGCCGATGGCAACCGTCAGATCAACCAGCACAGTGAGCAGCAGGGTAATCAGCAGGAGCACACGATGGCTTGCCGGTGCGTTGAGATGCGCCTTCCATTTGTGCGGTTCGGTCATATTCCAGGCGGCAATGATCAACAGTGCCGCCAGCGAGGGCATCGCCAGCAATCCGACAAGCGGCCCGGCCAGCATCATGACGAGGAGCACGGTGAGCGCATGAACGATGCCGGCGACGGGCGTCTTTCCGCCAGCGCTGATATTGGCGGCGGTTCGCGCGATGGCCCCTGTCGCCGGCATTCCGCCAAACAGGGCCGACCCGAAATTGGCAATGCCCTGGGCGATCAATTCCGCATTGGGCCGGTGTTTCGATCCGATCATCCGGTCTGCGACCATTGCTGACAAAAGCGATTCAATACCGGCCAGAAATGCAATGACGATTGCCGAGGGCAGCAACTCGCTCAAGCGGGTGAATGAGATTTGCGGAATGACCGGATAGGGCAGCGTGTCCGGCAAGGCCCCGAAGCGCGAAAATATGGTGTCGACCGGCGCTTGCATGAGCAATGCAACGAATGATCCGATTGCGACGGCCAGGATCAGGCCCGGCAAGCGCGGGGCCAGTCGCCGCAGCAGCACAATCAGAACCAGCGTCAACAGGGCAACGGCAAGTGCCGAGACATTCACACTGTCCCGCGCGGCCCACAGTGCAGACACTTTTTCAAGGAAATCCGCAGGCAGAGCGTCAATCGTCAGACCGAGGAAATCCTTGATCTGGCTGGTGGCGATGATCACTCCGATGCCGATGGTAAACCCCTGCACCACAGCTTCGGGTACCAGAGCGATCAGTCGTCCGGCCCGAAAATAGCCTGCGACCAGCAGAATGATGCCAGCCATAAAGGTCGCCAGCACAAGACCATCATAGCCATGTTCGGCAATGACACTGAAAACAACGACAATGAAGGCGCCTGTCGGACCGCCAATCTGGACGCGGCTGCCACCGAACAATGATATCATCAATCCGCCGACAATGGCGGTAATCAGACCTTTTTCAGGTCCGGCACCCGAGGCGATTGCAATTGCCAGACTGAGCGGGAGCGCGACCATCGCAACCGAAATTCCGGCGATCAGATCAGCCAGGAATGTCTGCCTGTCATACTCCTTTAGTGTTGTGAGAATTTTCGGATGTCGCATATGCTAGATGTGTCCTTCCAGTGCATAGCACCAGTCATCGATCAGCATATAGCGTTGCCTGAAAACGGATCGTGTGTTCACCTCAACAGTCATGCAATGCGCGCTACGGCCATATCGCGTAATACGTTGATTTCCATTTCATCGTTTTCGTGAATTTTTGCCAGAAGTGCACGAATCCCGATCACAGCCACCGGCCGATCACCTTGCATTGCAACCAGATGCCGGATCCTGTGCCGGCCCATCAGAAATATCGCGTGACTCAACTTGCAGTCAGAGTCGCAGGTGATGACATTTTCCGACATCCAGCGGGCGATCTTTTCGTCGCCGAGCTGGCCGTCATTGCTGGCCAATGCGCGCATGACATCATGGTCTGTCAGAATGCCGGCCAAACCGGATTGCGAGTTCAAGACCACCATGGCATTCTGGTTCTTCGCTACCATCAGCTTCACTGCCTGCTTGAGAAGCATTTCCGGCGTTCCACTCAGCAATTCATGGGTGTTGGGGTTGATCATAGATTTGACTGACATGGGATTTCCTTCCGGTCAAAGAAACGCGCCCGCAGACGCATAAAGTTCAGATTCAAATTCTTGTAGAGATACAAGGGCTGTGGTGATGGTCAGAACAGCGCCGTGTTTGAGATTGGCTTTGAGTTTTCCAAGGACAGCATTCAACTGTCCGATCTGCTCTTCCTTGACACCCTGCAGCAGATCGCGCCGAAGCTGGGTTGCCGTGTCCTCAAGTTGATCAAGCAGACGCAGTGCGTCCCCGGTGACCATGAGGCGATAGGCGCGCCGGTCTTCCGGATTGTTGTCGCGCACCACAAAACCGCGCTCGCCAAGCCGGTCTATCAACCGTCCGACAGCTGCATTTCCAAGCTCCATTTCTTCGGCAAGTTCAGCCTGGGTAAGATGCGGTCTTTTGGAAATAATGCCCAGGGCAAGCCATTTGACGCGGGTCAGATTGTGCATTTTCAACCGGCGGTCGATTTCATGGCGCAACAGATGTGCCACATCGTGGATCAAGGTGCCCAACAGATCGTCTTGCTTCGTAATCATCACCAAACCTAAAGCCGTTTGCTGATGTATAAATGTTAGCATACAATATGTATACATATTATTTATGCGCTCATAATCCCCATCCTCCTGTACTGGCCCCAGCCTCCTGTACTGGTTGGAACCATTATGAAGGTCTGGCGTTAGTGTCTGATATAGTGAGATCAATGCGCGCTGCTTGAATTTCCCCGGACAGGCACAGACAGCCCAGCGCCGCTCGTACCGGAACGACCGAATTCAGTTGAATCAACATCAGGAAAACCACTCCGTGAAATCCGTCAATCCTGCCGATAATGAAATTTTCTTTGAACAATCCGCCGATACAGATGCGGCTGTTGAAAAGGCGCTGACCCGTGCCACAAATGCGTTTCAATCCTGGAAAATAAAGCGATTTGCCGACCGTGCAGCAGTGCTGAACCGGGCTGCAGATATTCTCGACAAGCGCCGCGCTGAACTGGCGGCGCTGGCCACACGCGAAATGGGCAAACGCCTGGCGGAAGCAGAAGCGGAAGTTGAAAAATGCGCCTGGGTCTGCCGCCACTATGCGGAGCATGCGGTACACTATCTGACGGATGATGAGCGAGAGAGTGACAAATCCGAATGTTATGTGCGCTATCTGCCTTTGGGTCCGGTGCTTGCTGTGATGCCGTGGAATTTCCCATACTGGCAAGTCTTCCGGTTTGCAGCGCCGACGCTGATGGCCGGCAATACCGGCCTGCTGAAACATGCCAGCAATGTGCCGCAATGTGCGCGCGCCATCAGCGAGGTTTTCAGGGAAGCCGGCGCTGATGATGGTGTGTTTCAGACACTGCTCATTGGGTCCGCCAAGGTGGAATCGCTGATCAAGGATAAACGCATCAAAGCGGTTTCACTGACGGGAAGCGGCCCAGCGGGGGCGGCTGTTGCCGCACAGGCCGGAGACCAGATCAAACCAAGCCTGATGGAGCTTGGCGGCTCCGATCCATTCATTGTCATGCCGTCCGCTGATCTGGAGCAGGCCGTCGAGACCGGCGTTAAGGCGCGGATGATCAATAATGGTCAAAGCTGTATCGCGGCCAAGCGCTTCATCATTCATGAAGATATTTATGATGATTATGTGAAGCGATATGTTGACCGTGTCGAGGCGCTCAAAATAGGCGATCCGATGGAGCCTGATACCGGCATGGGTCCGCTGTCGAGCAAGGCGATCCTTGATGAACTGGCCGATCAGGTGAAACGCGCTGTCGATCACGGCGCCAGGATTCTGACCGGAGGCGAAAAAACCGGCTCCAAGGGTAACTACTATCGTCCCACCGTTCTGGCCGATATCGACCCTGACAATCCGGCAGCCGAGGAAGAGTTTTTCGGTCCTGTGGCGCTTATGTTCAAGGCGGCTTCAGCCCAGGAAGCAGTGGAAATTGCGAACCGGTCACCTTTCGGTCTGGCCAGTTCGGTGTGGACCAATGAGCAAAGCGAGCGCGATCTGTTCATCAATGAAATTGAGGCCGGTTCGACCTTTATCAACGCGATGGTCGCGTCCGATCCGCGCCTGCCATTTGGCGGCGTCAAGGCATCCGGTTACGGGCGGGAACTCTCCCGGGAGGGCATCCTTGCGTTCGTCAATGCAAAAACCATTGTGCTAGCCTGAGCAGACCACCTTCATCCGACCGGTTCCAATTCAAGAAAAGCGCACATCCCTATGACACAAACGGCCGCAGAACTTTTCGTCAAATGTCTGGAGATGGAGGGAGTTGAGCGCATCTATGGCGTTCCCGGCGAGGAAAATGCCGATTTTGTCCTGGCACTCGACAAATCTTCGATAGAGCTGATCCTGACCCGGCACGAACAGGGCGCGGCCTTCATGGCATCCACCTATGGCCGGCTCACCGGAGAGGTCGGCGTCTGCCTTGGCACGCTGGGACCGGGTGCGACGAACCTGATGACCGGCGTCGCCGACGGAAATATGGACCGCGCGCCGATACTGGTCATCACCGGCCAGGGCGCGACGACACGCCAGCACAAGGAAAGCCATCAGGTGATGAATGTGGTGGATATGTTCCGCCCCGTTACGAAATGGTCGCAGGCGGTGCAAAGCGCCGACAGCGTGCCGGAAATCGTGGCAAAGGCGATGAAGCTGGCGCGCACCGAAAAACCCGGTGCCGTCCACATCGAACTTGCGGAAAACATCGCGGCTGAAACAACCGATGCCACTCCGTTGCGCCCTGCCAATCCGCGCCGCGCAGTGCCCGATGACACGATCATGGATCAGGTCTGGGACCGCATCCGCCAAGCCAGATCGCCCCTCATCATTGCCGGAAACGGTACCATCCGGACACGGGCCAGCAAACAGCTGCGGCGGTTTTGCGATGCGACGAATATCGGCGTGCTGATGTCATTCATGGGTAAGGGAGCGGTTGATCTGGATGCGGAGTATTGCCTGTTTACCATCGGCATGGGGCAACGGGACTATCCGCTGCTGGCGGTTGAATCTGCTGATCTGATCATCACGCTGGGCTTTGATATGGTGGAGTATCCGCCCTCCAGCTGGAACGGCAATGGCGACACGGACATCATCCATATCGACTTTCTGCCGGCCGAGGTTGATGCGGATTATATGCCCGAGATCGAAGTTGTCGGCGATCTCGCACATGCGCTGTGGATGTTGAATCAGCGCATCAAAAGCGACGGAGCGCCGCAATTTGAGTTAAACAAACAAGCCGCAGTGCGGCAGACAATGCTGGCAGAATTTGCTGAACATGCGGATGATGATACGCGCGGGTCGATACGCCCGCAAAAGGCGGTGGCCGACATCCGCAAAGTTCTGGGGCCCGATGACATTCTTCTGTCGGGCGTTGGCGCCCATAAAATGTGGATCGCCCGCCAATACCATTCTCACGAGCCGGGCACCTGTATCATATCCAACGGATTTGCCTCCATGGGCATGCCTTTGCCCGGTGCAATCGCTGCATCCATCGCCTGCCCGCAGCGGAACATTCTCGGTGTGGCCGGAGATGGCGATTTCCTGATGAATGTGCAGGAAATGGAGACGGCAAGGCGGCTGAACAGCAACATCACCATGCTGATCTGGGAAGATGAATCCTATGGCCTGATTGAATGGAAGCAGCAACAGGAGTTCGGCACCCACACCGATCTCAGTTTCGGCAATCCGGACTGGTTGCTGCTGGCACAAAGTTTCGGCTGGCAGGGTGCGCGTTGCGAGAATGCAGCCGATCTGCTGCCGACGCTGCAAACAGCGCTGGATCACAAGGGCCCGTCACTGGTGGTGATTCCGATTGATTATCGCGAAAACATGAAGCTGAGCCAGCGGCTCGGCGAGATTGATTTCAGTTCCTGATGCTGCACTGCCTGACGGTTTTAAAGGCGGCCTGACGGCCTACAATTCCCGCGTCTTCTTGAACGAGATTTCCGGATATTCCTTGACCACCCGGTCGAGTTCCCACTGGCTCCTGGCCAGATAGACCGGCGCGCCATCGCGGTCTTCGGCGAAGGCCGTCTGGTTGATGCTGCGGAAGTCTTCAATCGCGGATTTGTCAGCGCTGGACACCCAGCGCGCGGTGACGAATGGTGCCGGCTCAAAGCTGATTTCCGCACCATATTCACCGCCAATGCGATCCACCATCACATCAAGCTGCAGAATGCCGACCACGCCGACAATCCATTGCGAACCGAGAAACGGAATAAAAACCTGGGCAAGGCCCTCTTCGGCCAGATCCTGCAGGCCCTGACGCAATTGCTTCGTCTTGCTGGTATTCGACAATCTGACACGGCGCAGGATTTCAGGAGCAAAGGCGGGCAGACCAGTAAAGCGCACCCCGTCCTTTTCGCTCAATGTATCGCCGACCCGCAAGGTGCCGTGATTGGGAATCCCGATCACGTCTCCCGGCCAGGCATCATCGGCCACCTGCCGATCCTGGGCAAAGAACATCAGCGGCGAGTGAATGTTGATGGCCTTGCCGGAGCGGGCGTGTTTCAGCTTCATGCCGCGCTTGAAATGGCCAGACACCAGACGCAGAAAGGCAATCCGGTCACGGTGATTGGGATCCATATTGGCCTGGACCTTGAAGACAAAGCCTGACACATGATCATCTGTCGGGCCGATCTCTCCGCCCTCAATGGTTAGCGGCCGTGGCGGCGGCGCAAAGTCGGCAATGACATCGAGCAGTTCTTCCACCGCAAAACCACGCAGGGCACTGCCGAATAACACAGGACTTAAATGCCCTTCCAGAAAGCTGTCGGAATCAAATGCGCTGTAGCCGGCAGCGGCCAGTTCCACATTGTCGCGCGCTTCTGCCAGAACATTCGGATCAACCAGACCATCGAGCTTTTCATCCATGATACCGGTAGTCTGAATGCGCTCTGCCGGCTTTCCGGGGCCGGCATTATAAAGGAACAGGCCGGTTTTCAGATGAATACAGCCCTGAAAGGTCGAACCGGAGCCGAGCGGCCACATCAATGGTGAAGCGTCCAGTGCCAGCTCTTCCTGGACTTCATCGATCAGTTCAAACGGATCGCGGGCTTCGCGGTCGATCTTGTTCATGAAGGTCAGAATCGGGATGTCGCGCAGGCGGCAGACTTCGAACAGTTTGCGGGTCTGAGGCTCGATGCCTTTTGCCGTGTCAATCACCATCACTGCTGCATCGACCGCCGTCAGGGTGCGGTAGGTATCTTCCGAAAAATCCTCGTGGCCCGGCGTGTCGAGCAGATTGAAGGTCATGTCGCCGCGTTCAAAGGTCATGACGGTGGAGGATACGGAAATGCCGCGGTCCTGCTCGATTTTCATCCAGTCGGAGCGGGTCCGGCGCCGCTCGCCGCGGGCGCGCACCTGACCGGCCATGCGGATGGCGCCGCCGCACAGCAGCAGCTTTTCCGTCAATGTGGTTTTACCGGCATCGGGATGCGAAATGATGGCGAAGGTTCTGCGGCGCAGATATTCGGGGCCGGTTGCGGCTTGTGGATCAGCTAGGCTCATATACTTGGTTCTTTACCCTGAAAGGCTTTGGTGAAACGACACCGGGATGCTTGGGATTGCGTGACCGGTTCGCCCCGCCACATTTGGAGGCTATCCTGTCATTTTCAATGGCAGCCATGATTTGCGGCCCTGTGGACAATTCCAGTCTTGCCCACTGCGCAGCTTGTACTTTGGGCTTTACACTGAATTGACAGCCTTTGCCGGCCAAAGTGAGGTGAAACGCAGATGCGCAGGAAACCGTTCGGTTTTCAAGCCTTTGTGAAGGGTTCGTGCGCAATTAGCGTCTGTCCGGGAGTTTGCCAGAGAGAAAGCCGAGCTGGCGCAGTGTGGATTTTGCGGCGACCACCGGACCAGCCCGAAGAGTGCCAGGTCAGCCCGGCCTTCCATGAACCGGTTCGGATCACCAAATGCATCAGCACAGTTGAAATCAGCACTGGTCGCGGCCTTTACGCCATGGCAAGTGTCGTGCATTCATTGAATTAAAAATTGGGTTCGTCATCATGTCTGTTTCTGCAATACACGTTGAAAACCGGGCCTTGCTGCATGTCGGCGGCGCAGAGGCGGAAGCCTTTCTCCAGGGCCTGATTACCTTTGATATGGACCGGCTCAAAATCCGCAAAAGCGGGTTTGGTGCGCTGCTGACGCCGCAGGGCAAGGTTCTGTTCGACTTTTTTATTGTTCCCATGAATGACGGATTTCTGCTCGACACCCTGGCAGATGCCGGCGCGGATCTGCTGAAGCGGCTGTCGATGTATAAGCTGCGCGCCGATGTCAAGGTAACTGACATCACCGGGGATTTGAGTGTTGTGGCGTTGATTGAGAGCGGTGATGGGGACGATCAACCGCATCTGCCGGGTGCCGTGGTGCCGGATCCGCGTCATGTCAGCATGGGTCAGCGCGCCTACATTCCAAGCGCCGGGATCGGAGCCGCCCTGGCGGATGCTGCACTGGTGCTGGATGAAACCGATGCCTATCTGGCAAGTCGTATTGAACTTGGCATTCCGGAAGCGCCGCTGGATTATGCTTATGGCGAGGTATTTCCCCATGATATCAATCTCGACCAGATTAATGCGGTCGGATTTGAAAAAGGCTGTTTTGTCGGGCAGGAGGTTGTTTCGCGCATGAGGCACAGAGGCACGGCCCGTCGGCGGATTGTGCTGGTGTCTTCCACGGACCAATTGCCGGAGCCGGGGACCGACATCACCGTGGAAAAAAAATCGATCGGAACCCTGGGCAGCGTCAGCACTCATGTCGGTCTTGCACAGGTGCGCCTTGACCGGGCCAATGAGGCGATGGAACAGGGCCATTTCATCAAAGCCGGCACCATACAGGTGACCCTGGCGATACCGGACTGGGTGTCTTTCAAATGGGCTTAGGCACATCCCAGAAAGCGGAGCAGCCCGCGCGCGCCTGGCAGCGCATGTTGTCGGGACGCCGGCTCGACCTGCTGGATCCATCGCCGCTGGATATCGAGATCGAAGATATCGCCCACGGTCTGGCGCGGGTGGCGCGCTGGAACGGTCAGACCGTCGGCGAACACGCGTTTTCGGTGGCGCAGCACTCCCTTCTGGTTGCTCGGATCGGCGAAAAGTTGTTCAGCAATTCCAAATCGTACTGGCACATGGCGCTGCTGCTTCATGACGCGCCGGAATATGTTGTGGGAGATATGATCTCGCCTTTCAAGGCAGTGATCGGCGGTGATTATAAAACCGTGGAAAACCGTCTTCAGCAGGCGATTCATCTGCGGTTTTCATTGCCGCCGGAACTCGGCAGAGCGGAGTTGCGCGCCATCAAATCCTGCGACCGCATGGCGGCCTTTTTTGAAGCGACGCGGCTTGCGGGCTTTTCCGATGCGGAAGCTGCCAGGTTTTTCAGCCGCCCGCGTGGTGTCACAGGGCAGGATGTGTCAGATTTACTCAAGCCGCTGCCGGCGCATCAGGCGCAAGGCGCATTTCTTGACGCATTTGAGCGTTCGGCCAACCGCCTGGCAGTGAAGCCATAAGGAAGTTTAATGAGCGCCATCTACGTTTGCTCTCTCGACAAGCTGGAAAAGACCGCCCGCGAAAGCCGCGCCAGCCATGTGGCGACGCTTATCAATGCGGACACACTTGTTGCGCGGCCGCCTTCGGTTCGGGCAGACGATCATCTGTTTCTGGGGTTCAATGATATCATCGAGCCTTTGTCTGGCATGACACTGGCCGGAGAAGATCACATCCGCAATTTTATCCGCTTTGTTGACAGATGGGATCAGAAGGCGCCGCTGATCGTACATTGCTGGGCCGGGGTCAGCCGCTCCACCGCAGGAGCCATGATTGCGGCCTGCGTTCTGCGGCCTGACCTGGATGAAGCCGCAATTGCAAAGACCATCCGGCAGCGTTCACCGGAGGCCACCCCGAACAAACGCCTGGTGGCGCTGGCCGATGATATTCTTGGGCGTGACGGGCGGATGCTGGATGCAGTTGCCGGCATCGGTCGCGGGATCGATTGCTATGAAGGCAGCGTATTTCATCTGAAAATTGCTGGTGCAGATGATGGCGCGCTCTGAAATTGCGCCCATTGCCATCGGACTCAGTGCCGCAGTGGTGGGCCTGAAAGACCAGACACCCCTCATTCTGACCTTGCGCGAAGATGAAGAAGCCGAGGGCAGGGATATGCTGCCGTCAGGTCCGTTTGATCCGTTGCGGCACCGCACTTTTGAACTGGGATTGCGGGCATTTGTGGAAGCCCAGGCCGGACTTCAGATCGGTCATGTCGAGCAACTTTACACGTTTGGTGACCGGGGGCGTCATGCCCGCCCAGATGATGAGGGTGACCACGTTGTGTCAGTGGGCTATCTGGCGCTGAGCCGGGGTGCTGCCCCTGAAGATGCAATCAGTGCACAGGCACTGGAACTCTCCGGTGCATCATTTCAGCCCTGGTATGAGTATTTTCCCTGGGAGGACTGGCGCACCGGACGTCCGGTAGTGCTCGACAGATATCTGCTGCCGGCGCTGTTGACGTGGGCCGCAAAAGGCGACCCAACACAGGCGGAACGCCTGAAACTGGCGTTTGCGCTGGATGGTCTGGTCTGGGATGATGAGCGCGTGCTCGATCGTTATGAGCTGTTATACGAAGCCGGGCTGATCGAAGAGGCGGCAGCCGATGGACGCGATAGTGTCGTTGTCAGCGATCTGTTCGAACACACCGGACGGGCAATGCGGTTCGATCATCGCCGCATTCTGGCCACTGCGATTTCGCGGCTGCGCGCCAAACTGAAATACCGGCCTCTGGTGTTTGAGCTGATGGGCGATGAATTCACCCTGACTGATTTGCAGAAAACCGTTGAGGCGTTAGCCGGTCGGCATCTGCACAAGCAGAATTTCCGCCGCCTGGTGGAGGCCAATGCACTGGTGGAACCGACCGGCACAAGCAGTGCGCAAACTGGCGGACGTCCGGCGCAATTGTTTCGTTTCCGCCGTGAGGTTCTGCTGGAGCGTCCAGCATCGGGATTGCGCGTCTAAATCGATATGGTCCGGTTAAGCAGTGCCGGACTGAAGCCGCTGCACCGGTTTTTCCTGAATTGGCCAGTGCACAAGTGCGGCAAATCCGCTGAGCGCGATGGCAATGTACCAGACGCTGTCATAGGAGCCGGTGACATCATACAGCCTGCCGCCAAGCCAGACACCAAGAAATGCACCCACCTGATGTGAGAAAAACACAAATCCGAACAGAGTGGCCATATAGCGCGGCCCGAACATGGTTGCGACCAGAGCAGAAGTCGGCGGCACGGTCGACAACCACAGCAGACCCATAGTGGCCGAGAAAAGGATGATGGTGACGGGCGTGACGGGAAAGGTCAGGAATAGAGCAATCGCCACACCGCGCGCCAGATAGATAAATGTTAGCAAGACGGGTTTGGACATGCGGCCGCCAATGACACCGGATGCCAGCGACCCGACAATGTTGAACAGGCCGATCAGGGCGATGGCCCAGCCGCCCCAGCGCTGCGCGATGCCCATATCAGACAGGAAGGGCGGCAAGTGAACGGTGATGAAGGCAACATGAAATCCACAGACGAAGAAACCGACCACCAGAAGATTGTAGCTGCGATGGCCAAAAGCTTCCCGAAGCGCCTGCGGGATTGATTGCTGCGGCGCGGAGAGCGGTGCTGTGTCGTTGGCTGTGCCGCGCAGAAAAACCGCCAGCACGGGCGCAATCAGAACGATAAGGCCGAGCGCAACAAGTGCGTTCTGCCAGCCGAACTGATTGATCAGCTGGATTCCGCCGAGGCCGAAAACAAACTGGCCGAAGGAGCCTGCCGCAGTGCCGATGCCAAAAGCGATTGAGCGTTTCTGCGGAGTGACAATGCGGCCGAAAGCCGACAGAACCAGCGAGAATGATGCCGCAGACATGCCAAGCCCCACCATCACACCGCCTGTCAGATGCAGCGCGAACGGACCGTCAGCATAGGCCATCAGCACCAGGCCGAGCGCGTAGACAATGCCCCCGGCGGCAATGACTTTTGCCGTGCCAAAGCGATCGGCAATGGCCCCTGCCACCGGTTGACCGGCACCCCACATCAGATTCTGAAGGGCCAGAGCCAGGGCAAAAGTCTCTCTCGACCAGCCATTGGCGCTGGTCATCGGTTCCAGAAACAATCCCAGAATGGAGCGGGGGCCAAAGGATGCGATGACAATCAGGCAGCCAATGACAATGACAAACGGAACGGAATTCCAGAAGGATGGTACAGCTCTAATCCGCGACGTCACCACAATTCTCCTTGCACGCTCCGTAACCTATCCTGTTGAGGTGGATTGTGACAGGGATTTCACAATACAGGCAGGACGACCATCCTGAACCCTGGTTGACAAATATTCAGGCTTGCAAATCGTCTGCCAGCCTATATATACTCAAAGTGAGTATAAGTATGAAAGACCGTGATGGTGCTCTGGCGGACCCTCTGTCGGGCGCATTTTTGGGGTCCTGACCAGTGGAGGGCGACATGTCCACAATACCTGCAGCACTTGGTAGCGCCGATTCAAAGCGATCATTTCCCCGAACCGGAGATAGCGCAACAGCAAAGACAGCCGCCGAGCGCTTCGGCATTCTGCCAATGCCGGACCTCACTTATACAGATATCGTAGCGAAGGCCACAGCGCCGATCTATGACAAGGTCAAGGATCAGATTCCGGCGATTGAATGGCCGGTCTTTGCGCCGCTGATCTATCAGATCAACCGACTGAAAAAGCAACGCAACGCGGTCATTCTGGCGCATAATTATCAGACCCCGGAAATTTTCCACGGAGTTGCCGATTTCGTTGGCGACAGTCTGCAACTGGCTATTGAGGCGGGCAAGGTGGATGCGGATATCATCGTGCAATGCGGTGTGCATTTCATGGCCGAAACCTCCAAAATGCTGAACCCGCAGAAAACCGTTCTGATCCCGGACAGCCGTGCCGGCTGTTCGCTGGCATCGTCCATCAATGGCGCGGATGTCAGATTGCTGCGCGAGGCTTATCCCGGCGTTCCGGTGGTTGCCTATGTCAACACAACTGCCGAGGTGAAGGCCGAGGTGGACATTTGCTGCACATCCTCCAATGCAGTGCAGATTGTGGAAAGCCTGGGTGTTCCCAAGGTGATATTTCTGCCGGATCAGTATCTCGCCAGTTATGTTGCCAGCCAGACCGATGTTGAAATTATCTCGTGGAAGGGCGCGTGTGAAGTGCATGAGCGCTTCACCGGCGAAGAGCTGCGCAAATATCGCGAGAATGATCCGTCCATCAAAATCATCGCCCATCCGGAATGCCCGCCCGATGTGGTCGCAGAAGCGGATTTCACCGGATCAACGGCTCATATGATCAATTGGGTTAAAGATAATCGGCCGGACAAGGTTGTGATGGTCACCGAGTGCTCAATGGCCAGCAATGTGGCGGCGGAAGTGCCGGAAGTGAATTTCATCAAACCCTGCAATCTGTGTCCGCATATGAAGCGCATTACGTTGGCCAATATATTGGATTGCCTGTTGACCATGGAAGAAGAAGTTCTGATCGATCCGGCGGTTGCAGAGCGTGCCCGCAATTCCGTTGAGCGCATGATCAACTGGAAGAATTAAAGCATCATGGTTGAAGTTCTGACGCCTCGTTCCAGTGAGGGCATTGATGATGTGGTGATTGTCGGTGGTGGTCTGGCCGGACTGTTCTGCGCCCTTAAGCTGGCGCCCAGACCGGTCACCGTTCTGACATCGGCACCGATTGGCGAGGGTGCTTCGTCAGCATGGGCCCAGGGCGGAATTGCCGCTGCCATGTCGCCCGGTGACAGCGCCGAAGCCCATGTGGCTGATACGATTGCCGCCGGAGCGGGACTGGTGGATGAGAAAATCGCCAGAGTGATGGCGTCGGAAGCTTCGGACCGGATTCACGATCTGCTGGCGTATGGCGTGCCGTTCGATACCGATCTGGAGGGCCATCTGAAACTGTCGCGCGAGGCGGCCCATTCACAACGCCGCATTGTCCGCGTGCGTGGTGATATGGCAGGTGCCGCGATCATGAGCGCGCTGGTAGCCGCTGTTCGAAAACTGCCGTCGATCCGGGTGCTGGAAGGATTTGTCGGCGAGCGTCTGCGCATGAACGGCAAACAGGTCAGCGGTATTGTTGCGCAGGATCTGCGCGGCGGACTGACCAACCGAATGCTGTTGCCGGCCCGCGCCGTGGTGCTGTCATCCGGCGGTGTCGGCGGACTTTATGCAGTGACGACCAATCCGCAGCAGGCGCGTGGCGGCGGCATCGCAATGGCGGCCCATGCGGGCGCAATTCTGGCAGATCTGGAATTTGTCCAGTTTCATCCTACCGCGATCAATATCGGCCGCGATCCGGCTCCACTTGCCACGGAAGCTTTGCGCGGCGAAGGCGCCTATCTGATCGACAATGACGGCAAGCGTTTCATGCTCGACATTCATGAAGATGCGGAACTTGCCCCCCGGGATATTGTTGCCCGTGCCATTCACGACCAGGTTCTGTCTGGTCAGGGTGCTTTTCTGGATTGCCGGCAAAGTGTCGGCGCCAGGTTTCCTGAACAATTTCCAACCGTCTATGCCTCCTGCATGTCTGCGGGCATCGATCCGGTGAGCGATCCGATCCCGGTGATTCCGGCCGAGCATTATCATATGGGCGGTGTGCATGTGGATGTCAGGGGCCGGACGTCAGTCGATGGGCTGTGGGCCTGTGGCGAGACCGCTTCAACCGGGGCCCATGGTGCCAACCGGCTGGCCTCCAACTCGCTGCTGGAAGCGGTGGTGTTTGCCACGCGCATCGCCCAGGATCTTAAGGGCTCTTTGCCCTCGCCACACCGCCATCGCTGGCCGGATGAGCCAATGCCGGAACTGACCGACCGCACGGCGGTGGATGAGGACGTCGTCGCGCTGATCCGCAAAACCATGTCCGACCATGTTGGCGTGGCGCGGGATGGGCCGGGTCTGCGCAAGGCGCTGGAAGTTTTTGAGGCACTGCACAATCGGCCCTTGATGCCCCGGCTTGCCAATATGGCCCTGGTGGCACGCTGTATCGCTGCAGCAGCCTTCGCCCGCGAGGAAAGCCGCGGCGGCCATATGCGGCTGGATTTCCCGGATACATCCGAGGCGTGGCATCACCGCACATTTCTTACCCTCGAAGATGTTGACGCAATTGTCGCATCAGCGCTGCCACAGGCCGCCTGACGGAGTGTTATGACCGAACAGCAAGCATACAGGCCGGAATTGCCGCGCGTCATGGTGGATGACGCAGTGCGCGCGGCGCTGCAGGAGGATCTGGGCCGGGCAGGAGACATCACCACGCTGGCAACGATACCGCCGGATGCAATGGCGGATGTGGTCATCGTGTCGCGCCAGCCCGGTGTGATCGCAGGTCTGCCACTTGCCCGCGCCGCGTTCCGGGCGATCAATCCGCAGATCCGGTTTGAAACCCTGATCGATGACGGCGACCCGGTCACACCTGGAGCTGTTGTGGCGCAAATCAGCGGGCGCGCCCGTGATGTTCTGTCGGCGGAACGCGTGGCGCTGAATTACCTTGGCCATCTGAGCGGCATCGCAACTGCCACGGCCCAATTTTCTGCAAAAATTGCCCATACCAAGGCCCGTGTCTGTTGCACGCGCAAGACCACACCCGGTTTGCGCGCTTTTGAAAAATATGCGGTGCGGTGCGGCGGGGGCTCCAACCACCGTTTCGGGCTTGATGATGCCATCCTGATCAAGGACAACCATATCGGTGTCGTCGGGAGTGTTGCAGCAACGATTGAAGCTGCGCGCGCCTATATCGGACATCTGGTCAAGATTGAAGTCGAGGTTGATACGCTTGAACAATTGGAGGAGGCGCTGTCAGCTGGGCCTGATGTCGTTCTGCTCGACAATATGGACGCCGCCACTCTGCAAAAGGCAGTTGCTCTGGTGAAAAAACTCAGCCCCATGACCAAAACCGAAGCTTCAGGCGGTATCACACTGGACAGCATTGCGCAGAAGGCCGAAACAGGGGTCGATTTTATCTCGACCGGCTGGATTACGCATTCCGCACCGGTGCTGGACCTAGGGCTGGATGTGGCAATCAGTCGGAATTGAACTGCGGTGGAGTGACACATATGATCAGGCGACTGATCCCAAGTATGGCCAGAAAGAACAAGATTTTCTTTCTCGGCTTCAGCAAGTGCGGAACGACGGCGCTGCACCATCTTCTGAAAAAGAATGGCATTCGCTCGCTGCATTATCATGATAAGGGATTATATGCTGCGACAATCATTGAACAAAATGTCGTCCGGCAGCGCGATCCACTGCGTTATCTGTCAAAATTTGAAGCTTTCCTGGATATAGTGATCGCTTCTGACACATGCTATACAGAAGCAAATAAGTATTACAGAGAATTTTACGAATTTTATCCAGACTCGTACTACGTGTATAATGACAGACCTGTGGATGATTGGATCAATTCCCGTTTCAATCATACGGATTTTGCAGACCGTCAGGCGCTTTATTTCAAAGTCAACAAGAGTGAGTTAGCTGATCTCTGGCGGCAAATCTATGAAACCCACAAGCGGGAAACGATGGCGTTTTTTCGCGACAAGCCGAGATTTATCCATTTCGATATCGTCACGGATGACATCAGGAAACTGACGACATTTCTGAAACCGGACTATCACTTCAGAAATTTCGATTTCAAGAAAGTCAATGTCACGAAATAAGTGCTGTCCTTGCAGCTTCCTGCAGTAGTCGCCCTATTGGTCTGGGTCTGGGTCTGGGCGCCGGGTTACAGGCCAATCCTGGCGGGCAAGGGATCTGCTGTCCAGCAAGTGGTTCCAGGCGGCGATGCCGAAATCATCCGTTTGTCCGGCCAGAAGATAACGCGCCAGTGATTTCCATTTTCCGGCATGGAGAAAGTGCCGCGCTGTCATGCGCTGAAAATAGCGTCTCAGCAGAGTTTTGCGGTCAATAATGCTGGTATAGGCGCCCCTGATCGGCGCCGCTCGCTGGAGGGCGTCTATGAAATAGCTGACTGTCTGCAATTGAACCGGATCGTTCAGCCTGTTGGTGGCAAATTCGACAATTACGGTTCCGGATCCGAAGCGTTTTGCTTCAAGAGATTTCCAGTCGGTACGGTGGAAGGGCTGTGGACAGGACGCTGGAAGCTCGAATTGGCCGGGCGCTTCGACAATATTGTCGGCAATAGTTGTCTTTCCGCAACCGGCAGGCCCACCAACCAGCAGCAGGGCCTCGACGCCATCCAGTGACTGCTTTAACATGGTTGAACGCTCCTTTTCAGATTATCCCCTTTTTGCATAATCAGCCCCCATGAGTCCTGCCCCATGAGTCCTGCCCGATGAAGCCTGTTGAAAACATCTTGCTGGCGCAGGCAATTGTCGGCGAGGCGCATGGTGGTGCTGAGCGTTTTTTTGTCAAGCTGGCAATCGCCCTGCATGAGGCGGGGCTGCGGCAAACCCTGTTTATCGGGCGCGACCGGGAGCGGTTTGAAGAATTGCGTGATGCCGGCCTTACTGTGCAGCAATTCAATTTCGGCAAGGGTATTTTGAGCTGGCAGGCCACCAGAACCTTTGGAAAGGCGCTGGCAGCACAGCAGCCCGATGTGGTGCTGGCCTGGATGAACCGCGCTGCGCGCAGAATTCCAGCCGGGACCTACAAGCGGGTGGCGAGATTTGGCGGCTATTATCCGCTGAAATATTATGCCGGTTTCGACTGGATCATCTGCAACACGCCCGATCTGGAACGCCATGTGATCGAACAGGGCTGGAATGAAACCAAGACCAGCACAATTTCCAATTTTGGCGAGTTGCCAGCGGCCGCGCCGGTGCGCCGGGCGGATTTCAATACGGCCGAAGATGCATTTGTGGTTCTGGCCTGCGGCCGGCTGCATCCTTCAAAAGGGTTCGATACGTTGATCCGGGCCATGCAAACCGTTCCCGAAGCAGTGCTCTGGCTGGCAGGAGCGGGTGAGGAGGAAGCGGCGTTGCGGCAACTTACCGAACAACTTGATGTTGCCTCGCGGATACGGTTCCTTGGCTGGCGTCACGACCAGTCCTCCCTGCTGGATCAGGCGGACCTTTGCGCAGTACCATCGCGGCATGAGCCCTTGTCGAATGTGGTGATCGAAGCCTGGTCAAAGAATGTGCCGGTGGTGGCCACTGCGTCGGAAGGGCCAAGCTGGCTTTTGGGCGAGACGCAATCTGTCGGGACCCTTGTCCCGATTGATGATCATCAGGCTCTGGCCGCAGCAATCAGGGCGCTGGCGCAAGATGATGAGCGGCGCGCTGCCGTGGCCGAGGCCGGTTTCCTGAAATGGCAAAGCGGGTTTTCCAAACAGGCGATTGTCAATCAGTATATTCGCTTTCTGCAGACAATCTGAAACGCATCAGAACACATAATTGAACTGATCGATTTCCCTTCGGCGGATTCGTGCAACTATGGCCCTGGTCTCATCGGTATAGGGCGCGCGATAATTGCTAGGGGCCTCAAGCCCGGGCTGCCGGGCGGTTGATTTGGCATTCGGAATCCAGCCATCCCAGTCTATGCCGAGCCAGGCAAAGGTCGCCGCCATATCCTGGTTGAGGTTTTCATAATGGATTACCCGGTCAACGCTGACCGCGTTGTCTATTGTATAGATATCCCAGTTCATATTGTATCGGTCGCTCCACCCCACCTGTTCCCGGCGTTTTACAAACTCGTCAAAGCTGGATTTGAAGGCTTTGCGTTTAAAGCGCCACTTATATTCACTCCACATCTGATCCCAGGGATTGCGGACAATGCAGATTTTTCTGTAGTGCTGCCATTCTTGTGGAAAAGCGGCCATTATGCTGGTGGCGGAGGCGTGCTCGGGGATTGCCCCCAGGCTTGGAACATAGTGTTGCTTGATGCTGTCGGAGATAAAATTCCAATAGGAACCGCGTGCCAGTTTGAAGACGACAGCTGGCCAGTGAGGGTGGCGAAACGCCGTCCGGATCATGCCTTTGGGCGGGCGGATGCCATGCTGCAAACCGTCTTTCAGTCCGCCAATCACAATATCGTCGGGTGCAAGATAACGCGAAGCGCTGATCTTGAAGGAACTGCCGGCTGATTTCCGGCAGTGAAGGAAGATGAATTTATGTTTGTGAGAGATTATCATTACGAACTTCTGCAGTTGCAACCACGGCATCAAGGCAGGCGAACACTTCTCGCCAGCGATCTGAATTGTATTTTGAACGCCAGTTCATCTTGTGCACGGGTGAGGTCTGATTCTGGATGTAGTGTCTGATTGTTTCCATGTCTGTTCCATTGGAAACAGAAATTCGAAGATGTCTTGAGCACTCGCGCGGGTATACAGGTGTGCTGTGCCAAATTCTTGCGCTTTCGCCGCGCCTATAGATTATATTGTTAAAAGTATAGTGCATGTGAAAGTAAGGATACATTTTTAGGGTGTTTCTTACCCATGGGTGCACCCAGAATTTCGATAAATATGTATTTCTGTTCAGAACCAGGGCGAGCGTTTTGATCGTCATTTTGTAGTATGGTTTGGACTGATTGATATAAACTGTTTCTTCAAAATTTCTCAGGTATTCAGAAAGAAATTCACAAGTCAGAATATTTCCCTTGGCTGAGGCGAGGAACCAAACACAGAGTTTTCGTGCTTTCTTTTCATTTCTGAACGCAAAAAAACCACTTTTTGTGTAGTCAGGCAGCCAATCGCCTAGAGGTGTGTTGCAAAATAAAGTTGCATCTACCCAGACGCCGCCATGTTCGCTCAAAAGCGCAAGCCGAAAGATATCTGCACGATTCACAACTGTTATATCTTTGCGAAAAAGGTCAATCGATGAAAGGCTGCCGACATGGGTGCCAATGGTATGCTTGTCGAGAACACGGACCTCATAGTCGGGGTTCAGCTTTTTCCAGGATTCAAGACAGTGCTTAACCACATCAGGTGCACTGTCTGCGCCATCTTCCCAGTAACTCCAGATGATCTTGGGAATGTCCATGAAATGTCCAATGCGGATGGTCGGTCTGATCTGTCCGGACCGGGTGGTGCGCGGGTTTCAAGATTGCGCGGCCGTCAGGGAAGGCTCATTCCCCAACCGGGCAGCGTCGCTGATATAGCTTGGCATTGCCGGTAAGATCAATCCGAAAGGTGGCGGTGACAGGCACGGCTCACCAGACCGGATGCGCCAGATTTTGCTTGAAGGGATCAGGTCCGCAACCTAATAAGGCGCTGGATCGCTGCCGCCAGAACTTGTGAGACCGGTCCTTGCGTTTTTGACATCGATGCTTTGCAACCCGGGACAGGATGATTTTGAAACAGCATATTTTTTCATATTGGGACGGGCCGGTATCCTGGCTGGAGCGCCTCTCGGTTGCCTCCATTCTGGCTCATGGCCACAGTCTGACGGTGTATTCCTATTATCCTGAGGAATTGGCAAAGCTTGATTTGCATAGCGATATTCGGGATGCCCGTGAAATCATCCCTGAAAGCGACAATTCCTACCGCTATATACCGGCCAAACGCTATACGCTGTTTACAAATATCTTCCGCCTCGTCGGGCAGATGCAATCGATCGGTCTATGGGTCGATCTGGATTGTATTTTCCTCAAGCCCTGTGAGTTGGAAGACGATTATGTGTTTGGCTGGCTGAGCGATGTGAAACTCAACGGGGCGGTGCTGAAACTGCCTGCCGATGCGGCAATGACGAAGGACTATTACAGCGGTATTTCGGCAGATCCGCTGAGAACCCCATGGTCGACATTGCGCCGCCGCCTCTATCGCGAATTTGAAATTCGCATCGGGCGCACCGAGCCAAGCTTGACCACCAGAACCAATATCGGCCCACGTGCGCTGACCTACTATGCCACGCGCCACGATAAAATGTCCTGTGCCCAAGATAAGGCGGTTTTCTATCCGCTGCGTTCCGGAGAAGCTCCGCACCTGACGACACCTGACGACAGCTTTGCCAAGAAATCAGTCACCGAAAAAACGATACTCATGCACGCATGGCAGGGCAGGTTGAAGAGGGAGAATTGTCTTGAGGGCAGGCCCGTCGTTTCAAGCTATTTGGGCCAATATTGTGCGAAATACGATATTTGATTCTTTGGACACTATGTTGCAGGAATTTCTGTTATCCCTGACATTGGTTCATTGGATTGACCGAATTTTATGAACAGATGATTTAAAACTTCAACTATGTATGTGCCCAAAAAAATTTTAAAATTTCTGATTGATTCAAAGCTTGTCATTTGGATTGATCCCGGCAAAGTTGACTATCACGTCGGCAGCAAGCGGCCGAACATAATCAAAATCAAAAATAAATTATCCAGGCTCGAGCATATTGGAAAATCAAAAGCCGCCCGCAGGTATATTCTAAGATTTTACAAAGCTGTAGAGTCGTTTTCGATCGCCAGTACAGACTATCAGGAGATGAGGCTCATTGAAGGGGATCAAAAATTTCACAAAGTACAAGACATTGTTGCCAATCGAGATAACTTTACGGACTCTTTCTGGTACAATTCGTTGCTGCAGGATATCGCCACAAATGGCGTGGCGAAGCACAAAAAAATCTACATGCGAGATAAACATGACGTCGAAATGTTTATGAGTTCCTACGTGGTGGAATTGATAGATAGTCTGGAGCGAGATGGCTATGATATGACAAAAGGCAAACAGTGCGGCTCTGCGTTAATCGGTGCAGATGGCGCGCTTCATAAGTCCGGCTCAGGAGACCATCGTTTTTACTGTGCCAGGGTCCTTGGCGTTTCCCCTATTCCAGTTGCAATAAGTGGCGTACATGAGGATTGGTTTGCCAAAAATGTGGGTAGCCCCTTCAATATCAGAGGTTTGAAAGCAGCGCTCGCCGAGATTGAAAAGAAATATTCCTAAACTTCAATTCCCCCAGCAACTACGCCTGAGTTAGCTCAAAAAATGTTTACCTGACATTATTTTGCCTGTTGCACTGCAGCAATCGGCGCGTTAGGCCTGTGAGGTGAAATGAAGGGCTAAATATTTCACCTGGGAGAGCCTCGTGGACAAGTGGGTTTATCAATTTGGCGATGGCCGCGCTGAAGGCGCGGCGGATATGCGCGATCTGCTGGGCGGCAAGGGTGCAAATCTGGCGGAAATGTCGTCGCTCGGGCTGCCCGTGCCGCCGGGCTTTACGGTTACCACCGAAGTCTGCTCGCATTATTACAAGAATGACAAAAGTTTCCCGGAGTCTCTGAAGCAGCAGATAGCAGATGCGCTTGATGCAATTGCAGAGCTAACCGGACGGCAGTTCGGTGACGATGATAATCCACTTTTGATGTCTGTGCGATCAGGTGCCCGCAGTTCCATGCCCGGCATGATGGATACAGTTCTCAACCTTGGTCTGAACGACAATTCGGTTGAAACCATTGCCCGGCACTCCGGCGATGCCCGCTTTGCCTATGACAGCTACCGGCGCTTCATCCAGATGTATGGCGATGTGGTGATGGGCCTCGACCATCATGCATTTGAAGAGATTCTGGAAAATTTCAAAAACCGTGCCGGCTATGTGCTGGATACGGATCTGACCGCCGATGACTGGAAACAGATCGTTTCAGACTACAAGGATCTGGTTGGACGTGAGCTGGAAACGCCGTTTCCGCAGGACCCGAAGGATCAGCTCTGGGGTGGGATCGGGGCGGTGTTTCAGTCCTGGATGGCACCGCGCGCCATTACCTATCGCGCCATCAACAACATTCCCTCCGACTGGGGGACGGCGGTCAATGTGCAGGCCATGGTGTTCGGCAATATGGGCCGCAATTCCGCTACCGGTGTCGCCTTTACGCGCAATCCATCGACCGGAGAGAAAGCGCTCTATGGCGAGTTTTTGATCAATGCCCAGGGCGAAGATGTTGTGGCCGGCATCCGCACGCCGCAAAACCTGACCGAAGCCGCTCGCCTGGAGGCGGGCACGCAAGAACCCTCGCTTGAGGCGGAAATGCCCGAGGCCTTTGCGGAATTCTGCACAATCTGCAACCAGCTTGAAGCGCATTACAGCGACATGCAGGATCTGGAATTTACCATCCAGGAAGGTAAATTGTGGATGCTGCAGACCCGCTCGGGCAAGCGCACCACCAAAGCGGCGCTGAAGATTGCCACGGATATGGCGGCAGAAGGACTGATCAGCCGCAACGAAGCCGTGCTGCGCATCGATCCGGCGGCGCTTGACCAGTTGCTGCATCCAACAATTGATCCAGCTGCAAAGCGCAACATTCTGACGAAGGGTCTTCCGGCATCTCCAGGTGCTGCCAGTGGCGCTATCGTGTTCACATCCGATGATGCACAGGATGCCAAGGCCCAGGGGCGCAAAATTATTCTGGTGAGGGTGGAAACCAGTCCGGAAGATATTCATGGCATGCATGCGGCGGAAGGTATTCTGACCGCCCGCGGCGGCATGACCAGCCACGCGGCGGTGGTCGCAAGAGGCATGGGCAAGCCGTGTGTATCAGGTGCCAGCAGCATTCGCATTGATCTGCGCAATGAAACTCTGAGTGTGGCCGGCAAGGTGTTTCAGCGGGGTGACATCATCACCGTTGACGGCACCAGCGGTCAGGTGCTGGAAGGCGAAATCGCCATGCTGCAGCCGGAACTGTCGGAGGATTTCGCGACGCTGATGCAATGGGCCGATGAAGCCAGAACAATGGCGGTGCGAACCAATGCCGAAACTCCGGCGGATGCGCGGATGGCGCTGAGTTTCGGCGCGGAAGGTATCGGCCTTTGCCGTACGGAACACATGTTTTTCGATGGCAGCCGGATCATGGCAATGCGCGAAATGATCCTGGCGGAAGATGCTGCCGGGCGGCGTCAGGCGCTTGATAAACTGCTGCCGATGCAGACGGCCGACTTTACCGAACTGTTCGATATCATGCGCGGCAAGCCGGTCACGATACGGCTGCTCGACCCGCCGCTGCACGAGTTTTTGCCGCAATCCGAAGCCGATATGGCGGAGGTTGCGAAGGCGCTGAATCTGCCGCTGGACAAAGTCCGGCAGCGTACCCGTGCGCTGCATGAATTTAACCCTATGCTTGGGCATCGCGGGTGCCGTCTGGCCGTTTCGTATCCGGAAATCGCGGATATGCAGGCCCGTGCGATTTTCGAAGCCGCAATAGAAGCGGCGCAGAAAACCGGAGCCGCTGTGACGCCTGAAATCATGGTGCCGCTGGTATCCGTCAAACCTGAATTTGATCTCATCAAGGCGCGCATCGATGCGGTTGCCGAGACGGTGATGAAAGAGCGCAACATTCAGATCAGCTATCAGGTCGGAACCATGGTGGAGTTGCCTCGCGCCGCGCTGCAGGCGCACCGGATTGCCGAGTCGGCAGAGTTTTTCTCCTTCGGCACCAATGATTTGACGCAAACCACGTTTGGAATCAGCCGCGATGATGCTGCCTCCTTCCTGGGGACCTATACGGCTCAGGGCCTGATCCAGCAGGACCCATTTGTCAGTCTCGATCAGGACGGTGTCGGCGAGCTGGTGCGTATTGGAACAGAGCGTGGGCGCGCAACGCGTCCCGATATCAAGCTGGGGATCTGCGGTGAACATGGCGGTGATCCGGCATCCATCAGTTTCTGCCAGTCGATCGGCCTTGATTATATTTCGTGTTCGCCGTACCGCGTGCCGATTGCGCGGCTGGCGGCAGCCCAGGCCGCGCTGCGATTGCAAAAGTGACACTGAAACTGGGGTCAAACCAACTGTAACACTTTGATATATGACGTGCATTGAGGGTTGCGAGGTGGTTGAAACTCTGTATAAACTTGTCGTCACTACCGGTTAGGCAGAGTTTGAAAATTAATCTGGGGCAAGCCTTCTCAACGCCACATTTAAATAGTTTTACAGCGCGGTCAGTGCCTGTCTGTGACAATTTCGGTTTGACCAACTGGATGTGTTGTTAAAGTCCAGATGATCAGTTTCGGCACTCTTGGATAAGGGTTTCAAAGTTTAATTTTATGGTTAACCAAATCCAAACACTTAGCTGCAATATTTTTGCGAAACGTTAACCGAAACTCAAGGTTAATCAGTCCTAATGATAAATGATCGGTCCTTGAGACCAAAAAGTTTGCACCAGGTTTCGGTCCTGTCTTCGGCTGTTGAGCCGGGCGATGCGCTAGAACCTTCGGACTTCCTGATGGATAGCGATGACGCTGATTGCCAGGATTATGGTGCAAAAGGGCTCGCGTTGCGTTGGAGTACCCTTTGGATGGTTGTGTCACGTAAAGCCGCGCATGTTGCTGAGGGTCTTCCTTTGCCAGCATTGCGCCTTGATGAAAACACTCTTTCGCCGGCGGCGAGGAAGCGCGCCGTAAGGCAACGAAGGATCATGCTGCTGGCCCGCGCCCGCGCCAACGAACGTGCCATCGTGGCCCGGCGTCAGGCACGGATGGCTGGTTTGGCTGTCTCCACCGCCCTTGGCGCCTTGTTGTTGTTTGCAACACCGTCTCAATCCAGTCTGCCTGATTTTATCGAATTGGCGGATGCTGATTCCTATATATTACTGACGCCGATGCAGCGATCTTCCGCGCGTGCCACCAGCTCGAAAGCCAGCCCAAAGGTTGAATCGTCCGGCGTTCTGACCGCAAGCGTCGAAGCCGGATCGGTGCCCAAAGTGTCAGCCAAAGATCAGGTCAATACGCTTGCGCCAAACGTCAATCGTGCCGCAAAAGAAGATTTGCAGATGACACGCAGCCGTGCCATCGCCATTGAACCCAATACCGACCTGCCGTATTCGGGCAATCTGTTCGAATTGCAAGATTTGTTTTCAGCGGTTGATGAAGACTTGCTGCCGCGCACAGCGCTGGCGGCACCTGGCTGGCCCAGCAAAGACCAGATTGCTCTTGCAACCACGCGATTCAATGTGCCTGGCGTATTGCGCCAGCGCTCACGCAGCATGGTTGCCGATGCTCGAAAAGCAAAACCGGCTATTGCTGATACAACCGGAAAAACTGATCCGCTGCAGGTGGCACTGGCCTATGCACCGGTTGAAAATATGGAAGAGTTCAAGTCTCCGTTTTCCGCGATTCTGAACATGCCGCAACCGCCTGCTGTGCGCACTTTGCCGGGCAGAGCCGCCGTTCCGCTCGGAACTCCGGAGATCAGGCGGAAGGGTTCGATACAGAACGCTTCCCTTGCTGCAGCATCGCTAGACAAAAACAGACCAACGGTTCCGCCGGAATCGCAGATTTCCATTGCGGGCCGAATCCCGACGGTCCGACCGGATATTTCCGAAATTCCAAAAAGCGACGGCATTGAAAATGTAGCTGTTGTCCGGCCGGAGATTGGAACGAAAGATCATGCCTGGGCGACAAATAAACTGCCGCGGGCTGCTTTCTCCCGCCGCGAGCAGCGCTGCCTGGCAGCCGCAGTGTATTTTGAGGCACGGGGCGAGCCTGTTTCAGGGCAGGCAGCTGTTGCTCAGGTTGTGCTCAACCGGGTGAAGGCACCAGCCTATCCGGCGAGCATTTGCGGCGTCGTCTATCAGAACAAGAAATGGCGCAACCGCTGCCAGTTCTCATTTGCTTGCGATGGTGTGCGCGACAAGGTGACGGATAAAAAATCCTACGCTTTGGCGCAGAAGGTGGCAAAAGAAGTGACCAACGGCAAACAATGGTCCCGTGCGGTCGGATCCTCCACGCATTATCATGCGACCTATGTAAGTCCACGCTGGGCCAAGAGCATGAAACGCATGACCAAGATCGGTCGTCACATATTTTATCAAACCTACAATGGCGGCTGGAGTTAAGGCTTTCTCCTAACGGGCTGATGTGTCAGCAAGTGATGTTTTATCGTGACGCGCGCTCGTTTCCTGTTTCTGTTTCCCGCGCTTTTTGTGCTGCTCTGGTCGACCGGCTGGATTGTCGCGAAATATGCCAGTCCCTACGCTGAGCCGCTCAGTTTCCTGACCCTTCGCTACGCGCTTGCCGGCCTGTTGCTGGCAGCGTTCTGCTTTGCCCTCGGTGCCACCTGGCCACGCCGGAAATTGCTGGTTCATGCAATCTTCTCCGGCGTGTTTCTGCATGCAATATATCTTGGTGGCATCTGGTGGGTGCTGGATCAGCAGATGCCGTCCACCCTGTCCGGCATGATGGCCGCGCTGCAACCCCTGATGACCGCTGTTCTGGCGGGGATGATCGTCGGCGAGCAGATCAGCGCCCGGCAATGGACGGGCTTTGCATTGGGTTTTGCCGGACTGATGGTGGCACTGGCTCCCAGGCTTGCCGCTGATCTTGCTGGTGCCGGCGGTGTGGGGGACAGTTGGACGCTGCTCATTGGAGTGAATTTCGTTTCCATGATTTCAGTGGTGATCGGCACGCTGTATCAGAAGAAATTCCTCCAGAAAGGCGATTTGCGAACCATCACGACCCTGCAATATCTGGGTGCTTTTCTCGCGACATTGCCTGCCGCCCTGCTGCTGGAAGAGTTTCGGTTTTCCTGGACGCCGCAGCTCTATGGTGCCCTTGCATGGTCAGTTCTGGCTCTGTCACTCGGCGCTGTCGGACTGCTGGTCATTCTGATCCGCGAAGGCGAAGTTTCCAGAGCTGCTGCCCTGATTTATCTCATCCCTCCAACCATTGCGGTCCAGGCTTTTCTGGCGTTCGGGGAACGCCTGACCCCACTGGAAATGGGTGGAATGGTGCTGACCGTATTTGGCGTCTATCTGGTATCGGGCAAGCGGCGCAAACTGCACAGTACTCATTTGTAAGGTTCGGGCTATGGCGACACGACACAAAAGCATTCTGATCACCGGATGTTCGTCCGGTATCGGATATCACTGTGCTCACGCCATGCAGCAGCGCGGCTGGCAAGTTTTTGCCTGCGTGCGCAAGGCTGCTGATCAACAACAGCTGACAGATGAAGGTCTGCAGGTGCTGCATCTGGATTACACCGATCATGACAGTATCGCCAAGTGCGTCGGCGCAATTCTGAACAGCACTGGTGGCAGACTTGACGCGGTGTTCAACAATGGCGGCTACGGGCAGAGCGGGGCGCTTGAAGACCTGTCGGTTCATGCCTTGCGGGACCAGTTCGAGACGAATGTTTTTGGCTGGCATGAATTGACGCGGTTGGTGATCCCGTCGATGCGGCTCAACAAATCCGGCCGAATTGTACAGTGCTCATCGGTGCTTGGCCTGGTGTCGATGAAGTATCGCGGAGCCTATTGTGCTTCCAAACACGCGGTTGAAGCGCTGTCCGATACAATGCGTATGGAACTGATGGGCAGCGGGATCCATGTCAGCCTGATTGAACCGGGACCGATCGCGAGCCGCTTTGTCGAGCATTCCCTTGAGGCGTTTCACCGTGAAATCAGGATTGATGCTTCGGTTCACAAAGAGATTTACCACAAGCGGCTGGTGCGGATGCAGCGTGGTGGCGCCTCAAAGTTCAAGCTGGGGCCCGAGGCTGTGCAAAAACGTCTGGTTCATGCACTGGAAAGTGACAGGCCGCGCCCCAGATATTATGTCACCACCCCGACCTATGCGATGGGGTTCCTGAAACGCGTGCTCAGCCATCGCGCGCTTAGCGCCTTGCTGGCGCGGAGCGCAGATCGAGAAACCTGATATATGACCAATTCTGTCTTCCTTGTTCCGCGAACTGGCAGATCCGCTATCGTGCTGGCGGGGTTCATAGTTTTGTGTCTGGCGGCTGGCGCCCTGGGATCAGTGCTGACAACGCCTGGCCTTGAGCCCTGGTATGCTGGGCTTGCAAAGCCGTCTTTCAATCCGCCCAACTGGATTTTCGCTCCGGTCTGGACGACGCTCTATGTTCTGATGGGTTACGCGCTGTGGCGAATCTGGGCGCAACCGGGGCCCTCCAACCAGCCGGCTCGGCGCAGAGCCTATCTGTTTTTCGCCACTCAACTGGTGTTGAATGTGAGTTGGTCAGCGGCCTTTTTCTTTCTGCAGAGCCCGGGTCTCGGACTGGCGATCATTCTGGCGCTTCTGGTCGCAATCGTCGCGACGATGATTGTCTTTGCAAGACAGGACCGGCTCGCCGGTCTGCTGTTGGTTCCCTATGTGGCCTGGGTTGGCTTTGCAGCGGTGCTGAATTTGTCGATTGCCCGGATGAATTAGATTGTTTCAAAGTTATCTTGAACCCTGCAGTGATATAAAAATCGCTGTGGTATGGGGCCGACCGGTAGACAGGCGACCCCCTGTGAAAAGATTGATTGCAACCACAAAAACTGCTCTAGGTGAAACATGGAATTCTTGTCCAAGGGACTGATCGGTCTGGCCCTGGCTGCCGTCGCCATTGTGCTTCTGCTTGGCCTCTACAATATGATGCGGGGCGGCGATGCAAATCTGTCGCAAAAGCTGATGCGCTGGCGGGTGATCCTGCAATTGCTGGCTGTTGTGGTCCTGATGAGCGTTCTCTATTTTACCTCGCGCTGAATTGGGCAAAATATTCAGGCACGATTCGAAAAGGCGCTGAGATGGTTATCCTCAATAAAATCTATACCAAAACCGGCGACAAGGGCACCACAGCGCTTGGCAATGGCGAACGCCGGGCCAAATACGATCTGCGGGTGGCTGCCTATGGAACTGTTGATGAAACCAATGCGGCAATTGGTATGGCGCGCCTGCACACCAACCATGTCTATGGCGAGTTGGATGAGATGCTGAATCGTATCCAGAACGACTGTTTCGATCTGGGGGCCGATCTGGCAACGCCGGATACGGGCCAGGATCTGGGCTATGAGCCGCTGCGTATCATCGAAAGTCAGGTGCAGCGTCTGGAGAGCGACATAGACACGCTGAATGCCGATCTGCAACCGCTGCGCTCCTTTGTGCTGCCGGCCGGCAGCGCGGCTTCTGCGCATCTGCATCTTGCCCGCACAATCGCGCGGCGCGCCGAGCGGTTGACGGTGGCGCTGGCGGCGGATGAGACTGAACCGGTCAACCCGTTTGGCATCCAGTTTCTGAATCGCCTGTCGGATTTCCTGTTTGTCGCGGCGCGCTGGGTCAATGATAAGGGACAGGCGGATGTGTTGTGGGTTCCGGGTAAAAACCGCTGAAGCCTTGCATCCGAAGCTTCGAATGCTGCGCGCAGCAAATGGTTCAACAAGTGTAGACTGAATTCCAGGGCCAGAGCCGGTCCTTCATTATCAGTTCGGCAGGCGCCCATGTTTCTTCCGCTTTATGACAGCAACCCTTTGAGGTATGTGACGCGACCCTATGTCAATTGGTCGCTGATCAGCATCACGATTTTCGTATTTGTGGTGTTCCAGCTGCCTGCTGCTGCAGGCCAGCCGGACATTCTGGCGGCGGTCTTCGGCATCATTCCATCGGTTTTGTTCGAAACCCGTGTTCTGCCGCCGGATCTGGCATTCATTCCGGCGGACCTGACCCTGGTATCCTACGCCTTCTTTCATGGCAGCTGGATGCATCTGCTTGGCAATATGCTGTTTTTATGGGTCTTTGGAGACAATATTGAAGATGCCCTTGGTCATCTCAGATATTTGCTCTTCTATCTTCTCAGCGCCGCCGGTGGCGGCTACGCCCATGCATTTTTCAATGCCGCATCCGAAGCACCGCTGATTGGCGCCTCAGGTGCGGTGGCCGGAGTCGTGGCGGCTTATCTTATCCTGCATCCACGCGTTAAAATCTGGGTGCTGGCACTGGGACGCATTCCGTTACGATTATCGGCGATGTGGGTTCTGGGTGCCTGGGTTGTGATGCAGGTCTACAATCTGGTGGCCGCCGTTGACAGTGAGGTGGCGTGGATGGCGCATATTGGTGGACTCATTACCGGCGCTGCGTTGGTGCTTCTCCTGAAGCGCCGGGAGGTGGCTTTATTCGACCGCGGACTGAACCTTTCCTGACGAGAGAATTCGTTGCAAAATTGCGTTGTTCCCTATCGTTGACAGGGTAAGGGGGCACCGATAGGTTCGCTGCAAATTCTGCACATAAGCGCGCATTCTGGAGACAATCATGAAAATACTGGTGCCCGTTAAGCGGGTGGTGGACTACAACGTCAAAATCCGGGTTAGAGCGGATGGATCGGGCGTTGAATTGGCCAATGTCAAAATGGCGATGAATCCGTTTGATGAAATCTCTGTCGAGGAAGCCTTGCGGTTGCGCGAAGCCGGTAAAGCCAGTGAAATCGTCGTGGTTTCAATCGGTCCGCAGCAGGCTCAGGAAACCATCCGCACGGCTCTGGCAATGGGCGCTGATCGCGGCATTCTGGTCAAACATGACGACTTGGTCGAACCGCTGGCAGTGGCAAAAATTCTGCAAAAAATCGTCGACGAGGAAAAGCCCGACCTGGTGATTGCCGGTAAACAGGCGATTGATGATGATTGCAACCAGACCGGACAGATGCTGGCAGCGCTTCTGGGCTGGTCCCAGGGCACTTTCGCATCTGTGCTGTCGCTGGGCGAGGGCGAGATGGATGTGACCCGCGAAGTTGATGGCGGGCTGCAGACCGTCAAACTGACTCTTCCGGCAGTGGTGACAACCGATCTGCGTCTCAATGAACCGCGTTATGCGTCACTGCCGAATATCATGAAGGCCAAGAAAAAGCCGATTGAGATGAAAACGGCTGCGGATTACGGGGTTGATATGACACCCCGCCTGACCATTTTGAAGACCGTCGAGCCGCAGAAGCGGGAAGCCGGTGTCAAGGTTGCCGATGTGGCCGAACTGGTCGACAAATTGCGCAACGAAGCCAACGTACTTTAAGGAAAGGCAGAGAAATGACAACTTTGCTGATAGCAGATCATGACGGAACCGCGCTCAACGACCCGACTTTGCGCGCCATCACCGCAGCAGCAGATCTGGGTGCCCCCCTGCATGTGCTGGTTGCAGGCAGTGGCAGTGCTGAGGCGGCAGCGCATGCGGCCAGGATCAGCGGTGTGGACAAGGTGCTGCATTGTGATGCCGCCGCCTATGACCATCTGCTGGCAGAGCCGGTGGCGGCGCTGATTGTCTCACTTGCCGGAGATTATACGGCACTTGTGGCCGCCAATACCACCAATGGAAAAAACATCATGCCGCGAGCGGCGGCACTGCTGGATGTCATGCAGGTCTCCGATATCACTGCAATTATCAGTGCCGATACATTCGAGCGGCCGATCTATGCCGGCAATGCGATCCAGACGGTTCAGTCGCGCGATGCCATCAAGGTCATCACCATCCGAACTGCGGCCTTTGCGGTCGCTGAAGAGGGTGGATCGGCGTCTGTTGAACCCGTATCCGGCGATGAGGGGCCTGGCCTGTCGTCCTATGTCGGAGAAGATGTATCCAAGTCGGAACGTCCGGAATTGACGTCCGCCAGAATCATAATTTCCGGTGGCCGTGCCCTGGGTTCATCAGAGAAATTCCAGGAGGTGATCATGCCGGTCGCCGACAAGCTTGGAGCAGCTGTTGGAGCATCACGGGCCGCAGTTGACGCCGGTTATGCCCCGAATGACTGGCAGGTCGGACAGACCGGCAAGGTTGTCGCGCCGGATCTTTATATTGCCTGCGGCATATCGGGCGCGATTCAGCACCTTGCCGGCATGAAGGACAGCAAGGTCATCGTCGCCATCAACAAGGATGAAGAAGCACCAATTTTTCAAGTGGCCGATTACGGACTTGTCGCCGATCTGTTTGAGGTGCTTCCACAGCTGGAAGCAGAACTCGACAAACCGGCCTGAGCCCATTTTGGCCGGGGCAAGCGGGCGGATCCTCAGTTGGGGTTTCGGTGGTTTGCGTTGGTCTTGTTACCGGCAAATGGCATGGCTTCCCGTAGCGCACGCTTTTGGCTATCATGCTGGCGGAGCCGACAAAAAACAGATTGCAAATTCTGCTGCGGTGCAACACAGTCCTGTCCCTAGCTCCCACAAGACAGAGACCGGAAAGAACTATGACTGAAATAAAATCCATAGGCATTATTGGCGCAGGCCAGATGGGTTCGGGAATTGCCCATGTCAGTGCTCTGTCCGGTTATGATGTCTACATGTATGACATTTACGAAGACCGCATCGAAGAAGGCCTTGCGACCATCACCGGGAATCTGGGGCGGCAATTAAGCAAGGGCCAGATCAGCGAAGCGGAACGCGATGCAGCAGTGGCAAAGCTGCATGCCTCGAAAGGCATGGAAGGTCTGGCCGAAGTAGATCTGGCCATTGAAGCTGCAACTGAAGATGAAACCGTCAAACGCAAGATCTTCGCTGCGCTCTGTCCGGTCCTGAAACCGGAGGCGATGATCGCTTCCAATACATCATCCATTTCGATCACCCGGCTTGCGGCTGCGACGGACCGTCCGGAACGCTTCATGGGAATTCATTTCATGAACCCGGTTCCCATCATGAAACTGGTGGAACTGGTGCGCGGCATTGCAACTGAAGACGAAACCTTTGAGGCCGCTAAAAAATACGTTCAGGGGATGGGGAAAACCATCACCGTGGCCGAAGATTTTCCGGCCTTTATCGTTAACCGAATTCTAATGCCGATGATCAATGAAGCGATTTATACGCTGTATGAAGGCGTGGGGTCTGTCGAGGCGATTGATACGGCTTTGAAGCTGGGTGCGAACCACCCTATGGGTCCGCTACAACTGGCTGATTTCATTGGCCTTGATACCTGTCTGTCAATTATGCAGGTGCTCTATGAAGGCCTTGCAGACAGCAAATACCGGCCTTGTCCGCTGCTGGTGAAATATGTTGAGGCCGGGTGGCTCGGACGGAAAACAAATCGCGGATTTTACGATTATCGCGGCGACGAACCTGTTCCGACGCGCTGACCGGTGATGAATCCCGACACTGCCTTATGCTTGACACAAACCGCGCCATCAATGGACAGGCCCGACCTGTTAACCGGGCAGCGGGCGATCGGAAGCATCGCTGACCGTCCTGGAGCGTTTTTTGGAGCCTGCTGACGAAACCCCCGAACGGTTCAACATTGCCGCTTATGCACTTGGGCGGATGGCTGCGTCCAAGCCGGATAATGTCGCGCTGATGGTGTTCGACGGTACCAGCCGCGAACCATCTGATGTGTGGACCTACGCCACATTGGAAGATGCGGTGTTGAGGACGACCAGCGGCCTGCAATCACTCGGCATCAAAATGGGGGATCGGGTGCTGTTGCGGATGGGAAACAGTGTCTGGTTTCCGATCATGTTTTTTGCCTGTCTGGCCGGCGGGTTTGTGCCGGTGCCGACATCTGACCGGCTGGGCACACGCGAGCTGGACCATATTGCCAAGGACTGCAAACCCATCCTCATCGCGCATGACGGGGCTACCAGGCTGCCATCGCCGGTCGCAGGGGTGAAAATTTTCGGGCCGGATGATCTGCAGTTTCTGTCGCAAAGTCCGCTGGGCCTTTACGGGCGGACCTATTCCTATGACCCGGCCTATCTGATTTATACCGATGGCACCTCCGCCTCGCCACGCGGCGTGCTGCACGCCCACAGGGCGTTGTGGGGCAGACGGCAGTTGCAAACCGAGTGGCTTGGCCTGACCCAGAAAGACCGTATCCTGCATACCGGAGCGGATAATTGGGCACGCAGCATCGGATACGGATTGATGGATCCCTTGTGCCGCGGCGCAGCGGTGATCCTGCTGTCACCGCCCAAATTGCGGCGCGTGTTCGATCAGGCCCTGCCGATCCTGGTGGAACTGACCGGTGCCACGGTGGTTGCGGCCATGCCGGCGCACTTCATCACTGCGCTGAAAAGCGGGACAGTGAAGGCCGATTCGATGCCGAGCCTGACCAGAGCTGTATCCAGTGGTGCAATTCTGCCGGCGCATGTGACGCAGGAATGGCAGAGTGTGACCGGCCGGCCAATTTATGACGGGTATGAGCTGGCAGAAATTGCCAGTCCGATTTACAGCGGCGCGGACTGTGCGGTGAAGCCGGGTAAAATCGGAAAGCCGGCACCCGGCCGAAAACTGGCGATACTGGCGCCGGATGCCGGTCTGAAGAATGTCTCCGTCAATCAGATCGGCGTCATCGCGACGCATCGCTCGGATCCTGCCCTGATGCTGGGTTACTGGAATGATGCTGCTACAACCAAGGCGGCGGTTCGCGGCGCATGGTTTTTGACCGGAGATCTGGCGCTGCGCGATCAGGACGGTTACATCCAGTATGAAGGCCGTTTGGCCTCTCTGGTCAATGTGGAAGGCTATCGGGCCAATCCCGAAGAGATCGAGACAATCATTGCTGGGCTTCCCAGCATAAGGGAAGTTGCAGTGGCCGAGGGGGTCGTCCCCGGTCGCGGCCGGGGCCTGGTGGCCTATGTTGTTCCACAAGACGGAGTAACGCTGGCACCGAACGAGTTGAACCGAAGCCTGGCACCGCTGCTGGTGGATTACAAGCGGCCCAAAAAATGGATCGAGGTTGATGGCCTGCCAAAGACCGCCAGCGGCAAACTGGCCCGCTTTGCCCTGGCAGAAGCGCTCGCCGTGTAAAGCAATCGGCAGAGGCCAGAAGAGCAGGTACCGAACATCCAGAAGGCGACCACGGCACTCTAAAACAGCCGCTCAAACCAAAGCGTGGGTCCCGAATTCTGGCGGCCGCGAAGAACACCCTCAAAGGAATCGAAACATCACACGCCGTCAAGCAGGGCCGCTTGGCAAACAACGAACCTGCCGGTCAGCTGCATAAACGCAACGGAACCGTTTAAATGTATTTTCTGGCAGAGACGGCTCTCGGACCGAATGCCCGAGAGATTGAATTGATGCGGTGGACGGCCCCGGGTTCACCTGCATCATAACGACACATTGCGGCTTTTGGGGAGGAGGCATCCATATTTCACTTCAGCGTAAAACGCACTGGCTGTGCCCCCTTCCACAGTACCCGTTCGCCAAGTGCGCGGAGATTTTCCAGTCCCGAATGGATGGTGATGAAGTGATTACCCGCCAGTTGCCCCATCTTCGATGAGAAATCCATGCCCCCGTAGCATAGAATGATTTCAGTCTCGCTGATGCCGCCTGGATAAAGCAGAAAATGACCTGGGGCGGGATGGCTTGTGTGGTTCTCATAGCCGACGCCGAAATCGTAGTCGCCGAGCGGCACCCAGACCCCTTCTCCCGACCAGCGGACATGCACCAATTCAGCCTCATAAGGCATCCGTGCCATGAAGGCGCGGCAGGTTTCGGGCGCGTCCTCGGTTTCAAACCGTGCGCCGAAAGTGAAGGGGCCTGCCTCGATGATAACTTCTGTCATGCTGTGTCCTATCTTGTTAGCTGGTTTCAAATCGATCTAGTGTGAAGGGGCGCAGTCGCGTAGGTAAGTCTCGACCCAGCGCCAGCGCCGCGGCCTCGCGGCCCATCAGCGGGCCCAGAGTATAGCCATTGGCCGTGGCCGCAACGACGACACGCGGATGCCCCGGTATTGCAGACAACAGAGGCGCGCCATCGATATCGATGTTCATGGCAGCCCAACTACGCACCAGCTTGAAAGCGCTCAGTGCCGGCAGGGTATGCTGGGCCACCCAAAGGTTGCCTTCAATGCTATCGGGCAGCACCCGCGCCTGTCCGGCGGGACCGGTTTCCGCAGGCCACGCCCCGCCAATGATAATGGTGCCGCTATGGGATTGTTTCATCGTCAGATGCCGGTCTGCATGGGCCAGAAGGCATGGAACCAGTGGCGGCGCGGGCTCCGTCACCAGCATCTGGAGCGGTGCGCCCCGGATTGGCAGAGCAACGCCAAGATGACGCCCGATCTGGGCTGACCAGCCGCCCGCAGCGATCACCAGCCGACGCGTGCGGATCTGACCGCGCCCGGTCTCGATCACATAACCATCGCCGTCTTGCACGATGCCCGTCACCGAGGCCAGCTCTTCGATCAACGCGCCTGCTGCGCGGGTCGCAGCGGCGAGGCTCGCCGAGGCGGGCAGGGGGTTGATCTTGCCCTCACCCGGACACCAGGCGGCAGCTACGATGCGGTCCGATAAATGAGGCGCGATCGCGCGGATGCGATCAGGACCGATTACTTCGGAATGGATATCAACGCTGGCCTCTGCGGAAACCTTGGCTTCCAGAAAGGCGATCTGGTCAGGGCTTTCTGCCACCATCATGCCGCCAGTCACAGCCATCTCGAAATCGCCGCCAAGTTCGTCTTGCAGCTGAGACCAGAGCGCAATGCTTTCTTGTTGCAACGGCAACGTGCGCAGCGCGGCAGAGCCGCCGGCAAAGGCCTTGCTGCCGAAATCCCATGAAAGAAGCTGCAGATGTAGGCTTCCGGCATTGCCGCCCGAGGCCTCGGCACTCAGGCGTCCCTGGTCAAGACAGATAACCGAAGCTCCGGCTTGAGCGCCAAACAGTGCCGCCGCCAAACCAGTGACACCTGCACCGATGACCACCAGATCAGCAGTTTCGCGGCCCAACGGTGTTTTGTCCTTTGGCGCGGGGCGCGCGACGGGGCTGCTTTCGCGGTGACCGGCCCATTCGGGTTTTTCAAGTGCCACTGCGCAAATGGACAGAGGACGTACGGGCAGTTGTGGCGCAAAGAGCGTATCTGCCCGGACCGCAGGACCGGCTTTCTGCAAAAGTGCGACCAAGGGCCGCGTGCAGTAACGCCCCTGGCAACGCCCCATGCCCAAGCGGGTTGCGCGCTTGACCGCACCCGCGTCTCGTGCCCCTGCGTCGATTGCATGGCGCACCTGCCCCAACGATACGGATTCGCAACGGCAGATCAGTAAGTCGTCAGGGGCAGAGGTGATATCGGCTGGCGGCGCTTTGTAAAGCTGCCAAAGCGCGGATTGAAACCTGCCAATCCGGGCCACGCGGGCCGTCATATTCGGGTCGATCATGACCGACTGCCCCAGCCGGGTCAATGCGGCCTGCGCGGCGGTTTTCCCCTGTTGCAGCGCCAGTTGTGCGCCACCGAGCCCTCCGGCATCGCCTGCCACGAAAAGGCCCGGAATGTCGGTTTCACATTGCGTGTCCCGGACTGGCCGTGGCACGCCGTCCCTCATTTCGAAGCTGCAGCCCAGAAGCCGCAACAGTTCGGCTTGGGGGGCAAAACCATCACCCATGCAGACTGCGTCGGCGCGCACCCGGCGCATACCGGCTGCACCGATCTGTGACAGATCAACGTCGAGGGCGTCGCCGCTCGCGGCGATCCCGGTCACTTCCCAGCCATTCAACAGCGGCACTCCGTCGCGCCGCAGACGCAGCTGATAACCGACTCCGGTAGCGACCAGACGGGGCGCTGCCAGCGCCGCCCGCAACATCGCGCCTCCCGGCTGTAACTGCGACCGCTCAGCAACCGCGACGACCTTTCCACCGATGGTCGTAAGTTCTGCCGCCAGTTGCAGGCCAAGCGGTCCATTGCCCGCGATCAGAGTCCGCGAGCCTGGTGCCACGCCATAGCGGCGTACCAGCGTTTGGCCTGCGCCGATCGTCATCACCCCCGGCAGTGTCCAGCCAGGCACAATGGCCGGCAGCTCATAGGCCCCCGTGGCCACGATCAGTGTCTTGCCGGAAAGGCGGCACCGCCCGCCGGTGCCGGTGGTGCGCAGCTCAAAACCGCCCATGTCCTTGGCAGCCTTGTCGTGGCGTGCATACCAAACCGTATGGTGCTGCAATATGCGCACTCCAGCGGCGGTTGCCGCGGCCCTCAGCGCATTGCCTGCCCGGTGCTGGACATCTTGTGCATCTATATGCCGTGCGCCCTCGCTGCGGGGTTTGAAATATTGTCCACCGGCAGCATCGCGCTCGTCCACCACGATCACAATTGCCCCCATCCGGCAACACTCAAGCGCAGCCGTCAATCCTGCCGGCCCCGCCCCTACGATCAAGACATCCGCCGTCTCAAGCTGTTCGGGCAGGGCGGGCAGCGCTTCGCGCAGCGTTCCCAAACGGGTGTCATCCTGACTGGAAACTTCCATCCCCTGTTCGACCTGCGTCATGCAGGCGCGGCGCGATCTCACGCCGTCCACTTCGACCAGACAATCGTTGCAGACGCCCATGCCACAGAACAGGCCCCGCTGCTCTCCTGATATCGTGCGGCGGAACCGGGCGATGCCCGATGCGGTCAAGGCCGCAGCAATACTATCTCCCGTGCACGCGTCTATCTTTTGTCCATCGAAGCGAAAACCGAAGCCATCCATGCTGCTGGCTGCTGGGTTCGTTTTGGGGCCATTATTTTGTGACAAGATCAGACCGTCTGCTGTGGCGTGATCCCCGCCGCAATCAGCGCCGCGCGGACATTGTCAATCTCGGCATCGGGCGTAGGCAGTCGCGGCGCACGCGGCTTGCCAACCGCATGACCCAACATCCCCAGCCCCGACTTGGTTGCGGCGACGTAGCGGTGACCGCCGACCAACCGGATCACCGGCAGGATCTGTCGATAAAGCGCACGCGCGGCGTCGATATCCTGTTCATCCACCGACAGTTCAAACAGGCGCGAGAATTCGCGCGGCATCAAATTCGAGCCGACGGCGATCCAACCCTCTGCCCCGTTCATGAAAGATTCATAGCCCATGATACCGCCAAACACCGTCATCCGGTCGCCGCACAGATCGAGGATGTCGCGCACACGGGTCACATCCATCGTCGATTCCTTGATGTAATCGACCCTGGGAATGGTCGAAAGTCGGGCCACGATGGCGGGTGTCAAATCAATATTGGCCGTCGCGGGATTGTTGTAAAGCATGACAGGAATCGTGATTGCTTCGGCAATGCGGCGGAAATGTTCGAACAGTTCGTCCTCGGTCGGGGTTGAGTAGAAGGGTGGAATGATCATCACGCCATCGGCACCCAGCGCCTCAGCCTGCTGGGAATAGCGGATCACGTCATCGGTATATTCCGCGCCCGTGCCGATGAACACCGGCACCCGATCGTTGACCGTATCAATCACGCATTTGGCGACATCGTGACGCTCGGCATCCGTCATCGACAGGAATTCGCCGGTCGAGCCCAGCGGTATCAACCCGTGGATGCCTTCTGCGACTTGCCATTCAGTAAAGGCCGCCATCGCTTTTAGATCAACGGCGCCATTGCCATCGAATGCCGTCACCATCACTGAAAACGTGCCCCGGATTCTTTTCGTCATTAAATCACTCCTTGAGGGTAAGCAGTCGCGACGCCGTGTCGCGTACAAGGTTTTGTATTGTCGCCGGATCGAATCCGAGGCGGCGCATGAGCGGCACGACATTGGTCAGAACATGCCCATAGCCATGCCCGCCCCAGTGCCGCAGCCTGGTGCGGGTACAGATGTCGTGGGAAATGACGATGCGGTCCCCATGACCCGCCGCGACCATCGCATCGATCAGGCGCAGACGGCCTCGGTCGGTAGGCAGTTCCACATCCCCCATCCAGTAATGGGACTGTTCGATGCCGAAAAAATCCCACTCCACGCAGACGCCCTGATCCAGAAGGGCGGCGACGCCAGTGCCATCGGGATAGGTGCGATCCATGTGGCACAGGACGACGCGTGACAGGTCTGCCCCGGCGGTGCCCAGAATGTCGATGATCTGCGGGCAGGCACCGGGGTCGCGGCCAGGATGAACGCTGATCGATGCGCCCGTCCTGCGCTGCGCGTCTGCTGCCGCCAGAAGGGCGCGGTGTTCGACTGGCTCAAGCGGCCAGGAACAGCCGATCTCACCGATCAGGCCGGCGCGGACCTGTGTGTCATCAAGTCCGGTTTTGATCTCTGCGGTAAAGAGATCGGCCATCTCGGCGGTGGTCATGGCGATCTGTGCCGCGTCAAGAAAGGGCGCGGTATAGGTGCCCGCCGCGGCCACCACATGCACGCCGCTGGCGCGGGATGCTTCCGCCAGTCCGCTGGCATCGCGCGCCAGACCGGCAACCGACTGATCGACGATCAGACTTCCGCCTGCCGCAGCGAAGGCGCGCAGTTCCGCCGCCGCAATGGTCACATCGATCTGATGCGCATTGGCCGGATTGACGTTCGAAAGATAGTCGGTCTGGAAGCGGTCCCATGGCAGGATTTCCGCCGCAGGGTCGCCGTTCGCACCGGGCGGCACGATATCGAAAAGGACATGCTCGTGAAACTGGATCAGTCCGACATCCCCGGCTGCCACATCCCCCAAGACTGTACGTATCAACCCCACGTATCTGCCTCAATGCTGAAGTATCTTGGACAGGAAAAGCTGCGTGTGCTCGCTCTTGGGGTTGTTGAAGAAAGTCTCGGGGTCTGCTTCCTCGACGATCTTGCCGGCATGCATCAACACGACGCGATCTGCGGCAGCCCGGGCAAAACCCATTTCATGGGTGACGACGATCATGGTCATGCCCTGCCGTGACAGGTCGACCATCACGTCCAGAACTTCTGAAATCATCTCGGGATCAAGCGCGGACGTCGGCTCGTCAAAGAGCATCACCTTGGGCTTCATGGCCAGAGCCCGCGCGATTGCGACACGTTGCTGTTGCCCACCCGAAAGCTGCGACGGATAGGCGTTGCCTTTTTCGGGCAACCCGACGCGGGCCAAAAGATCTTTGGCTTCACGCACAGCAGTGGCGCGATCCACCCCCATGATCTTCACCGGCCCAACGGTGATATTGTCCTGCACGCTGAGATGTGGAAACAGGTTGAAGCTTTGGAATACCATGCCCAGATCGCGGCGTTGGATCGCGATCTGCTTGTCCGACAGCGGCACCAGCTTGCCGCCCGGACCCTTGCGAAAGCCGATCAGATGCTCGCAGGCGACGATCGACCCGCCGTCGATCGTTTCAAGATGGTCGATGCAGCGCAGGAGCGTCGACTTGCCCGAACCCGAGCGTCCGGCGATCACGATGACCTCGCCTTGGCGGACCGTTAGAGATATGTCCTTCAACACCTCGATACCGTGAAAGGCCTTGGCCAGGTTCTTGATCTCTACGATCGGCGCTCCCAACTGGCGCGGTTTTTCGACGGGGGTGATCGTTGGCGTGTCGGCCATGTCGGTTCTCCTTAGAGGCGGCAGTAGAAAGCGGCGGTCAGATCTGGTCCGCGACGGGGTTTTTCAGCGGGTTCTTCAACGGCGAGTCCTTGCCACCATCTTTTGGATCTTCCGGTTTTCCGGCCGGACCGAAGGGTTTGTCGTAATGGTTTTCGAGGCGCTGTTGGATCTGTCCCCAGATCGTCGTCAGCAGAATGTACCAGCAGGCAGCGACCAGATAGACTTCGAGCACACGGAACTCGATCTGCGCAAGCTGCTGGGCGTGGCGCAACAGCTCTTCCATCGAGATGACCGAGGCCAGCGATGTGGTTTTAAGCATCAGGTTGAACTGGTTGCCCAAAGGGGGAATGATAACGCGGGTCGCCTGCGGAAGAATGACGATGCGCATACGTTGCGCCCATTTCATTCCCAGCGCACGTGAGGCGTCTTCTTGCCCCTTGCTCACTGACAAGATGCCCGAGCGGACAATTTCAGCAAAATAGGCGCCCTCGTGCAGTGACAGGGCCAAAATTGCGGATTCGATCACCCCCAGCCTGATCCCCACCTGCGGCAGACCGGTATAGATGATGACCATCTGCACCAGCAGCGGTGTGCCGCGCCAGAGCCAGATATAGGTGTTGGCGAATGCGCGCAGGACGCCCGTCTGTGACATTTTCATAAAAGCCAGTACGACGCCCAGCGTGACGCCGATAATCATCGACACCACAGCTAGCCAAACCGTTGTCCAGACCCCTTCGACCATGTAGCCGCTGAAGAGATATTGGAAGAAGTATTCCCAGCTCCATTGCATCGTACACAGTCCTTATGTTGAGGTTGCCTTGCTTCAGGGAAGGCAATGTCTTGAAGTGGGCAGGGGGCCGATTGCCCTCCTGCCCACAGGGAGAAAACGGATTAGGAGTCGGGGTTGTAGTGATACTCGAACTTGCCTGACCACTTTGGCCAAGCATCGACCTTGGTCGCGCCCGAATCTTCCATCAGCCGATCATAGGTGCCGTCCTCGAGCATCTCGTTGAGCGCGTCGACGATCGCCTGCGCCGTTGCCTCTTCATCCACGGCCATCGTGGTTGCGGTGCCGGCCAAAAGACCGGTGGCCGCCATGGAGAACTGACCGCGTTTCTGGTAGTAGGCGCCGGTGCTGTCGGCCGCGAAGATCGCGTCAACCTGGCCCGCGCTAAGCGCAAGGAAGGCATCGCCGTAGTTGTTGAACACGCGAATATCCATTGGCTCCATGCCGTTTGCGATCTGTCTGTCGTTCAGTGCGCGCAACTGCTTTTCCTCGGCACCGGCGATTTCGACACCGACGACGCGTCCCGCGAGATCCTCGGGGCTCTTCAGATCAAGCGGATTTCCAGCCTGCGCGATCATCGCAAGCGCCACCACACGGACCGGAATAAGATACATGATCTTGGTGCGGTCCTCTGTGTAGAACAGCCCGGTGTTGATCATGTCCCAACGGTCCGAAGCAAGGCCGGGAATTTGGACCTCAAAGCTGACGTTGATATATTTGGGCTCGAGGCACATGCGTTTGGCGATCTCGTCACCCATGTCGCGGTTGAGACCGACCAGTTCACCGTTGTTGTCGATGTACTGAATTGGGGGCAGCGTGGCGTTGATTGACATGGTCAACTTGCCCGGCTCGATCAGAGGCAGGTTCTCGGGGCATTCCATTGCCATCAGCGGTTGGGCAAAAAAAGCTGCAAATGCGGCAGCCACCAGTGAAACTCTTGTTCTGGGGATGTTCATTTTCTTTCTACTCCTGTTGGTTGATTGCTGACCTGTTTTTCAGGCTCTCTTATTTGCCGCGCCCGGCGTTGCGGGAACGTGCGCACCAGTTGGTGACGACTTCGGTGGTGGCCCTGACCATACGATGGAAATCGGCCACGTCGACCCATTCGTCGCGTTTGTCATTTTGGGTGAGATCACCGCAAAGACCGCCGAAGGCGACGGTCGGAATACCCTTTTCGACAGCCGGGTTGCGGATGTCGCTGGCCGCGTGAAGCGGGTTGACGAAGGGGATTTTGCCGGTCACCCGTTGGACCGCGTTGCTGGCCACGCAGAAAAGCGGATGGTCATGCGGCACTTCAGCGCCGGTCGAACCCGATAGCCATTCCAGCGTGGGACTATGTTCCGCCAACCATGGGTCGGCGTCGAAACAAGCGTTCAGTGCAGCCTCGACCTCGTCCTGAACCTCGCGCATTGTCTCATGGGGCGGGAATGAGATGGCGACACCCAGTTCGCACAATTCGGGTACGCGGGAGAATCTGGTTGCGTTGCCGCTTTTGACATATGACACAAGAATATTAGTCGACCGGCCGACAAAGGCATCGATCATTGGATGGCTGATCCGCGTCACCCGAGCCTCGGCCAGCTTCTGTAACGCGGCAATAATCAATATCGCCTTGTCCACCGGATTGACCGCGCGGTGCGAAAACGCGGTGTGACTGGGCTCGTTCGTGTCCGGCAGACAACCGGGCACCACGATCTTCAGATCCAGATGGCCCGGCGTTACCGCCTTGATCTCCTGCATGCCAACGCCAGATTCGGCAGGGTGCAGGTAAAGGCTGGCGTCGGCTGAAAGACCTTCGTGCAGCAGTGCTGCAACGCCACGGGCATTTTTCTTGCTCGGCGTACTTGCAAAGACGACGGTGCCCAGCGATGTGGCGGCGCACGCAGCTTCTTCGATGGCGAGAACGGCGGCAGCGCATCCGGCCAGATCGTCGGCCACGCCCCAGCCGTAGATGCGCCCGTTGTCGATCGTGCCGGCAAAGGGATCGCGCTTCCAACCGTGATCGGTCTGGAGTTTCTCGCCGTCAGGATGTGCAAAGACCAGCAGGCTGCATTTGCCCGGATCGCCTTTATAGGTGCCGACGACAGCCGTTCGCGCGCCCGACGCCTGTTTGGCACCGGTTCCAAAATCCCCGATCGCTGGAACGGTTGATGGGTCATAGGTGAGTTCGGAGATTTCGCAGCCCGCTGCGGTCAACCGCTCAACGATCACTTTCTGGACCGCAGATTCACCGTCAGCCTGCGCCGCGATCAGATCCCGCAGGAAAGAAATGGCACGTGCTTCTGCGGCTTTTTCGTGGCTCTCGGCGGTCATTGAAATTACCTTTTGGGACACCGTTGGTATACGAAACATGCCAGTTTCTAGTTTCAATGCAACTGTTTTCTGGAGGGAGGCACGGCTTTTTTTCATGCTGCGTTGCAGTATTTTGTCACGCGCAAAACCGTTTTTTTCTTGCATTCTGCGCCTCTCGGCGGGCATTGCATAGGCGGGGCATGTGATTTGACGATATACATGCAGCGAAGAATTCCCTTATAAAATGTCAAAAAACGGTAGGCATATATTCAGTGATTCCCGCATCTGGCGGGCGCAATCCGATAGGAACGGCTCGGTGAATCAGCAAATTTCCAAGGCGAAGCCCACCACGATTCTACACCGCCCGGCAGTCCGAAAACTGTCGGACATGGCGTATGAAACTCTGGCCGTGATGATACGCGAACGTAAGCTGAAAAGCGGCGAGGCCATTGTGGAGCAGCATCTCGCTGAGCACTTGGGACTGTCCCGCACGCCCTTGCGTCAGGCGTTGCAGCGGCTTGAGATCGAAGGGCTTCTGGTTAAATCGGGCGGGCGGTCCTATCTCGTGCGAAAAGTCAATGTTGCTGAATATCTGCAAAGCTTGCGCGTGCGCGAGATCCTCGAACCTGAAGCCGCGTTCCTGTCGACCGACCGCGTTAGCCCCAGAGAGCTGCACGATGCGCGCACCGCACTCGACAGCGTCCGGGCGACACAACCCTATGACTATCTTGAACATTTGAAATGCGACGATCTGGTTCATGAAGTCTTTATCCGCAATTGCAGCAACGAAGTGATGCAAGACACGCTCCGATCGCTGCGGATTACCACGCAACTGTTCGAAATCGACCGCCTGACCGACCGACTGGATCCGGATTCACGCGAACATGATGCCATTCTTGACGCGCTGGAGCAGAAGGACGGCAAACTGGTCCGCCGCACCGTGGTCGCACACATCCGGTCGTTGATCAGATCCGCCATTGCCGCCATTGCGTGACATCGGGATTAAATCGTACTGAATTGGAAGCTTTCAGTTCAGGTTCCCAAGACGGGACAGCCGTCGGGAGCAATTGCCAGATGAACTGGTCATTTTGGTGCTCCAGAATACAAAGGTCCGTTCGCTGAAACCAGCGGTTTGCATCTCTCGTTGGTGGCGAAGATTAAACTCGGAAAATCCCGGTGGGGGAGGCGGCCATCCGCCTGCCGAGGCAATTCATTGCCTTTCACTCGGGGCCTTTCACACGGGTGCCTGAGCGGTTTTGGCGGGCCTGGCGTCCGCGCCAAATGGACACCGTCACCCGGCACTCTCTCAATGTGGCCATCCCACACCATGACCTTGCCGCGCAACATCACAGTGACCGGCTAACCGCGTAGCATCAGCCCTTCATAAGGCGAATAATCTGCACCATCATGCAAATCCTCATGGCGCACCGTCCGCTCTAGCGCCGGTTGTGAATGCGGTGATGCAGTTTGCAGATGATGTTTCCTGCTGTTTTCTCAAACAGGCCGGGGATTACGGCATGGATCAGTGCGGCACCGCCCGCCATACAGAGTTGTCCCGAAAACCAGCCGGCAAAGCGCATATGTTCAAAATAGGATTCCTCGACCGAAGCAGGGTGATCGACGAAAAGACGTCTGACGATTTGCATGGATTTTTCTCCGGTTCGGGCCAAGCCAAAGTTTACCGAATCCGGAGTTGAATGAAATCCCAAATATCATTCCATTCGATAAAAAATTGGGATACCATCCCAATTAATACATCTATATGAATTATTTTGTTGTATTTTTACGGACTTTACCAGGTCTTTCTCTCGCGCCGCAGGGCCGAGGCTTCATCGGGAATTCAGCCCGTGCAGCACCAGATCGATATGGGCGTTGAGAAAATCGTCGACCGATAACGGATCCTGACTGTTGAAGGTCAGCCGCCACAGCGCCGCCATGATCGCCGGTGCCATGATCAATCGTGGTTCCCGGGCGGCCGCGCTGTCACGGAATTCACCGCGCTCCAGTCCACGCTGAATGATATGGCTCAACATAGACACGCCGATGGAGATGACCTCATCGTAATACAGATCAACCAGGCCCGGAAAGCGCTGCCCTTCGGAAATCAGGATGCGCATCAGTGCTGCAATATCAGTGCCGACAAATTCCCTGTAGATGCCGGTCAGAACCAGACGCAGCAAGGCGTCGGTCGGTCCGGGAAACTGATTGATCATCTGGTTGAAATCATCCAGCGACAGAACGATACGTGAGCGGATCACGGCGATGAACAATTCTTCCTTGCTGTCGAAATAACGGTAGATCGTTCCCTTGGCGATTCCGGCGCGCCGAGCAATATCTTCCAGGCGGGTTGCAGCCAGGCCGTTTCTGGCAAATTCCTGCAGGGCTGCCTGCAGAATTTCCGCCGGACGGGCTTCTTTACGGCGTCTCCTGGGTCGGGGCGATTGATCGGTGGCCATGGGCGGGTTTACAGACGGTTCAGAAAATTAATGACTTTGAAGTCATTATCTGATTTAACAGGGCAATGTCAATTTTTCGCTGCTTCGTGTTGGGCCAGGCGGCGAAAAAAAGCTGCCGGGATCAGCATGAGTGTGGTGAAAATAGAAAATCGGGAACCGGAAACGGCGGAGGAACCTTCCCGTCTGCCTTTGCAGGTGGTGGATCATAGCGCTGATGCGTCGATCACCCCTCGCCAACGCCGGTTCAGATTGCCATCAAAACTGTTTTTGCTGCCGTTGTTCCTGATAACGCTGTTTAGCGGTGGTATCATCGGCCTTTATTTTCAGCCGCCGGGGCTGAAAGCCTTCTTTGAATTCGTTGGTTTGCAGCCAGGTGCCGGCAGCAATTCCCCGATCGCCGTGCCAGCGCCGGTGCCGGACCGCTCAGTTGCGGCACCTCAGATCGTAGCCGGGCTTGGACGGCTGTTACCAAAAGGCGATGTTATCACCATAGCTCTGCCGTTTGGCGCAGGTGATGCGCGGATCAGCGACGTTCTGGTGCGCAACGGGCAGAGTGTCGATAAGGGTGAAACAATTGCGGTGCTCGACAGTCTCGGCCAACTCAAGGCCTCTCTGGAAACAGCGCAGGCCAATGTCGACGTGCGTGAGGCAAACCTCAACCAGACCCGTGAAGCAGTGCGTGCCAGCATTGCGGAAGCGGAAGCCTCGTTACAGCGCAGCCAGGCTGCGGCGGACGCCGCAAGGCAGGAGTTTGAGCGGACACAATCGTTGTTTGACCGGCGGGTCGTTGCGCAAGCCGCACTGGATCAGGCGGTGTCGCTGAAACTTCAGACCGAGCGTGATGTGGCGCGCGCTGCCGCCACTTTGTCGCGCTTTACCAGTGATGGGATTGATGCACAGGTTGATGTGGTGGTAGCCGCGCGCAACCTGGATGCGGCCAGAGCGGAATTCCGGCGCGCCGGCAATGATATTGCCAAGGCAATGGTCGTGGCGCCGATCAGTGGCACAATTCTGAAGGTGCATGTGCGAGCCGGTGAGAAGCCGGGCTCGGATGGCGTTGCCGATATCGGCGATATTGAAAACATGACCGCCGAAGTGGATATTTTTCAAAACCAGATAGGTCTGATCCGAACCGGCCAGAGCGTCGAAATTGTCGCTGATGCCCTGCAGCAGAGCCTGAGGGGCGTGGTCTCGGAGATCGGGCTGGAAGTCGGGCGGCAGACGGTCACCGCCGATGATCCGGCAGCCAATACGGATGCCCGCGTTGTCAAGGTGACAGTGCTGCTTGACGAGGCCTCTTCAGCGCTGGCCGCGCGCTTTACCAATCTGGAAGTTGTGGCGCGCATTGCGGTGGGAGAGGCGGGTTGACCGCGCTGCTGGCGCGCCTTCTTGGCAGGCTGCCAATCGGCTGGCTGCAACTGGTGCATAACAAACCGCGTCTGGCCGCGGCTGTGGCCGGGATCGCCTTTGCCAATATTCTGGTGTTTGTCCAGCTTGGCATCATGTTTGCGCTGAATACAACGATCCTGCTGCCCTATAGTCTGTTTGAAGCTGATATCATCATCTCGGCTGCTGATACCAATACGCTGACTGATGGCAGCAATGTCCCGCGTCAGCGCGGTTTTGAAGCGCTGGCGGTACCAGGGGTGGAAAGCGCATTGTCGCTGTTTGTCGGCACTGTTGACTGGACCCGGGAGGACAGCAATGCGCGCAGCCTGCAGGTGCTGGCGGTTGACCCATCACAAGGCCACTTCGTGATACCGGAAATCCGCAACAATATCGCTAATCTGCGGTTAATCGACACAGCCTTGATTGATCGGAACACCCGCGGCGCTGATACACAGGAACTATCGCTGATAACGCCGGATAAACCATTCAGATTTGAAACCAGGGGCCGCACCCTGACCGTGCCCGGTACCATCAGCATTGGCGGCGGATTTGCTGCTGATGGCTACCTGATCACGTCCGACCAGACCTTCCTGCGCCTCTTCGGAGCGCGTATCGCCGGCGCGCCAAACCATATTTTGCTGAAAACCACGGCCGGGTCCGATGTTAGTGCTGTGGTCGAGGATTTGCGCCGGCTGCTGCCTCAAGACAAGGTCAAAATACGAACTTTGGCAGAGGCCGCCAGAGCCGATCAGATCTATCAGACGACAGAGCGCCCGACCGGGCTGATTTTCGGTTTCGGCGTGGTGATGGGTATAATTGTCGGACTGGTGATCGTCTATCAGTTGTTATCCACGGATGTGGCCGATCATCTGAAGGAATACGCCACCTTCAAAGCGATGGGCTACAGCCAGTCTTTCTTTCTCGGCATCATATTTGAAGAAGCTCTGATACTGGCGGTATTCGGCTTTGTTCCCGGCTTCGTCATTGCCAGTATTCTCTATCAGTTTCTCAATCAGGCAACCGGCCTTCCGGTGATGATGGATGCAGCCCGACCGATTGCCGTGTTTCTTGGCACCATTGCCAGTTGTTCGCTGTCCGGTGCCATTGCCACACGGCGCCTTGCCAGTGCCGACCCGGCAGATTTGTTTTAGGATTGGTGGTGGACCAAGTTCTTCATCCAATTGTGACCCAAGGCCTCAATCACTGGTTTGGTGAGGGAGAGGCGCGCAAACAGGCGATATTTGATGTCAGCCTGTCGATTGAAGCGGGAAAACTGACAATTCTGATGGGGCCGTCCGGCTCGGGGAAAACGACGCTGCTGACTCTGATCGGCTGCCTGCGCGACGTGCAGGATGGCAGCGTCAGATTGCTGGGTCAGGAACTGAACGGGGCACCGCAAGACATCCTGGTGCTGGCCCGCAGGAGGTTGGGATTTATCTTTCAGGCGCACAATCTTCATGAAAGTCTGACAGCAATGCAAAATGTGCGTGTCGGGCTGGAAGTCCATGGATTGCCGACCGGCCGCCGCCGCGGCGAGTATGACCGGGCATCGGCTCATCTGCTTGATCTGCTGGGACTTGCCGAGCGTTTGCACTATTTGCCGAAGAATCTGTCCGGCGGCCAGAAACAGCGTGTTGCCATAGCCAGGGCGCTGGTCGGCAATCCGGATATTGTCTTTGCGGATGAGCCGACTGCAGCGCTGGACAAAGCGTCCGGGGCAAATGTGGTGCGGCTCTTGAAGCAACTTGGCCAGCACAGAGGAACCACGACGGTGATGGTTACTCATGATAACCGCATTCTGGACATGGCTGACCGGATTATCACTCTGGAAGAAGGCCGCGTTGTGAATGATCAAACGGCGTGACATTGACAGATGGCACAAGATGCCCTCCAGCACATCCGTTCGCGAACTGAGCCCACGTTCTTTGGCAGCCACCACTTTTGAAACCGCCGCTGATGAGATATAGCCGCAGTCATGAGCGAAACAATCGATACCATTGACCGGGCCATCCTGCGTATCCTGCAAAGGGATTCCACAGTGGGCGTTGATGCCTTGGCTGAACAGGTGCATCTGTCGCGCAATGCCTGCTGGCGCCGGGTCAAACAATTGGAGGCGCGGAAAATCATCCGTGACCGGGTAGTGCTGCTCGACCCGGATAGTGTCGATCTTGGCCTGTCAGTCATTGTCCTGATCAAGACCAATTCGCACGATGCAGACTGGCTGAGAAAATTTCGCGAGGCTGTTCTGGCCATGCCCGAGATTCTGGGAGCGCATCGCATGACCGGGGAACTGGATTATGTGCTCCGCGTCCGGGTTGCCAGCGTCAAGGCCTATGACCGGTTTTATCAGGAGCTTATCCGGCGCATTGATATTTCAGATGTTTCAGCCAGCTTCGTCATGGAAGATATCAAGGATACGACAGTCCTGCCGCTATAAGGCAGTTTCAACGCAAGCAGGAAACAGCCTGATGGTCCCGCCCGCTCGGAGTTCCATACGGTCGCGTCCTTCAGCGGGTCTATCTGATTTCGCCAAACCGATGCGATTTGGGATCAGCCTGTCCCATCAGGCTGGCGATATTGGCGATAGCGGTGGTGTCGCCTGAAGCTTTTTTGCCGGGAGCGGTCACCATAATGATGAGACCGCCAACCTCGCCTGAAGCCGTGTGCCAGGGAAAAACGACCGAGCCGAATAAGCTGGAGCTGGTTTTTCGACCCGCCTGCAGTGCCATGGTGCGATGGATGACCTCACCCTTCAGGGCACGCTGATGCTCTGCGCGCCATTGCTGGGGAATTTCCGGCAGTACTTCATAGTGTGATTTGCCGATAAATGACTTCGGATTGTCCAGACTGTGAAACTCGGCCCAGGCCGGGCTGATCTGAAGATAGCGCAAATTGCGGTCCAGAATGACGATCGGAGAGGGAGAATTGGCAATAATCGAATTGACCAACTGGGCGCGGGTTTTGGAAATATTCTTTTGCGAAATCTGTTCTGTCACATCCCGAAAAATCCCGTAAACGGTTTCATCGCTGCCGTCTTTATGGAGTTTGACGGAGGCAACGGACTGAACATATCGCATCTTGCTATCCGTGCGGTTGAGCCGCAGCACAAAGTTGAACCCTTTTTTGTTGGTGATGGCATCATTGACCAGAAATTCAACTGTCTCGGCATCTTTTGGGTGGTATCTGGACACCGCCTTGCCGATGTTGACCGACCCATCACCCGGTTCCATTCCGTGGATCTTATACACATTTTCCGACCACCAGACCTGTCCGGTTTGCACATCCAGACGCCAGAACCCGAACGCTTCTACCTGGAGCACCAACTGCATCAGCAAATCGGGATCCATCTCCAGATTTTCGATTTTGAGACTTTCCGGATCAAATTGATCGGAAGTGATTGGATTCTTCAAGCGGTTCACCTGTTTAAATGGACTTTTACCCGGCACAATGACGTGCGAGGTTTAATATCATGTAAAAATGATAGTAGTTATAAAATAATACGCCCTAAAGTACGCGTTTGAATTTGGCGTTTCGGTTGCCAGGCGCAACCGTTTTGTTTGTCATTACTCATATTGTGCCTGCTGCACTGTGGCACATTTGTGTTATAGTTGTTGGTTGACTACATTGAAACCTAAGGGTGTATCACCTTATACTGATTTTCAGCTCTGTTTACGGTTCATCAAGACAGCGACAAGTGCCTTGGCATCGTCACTGTCCCACACCGCTGGTCCTGACAAATGTGCTACCTGACAGCCATCCTTGTCGACAATCAGGGTGGTGGGCATGCCAAAGGCAAGGCCCTTCTGTTTCAGTGTGTTGAATAAGTCCATGGTGGGATCGGCATATAAGGGCAGATTTGCCACATCGACCTCACCCAGAAAAGCCAGTGGGCGCTCGGCGCCACTGGTGTCGATATTGACAGCCACAACTTCAAAATCCTCGCCGCTGAGAGCTGTCTGAAGATTGGACAGGGCCGGCATTTCAGCACGGCAGGGCGCGCACCAGGTGGCCCACAGATTGAAAACCACTATTTTGCCGTTCCAGTCAGACAATGTGACATCGGCGCCTTCGGGAGATTTGAACGGCAGATCACCCATATAGGAAGGGGGCTTAGCCAGTTGCACCGCCGCCATGTCACCGCGAATGAACGGGTCAATCGCTTCGGTAACGCCGCTCCTGGCGCTGCAGGCGGCCCCGGTATTGGCCACAACCGCCTCTCCATCATAGACATCACCACCCAGTTTCCCGTATAGGAGCAGCGTTCCTGCGATCGCGCCTGCAGCAGCAGCCAGTAGCAGCACTTTCATGACAACATCCCGTTGTTGGTTCGCTCAACCCCGCACAGGGCCCGTACAGGAATTGTGCAGAATTCACGAAGGTTCTAATTCATGTCCAAAGGTCCACATAAGCCGCGAGGCGAATCGGAACAGATCGACGGTCCATCCAACACCATGTGGGGCGGGCGCTTTTCCTCAGCACCGGATGCCATCATGGAGGAAATTAATGCCTCAATCGATTTCGACAAGGCCATGTTCCGCCAGGATATCGCAGGTTCCAAGGCCCACGCGGCTATGCTGGAGGCCAAGGGCATCGTATCCCATGAAGATGTGGCAAAAATAGATCACGGTCTAGACACGATTTTGCGAGAAATCGAGACCGGTCAGTTCACCTTCTCCCGGCAACTGGAAGATATTCACATGAATGTCGAAGCCCGGCTGCGGGTTTTGATCGGCGATGCAGCCGGCCGGCTGCACACAGGACGCTCGCGCAATGATCAGGTCGCGACCGATTTCAAACTGTGGATGCGGGACACAATTGATGCTCTGGACGGTGCTCTGGCCGGCCTGCAGAAAACCCTGGCGCAGAAAGCTCTGCAGCATGCTGCCGTCATCATGCCCGGATTCACCCATCTGCAATCGGCGCAACCGGTAACGTTTGGCCATCATCTGATGGCCTATGTGGAGATGTTGGGCCGCGACAGGGGGCGGTTTGCCGATGCCCGCAAGCGGCTGAATGAAAGCCCACTGGGCGCGGCGGCGCTTGCCGGAACCTCCTTCCCGATCGACCGGGAGATGACGGCAAAGGCGCTTGGCTTCGACCGGCCGACAGCCAATTCTCTGGACAGCGTGTCAGACCGCGATTTCGTGCTCGAAGCGCTGTCTGCGGCCACCATTTCTGCCATGCATCTGTCGCGGTTCGCCGAAGAACTGGTGATCTGGTCCTCGGCCCAGTTCCGCTTTGTGCATCTGTCGGACAAATTTACCACCGGCTCGTCGATCATGCCGCAAAAACGCAATCCGGATGCCGCCGAACTGGTGCGCGCCAAGATCGGCCGCATTGCCGGGGCCTATCAGGCTCTGGTGATTGTCATGAAGGGCCTGCCGCTGGCCTATTCCAAAGATATGCAGGAAGACAAGGAACAGGCCTTTGACGCCTTCAATGCATTCTCGCTGGTGGTCGCGGCAACCGCCGGCATGGTGGCGGACCTGGAACCCAACGAAAAAGTCCTGCTGAAAGCGGCCGGCAGCGGATTTTCCACGGCAACGGATCTGGCCGACTGGCTGGTCCGTGTGCCCGGCCTGCCATTTCGCGATGCCCATCATGTCACCGGGCGTATTGTTGCCCGTGCCGAAGAGCTGAATTGCGAGTTGCATAAAGTTCCGCTGGCCGACATGCAGGCGATAGAACCGCGCATCAGTGAAGATGTGCTGGGCGTGCTGAGCGTGCGCAAATCCGTGATGAGCCGGGTCAGTTATGGCGGCACCGCACCGGCCAATGTGCGCAGACAGGCCAAACGCTGGCTGCGGACGCTGGACCGCTAGACTATTTTAAAAATACCTGGACCATCCGCCGGAACCGATGGTCCGGCAGTGTCTTTAAATCACCCGGTACTTGCGGCAAAGAGCTGTTAATTGTATTTGTGTATCTGATGCCAATGTGATTTCCGCTCAAAGGAGCCTTTCGTGACACCCAAACAGAAGACAGTCGCCAGCGTGATTGGCGTTTTGACCTTGACCCTTGTGCTGGGCGCCTGTGGCCGTCGCGGGGCGCTGGAAGCTCCGGATGCCAGTTATAGTGGCAGCAGCAGAAGCAGCAGCCCCGACTATAGCGGTGAAGGCAGCGGTTCTCTGGAAGATGCGGTGATTGGCTATGAAAGCAAAAAGCCTGACCGTAAGTTCATTCTCGACGGCCTCATCTAAGCTCTAACAGCAATGCCTGCAGGAAGCTCCCGGCAGGCCCGGGAGACAGTCTTGCATCATTTTGCCTATCAGGGCGGGGTTCTCCACGCTGAAAATGTGTCTGTCGCGACAATCGCGGCTGCGGTCGGCACGCCGTTTTATGTCTATTCCACAGCCACACTGACGCGGCATCTGAAAGTGTTCAGCGAGGCGTTTGGCGCGCTGCAGCCTCTGGTCTGTTACGCCATGAAGGCGAATTCCAACCAGGCTGTCCTGACAACGCTGGCACAGGCCGGCTCGGGTGCCGATGTGGTGTCTGAGGGCGAGTTACGCCGGGCGCTGGCAGCCGGCATTCCGGCGCAAAAAATCATGTTTTCCGGCGTCGGCAAGACAGCGGCCGAAATGCGGTTTGCCCTGCAGGCCGGTATTCTGTGCTTCAATGTGGAAAGCGAACCGGAAATGGAGCGCCTCAACGAGGTGGCTCAGTCAATGGGCAAAATCGCCCCGGTGTCGCTGCGCATCAACCCGGACGTTGACGCCAGAACTCATGCGAAAATCTCGACCGGCAAAGCGGAAAACAAATTCGGCATAGCCTGGCAGCATGCACGCGCGGTGTATCAGCGGGCCGGATCCTTGCCGTGTATCAAAGCCATCGGCATTGATATGCATATCGGCTCGCAGATCACCGAACTTGCGCCGTTTGATGTGGCTTTCGCGCGGCTTGCCGAGCTGATCGGCTTGCTGCGTGCCGATGGTCATGCCATCGAGCATGTCGATCTTGGCGGCGGGCTTGGTATTCCCTATCGCAGCGACAACAATCCGCCACCCCTGCCTGATGCTTACGCAGAAGTGGTGAAAAAACATGTCAGCGGACTGGATTGTCAGGTCATTTTCGAACCGGGCCGGCTGATTGCCGGTAATGCCGGAATTCTTGTGACCGAGGTGATTTACCTGAAAGAGGGCGACGCCAAGAATTTCGTCATTGCTGATGCTGCGATGAATGATCTGATCCGGCCGACACTTTACGACGCTTATCATGAAATCTGGCCTGTTGTGGAGGCGGAAGATGGCCGGCCGGAAATCACCGCCGATGTGGTTGGACCGGTCTGCGAAACGGGCGATTATCTGGCTCTCGACAGAAAGCTGCCAAAGCCGGTTGCAGGCGATCTGCTGGCTCTGCTGTCCGCCGGTGCCTATGGGGCCGTGCAGGCTGGCACCTATAATTCCCGGCTGCTGATACCCGAGGTTCTGGTCCATGGCGAGCGGTTTCATGTCATCCGTCCGCGCCGCACATATGACGAATTGCTCGGCCTCGACAGTGTGCCGGACTGGCTGACCTAGAGTTTTTCGTAACCCCCTGCCTCAAAATCACCTTGCCAATTTGTCATGCAGTGTGATGGCTCCGGGGCTGGTCAAGCGCGCGGGCTGTGATAAACTTTGGCAAGCCAAGATTTGAGTGCTCTTGCTTCAGGAATGCCATGCTGAAATTGAATATGAAATTCAGTGTCTTATGCCGTCCATTCCGGTTGTGGAAAGGGTCGTAATCGCATGGCTGGTGAGCAGAACCAGTATCTGAGCAACGGGCCTGCCGCTGTGCCCGGTGGGATTGCACGGCGGATTTCGGGCCTAGTTCTGCGCGCTCGGCTGGTGCTGTTCTGGGAAATATTCTGGCCGGCTATATTGCCGGCTCTTGGTGTTCTGGCGCTGTTTCTGATCATTTCCTGGTTCGGTGTCTGGCTGGTTTTTCCGCCAACGGGACGCATGATCGGGCTCGCGGTGTTTGTTGTGGCCGGGCTGGTTGCGCTGTGGCCGCTGCTGCGGCTGTCAATTCCCGATAAAGACCAGGCTTTGAAGCGCATCGAACGGGTTTCCGGCACCCGGCACCGTCCGCTGTCCAGTTTTGACGATCAACCTGCGGCGATGGCTGCGGATAATGTGCTTGGACAGCAATTGTGGCAGGCGCATCAGGCACGAAATCTGGCGGCGCTGAAAGCGCTGCGAACCGGTGCGCCGCATCCGGCTGCGGAGCGGGTGGATCCTTATCAGTTGCGGGCGTTGTTGGCGTTGCTGCTGGTGGTGGCATTTGCCTATGCCGGATCGGACAGAACCCGCCGTCTTGCCGCGCTGACAGACGCGACCATCGAAGCCACACCTGCGCTGGCGCGGATTGATGCCTGGATCACACCACCTGATTACACACGGCGCGCGCCGATTTTTCTGACCCGTGGCGCTGAACTGGAAAGCGCCACTTCCGTAACAGTTCCGACCGGCAGCGTATTTTCGCTGCAAAGCGATGCCGCCGACGCTCTCACTGTGACGTTGCGGCAGAATGGCAGAGACGAGATTCTGACTGCCGGAGAAGATGAGAGCCATGCGGAAATCGGTGGTGCGGCCTCGATGCTGAGCCAGTTTCAGGCGACGCTGCAAGCGGATGCTGAGATTTCTGTTTCCAGCGGCTTTGGCGCACCGCGAAGCTGGCAGTTTTCCGTGGTACCGGATGAGGTGCCGGAAATTGCGTTTGACGGGCCACCGCAGATTGCGCGCAGCGGAGCGCTGGAACTGCGCTACACACTGAAAGACGATTACGGGATTGTGTCGGCTTCCACACGGTTTACGCCGGCAATGGATCAAAATCCGCAGGCTGATCCGCTTTATGACGCGCCTTTGATGCCACTGTCGCTGCCGCGTTCGCGCATCCGTGAGGGCAGTGGACATACCATCAAAAATCTGACGGAACACCCCTGGGCCGGACTTGACGTGACAATGGTACTGGTGGCTGTGGATGAAGCGGAGCAGCAGGGATTGTCCGCCCCGTTTGACATGGTGCTGCCAATCCGTCCATTTCGCGAGCCTTTGGCGAGAGCGCTGGTCGAGCAGCGGCAGAATCTGGCACTTGATGCAAATCAGGCGGCGAAGGTGACCGTCGCAATGGATGCTCTGTTGTTCGCGCCGGAAAAATTCATCGACAATGTTTCAGTCTATCTGGCGATGAATACCGCCAGGCGCAGGCTCCTCATTGCTGCGGATCACGATGCTTTGCGGGCTGTCGCGGATTTGCTCTGGGATATTGCGCTTGCCATTGAAGATGGCGATCTGTCGGGTGTGGAGCAGGAGTTGCGGGCTGCCCAGGAGGCTTTGCGTGAGGCGCTGGAAAATGGCGCTTCTGATGAGGAAATTGCAAGACTGACACAGGAATTGCGCGACGCCATGAACCAGTATCTGGAGGCGCTTGCGCGCCAGATGCAGCAGAACCCCTCGGCTCAGCAGCAAATGCCGTTTGACCAGAATATGCAGATGGTGACGCCGCAGGATCTTGATCAGATGCTGGACCAGATCGAGAATCTGGCGCGCAGCGGCTCGCGCGATGCCGCTCGTGAGATGCTGGCGGAAATGCAGCGTATGCTGGAAAGCCTGCAAAATGGCCAGCCGCAAATGTCGCAGCAGCAACAGCAGATGCAACAGATGATGCGCGAGCTGGGTGATCTGATTGAGCGTCAGCAGAGTCTGATGGACCAGACGTTCCAGCAACAGCAACAGCAGTTGCGCCAGCAGCAATTGCAGGGTGAGGACGGTCAGCAGGGCCAGCAGCCGCAGAACGGCCAGCAGGGCCTGATGTCGGATGCAGAGCGAGAGCGGGCGCTGCAAGAATTGCAACAGGGTCAAGCGGCCTTGCAGGAAGGCCTGCAGCAACTCCTGGAGCAGATGCAGCAAAACGGCCTGCAGCCCGGCGATCAGATGGGCGAAGCCGATGGCGCCATGGGCGATGCGGCACAGGCATTGGGAGAAGGTCAGAGCGGACCGGCCCTTGGGTCCCAGTCACAGGCGCTTCAGGCGCTGCGCGACGGCGCCCAGGAGTTGATGCAGCAATTTGCCCAGCAGGGCCAACCAGGGCAACCCGGCGGCCAGCAGCAGGGACCGGGTCAACAAGGCGCTCAAGGCCAGCAACAGGGGCGGCCTGGCGGCTTTCAAACCGGAACCGACCCGCTGGGACGGCCGCAGCGCAGCCGTGGCACCGATGATGGTGACAGCGTCAAAGTGCCTGGCGAGATCGACATCCAGCGCGCGCGCGAGATTCTGGATGCCATCCGCAAGCGGCTTGGCGATATGGAGCGCCCGGACCTGGAACTGGATTATCTGGAACGGCTGCTGCCGCAGTAGAGCGTTTCATGCCGGGATTTAATTACTTTATTGCTGCCGTTGGTCAGTCGATGAGTGCGTAGCGGTCGGCTTCCTCGAATACATCGATAACCCGAGTTCCGGCCTTGATCTTCGCGCCATGTTCGACGCCAGAGGGAATGGTGTAGCTGTCGCCAACTCCGTAAGTTCTGGTCTCGCCGCCAATGGTAAATTCGATTTCGCCTTCGATCACTGTGCCCCATTGAGCTCCGTGCGAATGCGTGGGAAGTTCCATATCCTTGAGGAAGGTGAAGAAAGCCACCAGACCTGCATCTGATCTTATCACGGCTGATTGCACGACATCCTTCGGGAAGGGCACATCAATGCTGGGAAATGCTGTAATAAAGTCCGGGTAGGGCATGTTGGCATCCTCTGTATCGCGGTTTGATTGAATCCGGTTGCATCGGAACACATCTTGTAAGGGCCCGGGTGTTTTAGCAACCTCGGCGTAGCACCATTGGTGAGTGCAACGTCACTCGCGAGGGACGGCGCTGCGCAACACAGCTCGCATCTGATCGACGACAGACAGCCGCAAGTCGGGTTGAACTGCGCCGATGCCTGCGCTTCGTCTGATTGGAGAATTGGGTTTATTTGCTGAGCGTGATTTGCCGGAAATTGCTGCCTGTCATGCTGCCATCTTGTCGGCCAAGGCAACGCTGACTGCTGAACGGATGTCCGCCAGAGAGAAAGGTTTGGTGACAATGTTGAGGACAATGTCCTCCAGCCCTCTGGCGCGTTCGCGCTGGTCGGCATAGCCGGTCATGATAACAATGGGCAGTGCCGGCCAGTCCCGAGCGGCATAATGGGTCAAGGCGATGCCATCCATAATCGGCATTTTGACATCGGTCAGAAGCAGATCAAATTCTCCGTCTTCATGTTTCAGCACGTCGAGCGCTTCTTCACCGTCTTCGGCGGTTACAACATCATGGCCATCAAGCTGCAGAGCGCGGCTGACGAAAGTGCGCACGGCTGCGTCATCTTCTGTGAGTAAAATTCTTGCCATCAGTGTTTCTCCAAACGCACTACACTTAGAAACGGTTAAGATCAGCAAAGGTTGCCTTGCCGGCTCAGTCGTCGGATACCACCCCGACAAAGGGCAATTCACGAAACGCGTGGGCGACGTCCATACCGTAACCCACAACAAAATAATCCGGGCATTCAAAGCCTACATAATCAGCGTTGATGTCAGCCACCCGCTTGCCGGTTTTGTCCAGTAGAACAGCAATCTCGGCGCTGGCAGCGCCGCGTTCCAGCATCAGGTTTCTGGCAAAGGAAATGGTCCGGCCGGATTCCAGAATGTCATCAATGAGCAGGACATTGCGGCCGCGCACGTCGGATTCAATATCGCGCACAACACGGACAGTGCCGCTGGATGTTGTGTCAGTGCCATAGCTGGACAGCGTGATGAATTCGATCTCCGGTGCCAGCCCGGCCTTGTGCAGCGAGCGCACCAGATCTGCCGCGAAAATGAAGCTGCCTTTCAGAACGGCGATAACGAGCAGATTGTCCTTTCCCCGCTGGGCGATTTCCTGCGCCAGAGCGTCATTGCGCTGTGCCAGCGTTTCTGCATCGAACAATGTCGTGATATTGCGGTTACGAATGAGGGCCAATGTTACGATCTTTCAAATTCTTGAAGCTTAAAGTCGGTTGAGGCGTGGGTCACTGTTAAAAAAACGGACATGAAGTTCGTCAGCGACGTCCGGCGGTGAGGCAAGAACGGTGCGGAACCTGACAGTACTTCCCGGCTCCAGCACAGCGGGTGTGGCTTCTTCCTGCCATGAATAGACCTCCCGCTCGCGGCCGCTGAGAATAAAGTGCAGACGCGGCACATCTTGAGATTGTTGGGATATGTTTCGCACTGCGCCCTCGACGATCAGCACGGCAACGCCGTTTTCGGGACGCCTGACGGTTCGCACATCTTCAAAAGCCAGCCCATACAGATTTACGTCAATCCCGAGGAGCTGGTACAGCCCGGCCAGATCCGGGACCTGGCGCACGACAAATTCCCGGCCCGCATAAAGACCGGCCAGCATGTATACAGGAATGGCCAGTGCGGACAGAACGACCAATTTTTCGCGAAAACGCAAATGCGTCATCCAGTATCCGAGCCGAGTCATCATCTGCCAGGTTGCGATGATGCTGCCGACGCCTTTTGCAATTGTACGGCGCAAGCCGGACTTTCTTTTTTGTTTCTCGGCGGTCTGATGCGATGGTGCAGTTGCGGCGGGCTTTTCCGGCAGTTCAGCAGATCGGCTGTTTTGAGCCATCTGTTCTTGCGCCAGATCTTCTTTCCAACGCTCCGTATCGCTGGGACCGATAGAGTGGGATGGTGCGGCCGGTTCAAAATCGATCTGCGCCTGCGGTTGGACTGGTGCTGGCCGGGCGGGGCGCAGAGCCTGTAATGATTGTCTTGCGGTGAGGGCGGGTGTCTCCGGCAAAGCCAGCCAGACAGCGGCACATTTGGCGCATTTCATCTTGCGGCCCTGGTCACCCAATGCTTCTTCACTGAGCGCATATCTGGTGTCACATCTCGGGCATGCAATTTTCATCTTGGCTTAACGGGTCCTGACCGCATTATGTTCAGTTGTAGGTATTCCTTTTTGCGCCAAGGGTGTTAACGGTGTGACAATAGGGTATTGAAATTGGCCCGTCCTGTATGTTTTTTTGCGCTGAATCGCAAACAGCGTTAATGAAGTGAAAAGCGAAGTGGGAGAGTGTGGCTTCGTATCCAGCCCACCCTGAAAACTATGAGGCGGTCAATTGATCCGGTTTGAAAATGTCGGCCTGCGCTATGGTATGGGGCCGGAGGTCCTGCGCGACATCAGTTTCCAGATCGCACCGCGTTCGTTTCAGTTTCTGACCGGACCATCCGGGGCGGGCAAGACTTCGCTGCTGCGCCTGCTGTTTTTGTCAATGCGCCCCTCGCGGGGGCTGATTTCCATCTTCGGCAAGGATGCGGTCAAGGTCGGTAATGACGAACTGCCGGAAATTCGGCGGCGCATCGGCATTGTCTTTCAGGACTTCCGCCTGCTTGACCATATGACAACTTACGAGAATGTCGCCCTGCCGCTGCGTGTGCAGGGTATGGACGAATCACGCTACCGCTCAGATGTGGTGGAACTGCTTGATTGGGTCGGACTGGGCGAGCGGATGCATGTATTGCCGCCGATCCTGTCCGGCGGCGAGAAACAACGCGCCGCAATTGCCCGCGCCCTGATCGGCCGGCCGGATATTCTGCTGGCAGATGAGCCGACCGGTAATGTGGACCCGCCGCTGGCCCGCCGGTTGTTGCGGCTGTTTATTGAGCTTAACAAACTAGGGACAACGGTGGTCATCGCCACCCATGATCTGAGCCTCATCGATCAGTTTGATACCAGACGATTTGTTTTGAAAGACGGGCGGTTGCAGATTTATGACTGAACGAAGTGCAGATCTGCAATACAAGCCCGGAAATATTGCCATGAACAGCGCCCGTGCCGGCATTCGCATGGTGTTTGCACCGATACGCTATGCAGCACGCTGGATCGGCGGGCATCGCGAGATGCGACAGACACCGATTGTTCCACCGCAATCTGTCGCCGGAACCGCGCTGGTGGCAGTCATCGCAATCATGAGTTTTCTCGCCTGTCTGACACTGGCTGGAGTGACCATGGTGTATGAACAGGCACAGCTTTGGGAGAGCGATGTCAGCAGCGAACTGACCGTCCAGATACGGCCGACCGACGGGGTCGACATGGATTTCGAAATTGAGCGCGCCATTCGCATCACTGAACGCGAACCAGGCATCGGGCGCGTCAAGGCTCTGGAGGCATCCGAGGGCGCGGTTTTGCTGGAGCCCTGGCTTGGCGCCGGGCTGGATCTTTCGGAACTGCCCATTCCACGACTGATTGTGGTTGATATCGACAATCCGGCGATGCTGGATGTGGGGCGGCTGCGGGCCAATTTGAGCGACAGCATCGCTGGCGTCAGTGTTGACGATCATGGCATCTGGATCAACCAGTTGAAGCGCATCGCCAATGTCACGATTGCCACCGGCATCGGTATTTTTCTGCTGGTGCTTGCTGCCACCTGTCTCAGCGTCGTGTTTGCGACGCGGGGAGCGATGGCCGGCAATCAGGTGGTAATTTCGGTGCTGCACTTCGTCGGTGCCCTGAACAGCTATATCGCAAGGGAATTTCAGGGCCGGTTTCTGTTTATCGGCCTGAAGGGCGGGATGATCGGCTGCGTTGCCGCTGCGAGCTTTTTTATTGTCGGTGGCGGATTTCTTGGCTTTCTGGAAGGCCCGTCCGGCGGCAGCCCGTTCCAGGCCCTGTTTGGCGGCTTCTCGCTGACACCGCTGGTCTTCACAGGATTTGTATTTGTGCTAATTCTGGTCAGCGCTCTGACGGCGGTGACAACGCGGATGACGGTGGAACGTTTTCTGGCCGCTGTTCAGTAGCTGTGCAAAGGATTTTGAGTGATCTATTTTCGTTCTCTGGTTTTCAACATCGCCTTTTACAGTTTTCTGATTCTGTTGATGGTGTTTGCGCTGCCAATCTTTCTGCTGCCGTGGAAATGGGTCTGGTGGGTGCCGACCACCTGGGCCAAAGCCTCACTATGGATGCTGAGGGTGCTGGCGGGAATCAAATTCGAACTCAGAGGCATTGAAAACAAGCCTGAAGGCGGTGCCCTGATCGCGTCCAAACATCAATCGCTGTGGGAAACCTTTGTCCTTCTGTACGTTGCCGAGCGCCCGGCCTATCTGGCCAAACGGCAATTGTTTCTGATCCCGTTTTTTGGCTGGTATCTGTCACGCTTCCGGCAGATTTCGGTCGACCGATCACGCGGTTCCAGCGCCCTGAAATCCCTCATTCCGCAGGCCAGGGCCGCTGTGAAGGATGGCCGTGACGTTGTTGTTTTCCCGGAAGGCACCCGGCGCGCACCCGGCGCCCCTCCATCCTACAAATTCGGCGTCACTGCGCTTTACCGCTCCATGAAAGCGCCGGTTGTGCCGGTTGCTCTCAATGCCGGCGTATTCTGGCCGCGACGCACATTTCTGCGCTATCCGGGCACCATCGTGATGGAAATTCTGCCGCCCATCGAGCCGGGTCTGAGCGATGAAGTGTTCAAGGCAACCCTGATCGACAGAATTGAAACCGCCACGGACCGGCTGGTGGCGGAAGCGAGAGCGGAACAGAATTTGCAACATTCCAGTTGACAAAAATTCGTTTTGTTCTATCTTTGTTCCCATGAAGAATCATCGGGCCACACCACAATTTGTTAGTTTGAAAAGCGGCGCAATCAGTTCGCGCTTCGCCAAACTGCGTGGCCGTTCAGGGCGCAGCTATATTGTCACAGAAGTGCCGGCCTCGGTTCTGATGGCCTATCATGATTGCATTGCTATTGCCGTGGTGCGGGAGCGCATTGCCGGTGTCTGGCTGGCCGGCGAAGGCTGGCAGCCGGATCAGGCGTTTTATGCGCCGCAACAGATTGAGGGTTTTCCACGCAGGCATGTGCGCTGGTTTCTGCATTTTCTGTCGGGCTCAGACCCGCAGGCAGTTGAGGATCTGCGGCCGGTGCTGCCTGGATCCGGCCTCGACGATGGCATTCATCACAGATGTGAAGAGCAACGCGCGGCCTGAGCAGAGTTTCCTGCCCGGCCTGGAAGGCGCTTCATGCACCGCCTTGCAATTGCTGCGTCAGCCAGGATAGCGCCGGGTCGCGGGTTCCGGTTTCCTCCAGATGAGCCTGGGTATTCATCACATAATCGGTGTTCGGCCCTGATTGTCCGTGACTGGCCCTGACCAGAGCAAGTTGCTGCTGCAGATCAAGCTTGCCGGCATATTGTTCATGGTCGCGGTCGACCAGGTAGCTGAGGGCGGAAACTGATTCGCCACTTGCCAGCCGCACCGTTCGCGTGGCCTCTTTATAGACCATGGTTACCTGCTCGCGCTTGCGCAGATATTCCAGCGTTGCCGGCCAGTTTTCCGCCTCGACTGCAAAGGCAAGTCCTTTGCAGGTGCCACCGCGGTCAAGGCCCAGAACCAGGCCCGGTCGTTCCGGTGTGCCTCGATGCACATAGGAATAAACGCACAGGCTGCGATGCGCGCCATATAAAAGCGCGGTTTCACATCTTGCATAGGGAAAACCCGGGCGCCACATCAAAGAGCCGTAGCCAAAAACCCAAAAATGACGCATATGCTCTCCGCGTTTCCTGATGTCCTGTGGAACAGCTTGCAGATGCGTCACTGACTCGCTGGCTACGGTACAGGATGGAAGAGGCCGGTTGCAAGATTATCCAGTTGGAAGGTTCTATGGCTCGTAAAGTTAAATGGCTGATTGGCGTAATTGTGGCCGTTATGGCGCTGTGGTCGGTACTTTGGTATGGCGCAAGTGTGGCTGCTGGAAAGGTGCTGGACCGGGTTGAGCGGCGCAGTGTCGAAATGGGCCGCGATGTCAGATGCGAAAATCGCACTGTCTCGGGATTTCCATTCCACATCGAAGTGAGCTGCGGCCAGGCCGGCCTTGACGCGCAGGAACAGGGCATCGCAGCCGATGTTGATGCCGTGCGCAGCGTTGCTCTGCTGTATAATCCCGGTCTGGTAATCACCGAAGCCGATGGCCCCTTGACAATTAAATTATCTCCGGCAGCTGGTCTGACAGGCGAACTCACCGGACGCTGGAAGACGGCGCGGTCCAGTGTCTCAGCCGGCCTGTCCGGGTTGAAGCGGGCTTCATTCGTCGCAGAGGATGTGATCCTCAGCACGACCGCTCGCACCGGCCTCGCCGGGTTGGAACAAGTATCGCTGAAAGATGCGCAACTGCATTTGCGGCCGAACCCGGAAGTACCGGCGGATTTTGATGTCGCCCTGACGGTCAGCGATATGCTGACCACACGTTTTGGCGGTGAGTTGCCGACCATGGATCTGCGCCTGCTGGCGACTGCCGGAAATGTTGGAGAAGCACTGGGTTTCGACCCTGAAATGCTGATCCGCACCTGGCTTGACAATGGCGGTGCACTCGACGTTGAATCAGCACGTTTCAGCAGTCTTGGATTTTCTGCCAATGCGTCGGGCCCGGTCACGATTTCCGAGGATGGACTGGTTTCCGGCAAGGTCAGGCTGGAGATTTCCGGTATGGAGAAATTCCCTGACCTGGTGGCGGCAGTGGCACCGCAATATCGCGATGATGCAGAACAGATTGCTTCTACGTTCAAAAGCTTTTCCACCGACACCAAGGATGGCAAAGTGGTGATTTCGCTGTTTCTGAGAAACGGCATCGTCAGCGCCGGATTGCTGCCAATCGGGCGGATCCCGAACCTATTTTAAGGTATCGCGCTTGTCTTCGCTGGCCGGACTACTGCCCTGGCGCCCGAAATCGGGCAGATCGACTTCCTGTCCCGCGTCAATAATGGCGCGGCGAATGCCTCTGGTATGGGTGAACAGGTCAAACAGCTCATCGCCCTTGCTCCAGCGAATCGCCCGCTGCAGCGCTGACAGATCCTCTGAGAAGCGCGCCAGCATCTCCAGAAGCGCATCCTTGTTGTGCAGGCAGACATCGCGCCACATGGTCGGGTCGGACGCGGCCAGCCGGGTAAAATCGCGAAAGCCACCGGCGGAATATTTCATCACTTCCGACTGGGTCACCGTTTCCAGATCGTTGGCTGTGCCGACGATATTATAGGCGATCAGATGCGGCAGATGGCTGGTGATCGCCAGCACCAGATCGTGATGGTCCGCATCCATCTGTTCCATATGGGCGCCGCAGCCGGACCAGAAACGGGACAGCGTTTCAATGGCCTGCTGATCGGTTTCCGGCAGCGGGGTCAGAATACACCAGCGATTGTCGAACAGGGTTTCAAAACCGGCATCAGGGCCGGATTTTTCAGTGCCGGCCACCGGATGGGCAGGAATGAAATGAACATTGTCGGGCAGATGCGGCTGGATCTGCTCGATCACGGCGCGTTTCACCGATCCGACGTCGGACACAATCGCGCCCGGTTTAAGATGCGGCGCAATGGCTTTGGCAATCTGGGTGCTGGCACCGACCGGCACACAAATGATGATGCAATCCGCATCGCGCACAGCCTCTGCCGGATCTGTCGAATAGAGATCGCCCAGCTGCAGGTCCTGCGCACGGGCAATGGTTTCCGCGCTGCGTGAATAGATCGCAATCTGGCCGGCCAGATTTCTGGCTCGCGCGACGCGGGCAATCGACGAGCCGATCAGGCCAATGCCGATCAGAGCCAGTCTGCCAAAGACAGGATTTTGCAAAGACTTGGTCATGCGGTGTTCAACTCACTTACTCAGAAATTCCTTGAAGGCGGCCAGAACAGCGAGATTGGCTTCTTTTGTACCGATGGTGATGCGCAGCGCATTGGGCAGGCCGTAAGCGCTGACCCGGCGCACTACGCAGCCGCGCGTCTGGAGAAAATTATCGGCTAGTTCTGCCGAGTGTTCCGCTGCCTGCGGGAAATGCACCAGTATGAAATTTCCCACACTGGGTGTGACATTGAGGCCGAGTGCCTCGCAGCCCCGCGTCATCCGGTCAAGCCAGTCCTCATTGTGCTGCACTGATCTGGCGATGTGGTCGCTATCGGCAATGGCGGCTTCACCGGCAGCCAGAGCTGCGCCATTGACATTGAATGGTCCGCGAATGCGGTTGATTGCATCAATCACGCCTTCAGGACCAAAGCACCAGCCAAGGCGCAGATTGGCAAGGCCGAAAATCTTGGAAAATGTCCGTGTCATCACGACATTTGCCGAATTGGCCACCAGTTCCAGACCGGATTCGTAATCATTGCGGCGGACATATTCCGCATAGGCGGCATCCAGCACCAGAAGTATGTCCGGGCGCAATGCCGCGTGCAGCCGTTTGACCTCGTCAAACGGGATGTAGGTGCCGGTTGGATTATTGGGGTTGGCGAGGAACACCACTTTGGTTTTCGCGGTTACCGCGGCGATAATGCCATCGACCTCGGCGGTATAGTCGCGCTCCGGCACCACAATTGGCTCGGCTCCTGCCGCCAGAATCGCAATCTTGTAAACCAGAAAGCCGTGCTCGCTGTAAATCGCTTCATCGCCGGGCCCAAGAAAGGCATAGGCCAGGAGCGAGAGAATTTCATCTGATCCTGAACCGCAGACAATCCGCGCCGGGTTAAGACCATGGGCGTTTGCTATGGCCTGGCGCAACTTGGTGGAACTGCCATCAGGATAATCTTCCAGACGCGGTGCGTCCTGCAGGGCGACAAGAGCCAGCGGGCTTGGCCCCAGCGGATTTTCATTGGAAGACAGTTTGAAAACCTTGCCGCTTTTCGGATCGACACCGCTGGCCTGGCTTTTGCCCGGAACATAAGGCGCGATCTTCATCACGGATGCGCGCGGAACCGGGCCTCTGTGAGACATCTGTGGCATTGTTGCTTCCTCTTTGTCACCGCCGGCGGGCGGCTTCCGCCGATCCTGGATGCAGGCATTGCAGTTGCACTTTCCAAGACGGGTCTTCATATGCGTGGTCGGGGCGAAAATCAAAGAAAACATTGACAGTCCACAAGTGCTGCCCGTAGCTATCCGGCGATCTCAAGTCAATTGTGAGCCCCCACCAGCATCATGCCGCAATCCAGTATCACAAACCAACATCTACCGGCGGCGCTGAAAGAAGCGCGCACGCCCAGCGGCCTTGTTGTGCGGTTTGGAACAGACGACGGCCTGCAGATGGCCGCAGGCGCGAAACTGGCCCCGCTGCAGATCGCCTATCAGAGTTATGGCACGCTGAATGCGGACAAAACCAATGCGGTTCTGGTCTGCCATGCCCTGACCGGGGACCAGCATGTTGCCACACAGAATCCGATTACCGGAAAATCGGGCTGGTGGGACTCCATGGTCGGTCCGGGCAAGCCGATCGACACCAACCGGTTTTTCGTGATCTGCAGCAATGTCATCGGTGGCTGCATGGGGTCCAGCGGCCCGGCCAGTGAAACACAAGAGGGCACGCCTTACGGACTTGGATTCCCGGTAGTGACGATCCGCGATATGGTCAATGCGCAGGCAAAACTGGTGGATTATCTCGGCATTGACCGCTTGTTCGCCGTGATTGGCGGCTCGATGGGCGGTATGCAGGTTCTGCAATGGGCCGCAAGCTATCCGGACCGGGTGTTTGCCGCGGTCCCCATCGCCACCGCGGCGCGCCACACCTCGCAGAATATTGCCTTTCATGAAGTCGGACGGCAGGCGGTGATGGCCGATCCGAACTGGCATGGTGGCGATTATTACAGTTTCGGTACACGCCCGACAAAAGGTCTGGCTGTGGCCCGTATGGCAGCGCATATTACCTATCTGTCAGAGGGTGCTTTGCACCGCAAATTTGGCCGCAACCTGCAAGAACGGGAGGATGTCACTTTCGGATTTGAAGCTGATTTTCAAATCGAATCCTATCTGCGGCACCAGGGCATGAGCTTCGTCGACCGGTTCGATGCCAACAGTTATCTCTATATGACGCGGGCGATGGATTATTTTGATCTGGCGGCGGAATTCGGCGGCAAGCTGGCCCATGCCTTCGAGCAGACCCGCACCCGGTTCTGCTGTGTGTCCTTCACCAGCGACTGGCTGTTTCCGACCTCTGAAAACCGCGCCATTGTTCATGCCCTGAACGCGGCCGGCGCAAATGTTTCCTTTGTCGAAGTGGAAACCGACAAGGGCCATGACGCCTTCCTGCTGGAGCTTCCCGAACTATTCGATACGGTTGGCGGCTTCATCCGGGCAGGGGCAGAAGAACTGGGACTGGCGGCCGCATCATGAGCGATGACAAGGCCGCTCCGAGCATTGATCTGACGATGACGGCTGACCCGAACCGGGCCGACTACCGGGTCATCACTCAACTGATACCCGATGGTGCGAAAGTGCTGGATGTGGGCAGCGGCGACGGGGCGCTGATCGCACTGCTGAAGCAGCAGAAAAACATCGATGCCCGCGGCATTGAACTCAGCCAGAAGGGCGTCAGTCTGGCGGTGTCAAAAGGCATTGCCGTGGTTCAGGGTGATGCTGATACGGACCTTTTCCACTATCCCGACAAGGGTTTTGATTTTGTGGTTCTGTCGCAGACCATCCAGGCGACCCGCAGGCCGGAAATCGTATTGCGCGAGCTGCTGCGCATCGGCCGGCACGCCATCGTGTCGTTTCCCAATTTCGGCTTCTGGCGGATGCGCGCGCATCTGCTGCTGAAAGGCGAAATGCCGGTGACCGAGGATCTGCCCTACACCTGGTATGACAGCCCCAACATTCATTTCTGCACAATCCGCGATTTTTTCGATCTGTGTGCGCAGGCGGATGCCAGGATCGACAAGTTTGTTGCACTGGGCGGCGGCCGCCGGCCGCTGCCAGACAGCTGGCCGCTGGCGGTGAAAAACGTGATCGGCGAACAGGCGGTGTTTTTGCTGTCGCAGAAGGATGGGGATTAGAGCGCTTGAGCATACTTCAGTTGCGGAGATTCCGGCAACCGCATCGTATTACGGCTCTGAGCCCGAAGTGACAAATGCTGCCAGATGTCCGAACGGCTGCAAGCTGCGTTGTGCAGCCCTTGGTGTTTCCATTGGCAACCGATCCTGGATCTTACAGTTTTTCACGACCTTTTTCCTCCGGGTTCTATCCAATCGCATCGGCAACAACACAGCTTTCCAGCATTAAGTTGTTGAATGCATCAACAATACCAACATCACTCAACCGGGGACCGGCGTTGCACACCAGCGACGCGCCAAACAACGCCTTGAAAACGAGATATGGCGGTTGCCAATCAACCAGCGGGACGAGCGCGGCGCGCAGGTCTGCGAATTCCCTGGCGACGTTTTCCAACGGTTCTTCACTGATCAGCCCGGCCAGTGGTAGCGCGAGTTGTGCGATGACCTTGCCCTGGCTGGCTACAGCAAGCCCGCCGTGCAACTGCCGGACCGCATTCGCGGCGGCGGCCAGATCTTCGGGATCCCGGCCAAAGACCGTCAGATTGTGGCTGTCATGGGAAACGGTCGTCGCAAATGCGCCTCGCCAGGTTCCCCAATTCTCCATAAAGGCCACTCGCGTCGGCGTGCCTTGACCATGACGATTGCACACAGCCATACGAATCATGTCATCGGGCAACACAAGCTTGCCGTCCTGCACTGGAATCTGGCGCTCTCCCCATTCGGGAAATCTGGGTCTGGACAAAGTCGCGATTCGCGCGAACGGCCCTCTGGCGGGAACCTCAAAATCCGCTGCCTCGAATTCTTTCGTTCTTACGGATTGAGTGATGCTGGACGGAGTTGAAATGCCGGGCGCAGGCTGCACCAGACAACCCGCTTGTGCAACAAGTCGGCCATTGGTGAACACATGAGTTGCAGACACCTCGGCAAGGTCTGAAACGAGCACAATATCAGCCCTTTTTCCCGGCGCGATCAACCCGAGATCCGGTCGGCCAATTCGGTTTGCGGCATTAAAGGTCGCCGCCCGGTAAACCCAGGCAGCGGGCATGTCATTGTCAATCAAAACTCGTATGACATGGTCCAGGCTGCCTTTGGTCAAAAGGTCATCTGGAAAGACGTCGTCGGTGCACAATGTCACCGTCTGTGGCAAATGCCCCAGCGAAATCAGCAGCTTGGCGAATTCCGGCAAGAGATGCTCATGTGAACCGCGCAATTCAATTGTAAACCCGGCTTCCAGTCTGGCGATAAGATCGGCCGCTGACGTCAGCTCGTGATCCGACACGATGCCAGCAGCGGCATAGGCCGCCAGGTCACCGCCGGTCAGCCCGCGGCCGTGTCCGCATACGCGCTTGTGGCTAGCCAGGCCGGCCGCGACGATATCCTGCACTCGCGGATCGCCGTTCAGCAGCGGTTGCATGGTCATGAGTTCTGCCGCGCCGTGGATATCATCACGTGCCAGCAACGTCGCGATCTGTTCAGGTCCGAAGTCACCGCCGCTGGCCTCAAACCCCGGTGCCGAGGGCACGCAGGTCGGTGCAAGCGGCAACAGACGCAAAGGCAGCCTCTTTGCTGCCTGACAGGCGTAATCCACACCTTTCATCCCGGCGACATTCGCCAACTCATGTGGATCCCAAAGCGCCGTCGTCACGCCGCGCGGAACCACCGCCCTGGCATATTCTGCGGCCGTCACCATGGAACTTTCCACATGCATATGCGTGTCGATGAAGCCGGGAACAGCGAACGCTCCACTCACATCGATCTGCTGTTTTGCTTCACGGGCAGAATCCGGTGGGTGAACGCTGGCGATCAACGCTCCGACAATGCCGATATCGGCGGGCCGTTCCTGCCCGGTGACCATATCAAGCACGACAGCATTGCGGACGAGCTTGTCAAACGGACGCAGGCCACGTGCCGCCTTGACCGCATTTGCCCTAAGCAAGGGATCAGTCAGGTTTTCATCAATCGACACGTGTTTGCTTCCTTTCGAGCGCCTTAAGGCAGGTCTGCGCCGCGTCTGCTGAAACGCCGACCGCAAGGCGCGTTAATCCGTTGCGGGATTCATCAAATTGAGTTTTTCCACAGCTTGCATCTGAATCTACCGAGACGGACATCGTGCATCGCCGGAACTCAAATGTCTCCGGTTGATGAACGGCAAGTGCAGCGACCGGGTCGTAAATGGCCATTTCAGTACGCCCCCGAGCCAGCCCGATATCAAGGTATCCACCCAGCAGGTCCGAGGTCAGACTATCGCTTTGTGGCAGATCATCCGAACCAAACACCACTTGGCGACACAGCATCAGATCAATCACATCCAGGGGCAAACCAGCTTGGGCAACAGTCGCTGCAGCCTCGGGATCTGCAAGCGCATTGAACTCTGCCTGTGCCGAATGATTTCCCGGACCGTTGCTTCCACCCATCCAGACCAGACGCGTGATTTTCCGCGCAAGATCGGGTGCTTCGCGAACAAGAAGCGCAATATTTGTCAAAGGGCCAATCGCCAATACATCCCGCCGGTCTCCGGTGGCAGCGGTTCTTAGCCAACGCTGTATCGCTTCGGACGCATCGGGCAATTCCTGTCCGTCATCAGGATCGGGTAAATGTCGCCTGCGGCTCAACATGCCGCGGGGGCCGAGAATTCTCTCGGCGGTTTCCGGTTTACGCACCATCGGACGATCAGCGCCTGCAAACAGTGGTGCGTCAAAGCCATAAACCGTTTGCGCCCCGCGTGCATTGGCAATGACCCGGGGCAGTGGCGCATTTCCGGCGGTCAGAGAAATACCCGCCAGCTCCACGCCCAGATGTCGCAACAGTAACAGGGCCCAAAGATCGTCAAACCCAAAGTCGGTATCGACCCATAATTTAGTCATGCGGCAAGTGGCCGTGCGGTGGATTGTGGGAGATCGAAGTCGATTGTGTGACCAAGCGGAACTTCTGCGACATCAATCGGAGCGTCCGCCTTGATCTGACCGATCTGACTATCGAGCACATACTCGCGGTGCCCGCCGGCAAAGCTGCTGGCCAGAACGCGGCCATTGAACGGGCCCTGACCGACCTGCACTCCACCCGGTCGCCATGCCAGCATCGGCGCCTGGGCAGCAAACCCCAACGGCAGTTGTCCTACGGCCGAGACCAGGCTTTCACCCTCGACGCGGAAGATGTTTTCAAATCCCATGAATTCTGCTGCAAAGGCCGTGGCTGGCTCGGCATAAAGCTCGTTTGGCGTACCCAATTGCTCTATCTTACCGTCCTTCATCAGAACAATCCTGTCGGCCAGGGCCAATGCTTCGGATTGATCATGGGTGACGAACACCATCGTCACGCCGGTGTCTTTCTGAACACGCTGCAATTCGGTACGCATTTCAAGCCGCAATCGGGCGTCAAGGTTTGACAGCGGCTCGTCCAGCAACAGCACTTTCGGCTCCATCACAAGCGACCGTGCCAGTGCAAGGCGTTGTTGCTGGCCGCCTGACATCTCGGCCGGTTTGCGCGCCTCGAACCCAGTCAGACCCACTGTGGCGATACCGGCCTCAGTGCGCGAGCGGATTTCGGCTTCGGGCATCTTTTTCAGACGAAGGCCGAAAGCAACATTTTCGAATGCATTCAGATGCGGGAATAGCGCGTAGGATTGGAACACCAACCCGATGCCGCGCTTGTTGGCTGCCAATCTGGTCACATCACGACCGTCGATCTCGATCGTTCCCGAGGTCGGCGCCAAAAGGCCCGCGATGGCGCGCATTGTTGTGGTCTTTCCGCATCCGGAGGGCCCAAGAAGTGCAATTAATTCGCCCTCGATGACATCAAGACTGATATTCGGCACGGCGACGGTCTTTCCATAGGAAAGCGTCAGATTGGACAGGCTGACATATTTATCAGACATAGCGAGAAAACCCCAATAGACGTTCAGCGACGAAGACAATAGCGAGCGACATGAAAGCCAAAAGCGCAGACAGCGCCGCGACCGATGGATCATAGGTGATTTCCATATAAGCCAGCATGTCGATGGGCAGAGTTTTCACCCCCGGCCCAGAGAGGAACAGCGAAACCGGCACCTGGTTGAAACTGGTCACAAACCCCAGAATGAACGCCGCCAGCACGCCGCCGCGAATGTTGGGCAGCACGACTTTGGTAAAGGCCTGCATCCGCGTGCATCCCAACAATATCGCGGCCTCTTCCATATCTGCACGAAGGTTGTTCAGGCTCGAAGACACGACCCGCACGGCATATGGCAAAACCAGAGCCGTGTGGGCCATGAACAGCGCAATCGTCACCGTAACATCAAGCGGCACGACCAGATATCGCAGAAGTGCGAGGCCAACGATGATGCCCGGCACAATGATCGGCGCAGCGACGATGGTTCGAATGGTCTCCGCACCCGGTAGTGTGTACCGGTTCAGCGCATAGGCGGCTGGAACACCCAAAAGCAACGCGGTCAAGGTCCCGAAGATCGCCAGAAACATCGACAGCAGGAAACTGTCGCGAAAGCTCTCAATGGTGAAGACCTTTAGATACCATCTGAGCGACAGGCCATCAGGCGGGAACGCCAGTGCCTCGCCCGCTGACGCCCCGGCAAAAATGATGATGACAAAGGGCCCGATCAGGAAGGTCATGGTCAGGCCGAGTATGATCCACGTGGTGAGGGCTCTCATACGCTTACGTCCTTGCAGTGGCAATGCGTTTCAGCAGCAGGTTGGCTGTGAAAGACATAACAATCAGGATCATGGCGATGACGCTGGCCGAAACGAAATCATTGGCCACATTCACACGCTGATACAGCAGGGTCTCCAACATCAGAACTTTTGATCCACCGAGGATTGCAGGCGTGATGTAGGCTGTCAGTGCACCTGTAAAGACAAGCGTTCCACCGATGACTAGACCTTCTTTTGTCAGCGGCAGGATGACCCTCATAAACACCTGAAGCCAGGTCGCGCCCAGCACACGTGCCGCAGGAATAACGTCGCGCGGGATATTTTCCATCGCCGAAACAAGCGAGATGATCATCAAAGGCATGAAGAGTTGCAGAAGGCCAAGGAAAACTGCGGTTTCAGTGAACAGCAGACGTATCGGAGTGTCCGACAGACCGAGCCCGACAATGGTATCATTCACGATGCCGGTCCGCCCCAGAATGACAATCCAGGCATAGGTGCGGGCAACGGGCGAGATCATCAGCGGCAGAACCACCAGCCCGAAAACACGGCCTCGCGCCGAGGCGGAAAGGTTGACGATACAAAAGGCCGCTCCATAGCCGATGACTGCAGCGGTGCCCGCAACCAGAACTCCCAGCTTCAATGTGCGGAGGAACACTGTCCGATTAAGCGGTTTGGAGAAAAACTCGACATACCCGTTCAGTGTCCATTCGCTGCCCGACTGAAACGCCTCTGACAAGAGGATGCCAACTGGGGCGATGAATAGCAGCAGCGCAAAGATGGCGGCAGGCAAAGCTAATGCCAGCCCTTCGCGCGTGTTGAAAAACATCAGTTTGATCCGATCTGAAAGGTCAATGTGCGGGGCGATCCAAAGATCGCCCCAACAGTCTTAATTGATGACTTCGGTGTTCCACTGTTCGACCCACGCCTCGCGGTTGTCGATAATCTCGGCGGGGGGAAGAATGTTCAAAGAATTGATCAACTCTGCCCCGTAGGTGAGATTTTCGGCGACTTCATTGCTCACCACAACTTCGGCATTGGCTGGGCTGTCGATCAAGGCTTCGGCGACGCGGGTTTGCACTTCGGTGGAGAGCCAGTAGTCCATGAACTGATAGGCAAGCTCTTCATTGCCGTTGTCTTTGGTCATTACCATCACGTTCATGCCACCGGCCTGACCTTCGGCGGGTTCGGCCCAGGCAAACGGCAGCGGTGAGCTTTTGAACCTGCTCCAGGCGAAACGTCCGACAGGGGCAGCGATGACTTCCTCCTGGTTCATCAACTGAGCCAGTTCCGACGAGCGGGAATAGAATGTGACAATGTCATCTGCGTGCTCGCCGATGCGGGAGATAACATTCGAATAGTCGCCACTGGTATCGCCAGCGGCCTTGGCAAGCATCATCAAGGTAAGCGGTCCCTGGGTGCCGGTGATATTTGGCAGCGAGACATTCCCGGCCAGTTTTTCGTCCAGCAGATCGGCCCAACTGTTAATCTCGACAAGGTCGGAACGGTAAACGATAGAACTGGCGTAGAAGGTATATCCGACGGCCATATTATCGCCAATCGGATCTTGCGCCGCGGGATAAAGCTTGCTGTAGTTCGAGAGCATTGTCGCATCAAGCGGAGAAATCAGGCCCTTGCGGGCCAGGCTGAGCGCGTCATGTGACGAAATTACCGCCATATCTATGACCGGATCGTTGGCATTGGCTTCGATCTTGGCCATACGCTCAACGCTGTTGCCGGTTTCGATAACCAGAGTGCACCCGCAGATCTCCTCGAACGGGTCATAGAGCGCGGCTTTGTAGGCATCCTGCGCAAAAGAATAGACCGAAATGGTCAGGGTCTTGTCTTGCGCGAATGCGCTCGTGGCAAGTACGCAGGTGAGTGCGGCAAGTGAGACTTTGGTTTTCATTGTGAGACCTCCAGGTTGGTAATTTCTCTTTGAAATGCAGTTGAGTTTCGTGCCACGAGGCGCATGGGCACAGTCACGCCTCTTTCCGGCACGTCGGCCCGGTTAATCGCATGTGTCAGTCGGTCAATTGCGAGTTCGGCGATTGTCTTGACATCCTGCGCCGCAGTCGTGAGCATTGGATGCATGGCCGTTGCGAACGGTAAGTCGTCGAACCCCGTCAAGCTTATATCGTTAGGGACATTAAATCCGACGCGGGTAAGGTGGGAATGTACACGCAGCGCCCATAGGTCGGAAGTGGTCATGACCGCAGTTGCACCATTCCTGATCGCCGGGATCAACTGTGCGATGCCGTCCTCACCCCAAAGTTCTTGAATTCCATTTGTATTCTGGAACCCTGCTCGCATTCCATCAATCCTGTCTCGCTGCACTTCTGAAACGGGATCTTCGCCAAAGACAACAACCATCCTGTGACCGAGACTGGCAATATGCTCCGCGATCAGTTTACCGCCTCCGGCATGATCGGCAGAGACCGTATTATCCGGGTCCGAAGCGGTATTGATGATCACAGTTGGAACACGTTGCTGTCCAGGTGTCGTGCCTTTCTGGGGCACAATTAGCAGGCCATCCACACCTCGATCAAGCAGGCGGTCAATGGCCTGATCCTGCTCTTCCGGATTTCCCCGCGAGTCTGCAATCAGGATTCCCAATTTCCGATCGTCTGCTGCCAGGGAAAGGTGCTGCGCGATACGGGGAAAGAGCGGGTTCGTGAGATCGGGCATCACCAATCCGAGGATTCCCGTTTGCCCGCTTCGCAACGCACGACCTGCAAGACTTGGGCGTTAGCCAAGATCTTCCGCGCATTGCCTGATACGTTCCGCCATTTTCGACGAAACACGGCCTTTTCCGGTTAAAGCGTTCGAGACGGTCGCGACCGAGACACCCGTTTCCATAGCAATCTGTTTGATGTTGGCCAACTCGTCCTCCAGATGGTGTAACGTTTAATCAATAATTGATGACCTGGTCAAGAGATTTGATTAAACGATTAATCTATTGGGGACTGAAATGCGCTCTTCTGCATTTTTGAAGCAACGCCAAGTCTCCTGTGGCGTTGAACAATAAGTTCGGCGAGCAGGCAGTGTTGTCTGCTGTCTGTCAGGCGGCGTCAGTTTTGAGTGGATAAGCGGGCGTTGAAGCTTTCTTGCGGAACTTCCCATCCTCAATGAATTTGCTGATCGAGGCCGATGGAACCGGCCGGCTGAAGTAGAATCCTTGCACTTCCTGACACCCTATTGTCCGCAGAAGGGCAGCTTGTTCGGCCGTTTCGACACCTTCGGCATTTGATACCATCCCCAGCGATGCACCCAAAGAGATGACGGCTTGTACGATATTGTCCGCATCCGCGTCCGTTCCCAGGCCGCTGATAAATGATCTGTCGATCTTGATCTTGTCGAAGGCAAAACGGCGCAGGTAGCTTAAACTGGAATGCCCTGTACCGAAATCGTCCATCGCGATCCTGACGCCCATCGACTGGATTTTTGTCAGAATCGCGAGTGTTTCTTCGGTATTGTTCAGCAGAACCCCCTCAGTGATCTCGATCTCCAGGCGGCTCGGGTTTATTTGAGCCGCTGCCAATGCAGATCTTACGGTTTCCGCAAGGTCGCCTTTGCGGAATTGAACCGGTGACACGTTCACCGAAAATTGCAGGTCAGGCCAATCTCGCGCCTTGCGACAGGCCTCCTGCAGGACCCATTCTCCGATTGGCAGAATAAGGCCGGTTTCTTCGGCAAGAGGTATGAAGTGGTCGGGTGGGATAGAGCCCTTCACAGGATGGTTCCACCGAAGCAGTGCTTCCACACCGGTGAGAACATTGGTGGTGAGATCAATCTGGGGTTGGAAGTGAAGGTGGAGCTCGTCGTCAGCAATTGCCTTTCGCAAGTCGGTTTCCATCTGTTTTCGACCGAGAAGCTGCTCGTTCATGTCTTTCATGAAAAAGCAAAACCGTCCCTTGCCGTCAATCTTGGCCCGGTAAAGTGCAAGATCAGCCTGCTGAAGCAACGTGGCGCCGTCAGTGGCAGCATGAGGTTCCAGAACTGTGATCCCGATACTGGTACCAATGAGGACTTGCTGGCCCTCCAGATCAAAAGGCTCTGCGATCACCTGGATCACCCGTTCAGCAAGCTCGGCCGCGGCGTTGGGTTGGTCGATATGGTTTTGAATTATGGCAAATTCGTCACCGCCCAGGCGGGCAAGAATATCGCTCTTGCGAAGTACATTCTGGATCCGCATCGTCGCCTGTCGAAGAAGGGCGTCGCCTGCCGCATGACCCAGAAGGTCGTTGACGTCCTTGAAGTAGTCGAAATCCAGACAAAGTATGGCCAGCGACGTGTCCCGGCGTTCGGCAGCGGCAATCTCATGTGCCAGCCATTCGCTGAACAATGTCCGATTCGGCAGGTCCGTCAGAGCGTCATGGCTGGCCAGGAAAGCCGCCCGATCGATGACACGACGCAAAATATTCAACGGCAAGATGCGCAGGTCGCCAAATACCCCTCCGGCAAGCAAAGCGGAAATGGTCAACGTTTTCAGAGCGCGCCAGAGGTCTGACCGCAGGCTTTTTTCGATCTCGAGTTTGCCGACAACAATCCCCGCATCATACAATGGCGTGGACGTGCGAATCGTCGGCCATTCCATGCTCACTTCGCCCACCTCGGTGACGAGATCTCCATCCGCATGAAAAATGCGCTTTGTCTCTGCCTCGTGATTGCCGCCAAGGAATTCGTTGATCCGAAGGGTTTCGAACTGCCACATCTGGGGGTTGCGCCCCACGAGTTGGGAAATCTGGCGCGAGTTCTCCTTGGCTTCGCCAACGATGCTTCCGCGTTCGAGTTGTGCGGCGTAGTAGAACTGAAGCGCGGGCGGGAGAATCGCCACAATAATCGAACCTATCAGGGCAACGAGGGTCGTTACATGAAGCACCCGTGGATCGATGCTGTGCTGATTGTCATGATGCGTCGACATCGTTTCTCCCAAGCTACTTACTGAACCGGGCTGTGGTCGATGGCCACCAGAATTTTTCGGCCCTCGGCGGAAAAAACAAATTGTATGAACTCGTTTGCAAGTGGGCTCATGTCCTGTCTGGAAACCAGATACAGAGTCTTCGCAAACGAGGATTCGGTTTTGAAATCGTGGTCGAGTTTCGGCAATTCACCATTGAGCGACAGAACCTTCAGCACTCGGCCTTCTGCAGCAATCTGACCCAGAGCCACCAGCCCGATGGAGCCTGGCAGTTTCTCAAGGGTCTCGGCATTTTCCTGGTCATTCGTGGCGCTGACGAGCCCCGGCCGTTGCAGGGCTGAATCGACAGCCATCGCCATCGGTTCCGACAAAGTGCGCAAAAGCGCTGTATCGGTTTCGGAGGCAGGGCGCATCACGATCCTGACAAGACTTCCGTCTGGCCAATGCGTCATGGTGCCGGAATAGATGGCTTCCAGATCCTGCGTCGTGACGCCGTCGATCTTGGAGTCAGGCGAGGTGACGACCGCCAGTGGGGTGTAGGCGTAAATCTGTGTCAGGGCGCCCGCTTCCCGTTCGGCATTATTCAGTTCGCGTGAACTCAGTCCGATGTCGGTGGCGCCGGCGAGCAACGCCTTGATGCCGCCACTGCTGCCGAGGCTGGGCAGGACAATGATATTAGTTCCGGGATTGAGTTCCTCGAATGCCGTACCGAGCCTGGACATGCCGCCGAGTGCAATCCCGGTTCCACCGATTTTCAGGGTGTTCGCAACGCTGACGCTTGCCGCCAGGATTGCCACCGCCAAAACGGCCATCCTCAGTACGCTGCTCATTTCCGTCGCTCTCCCCATTGCATCGCGTCAATTCTACCCCACACTTTGCTAATGTATGCGAGTTAACGCTTTGAGAAGAGCACCAGCTCTACAACTTTAGAGTTAATATTTGGGAATTTAACTAAGATTTGCACAATCAATCTACTTTCGCCGCGAGGCGGGAACTGGAGCTTCCCCTTAGGCGGTACCGGGGAGCGCTGTCATTCTATCGAGTCGCTGGGTTTTGCGGAACAGGCTGCTGACGATGATCAGGTTGAGGATGCCGGCCAGCGCCGCGACGGCGTAGGCCGCAGTGTAATTGCCGGTTAGATCGTAAAGCAAACCGCCCTGATAGCCGCCAATAGCATGGCCGAACCAGCCGAACATGGTGACGATGCCAAGGGCCGAGGCGCGCCGGGAAGGCGGGGTCAGCATGCGGATTGACACCAGAACGCCAGTCATGACACCAGCATAGCCAAAACCGTAAATCACTGCGTAGGCATAGAATGATCCGAGGTTCTGGACGTAAATGAACCCGAACACCATCAGGGTCATCCAGGCGGTGGCGGTCATATAGGCGGGCAATGCGCCAATCCGGCCGGCCAGCATACCAAACGAGAGGCGGCCGATGATGGCCACCAGCAACATCACGAAAATCACGCTGCCGGTCTGTTCAGCGGAAAATCCGCGATCCTGAATGAGTGGCACGAGATGCATCAGCGGGATGGACATGCAGATGCAGCACAACGTGATGGCGGCGCTCATGCGCACGACAACGGTTGTGGTGGGAAGTCTGTTTTCTTCCTCGGCGGCGTCGCTTTGCTGCATCGCGGCGCTGCGCTGAGGCGGGTTTCGCAAAAGACAGGCCAGCGGGGCACCAGACCAGCCAGCATGAGCGCGCCAGTGGCGCCAAAGGCACCGCTGATGCCATAGGTGCCGATCAGCAGCGACGATACAAATGGCACGCCGCCCTGGCCCAACGCCTGACCAGCCGAAGCAATGCCGATGGCGGTGCCGACACCAATCTGAAACCAGTTGCCGACGGCGGCCATCACCGGCGGGAAAATTGCGCCTGCGCCAAAGAACCCGCCGATGAAGAACAGAAGATAAAACTGCCACAGGGAGGTCACCGGAGAGGCGGTAAGATAGCATAGGCCAAGCACAATGACACCGCCAAGCACCACAGGCCGGGTGCCCTTGCGGTCGGCCAAGGGCCCCATCACCAGTCCGCCAAAAGCCAGGCCCATAATCCCGGAGAAATTGATCAGCGTAATGTCGCCGCGCTGCCAGCCGAACGCTTCCTGCATCGGCACGATAAAGGCGGAGAGGCCGTTGACGGTGGCTCCCATCGAGACAGCCAGAATGAGGGCGGATGCGGCCACGATCACCCAGCGATAGGCCGGTTGGCCGTCTGATGTGTCCATGTCAGCGCTCCCTCCCTCTCAAGCATCATTTTATAACACAAACGGACTCTTGGGCGTGCACAAACAGACCGCATTTGGTGTATAGCCGTCTCAAGCGCACTATGCGGCGACATTTTCAAAAGGACATATCATGAGCAAAATCATCCTCATCACTGGCGCATCTTCGGGCATCGGAGAGGCCTGTGCGCGCCATTCGGCGAAGGCCGGGCACACAGTCGTTCTGGCGGCACGGTCTGCCGACAAGTTGGAAGGACTTGTCGCTGAACTGGGCGAGAAGAACGCCCTGGCGGTGACCTGCGATGTCACCGATGCGGATCAGCAGAAGGTGATGTTTGCCACGGCCACCGACAGGTTCGGGCGGCTGGATGTGGTGCTGGCCAATGCCGGTCTGGGCGCCAGCGCCATGGGCACGGAAGAGGGCGATATCGAGAATTTCAAAGAGATGGTGCTGGTGAATAATTTCGGTGTCACGGTCACCGCAAAACTTGCCATTCCGCATCTGAAAGCCTCCAAAGGCCATCTGGTGTTTATCGGATCGCGGGCAGGCCATGCGACTTTGCCGGGATCGGTTTATGGGGCGACGAAGTGGTTCATCCGCGGCTATGCCGAGAATGTCGCGGCCGAGCTTTCAGGCACCGGCGCACGGGTCACCAATATCAATCCGGGCATGGTCGATACGCCGTTTTTCGATGAACCCAAGCCCACTGCACTGCGCCCCGATGACATTGCGCGCGCCTTCCTCTATGCGATCGAGCAGCCCGAACATGTCTTGATCCCGTCACTGCAAATCTATCCAAAGCCGCAATAGGCAGCTTCTCGGCCTTGTCAGGGAATTATTTTATTATTCGGCTGTCTGCATGCCAAAGCGGTGCAGGACGCGGCGTTCGGCGAAGACGACTATCTGGTAGAGGATCACGGAGACAAGCACCGAGACGGCTGCAACGCTCCAGATCATGCCGTAGTCGAGATAGCCACGGGACTGGTTTAGCAGATTGCCAAGGCCTTTTCCGGTTGCCAGCCACTCGGCAATCATCACACCCAAAAGTGCGCGCGGGACAGTCAACCGGGTGGCGGCGAACAGATAGGGCAGGGAGGCGGGTATGGTGACCATGCGCATTTCCAGCCACGGACTTGCGCCATAGGCGCGCGGCAGCTCCTGTGTGCCACGCGGCACCAGCGCAATACCCTGTGCGAGCGTGACAAATGCCGGGAAGAAGGTGACGGAAATTGTGACCCACAATGTCAAAGTTGTGCCGCGTCCGAAAATCAGCACCAGAAGCGGCGTCAAGGCCACCAGCGGCATTGTCTGGGTGACCAGAGCAACCGGCATGAAGGCGCGGATCGCTTGCGGAAACAACCGTGAGCAGATCGCCAGCAGAAATGCGAAACCGAGCCCCATCGCCATGCCGATAAAGGTGATGGGCAGAGTTTCCCACAGGGCCTGAAGCAGCTTGGTCTGGGCCACCGGGGCAGTTTTGGCCAGAAACAGATAATCGATCACGCCCCAGGGGGTTTTCGATATCAGCCCCGGCACACCGGACAGCTCAATATAGGCCCACCACAACAGTAATGGCAGAGCGATGGCGCCGATGGTCAGAAGCCAACGGCCGGTGGCAGAGGAAGCGGGTGCCGCAACATCCGGCGTTGCGGCATTCAAGGTTACCGCCCGGGTTGATCCGAGAAAGCGATCGGACAGGATGGCAAAGCCCAGATAGCTCAGCCCGGCAATGGCAGTTGCCGTCAGGCCGATACCCCACAGCCTGTCAGGCTCGCCGCGGCCCAGCGAGCCGAGCAGATAGGAGCCCAGCCCCCAGCGTCCGCCACCACCAAATTCCGCCAGAATGGCGCCCAACACCGCATTGGGTGCGGCGATACGGAAGGCAGAGACGATGGTTGGCAACGCACCGCGAAACTGCACCAGACGCAGCACAGTCCAGCTGGTGCCGCCATAGGCCCTGATCAGGTCGGTCGTGCGTTTGTCGGTCTGCGACAGGCCGATCACAGTGGCAGTCATGGTGACGAAATAAACGCCTAATGTGGCCAGCACCACGCGCGGGGCCATGCCCGACAGGGTCAGCACCAGAATCGGCGCAATGGCGATGGGCGGCAGCGCAAAAATGGCGATGTTGACGCCGCGAAACAGCCGCAGCGTGGTGGGAGACAGGGCAAATACGACACCGGCGAGAATGCCAATCGCGTTGCCGATAATAAAGCCAAGCCCGGAGGCATACAGTGTGGCCAGAACATGTGGCGGATAGTCGGCGCGGTCGACCCAGAGGCGCAGCAGAATTTCCGACAGGGCCGGCAGCGCGCCGCCAGCTATCAGGTCCAGACGCCCGACGATTTCCCACACAATAAGCAGAAGGGCAGCGTTGCGCAGGCCGGTGCCAGGTTTGCTGGCCGCTTTATCCGCCATGCAGAACCTCGGCGATATGGTCGCTGAGTTCATGAAAGGCGGGAGCGGAGAATAGCGATGGCAGGCGCGGGCGGGCAAATGGCACTTCGATGACATCAACGATCCGGCCGGGGTCCGCATGCATCACCACAATCCGGTCAGCCAGAAACACCGCCTCGTCTATGCCATGGGTCACCAGCAGAGAAGTGGAGCCAATTTCCTGCCAGATGCGCTGCAATTCGACATTCATCTGGCGGCGCAGGATCTGGTCAAGCGCGCCGAAGGGCTCATCCATAAACAAAACCTTGGGTTCCGTCACCAGCGAGCGAGCGATTGCGACGCGCTGGCGCATGCCGCCGGACAACTCGCCGGGCAGCGATTTTTCAAACCCTTTCAGGCCGACGAGATCAATCATCTCCTGAACGCGGCCCTTGTGGGCGGAAAGCGGGCGGCCGATGACCTCCAGCGGCACTTCGATGTTGCGGCTGACGGTGCGCCAGGGCAGCAATGCGGCATCTTGAAACGCGACGCCCGTATGGCCGGTCTTGGTCGCAACAGCAGGGGTTTCACCATTGATCAGGACCGTGCCGCTGTCGGCGGTTTCCAGCCCCAGGGCAATGCGCATGATGGTGGATTTGCCACAGCCTGACGGACCGATGATGGCGGTGAACGATCCGGCAGGACAATTGAGGCTGACATCACGCAGCGCCTCAACTGTCTTGCCACGTCCCTGAAAGGTCTTGCTGACCCCGAGAAGAGAAATTCCTTCGGGGGTAATCCCGTCGGGGGACATCCCGTCGGGGGCTGGCATCAGATTTCTTCAAGCAAAGTGGTATCGAACATGTCGCGGCTGCCGACAATGCCAACTTCGCCAAGTGCACTCAGATTGGCCTCAATGCCTTCTTCCGTCATGGAGAATATTCCGGCCGGTGTCTCGATAAGTGGTTTCTGGGCGGTGTTGAAGAAGACTTCATTGTCGATGGTGCGGCCTGTGCCCTTGAAATGGGTGTCGGCCCATTTGGCCGGCCACAGTGCAGGATCGGCGAGGTTTTCTTCCCAGCCCTTGCGGCTGGCGCGCAGCCAGGCCACCAGTTCAGGCCGCTTGGTCTTCAACACCTCTTCGGTCACGACGACCGTGTCATTATAAATGGTGTAACCGAAATCATACAGCAGAAACGAGGATGCCTCGGCGCCTTGCTGGCTGATCGTGTAGGGCACGTTGGTGGTGAAATCCATGCTGGCATCAACCTCGCCGCGGATCAGCGGTGTTGGGTCATAGGCATAGGGCACAATGTTCACCGAGCCGGGCTCAATGCCGTTGATCTTGAGCATTGCTTCGACCGAAATCACATTGACCGGCGGTACGGCAAGGGTTTTTCCCACCAGATCTGCCGGAGAGTTGATGCCGCTGGCGACCAGAGACACGATGCCGATCGGGTTCTTCTGATATTGCGCGCCGATGATCTTGAACGGCGCGCCCTGATCGGCAATCGCCTTCAGTGTCGTATCCGGCGTGGTCAGCGCCAGATCGGCGCGGCCGGCGATGATGGTGCTTTCCGGGATGACGTCGGGACCGCCGGACAGATAGGTCAGATCGAGATCCTCGGCGGCGTAATAGCCCTTATCCATTGCCAGAAAATAGCCGGCAAATTCAGCGTCATTGATCCAGGCTGCCTGCATGGTCAGCGGCGTTGCAGCAAATGCGCTGCGCGGCACGAATGATGCTGCCGCGGCGGCGGAAGCGGTGTAAAGAAAGTGGCGGCGGCTCAGTGTGAGGGTCATGTGCATATCTCCCGTTTGGTTTTCAGGCAACGCCCTGAATGCGTTGAAGTTCTTGCAATGGCGGCGTCTGTTCAATCTGCTTGGGATCGAGCAGGGGCCATTTCACACCACTGGGCCGTTTTGCCCGGCGTTCGACGGTGTATAATTGTGTCGGGGTGGCGATCTTGTCGACCAGAATATCCGTTTCCGAAGGCTGCAGCTGATCTTCAACCAGCTGCACATCATGCACTACTGCAATGACCGGGGTGGTCTCATCGACAAGACCCAGATCGGTGAACATGCCCCATTCCAGATCAAAAAATCCGTGGCCTTTGCCAAACCGCACGCCGTTTACCGAAACCGCAGAGGCGCCGGTGACCATCAGATCGAAGCGGCCGCGCCGGGCAATCTCGTCGAGCGTTGTCGGCCGGCCGAAATGTTCCATACCATCCAGCCATGACGCATAGAGCGCGGCGCCCTTTGGCACCATGTCGGGCTCTAACAGGATAAAGCCGCGGTAAATGCCATAAGTCGACATCACAAAGGTTTTTCCATCCTCGATCATGCGGCGGCGCAGCCCGGCCAGACAATTGTCCGGTGTAATGAAGGCAAACTCCGACTGCTGATAGGCGGGTTCTGCAACGAGGCGTTCGGTGGCCTCTTCGGAGCCCTCAAAATCCGGTATGACTTCGGCAAAATTCAGGTGGAACCTGGTGTCAGGTTTGGCTACGTCACGGAGCTTCGTCCAAATTCTCTCGCGGATAATTTTTGAGGTCGACATGTACCCACCCTGTTTGGTTTCATTGTTTCATAGTATTGAAACTAATGTTTCATCGGTCAAGTTGAATCTGGATGAAAAAGCGGCTATTTGGGGATTATGGCTTCCAGACTCATCCTCAGAATTCACGAAAAACAATCGCGTTTGACCGAAAGTGAGCGCAAGATTGCCCAGGTTCTGCTGGAGCATCCGGGCATTATCGAGACCCATAGTGCAACCGAACTGGCAGGGCTTGCTGGCGTTTCCAAGGCCACTGCGGCGCGGTTTTTCCGCAGCCTCGGCTATTCGGATTTTGAGGAAGTTCGACTGCAGGCCCGCGAGGAGCGCAACCGGACACAGCCTTACCGCCAGGCCGAAACCTTTTCGGAACAGACCGTTCTGGGCCGTTCGATCGGCGACCATCTGGATCTGGAACTGCGCAATCTGACCCGGACATTTGAGGAGTTGCGCTCCGACCGCCTGTCGGAAAGTGCAAAAATTCTGTCTGGCGCGCCCCGCGTCTGGTTTCTCGGATTTGGCACTGAAGACGGGGTGGCCAGGGTTGGAAGGTCGCTTTTTTCAAAACTGCGCCATGGTGTGCATTATCTCAGCGGAACCGGGCAGGACTGGTCCGGTGATCTGGCGATGACCGGTCCTCACGATGCGCTGATCCTGCTTACCCTTGATCCGCGCCCAAAGCTTTTGCGATCGATCCTGGCCTATGCAAGAACCTCGCGAATGCGCATCATCACGCTGACCGATCACGGCTTTCAGGCCCAGGCCGAACGGTTTTCAGAACGTGTTCTGCCGTGCCATGTGGCCAGTTACAGCGCTCTGCCAACCCACGCCACGCTGGTTTCCATGCTGCGGCTGCTGGCCATCACCTATATCGGCCAGAATACGGAAGCCGTGAAACAACGGTCCGAAAACCTCGATGCAATTGTTGAGGAACTGGATCTGCTTGAGTAACGTTCTGCCTGTTCACATAAGCAAACACCAGATTATCCGGCCGTCATGCGATACTGCGCATGAGGGGATTTGGATTGAGGCAGGCGATTTTGACTAAAACCGGAGCAAGCAGGCTGAGCCGATGGGGCTACCGTGCCGAAAGTTTCATTGACCGGTTCCGGCCGGCAAGGTCGTCTGATGACCTGATGGTGGATAGCTATACCGGCTATGCGACGCCTGAGGGCGTCGTTGTGCGTGGCCGGGTGCTGACCCGGCGCCAGTTGCGGGCGACACCTCTGAAACCTGGCCTGCTGACAAATCTTCGCGCTATGGTGGCGCTGTTCCTGACCCGCGAAGTCAGTGACGTGGAAGTTGTTGTGGAGGGCATCATCGGGCACAGCGACGAAGAGGGCTATTTTTCAATTCGCGTGCCGGTGACCGATCCGGAAACCACTTTTTTAAATGTCAGTTTGCCGAAATACGGCTATGAATGCCAGGCTCCGGTTGTGGTGCCCCACCCGCAGGCGCGGATCGGCATCATCTCCGATATCGACGATACAATTCTTCAGACCGGGGCCTGGAGCATTCTGCGAAACCTATGGACAACGCTGACAGGCGCAGTGGAAAGCCGGCTGATTTTCGCAGATACGGCCGAACTCATCCGGCTCCTGCAGGATGGTGTAAACCCTGTGTTTTATGTCAGTTCCTCACCATGGAATCTGCACAGTTTTCTCGATGCTGTGTTTCGTCACAATGAAGTGCCCTTCGGGCCGAAATTTCTGCGCGAACTTGGCATCAACGAAACCCAGTTCATCAAGAGCTCTCACGGGTCGCACAAGGGGGATGCCATTGATTCCATTGTTGCTGCCAATCCAACGCTGAAATTTGTTTTGATCGGCGACACGGGGCAACATGATGGAAAGGTTTATCTGGATGCCATTGCCCGGCATGAGGGCCGGATCATCGAGGTCTGCCTGCGCGGTGCAGGACCGCTGGACATAATTGACGAGCAATGGGCAGACGAAATCCGTGCCACCGGGGTGGCGTTTTACTCGGGCGCGACCTTTGAACCGCTGCTGACAGAGACACGCTGACGCCAGATCATCAGACCGCATCGGTGCGATGCTGCCCGGCTAAGGCCCGGTTGGTCGGCATGGGTTCCTACAAGGCCGCGAACGGTCTTATCTTGTCCCACAGATTCGGACCGGAGGCGAACAGAGGGGCTCCATTGGCATAGGCTTTTGCCGACATATCAGTTGAAATTCGTCCGCCCGCCTCGCTCACGATCAGGGCCCCGGCGGCGTAGTCCCAGGGGTGGACGCGCTCTTCGTAGTAGGCATGGCAACAGCCTTCCGCGATCTGGCTGAGGTTGAAAATGCAGCAGTTGAACGCGTAGATCACAGCCCCGCCGCCGAGAACGCCGGTGGCAAAGGCAAGAGGATTGTCAGGTGCCATATCAGGCGAGCGGCCAAAGATTACGCGGGACCGGTCGAGAGAACTGATTTGTGATGCAGCAATCGGCTGACCGTCGCGGAAGGCGCCGGCATTCTTGGTCGCATGATAGAAGCTGCCCAGCACCGGAAAGGCCAGAAAACCGATCTGGGTTTCACCGTTCTCTACATATGCCAGAGAGACCCCCCACAAAGGCAGGCCGGCGACAAAGTTCGATGTGCCGTCAATGGGATCTGCAACCCAGAGATTCTGGCTCGCATCGCCGCCGCTTTCTTCTCCCCAGAACCCGTCATCGGGAAAGGCTGCTGCCAGCTCCGCCTTGATCTGCCGTTCGACCGCACGGTCCGCATCCGTCACCAGATCAAGCGGAGCCGCCTTGCTGCCCTGATCGAGACTGGCGCGGCGCTGGAAATAGTCCAGCGCAAGCGCTGCAGCGCGTTTGACAATCTCACAGCCGACACGCTGGCGTTCTGACAAATCGCTCATCCGCTTGCCTTACTGGCTCTGCCATTCAAGGCATATGCAACGGCTTGTTCGATATTACGGGTCAGATCCGCCAGTTCAGCACTGTTTTCAAGTCTGTATTCGGCCTTTTCGATCAGTATGGCATTTTGCTGAAATCCGGATGTTGCGCTGCCCCTGGCGCGTGCATCATCTGCATCAAATTTCGAACGATCCAGCGGATCACCGGCGCGGCCGCGATTCACCACACGGGAAAACCGGTTGTCATCACTGGTGACAACCGCCATGAGGAAAAAATCCCGGCCGGATTTCCTCGTGGCTTCGGTGACGTAGGTCAGCTCAGCGAGATTGCGCAGCCCGTCAACAACAACGTTGCCTGGCGAATCGAAGGCGGGGTCATCTACCGCAACGCGGGCGTAATAATCATCGCCCTCAATCACCTGGGTTTCACGGGCGAGGTTCTGGACCTGTGACCTTGTGGGAACGCCAAATTTGGCAATGGCCGTGTCGCGCAGGTGTTTGGACAGGGCGACCGGGGCAAAGCCCATTGTTTTCAATATTGCGGTCGTGGTCGTTTTTCCGGCACCGGATTCCCCCACCAATGCGAGGACCATGCCTTTATTGTTTGCCGATTTACCCACCAGGGACTCCAAAATTAAATGAATATGAAAGCGCTTTCAGTTAATAACCATGAAATATATTTTGGCAAGATATTTTTATAAAAAGCAGGTTATATGCGGAAAAACAATCAGCAGATGCCAGCCAAAGGGTAATATCGTCGCTTGACATAACGAAAGAACTGCGGAAATATGAAAGCGGTTTCATAAAAATGATATTCACTATTTCCCGGGAGGAAGTCATGACTGGAAGACGTTCATTGTTGCGATTATTCAGGAGAAGTGCCGCATGGGCAGCGCTGGCGACCAGCTTGTCTGTGCCTTATGCATTGGCCCAGCCGACAGAGGGTGAGCTGGTTGTGGCGGTCAGTCAGGAACCGCAGGATCTGGCTGCGCAGGGCGCTTACAAGGAAATCAATGCCGTCGGCATCCGTAATGTGCTTGAAACGCTGATTGCGCAGGATCCGATCGCTGGCGAAATGCGCGGCGTGCTGGCCCGCGAATGGGAGCGCCTTGATGACAGCACACTGCGCTTTGTGCTGCGTGAAGGGGTGGTGTTTCATGACGGTTCGGTTATGGATGCAGCAGCGGTGGCGGCATCGATCAACTGGGTCTGGAGCCTGGAAAATTCATTCACAATTCAGGAATATGCAGGGCCGGGAGAGATCACCGCTACGGTCGTCAGTGACGGGGTTGTCGAAGTGCGCTCCAGCAAGCCCGATCCGCTTCTGGAATTCCGCCTGTCGTTGAACGGCATCTCGTCAGCAAAGCAATTGGAGGACGATCCCAAAGCGCATTTCTCCGCGCCAGTGGGCACCGGACCCTACAAATTCAATGAATGGGCGGCGGGCCAATACTGGAGCGCAGACTATAATCCTGAATGGTGGGGACTGACGGTTGATGATGCCTATGGCACCTCAAAGCCTATCTGGCAGAGCTTGCGGTTTGTGTTCCGTCCCGAGGATGCGGCGCGTGTTGCGATGATCCAGAGCGGCGAAGCGCAAATTGCGATGTTCCCGTCCGCTGACGAATGTGAGCGCGCAAAAGACGCTGCAGGATATTACTGCGTGACTGGCCCGTCGACCACCTATCTCTATGGCAGGCTTGATCATTCAATTTACGGCGATGAGCGCCTGAAGGATCCCCGCATCCGCGAAGCCATTTTCAAGTCGGTCGACATTGAAGGTCTGGTTGATCTTTATGGCCTGGCTTCCGTGCCGCCGGGACAATTGGCGCCCAAAGGGACTGTCGGTTACAATCCCGATGTCAGCGCCTATGAATACGACCCGGCAAGAGCAATGGCGCTGTTGGAAGAGGCCAGGGCGGATGGTGTTGATGTGGATAGTCTCTCTATTGAGATCGTCGGCCGCAGTTCAACGCCCCGGATCAAGCCGACCGTTGAGGCACTCGGCGCCATGCTGAATTCCGTCGGTATCGGGACTGAAGTCAAAGTGCAGACGCCGCAGGAATTCAATCCACGGGTCCGTATTGCCGGCTATGCCAATGAGCCCGGGCGTCAGATGATGCAGGTTCATGTCAAACAGAACCCGTCAAATGATTTCGGTCTTCTGCTGCTGTCCAACTACGCCTGCCCGAGTATGGATGATCCGACCGGGGCGTCCCGCTCATCGGTCTATTGCGACGAGGCTTTTGATGCCGAATTGGCGATAGCTCTGGCAAGCACCGGTGCAGAGCGCGCCGAAAAACTGAAACAACTTGTCAAGACTGTGCATGATCGTTACCTGATCCTGCCATTGGCCCTGCTCGACCGGGCCTATCTCGTGAAAGATGGAATCGATTTCAAATTTGGCACGGACCACCGGTTTCAGGCGGTCTATGTGACAAAAAGCGATTGATGAGCTCCCAGAAGGCTGGTCCGCGTATGCGCGGGCCGGCTTCCGGAACGGTTTTCCAAGAGTGAAGGCAGTACTGCCATGGCGTATTTCACGAGGCGCATTTTCAATTCGCTGATTCTGCTTATCCTCACCATCAGTTTTGTTTTCTTTGCCGGGCGCGTGATTGGCGATCCGGCATTGAACATGCTTGGCCCTGGCGCAACGCCCGATGCGATCGAAAAATTGCGCGTGGTTGCCGGTTTGAATGATCCCCTCTGGTTGCAATATCTGCGTTATCTTGCGGGTCTCTTCACGGGCGATTTTGGCGTCAGCTATCGCTTCGGCTTCTCTGTCATTCCGTCGCTCGATCTGGAGCAGATTGGCCAGCCTGTCATTGATATCGTGCTGGAACGGCTGCCCGCAACCTTCCTTCTGGCCGGGACGGCTCTGGCGATTGCAGTGCCTTTGGGCGTGTTCATGGGTGTCACTGCCGCGGCGCGGCCGCGCTCGATAGCCGACCGCATTGTCACGGTTCTGTCGCTGGCGGGAATTTCGGTGGTGCAGTTCTGGCTGGGCCTGATGCTGATCGTATTTTTTGCGGTGCAGCTGGGCTGGCTTCCGACCGGCGGATATGGCGGCTTTGAATATGTCATTCTGCCGGCGATGACCCTGGCTGCCCGTCCCATCGGCCGGATTGCCCAGGTCACCCGCAGCGCCATGCTGGATGAGTTGGAAAAGCCCTATGTGACCACGGCCCGTGCCAAGGGCGTTGAAGAATATCGGGTGATCTATCACCATGCGCTGAAAAACGCCTCAATCCCGATCATCACGATGATCGGAGATGAAACCTCGGCGCTGCTGACAGGCGCTATTCTGGTTGAAAAGATTTTTGCCTGGCCGGGGATAGGCCTGCTGATTATCGATTCCCTGTCGCGCAGCGACCTACCGTTAATCCAGGCCAGCATTGCTGTTGTCGCGGCGCTGGTTATCACCGTCAATCTGCTTGTTGATTTCAGCTACCGCTTCTTCAAGCCCGAAATCGCCCTGGGACGGAAGTGATGACCATGAGCGATGACGTTGCACTTATTTCTGCGGATGACGGCGAAGAAAGCCGAAGTGCCCGGATCGGGATTGGCGATTATGTCCACGCAATTCTGCGGGATCATATCACTCTTGTGGCGATGATTTTCCTGCTGATTCTGCTGATTTTTACCCTGGGGGCTGAGTTTCTGGCGCCGTATGAGCCGGTCGGGCTGAATTTGCGGGACCGCTTGTTGCCGCCAGGCACAATCGGCCGCAACGGTGATTTCTATCTGTTCGGCACTGACGAGTTGGGACGCGATCTTTTCACCCGGTTGATCTACGGCGCTCGGGTCTCGGTTTCCGTGGGTGTCCTAGGGGCGTTGCTGTCAAGTCTGGTTGGAGTCTCGGCAGGACTTATGGCCGGATATCACGGTGGCTGGTTTGAAGATATCGTGATGCGCCTGGTTGATGGAATGCTGTCTTTGCCCTCGCTTCTGATCGCTCTGTTCGTGCTGTTTATTCTGGGCGGTGGCTTTGGCAATCTTGTTCTGGTTTTCCTGGTGCTTCACTGGATGGTGTTTGCGCGCATGGCGCGAGGCCTGGCGCTGAATGCCCGCAATGCAACCTATGTGCAGGCCGCCCGGGCTCAGGGCTGCAAAAGCGGCCGCATCATCTTCCGGCATATTCTGCCCAATGTGATGGCACCCATTCTGGTGCTTTTCACACTGGAAATTGCAGTTCTGATTCTCTCAGAGGCATCACTGAGCTTTCTGGGGTTTGGTGTGCAGCCGCCAGATGCATCCTGGGGCCTGATGATCGCAGATGGCCGCGCGCATATCCGCTCTGCCTGGTGGCTGGTGCTGTTTCCCGGGCTTGCCATTTTCCTGACGGCTCTCAGTCTCAACCTGATTGCCGGCTGGGCCCGCGCCGTCACCGATCCGGTGCAGCGCTGGCGCTGGCTTGCAAAACGCCCCAAAGCGGGAGCCAAAACATGAGCCAGGATATCACAACCTTGCCCGGCTACGATGCTGCAGCCCCACTGCTGGAGGTCAGCGATCTGTGTGTGACATTTGGCACGCATGAAGGCGACGTTCCGGCGGTGAGCAATGTCAGCTTTACGCTTCGGCCCGGCGAGACCCTGTGTGTGCTGGGCGAGTCCGGATCGGGCAAAAGCGTCACCCAGATGGCGGTCATGGGCCTGATCCCGACCCCGCCGGGCCGCGTGAGCGGCACGGCAAGGTTTCGCGGCATCGAGATGACCACAGCGTCGAAAGCGACACAGCTTGCGTTGCGCGGCAGCGGGATGGCGATGATCTTTCAGGATGCGATCGCAGCCCTGAACCCTGCACTGACTGTTGGATACCAGATCGCCGAAGTGTTTTGTGCACGCAGCGGAGCTTCGCGTGCGGCCGGCCGCAAACGGGCGATTGAACTGATGGAGCAGGTCGCAATCCCGGCCGCCAAAGAACGGGTGGATGATTATCCGTTTCAATTTTCAGGCGGAATGTGCCAGCGGATTGTTATTGCCATGGCGCTGGCGCTTGATCCGAAAGTGCTGATCGCCGATGAGCCGACCACGGCGCTCGACGTGACAGTGCAGCGCCAGGTGATGGCTTTGCTGAAGCAACTCGGCAAGGAGCTGGATCTGGCGCTGCTGCTGATCACCCATGATCTGGGCGTTGCCGCCGAGCAGGCTGACAGAATATTGGTGATGTATGCTGGCCAGGTTGTGGAAGAAGGGCCGACGGATCAGATTTTTGCCGCTCCGCGCCATCCTTACACCGAGGCTCTGCTGGCGTCGATGCCGGACCTTGCCGGTGTTTCAGACAGGCTGGGCGTCATCGACGGATCGCCGCCGGTGCTGTCACGGCTGCCGCAAGGCTGCGCCTTTCAGCCCAGATGCCAGTATGCAAGGGAGCTGTGCAAGGCAAATCGTCCCGTGCTTCAGGAAGCTGGCGATGACCGCAGCTCAGCCTGTTTGAGAATGGACGAGATATTCGGATCGGAGGTTGTCCATGTCTGAACCGCTGCTTTCGGTCAGAAATCTGGCCAAGACCTTTCAGGTGGCAGACAGAAGCAGCTTCTGGCCGGGCTCCCGCGCGTTGCAGGCAGTGGCCGGCGTCAGTCTTGATGTTGCCGAAGGTGAAACAGTTGGAATTGTCGGCGAGTCGGGGTGCGGCAAGTCGACGCTTGCCAAATGTCTTGCGCGTCTGATCGAGCCAACCAGCGGATCGATTCATTTCATGGATCGGGATTTTCTGGCGCTGGAGGGCGAAGAGTTGCGTCTGGCCCGGCGCGACATGCAGTTTGTCTTTCAGGATCCCTATTCATCGCTCAATCCGCGGATGACGGTCGGGCAGATCATCAGTGAAACCTGGCGCGTGCTGCCGGGCATAGTGCCACGGGCAAAATGGCGCGCCCGCGCCACGGAACTTGTCAAACTTGTCGGTCTCAATGCCGGTGATCTTGACCGCCATCCGCATCAGTTTTCCGGTGGGCAGAGACAGCGTATCGGTATCGCAAGAGCCCTTGCCAGTGAACCGCGTCTGCTGATCTGCGATGAAGCCGTTTCAGCCCTGGATGTCTCGGTTCAGGCTCAGGTGGTCAATCTGTTTCAGGACATTCAGGATAAAACGGGCGTTGCTCTGGTTTTCATCGCCCATGATCTGTCCGTCGTTCGCCACATCGCTGACCGCACGCTGGTGATGTATCTGGGCGAGTTGGTGGAAGAGGGTCCCTCGGAGCAGCTGTTCAACGCGCCGGCTCATCCCTATTCACAGGCGCTGATTTCTGCCGTGCCGGTGGTTGATCCGGTGGTCCGCGCCGCGCGGCAGATCATCGAAGTTCCGGGCGAGCCGCCAAGTCCGCTGGATCGCCCGTCCGGTTGCCCGTTTCGCACAAGATGCTGGAAAGCCAGCGAAGTATGTGGCATTCGGAACCCGGAGCTGAAAAGCTTTGCCGAGGACCGCAGAACAGCTTGCCATCATGCAGAGGTGCAATTTGTGATGGGCAATTGATGAGGCATAATGAAAAGCAGGATTTCGCGTCGTCCAACACATGGCAGGGTTACCGCACAGGATGTGGCGGACCGGGCGGGCGTGTCTCTGACAACGGTATCGCGTGCTTTCCGGCCTGATCTTCCGGTTTCCAAAAAAACCCGTGCGCTTGTTCAAAATGCTGCATCGGAACTGCAATATGCGCCCAATATGGCTGCGCGGGCGCTTGCCGGACGGCGCTCGCATCTGATCGGTCTGCTGGTCAACAATTTTGATGATCCTGAAAATCTTGAACTGTTCCGCTTTGTCAGCGCTGAAGCGCAGAAGCGCGGCTACCACGCCTTGCTGTTGAACATCGCACAGGAAGGTCAACAGGTAGAATCGGTCGATGCGGCTTTGCAGTATCAGGTAGACGGGTTGCTTGTCTCGGCCTCGCGTCTGCCTGAATCCCTGGTGCAGCGCAGTGCTGAACTGGAAAAACCAATTGTTATCGTCGGGCGCCGCACGCGCCGAACGGAATACAGCGCTATCTATTGCGACAATTTCGCCGGTGCGGCAGCCGTTGCGGATTATCTGTATCAGGAAAATTACCGCCGCCCCGCATTCATCGGCGGCCGCGCCGATGCAACAGTGGTGAAGGAGCGCGCCGCCGGGTTTGTCCGACAGGTTGAAAAACTCTATGGTTTCCAACCGCTTACGCGGATGGCAGGCGCCAATGATTACGAAAATGGTCTGCGCGTGGTGAGTGAGCTTCTGGACTTGCCGAAAGCTCCGGACAGTTTTTTCTGTTCAAGCGATCTTCTGGCCATTGCCGCGAGCGATGCGATTTCGCGTCACGGTTTTGAAGTTGTGCCGAAGGTTGTGGGATTTGGCGGCACGCTTCTATCGCGGCTGGCGGCCTACAATTTTCCCACCGTGCAAATGCCGTTTGAAACCATGGTCAGTGCCGCGACCTCGCATCTTGTCGACCTTGTGGAGAATATTGAGACAGGGCCCAGAGAAATGGTGTTTCCCTGTGAGCTGGTTTTTGGCTTGAACAGGTGAGCGCTGTCGGCTGATGTTGTTTCACAACACGGCGATCAGTTCAAATATGTCAGCGCGTCTGCCGGGTGGATGCGGGAACCAGTGTCGGGCGGAGCTTGCGTCCTGATTTTGATTTGCTGGTGACCGGCAGGCCCTGATACAGACGTTTGGTGGCTTCAGCCAGAATAACGCCGCAGAAGGCCGGCCAGAATTTCTGTCCTGCCTTTTCAAGGGCCGCAGCGGAGCGCAGCAGCACTTTTGAGTTTGACGGCGGCATATACAGTGCGCCTTGCCATTTTTCCGGTGAAAACAAAGCGTCGCGCAGTAGTTTCTGCAACTGGCCGCGGCTGAATGGGCGGCCAAAGCCAAAGGGCGATACGTCAAGGCGGGCCCACAGGCCACCACGCGAGGGCACCACGACGATGATGCGACCGCCCGGAGCCAGTACCCGCCAGGCTTCCTGAAGCGTCGCCAGAGGGTCGTTGACCATTTCCAGCGTGTGCACCATCAAAAGCCGGTCGATCGAGGAATCCGGCAATGGCAGAGCGGTTTCATCAACCAGTACTGCTGAACGGTTGCCGTCTTTCGGCCAGGCAAAAATGCCCTGGCCGGCTGGCATGAAGGCAAACACCCGATCACTGGCCGGCAGAAACGGTCCCAGAAAGGGTGTTGGAAAGCCAAGACCCAGAACCCGGTCCTGCTTGGTGTCGGGCCACATCATGGACAATTGACGGGTCAAAACACTCGCTGCCGCCTGGCCAAGCGGTGTTCGGTAAAAATCCAGAAGGTCAACAACGTCCAATTGCATTGACTAGACCACTTTTTGTTTGTGTTGAACCATCTGGCAGGGCCCAATCGTCACATTTTTTTCCGTCGGGCCGGATTAGTCCAACCGGGCCAATTCCAGTCAGTTTCAACACGCTGTGGTATTTATGGCCACAACTGGCGTATAGAGATTTCCGACGGGCTTACAAACCCGGTCAATTGCTTCAACATCAATACAACGTGCTCTACATATATCTCACCCTGTGCACAAAGCGAACAAGAATGAGGAATTTATGTCTGATCTGGAGATTGAGCAGTTCATGTGCCGGAGCGACAATTTTGGTGTTCTGGTGCATGATCCGGAAACCGGATTGACTGCCGCAATCGATGCACCTGACGGCCAGCCCATTCTCGATGTGCTGGCGCGCCGCGGCTGGACCCTCAGCCATGTGTTTCTGACCCACCATCACGCCGATCACACCGCCGGTCTGGCGGCGCTGCAGGAAACCTTTCAACCGCGCCTGATCGGCCCCAGACTGTCGATGGACAAGGTTCCCGGTATCGATCTTCCCGTGTCAGAAGGCAATGTCATCGAATGGTCGGGCCGTGACATCAATGTGCTGGAAACCCCGGGACATACGCTCGATCATGTGGCCTACTGGTTCAGCGACGATCAGATCGTGTTTGCCGGCGACACATTGTTTGCCCTTGGCTGCGGCCGGGTGTTTGAAGGCGATTATGCGATGATGTGGGAATCTCTGGAAAAACTCGGCGCCCTGCCCGATGCAACGCGGCTGTATTGCGGCCATGAATACACTTTGGCGAATGCACGCTTTGCGCTGTCGGTCGATCCGGATAATGCACAACTGAAACAGCGCGCTGAAGACGTCGCAAGGCTGCGCCGCGACGATCTGCCGACGCTGCCCAGCACGATCGGGATTGAACGCCAGACAAATCCGTTTCTGCGCGCTTCGGAACAGGATCTGAAACAGACCCTTGGCATGGCAGGCGAGAGCGCTGAAAGCGTCTTTACGCACTTGCGAAAAGCCAAGGACGCGGCCTGATTGACTGACGACAGGGTTGGCCTTGCCCCAGACGAAAAATTGCCGCGAATCAGTTAGGCCAAAACGCCGGGTTGTGAACCCGGCGCTGTCTGACTGGCATGTGGTTAGTTGAGAAGCGGCTCGGTTCGAAGCCGCTCAATCTCCTCTTTCAGGAGAAGTTTTCGTCGCTTCATCTCTGAAAGTTCAAGTGAATCAACCGATGGATGCTGGTTTGCCTCGGATATTTTCTGTTCGAGTGTTGCATGACGTTCCTGCAATTTGGACAAATGTGCATCCATACTCATAGTCAATCTCCTCGGGTTTCTATTAACACGTGTATTGTTGCATACCACGATGGCAGTGTCGAACCTGACATTTTGTGCGTTGCAGTATCCCACAGGCATCTGCGAACCATCAAAATCGGGCTATTAGACCTCGCCATGGTGGCGCTGAATCGGATATGGTGACTCTGGTGTAAAAGACAACAGGTCTGCCGGGCGATGAGTGAAGAACAACACGATCTTGAGGAAATTCCGCAGCTGGAACAGCGTGGCCGACTTGCAGTATTCCGTCAGGAACACCGCGATCTGGATGCTGCCATCGATGCGCTGTTGCAAAGCGGCCGCGGGGACGCGCTCCAGTTGCAACGCCTGAAGAAAAAGAAACTGCTTCTGAAAGACCAGATTTCCCGGCTTGAAGACATTCTGCTGCCGGATATCATAGCCTGAGTTATGGTTTTTCAACAGCCGCTAATCCTGGGGTTGAGCTGTCGCGAGAATGCATTTCGCTCATGGTAAACTTGCATTTCGGGCGTTTGCCGGTTAGGCAGCGGGTTTTCCGGGGCAGAGCCCCGACCACGTTGAATTTACGGGTGATTTAGAATGGCAGCTTCTCCGCCAGAACCGCAGAATGGCGAACCGGATAACGGTCAGCCGGGCTCCTGTCCGGTGGCGCTGATCATGGGCAGCCAGTCGGATTGGCCGACGATGAAATGCGCTGCCGAAATTCTGGGCAAACTTGGCATTGGTTACAAGGCCCAGATTGTCTCGGCACATCGCACGCCCGACCGTTTGGTGGCTTTCTCGAAATCCGCGCGTGACAATGGTTACAAAGTCATCATTGCCGGAGCCGGCGGCGCGGCCCATCTGCCGGGCATGTGCGCTGCCATGACCCCGCTTCCGGTGCTTGGAGTGCCGGTCAAATCAAGCACTCTGTCCGGCCAGGACAGTCTTCTGTCGATCGTTCAGATGCCTGCCGGCGTACCAGTGGGCACACTGGCTATCGGTGAGGCGGGCGCCAAGAATGCGGCGCTTCTGGCAGCCGGTATACTGGCCTTGTCTGATGAGAGTCTGGCAGCGCGGCTGGATGACTGGCGCGCCCGGCAAACGGAAGAAGTGGGCCATGAACCGGTCGATACCGTCTGATATGGCGGACCCGGTCAGTCCCCTGGTCCCATTGGCACCCGGCAGCCGGATTGGCATTCTGGGAGGCGGCCAATTGGGCGCAATGCTGGCAGGGGCAGCCAGCGAAATGGGTTTTCAGCCGCATATCTATGCGCCGGAAAGCGGCAGTCCGGCGTTTCAGCGCGCCGGGCATCATAGCTGCAAGGCCTATGAGGATCATGAGGCCCTCAGCGATTTCGCCAAAGCAGTGGATATTGTCACGTATGAATTTGAAAATGTACCGATCGAGCCGCTGCGCCGGATCGAACATCTTGTACCGGTCCGGCCAGGGCTGAAGGCACTGGAGACCGCTCAGGATCGTTTGAATGAAAAGCGCTTCCTGCAAGGCGTTGGTGTGCCTCTGGCCCGGTTTGAGGCGGTCAATTCGGCGGAGGACCTGGCTGGAGCCATTGAGAAAATTGGATTTCCCTGCGTTTTAAAAACGCGCCGCTTTGGCTATGACGGCAAGGGTCAGATCATTCTACGCATCGAAGGCGATCAGCGCTCGGCCTTTGCAGATTTGGGCAATCAGCCCTGTGTGCTGGAAGCGTTTGTGGCTTTTTTTGCCGAAACCTCGCAGATTGCCGCCCGAAGCCTTGCCGGTGACGTGTCCTCCTATGAGATGGCGCTCAACACCCATGAAAATCATATATTGAAAACCACTGTCCTGCCGTCCGGTCTGCCGCGAGCGGTTCTGGCAGAAGCTTCGGCGGCTGCCACAGCGATTCTGCACCGGCTGGACTATGTCGGCGTCATGGGAATCGAGTTCTTCATCTCCGGTACACCGGATCAACCGGCTCTGCTGGTCAATGAAATTGCGCCCCGGGTGCATAATTCCGGCCACTGGACCCAGGACGGAGCCCTGATTGATCAGTTCGAGCAGCATATCCGCGCAATTGCCGGCTGGCCGCTGGGCGATGGCTCGCATCACAGCAACGTCACGATGACCAATCTGATCGGCAAAGACGTGGACAATTGGCCACTTTATGCGCGCGATCCGGCCTGCAGAGTGCATCTTTACGGCAAGGGCGAAACCCGTGCGGGCCGGAAAATGGGCCATATCAACACGGTTTCGGCGAAGTCCTAGAGGATGTTTCATGATCGGCGACCGTCCGCGCTGAAAACCGGGGTGAAACCGCCAGAACCTGCGTTTGTGCAGTGGACAAGGCAGGGAGGGTCTGCTATGGAGCCGGTTCATTCTGAACAGTCTCGGAATTTGTCTTAAAGTGCTCGGCCAGTACTCAGGCTGCAGCTTTTTGTAATTTGACGGATTGCCGGTTGACGTTCGCCCGACTATAAGCGGCTCAAATCATCCAGAGCCAACCGGAAACAGAAAGAGAGACGAGCTACGTGCTAGTATCCGTTCGTGACAACAATGTTGATCAGGCGCTGAAAGCGCTGAAGAAAAAGCTGCAGCGCGAAGGTGTGTTTCGTGAAATGAAGCTGCGCAGCCACTTTGAGAAACCATCAGAAAAGCGTGCCCGCGAAAAGGCCGAAGCTGTGCGCCGTTCGCGCAAGCTGGCACGCAAGCGCGCCCAGCGCGAAGGCATTCTGCCCAAGAAAGCCCGCCGCTAAACCCAGCGCGCAACGTTGATATCGAAATTTGAGAAGCGGGCGGCCCTTGCCGTGTCCGCTTCTTTTGCGTTTTGCTTTTGCAATGTCAGGCAAATGTCAGGATTTCAATGAGCCGGGCTGCTGTGCGTCCGGTTAGTCCCAGCGGCGCAGCGCTGTTTCATCGCTTTCCTTTGCATCAACCCATGTGCCCGTGTCTCCACCTGCAAGATGTTCTTTTTTCCAGAACGGGGCTCTGGATTTCAGGAAATCCATGATGAAACCGGCACCGTCAAAGGCGGCGTGGCGATGTGCGCTGGTGACGGCAACAAGAACGATTGTCTCACCAACGGGGATTTTTCCGGTCCGGTGAATGACAAGGGCACCAAACAGCGGCCATTTGGCAAAGGCTTCATCGACAATCCTGCCAATCTGAGCTTCCGCCATGCCCGGATAATGTTCCAGCTCCAGTGCTTCCAGCTTGCCGTCGCTGCGGCAGATGCCGGCGAAGGAGACGAGGGCGCCAACGTCATCCCGCCCCCGGCAGAGCGCATCGGTTTCCGCCTGAGTGTCGAACCGCTCGCTCTGGATGGTGATTTTCACGAAACGCTCTGACATGGGGCTAGCCGCCGGACATGGGCGGAAAGATTGCAATCTCGCGGGCTCCATTGAGCGGTGCCGTGGCCTCGACATGAGTCTGATCCAGCGCCACACGCAGGCAAGCGGCATCAGAAAGAGCATGTTCGTAATGCTCGCCCCGACTCGATAGCCAGTTCAACATTTGTTCGACCGATGTCACCGAAGATGGAATTTCCAGATCTTCACCAGCTGTGCCGATACGCTCGCGAACCCATGAAAAATAAAGAACTCTGGTCATTGTGTATCCGTATTTGTCCTAATGATCACTTTCAATCAGATGGCGTATGCCCGCCCGGAAATAATCATATCCGGTATATAGGGTCAAAAGCGCGGCAACCCAAAGCAGTGCGATGCCGATTTCGGTATTGTAGGGCAAAACCTTGTCACCGGCAGGGGCGGCCAGAAGAAACCCCAGAGCCACCATCTGGAAAGTGGTTTTCCATTTCGCAAGATTGGTCACCGGCACACTGACGCGCAGTTCCGCCAGAAATTCGCGCAGGCCGGAGACGGAAATTTCCCGCATCAGAATAATGGCCGCGGGCCACAGCGAAAGCCCGGAAATCACCTGATTGGCGGTCAGCACAATCAGACAGGCCGATATCAGCAATTTGTCGGCAATCGGATCGAGCATGCGGCCAAGCGCCGATTGCTGGTGCCAGGCGCGGGCCAGATAGCCATCAAAGAAATCCGTGATGCTGGCGGCAATGAAAATCCCGAGACTGAGCCAGCGACCGAAATCGCCTGTCACAAAGGCTGTCGCAACCACTGCGGGCACAGCCAGAATGCGGCCATAGGTAAGAATATTCGGCAGGCTGAGAACAGTGCTGCGGCCGGTTCTTTTCTGTGGGCTTTGTCTAGTGGTCATTTTCGCACTGCACCACGAGGTACTGTGTCCGTCAATGCAAAACAGTCCAAGGCCGCCGCAAAAATGCCAAGTGGGTAAACCGATGGTTGGAAGGCCCGCAGTTGCGCTGCTGCTGTGCCCAGGCTGCTCTGAATAGACACTTTTTCCCCAAGCCCGGTAAAAATTGAACGCCGAAAGCGCAGAACGCTGTCGGCGGGGCTTACTGAGGGCGTATAAAAGATCATTTGAGTGTAGCGCCGGCACGTTATAAAGGGGCATCCCCGACCCTAACACTGAATGAACCTCCGTGACCCTGCCGTTTCAAACCTGGCGCACCCATCTGATCCAGACTCTGAGCCTGTCGGTGCCGCTGGTCGGCATTCAGGTGGGGCAGGCCGCTATCGGCATTACCGACACGGTGATGGTTGGCCAACTCGGGGCAGAGGAACTGGCCGCGCTTGTGCTGGCGACTTCTTTCTACTTTGTTCTGTTTATCGTTGGACTGGGATTGTGCCAGGCCGTGCTGCCTCTGGCAGCCCAGGCGCAGGGCGCCAACGACCAGATCTTGCTGCGCCGGACCATTCGCATGGGGTTCTGGGTGGCGACTGGCTACTCTGGCGTTGCGGTGATGATCCTGTTCAACACCGAGGCGATCCTGCTTCTGCTTGGCCAGAAGCCGCTGACGGCGGCCTATGCCGGGCGCTATATCGGCATTGCGCAATGGGCGCTCTGGCCAATGCTGCTGTTCATGAATTTGCGGGCGTTTTACACGGTTCTGGACCGGGCCAACATCATGTTCGCCATCAACATTGTCGGTGTTCTGGCAAATATCCTGTTGAACTATGTGTTCATATTCGGCCATTTCGGATTCCCGGCGATGGGGATCGAGGGCGCTGCGGTGGCCACTCTCGGCACCAGCCTGCTGACCCTTGCGGGGATGATATTTCTGTCCGTGCGGGACGCCAGAATGAAGACTTTCGATATTTATCGAAGATTCTGGCGGGCTGACGGCGAAATTCTGCGGATCATCATCCGTCTTGGACTGCCGATCAGCATGACGCTGCTGGCCGAAGTCGGGCTGTTCACTGCTGCCTCGATCATGATGGGCTGGATCGGCACGCTGGAACTGGCAGCGCATGGCATCGTCCTCCAGCTGGCGACGTTGACCTTCATGGTTCCGCTGGGCCTTTCGAATGTGGCAACGACGCGCGTCGGACTGGCCTATGGCCGGAAAAATTCGGAAGATCTGCGGCGCGCGGCCTATACAAGTCTGGTTCTGGCGGTCAGCTTCATGGCCAGCGCAGCGCTGATATTTCTGATTTTCCCGCAGCAGTTGATAGCGCTGTTTCTCGACAGCGCGGACGCGGATACTGCTGCTGTTGTCGCGCTGGCCGTGCCCTATCTGTTTCTGGCTGCGCTTTTCCAGCTTGCAGACGGCACCCAGTCAGTGGCTGTCGGATCTTTGCGCGGTATGCAGGACACCCGCATGCCGATGGTTATTGCGGTGTTCAGCTATTGGATTGCCGGGCTTGGCACCGGTTATCTGCTGGCCTTTCCGGGCGGCCTGGGTGGTATTGGCATCTGGACCGGTCTGGCGCTCGGGCTGACGCTGGCGGCAGTGCTGCTGCTGGCGCGCTTCGTGTTGCGCAAGCGGTTGCGCATCGGTCTGCTGGCCGCTTGACGATGAAGCGCTCTACTCGCCGGTTGGCCGTTCCGTGTCATGGAAGAAATCGAAAATAATCTGCGCCATCTGCGCGGAAACGCCCGGCACTTTTTCCAGATCCGACAATCCCGCCTTGCTGGCCGCTTTCGCCGTGCCGAAATGATGCAGCAATGCACGCTTGCGGGTCGGGCCAATTCCGGCAATCTCGTCCAGCGGATTTTTGGTGATGTCGCGTTTTCGCCGTGCCCGGTGCGAGCCAATGGCAAAACGGTGTGCTTCGTCGCGCAGGCGCTGGATGAAATACAGCACCGGATCACGCTCCGGCAACATGAAGGGCTGGCGTCCCGGCACAATGAATTTCTCGCGGCCGGCATCCCGGTCCGGTCCCTTGGCAATTCCGGCAATCGGCATGTCACCCAAGCCAAGCTCTTCAAGCACGCCGCGCACTGCATTGATCTGGCCGATGCCACCGTCGATGAGCAGCAGATCGGGCCAGGTACCGGCATCGACCGTGTCATCGCTTTCAGCGTGTTTGGGGCCGTCGGTTTCCCGCAAAAGCCGGGAGAAGCGCCGCATCAGAACCTCCCGCATCATGCCATAATCATCGCCTGGCGTGATGTCTTCGGACTTGATGTTGAATTTGCGATACTGGTTTTTCAGAAATCCCTCAACCCCGGCGACAATCATGCCGCCAACCGCATTGCTGCCCATAATGTGGCTGTTGTCATAGACTTCGATGCGGGTCGGCATCTCCGGCAGATCAAACACCTGCTGCACACCGCGCAGCAGTTTTTGCTGCGAACCAGATTCCGCCTGCTTGCGTCCCAAAGCCTCACGGGCATTGGTCATGGCATGGTTCACCAGATCGCGTTTCTCGCCGCGTTGCGGTTTTGACAGCTGAACCTTGTGGCCCATGCGTTCGCCAAGGGCCGCAGAGAGCAATTCATGCTCGTCGCCAAGGTGAGATACCAATATAAGTGACGGGGTGGGTTTGTCGTCATAAAACTGGGTGATGAACGCTTCCAGCACAAAGCCCGGCTCAAGGCTTTCATCCGCCTTGGGAAAATAGGCCCGGTTGCCCCAGTTCTGCCCGGTGCGAAAGAAGAACACCTGAATACAGGTCTGGCCGTCCTGCTGGTGCAGGGCAAACACATCCGCTTCCCGAACTGTCTGCGGGTTGATGCCTTGCTGAGATTGAATGTGAGACAGGGCCGCCAGCCGGTCGCGGTAGATTGCAGCCGTTTCAAAATCGAGGGCGGCAGAGGCGGCTTCCATTTTTGCCGCCAGTTCCTGCTGCACCTTTTGACTTTTCCCCGAGAGGAAGGCTTTCGCCTCGCGCACCAGTTCAGCGTAATTCTGCTGCGAAATCTCGCCGGTGCAGGGCCCGGAACAGCGCTTGATCTGGAATTGCAGACAGGGACGTGTCCGGTTTTCGTAAAAGGAATCGCTGCAATTGCGCAGCAAAAAGGCCTTCTGCAACGCCGTGATGGTGCGATTGACAGCGCCGGCCGAGGCGAATGGGCCAAAATAACTGCCCTTGCCCCGGCGCGCGCCGCGATGCTTCAGCAGTTGCGGCGCTTCATGGTCTTCGGCAATGTGGATATAGGGAAAGCTCTTATCGTCGCGCAGCAACACATTATATTTCGGCCGGAACCGCTTGATGAGGTTGGCTTCCAGCAGCAGCGCCTCGGTTTCGGTACGGGTGCTGACAAATTCCATGCCCGCGGTTTCGCTGATCATGCGGGCAATGCGGTTGGTCTGACCCATCATGCGGGTGTAATTGGTGACGCGCTTTTTCAGGCTGCGGGCTTTGCCGACATACAGAACCTCGCCCTTGACGCCATACATGCGATAGACGCCGGGCCTGTTCGGCAGCTTTTTGGCAAAATTCTGAATAATTTGTGGGCCGGTTGGCGCGGCGGGCAACTTCACAGGGTCATCGGGTACGGGGTCATTGGAGACGGGGTCAGGGGGCTGGTCGGTCATTCAAAGCAGCCCACCACGTCCGGCGTTTGCCATGCCAGATGCTGACCGCTGTCGAGCGCGATCATCTGGCCGGTCATTGAAGGGGCCTGGCGGATAAAGTCGATGGCGGCGGCAAATTCCGACAATTGCGGCTGAACCTGCAGAATTGTGGCTTTAATCTGTGCCTGAAAATCCTCATCGGACTGGCGCGTATTCGACAGGGTCGGGCCCGGCCCGATGCCATTGACGCGAATATCGGGCGCGAGAGCCTGGGCCAGTGTCTGGGTGGCGCTCCAAAGCGCAGCTTTCGATAATGTATAGGACATGAAGCGCGGTGTCAGAGCCCAGACCCGCTGGTCGATCAGATTGATAATCAGGCCTTTCTGTCCGGCAGGCAGGCGTTTTGCAACGGCCTGGGCGAGGAAAACAGGAGCCTGAAGATTGGGCTTTAAATGATGGTCCCAGCTTTCCTCGGTGATCGACCCGATCTCGTCCATTTCAAAGGTCGAGGCGTTGTTGACCAGCAATGTTACCGGACCAAAGGCTGCCGCTGCTGCTGCCTCCAGCGCCGCGACGGCCCGCATGTCTGCCAGATCGGCCTGAATGGCGACGGCCTTGCCGCCCATCTGGGTAATCTCTGCAACAACCTGCTGCGCTTCTGTTTCCGAGGTGTTGTAATGCACGCTGACGCAACATCCGCGCTTTGCCAGATGCAGCGCCAGGGCCTTGCCGATGCGCTTTGCCGCGCCTGTTACCAGTGCATGGTCGGTCATATCAATTCGTCAATCCGGATCAGAATCCATGGGTGTACAACACGCCAACCACATATGCACCAAACAGCAGCACCATGATCGCCCCTATCGGCCGGGTAATGGGCTTGCAGAAGAATATAAAGGGCAACAGGGCCAGAGATGTCAGTACCATGATCCACATATCGGGCATAAAAATTTCAGCAGGCACGGCAAGCGGGAACACCAGGCTGGTTGTCCCCATAATTGCAAGCAGATTGAAAATGTTCGAGCCGATGACATTGCCAACGGCAACCGCACTTTGTCGCTGACAGGCTGCCATAATCGAGGCCACCAGTTCAGGCAGAGATGTTCCGATGGCGACAATCGTCAGGCCGATAGCGGTCTCGGAGACGCCCCAGCTTCGGGCAATTTCGGTTGCACCATAAATCGTCAGATTGGCACCAAGCGGCAAACCGATCAGGCCAACAACCAGGAATGCGCCCAGCAGGGCAGGCGGTTTGGTGCCGATATCGCCGAATTCATCTGCCAGCGCGTCCTGGGCCTGTTTGCGGTGACGACGGGCGCTGCGGTAATTGTCATAGAGAAAGACACCGAGCAGGGCGATCATCACCACACCGTCAAGGCGGCCCAATTCACCGTCGCCGGCCAGAGCGATAAAACCAAGGGTCACCGCGACCATAAACAGCGCGTTACGCCGCGTTCCCGGACCGCTGCAGGCGGTGGCGTAGATCAGCGATGGGGCTCCCAAAACCAGCAGGATGTTGGCAATGTTGGAGCCAACCACATTGCCGATTGCCAGCCCGAACGCGCCTGAGGCCGCCGCCTCCATGGAAACCACCAGTTCGGGCGCAGAGGTTCCGAAAGCGACAACGGTCAGACCGATAATCAGAGCCGGGATGCCGAGACGCTCGGCCATGCCGACAGCCCCGCGTACCAACAGATCACCAGCGACAACCAATATGACAAGACCGGCGATAAGGGCCAGATAGGTGATCATTACGAGGGAGCGTCCTTGATTTGCGGCGCGCACCCGAAATTGCGGCGGGCACCGGTTTTATGGCGGACACAGAGGCATGTCGGATCGGCTAGCGCCAAGCCCCTGTGCTGGTAGTCTATATAAGACAAGAATTTCGGATTTGAAGCATCCGACCTGAAATGCGGCTTGGTTGGCAGGGCCATAAGCCGAGGTTATGAAGGAGTTGGTGCGTTGTGCGAAAAACCATGGGTTTTGCAACGGTCAGAGGTCGACTATGCCGGTCAAAGTGACCAAAGCATAGGTCTTGGTCGACGGCAAAAATGGGCGGGGAACGGAAATTCGCTGCAGGCGCGAACCGTTGCGGGCTCATTGGTCAAAACTGACATTCGCAGTAACTTGCGGATGGGAATTTCACATACAAGAGTTTGTGCGATTAGGTGAGCCTGCAAGGTGCCACAGATAGACTCGCAACTTGGCGTTTTCTGGCATATGTTGTGCCCAAACAATAGATCTGAGGCAGATATATGCGTATTTCTAAATTCTGCATTACGAACTATCGGAACATCATCGACTCAGGTTGGATAGTGGCAACCGACGTGACGGCGATCGTCGGACAGAACGAAGCGGGCAAAAGCAATCTTTTTGAGGCACTGTATTGCCTGCACTCCTACGTTGAGACTTGGTACAATCCGGACGAGGACTGGCCGGTTGACGACTGGAAGGGCAAAAGGAATGCTAAAGGAAAGCTAGTAGCCCAAGCGTACTTTGAATTTGGTGACAGCGAAGCCAAAGAGCTGTTTGAATTTGCGACAGAAGTAATAACCGATGCCGACGGCAATGAGCTTGAGGCCACTGTCGCCGCACCTCCAAATGGACTTCGTCTTTTTGCTTGTCGCAGCTATGGACACCTTACCGACTTTGGCTTGCACGATCAGGAAGGAAACGCGATTTCAGCCGCAGATTTGGGTCTTTCCAAAGAGAAAGTATCGGAGTGGGCCGGTGAACACGTTCCGCGCTTTGTGCTCATTCAGGACTATGAATTCTCCGGGGCGCAGGTTGAACTGAACGAACTAAAGAGCCGTTTAGACGCGGTAGGCGGCCAAACTCATGAACTCTCAACCGACGATCAAACGATCCTGATTGTGCTCGATCTCGCAGAGATCGATCTCGATGACTTTGTAGCGAAAGGTAGTAGCGCCGAGGGCCGGACACTGCGCCAGTTTGATAAGCGTGCAGCGTCTGCCTATTTGACCCAACAGTTTCAGAAATTGTGGAAGCAGAAGAAGGTCAAATTCGATATCGATGTAGACGGCCCAACACTCAACATCTTCGCCGAAGATGAAGCGATCGGCTTTCCGGTACGCCTGAATCGGCGCTCAACTGGATTTCGTTGGTATGTCTCTTTCGCGTGGAAGTTTACGCATGCCTCTGAGGGTGACTTTGAGAACTGCACGCTCTTGTTGGAAGAACCAGGTATTCACCTTCACTACAGCGGTCAACGCGACCTCTTGGGGGTGTTTGAAGACCTGTCAGACACCAACACAGTGATGTATACAACCCACCTGTCTTCGATGGTCGATCAGGCGAATCCGGAACGGGTGCGCATCATCGAAACCGACAGCGGCCACCATCTGCGGGTTACGCATGGGGTAGTGAGCAGTCAGTCGGCTCCAATGGCGGTCATCGAAAGCGCTCTTGGTCTGACCCCCGACCTTTCCGGTATGCTTGGGAATCGTAAGGTGCTGATTGTCGAGGGCGGAACCGATGCGCTGATCTTGAGCAAACTTTCGGGTTTGCTTACCAAGAGCAACAAGGCTGGCCTGTCCGATCATATATACATGTGGCCCGCGCAGACCTCGACTAAAGCGCCGATGTATGCGGCGTTCGCGATCGGGCAACGGTGGGATGCTGGAGTGTTGCTCGACACTGATGCGGCTGGCCACCGGGCACACGAGAAGATCAATGAAATGAATCTGAAAGCCTACGCCGATGAGACTGGCCACGAGTTTCGGGTGTTGATGCTTGGCGAAGCAGCCGGGGTGAAGAATACCGATGTCGCGATCGAAGACCTGTTTCCGGAAGTGTGGTTTCTCGAGTGCGTGAACCGCGCTTACGGTCTAGCGCTCAAGCTGGAAGACCTTCCCAAAGACGGCTCGACCCTGATTGCTAAGCGTGTCGAGATCGCTTTGAAGCAGCGTCAGGGGCGCGAACTCAAGAAGAAAGACGTGCTCACAGAGATGCTGAAGGACTTCGACAGTTGGTCGAAGATTAGTGACCTACCGAAAGGCACCGCTGCTAATGCAGAACGTTTGTTCAAAAAACTTAATTCAGCCTTTGGCGTGGAACCTTAGTTTCTGTAACATGTGAATTTTGGCTCTTGGGAAGCTGCATTGCGGCGACGGGTCAGACGACAAATCTCTTTTGCGGGCCGTGACGACGTAAAGGATCGGCTCCATGACGCTACTTGCGCTTCCCCTGGTTTGATTCCATCTTCGATGTATGGATCTAATTTACCCGATAAACTTCGTCGGCCACGACAAGTGGATGGCCAGTGGATACGAACCCAAACTGGCGCATGGCGACGTCATCACTCGCGACGGTGAAGTTCTCGGAAGCTGGCGGGTCGTAGATTACGATCACAAAGACGAGTATTCGAGTGGGCGATTTGAGTTCATCTTGAACGGGGAAAGTGCTGTGAAGTTCGCCGAGGATTTTGCGATGCTCGATGTCCGGACCAGCTGTGGGTTTGCGTTATCAAACCTGACCAGAACCATCCGCGAATGGCACGAAAATGAATAGCAACGAGAATTCGGCCACGTTTGCTTGCCTCGGTTGGGGGTCGTTGATTTGGGAGCCTGGCGACCTGCCCATTTCGCATGAATGGCGCAAAGACGGGCCAAAGTTGCCGCTTGAATTCGCGCGAAAATCGAATGATGGCCGCATGACGCTTGTTGTGTGTAAGCAGGGTACTGTGTGTCCGACACTTTGGAACACTCTGTCATCTACTTCGTTAGAGGAAGCGCGCGAAGCACTTGCCAAGCGCGAAGGCCTCCCAAGCAACAGGAATGCAGCATTTTGGACTGGTTCTGGCGCATCTGCTCACTATGGTGCGGAACTTGTTGAGGCTTGGGCGAATAAACTTGGTGTCGCGGGAGTCGTATGGACTGGTCTTCCCCCAAAATCACCAGTCACGAATCAGAACAACGATCATCCTTCTATTGAGGATGTCATCTCGCACCTCAGCGGTCTTAAGGGACATTCTGCAAGTCGAGCCGAAGAGTACGTTCGTAAAGCACCAAACCAGATTGCAACCGTGTACAGAACTCGCATTGTCGAAGAGTTTGCTTGGGACTGACTGACCCATCGGAGATTTTCAAGCCCAAGGTCAGCTTTGGAAAAGCTGCAATGCGGCATCGGTCACAAAGAGAAATGTCCGGTAAGGGCCGAAAATGTCGATACCCGCACATAACCCGAAGGGCTCGAACGCGCTCGAAGCGGACCTCCAGAAATTCCAGTTTGGGACCCGTTCAAATCAAAAAATTTATATGATCATTTCGCGATAAGGGTTTGCGACAGCTAACCTACTGAAACCGTAAAGGCGTGGCAAACCGTTATTAATACCTTCTCTTTTGCAACCAGCAGTCGCCAGTTTGAATATCCTGATGAACGTGAACGCCATCGCGCACTCTGGCAACCCAACCGGCCGCGAATGCCTGTTGGTTTCAATTTACCTCACGGAACGGCAGCCTCTATGTTGTTTGGCATCCGGGTATGTCTGCGCCGGCTCGCAATCGCCCGCTTCCGGACCGCTGCTATTCTGGTTTGCGCGCAATGACAAACGCTGCGGCCTCTTTGCTGGGCTGCCAGACATGTTCGATGGTCAGACCCTGAGCGGTCATGGCCTGCGTCAGCATGTCTTGTGTCAGGATGAGAATTTTTGGCAACAGGCCAATTGCGCCCAGGGGCGGCAGGATATAGCGGACCCATCCAAATTGACCGGCAATGCAGGCGGTCGAGGAAAAAAACAGCCCGCCGGGTTTCAACGCCCGATAAACTTGGCCCAGTGTCTCGTCCAAATCGGCGACAAGATGCAGGATCGACATGCCCAGCACCGCATCATAGCCGTCGCCGTCCTCCCCTATTGGCCAGTCCTCCAGTGTCGCCACTTCGAATCGGACATTGGTGACACTTTGCTCGGCGGCTTTTTCGCGCGCGATAGCGATCATTTCGGAGGAAAAGTCGATTGCGTCGATATGGGACACACGCGCGGCATGGATCAGCGCTGTGGTTCCGGTGCCGCAGCCAAATTCCAGCAGCCGGTCCTGAGGGGACAGGGAGCGGGCAATCATATCAAGCTTGTATTGATAGGCTTCGACGTTTTTGACCGGAGTTCTGGCATAGCGACGGGCCATGAGGTTCCAGAAGGTTGTGGGATGAAAAAGCATGTCAGATTCCTTTTTTGTGACTGCGACAGGAAGCGGCGGGGCGAGCGGCAGTGCGGAACCACGCCGACTTGCATCGGATCAGCCACTCGGCGAGGGCAGGGTGGATGGGCCAGGCCGGACCCTGGATCGCTCCCATAAGATTTTGGCTTTCGACTTTATTGGCTGGTCTAACTGGCGTCTTCGATGTTGAACACCTCTTCAAGCGGCTTGCCGAAAACACGGGAGATGAGAATCGCAAGTTCCAGCGTCGGCGAATATTTGGCATTCTCAATGGCGACGATGGTCTGGCGTGTCACACTGACTTTTTCGGCCAGATCCTTTTGCGTCATTTCATCGGCGTCAAATCGCAGACGTCTGATGTTGTTGGAAATCTTCAATTTTCCCATGGGTCAGTAGCCCCGCCGGTAACTGATGAACTTGATGATATCGGCGGATAGAGAACCCAGCGCCATCGCGAAATAGATGATGTTGAAGCCGATGAATGCCGACCAGCCAAAGGCCAGCGCGACCACCGCCAGTATGAAGCCACCCCCCGCGCAGATCACGACAGCGGTGCTGCTGCGCCGGTCAAACAGGTGATCCCGCTCATCGACCAGAAAGCTCGGTTTCGGGTTGCCGGTGACGATGGCGTAGCCGATGTTGAACAGGATTGTGCCAACAATGGTGACGCCAATCGAAATCGGGATCACCCAAACCACCATCCGCGCCCATATATTGACCGCATCGGGCCCGTCGAACTGGCCCGCTTCATTCATTTCGAAAAGCCGAAACACGATGTAGAAATTCACAATCAGGGATGTGATGATCGACACTACATTGTTGCGGTCCTTATAAATCATGATGGTCTTCCTTCGTGGCGCAATTGTTCGGTGTGGGTGGTCAATTTAATTCGACATGGAGTATGATTTTTCAATCTCTATGTCAAATATAATTTACATCGTGCCTCACTACTGCATGTCTGCGTTGAAAGACCGGGATGATTCGAAAATACGGTGAGACCAGCTCTGCTGTGGCGACGATGACCAACCTTAGCAACCCGGAAGCACAGGCCTGCGTGGCAGAATGCCCTGCCGCAAAACGGGCCGCCAAACTTTCGACGTGAAATGAGCACAATTCGCCACAAAATCAACTGAATTTGCCCAATGCCAAGCCGCAATTGCCGCTGATAATGCGTTCTATAAACTGGTCCGTCATGTTGGAAACAAATGCTGGAAAGCGTCCGATATGGCGGTTGGCTTGAACCTGTAAGGAGTACATATAGCATGCACAAACTGCCCAAAAGTTTTTATCCGAAGAAACCGAAACACAGTCTCAGGATCGCTGGATCGGCAGGCGTTGCCGTGCTGGCGCTGACACTGGCTGCAAACGCTGCTGATCCGGTACAGCAACAGGTTTATGAGCCTTTGCCGGTTCAGGACACATTGTATGACTGGTCAGGTGCCTATCTTGGCGCAATGCTGGGATATACCTGGGGCGAATATCAACCTGAATCCATGAGCAGCGTTGACGATAATGGCTATATTGCCGGCGGTTATGCCGGCTTGAACTTTCAGTCCGGAAGTCTGGTTTTCGGTATTGAAGGTGATTTTGCCGCTGCCGGTCTGGACAAAAGCTACGGCTTAGATTCGGTTGAGACAGACATGATCGGCAATGTTCGCGGTCGCATAGGTTATGCATTCGATCGCGTACTTGCCTATGGTGCCGGTGGTGCTGCCTTTGCCAATGTGAAGGCCAGCGATGGGTTGGTCAGCGACGAGAACTGGCAGACCGGTTATACGGTCGGTGCCGGTGTCGAAGCTGCAATGACCGACAATCTTCTGGCCCGAGTGGAATATATGTACACTGACTTTGGCAAAGAAACCTACGCACTGTCCTCAGATACAGATATCGAGCTGAAGACACACACTGTGCGTGCAGGCCTGGCCTACAAATTCTGATTGCTGACGCTACAAAGCTCAACACTCACTAAATTCAGCCGGGGCGACCTTTTGTCGCTCCGGCTGTTTTGCGTAAAATGGCATAAAACCGATATAAATCAATTTATTAACCATGTTCCTTAAGCCTTGATTGTGGTTTCCAATAGATAAACGGACCAAGCCGGATTTTACCGGATTGTGTAATTTTATCAGGAGTAGAAACCATGGTTTTGCGTTTGGCACTTCTTGCGGCCGGCTCCGCCGGTGCGCTTATTTTATCGCTTAATACCTCAATGGCAGCGGATCCTTCCGACAATGGCATGTATCAGCAGCCTGTCTACAATTCGGCACCTCCCGCCGACTGGACCGGGCTGTATATGGGCCCGATGCTGGGCTATATCTGGGGCAATCTCGATCCCAATACGGGTGCAGAAGTTGAAACCGACGGCCTGCTTATAGGCGGGTTCGCAGGTTACAATTTCCAGATGGGAGCGTTGGTCTTCGGTGCTGAGGCCGATATTGCAATGACGAGCATGGATGGCAGTGAAAACGGAACCGATGGTGACGTGGACTGGACCGGAAGTGCGCGCGGTCGTCTTGGCTATACCTGGGACCGCCACATGATTTACGGAACCGCCGGCCTTGGATTCCTCAGCGCGGATGTTGACCTTGGCGGTGCCAGCGACGAAAAGACCCATGTCGGCCTTGTTGTCGGTGCCGGTTTGGAAACAATGGTCAACCAGTCCTTCAGCGCCCGTGGCGAATATCTTTATTCCGGTTACGGTGAGAAGGATTACGGAGCCTTTGACGCGGATGCCAGCACCCATGCCATCCGCGCGGGCCTTGCCTATCAATTCTGATTGTCCGTCTGTCAGTTCTGTTACAAAAGGCCTCGCACCCTGTGTGGGGCCTTTTTGTCAGATCGCCGCAACCGAGGCGCACTGAAACTTCCAAGAATCATAGATGCGTATCCCGGCGACGCCCGATCCGGCGCTTTACGGGTCAATCCTTGTGGCGGAAAAGGCTGGCACCAATGCGCTGAAATCATCCAGCCATGCTACCAATCCGGGATACGTGGCGCGCCACTTTCCAGCAAAGCGAAAATCCAGATAACCAAGGGCGCAGGCGAGCGCGACGTGGCCGATATTGATGTCAGCACTAGTTTGCAGAGCAGGCGGGCTGGCTTCAAGCGCCTGCAGGCCGCGCATGACTTTTTCGGCCTGATAGGATAACCAGTTTTCAGATTGCGATTGTTCGGGACGAAAGCGTTTTTCATAGACCTGGACCAGGGCTGCTTCGATGATGCCATTGGCCAGCGCCTGAAGCGTGTAGGCTGCAAATCGCGCCTCACCTGATGGCACCAGTTTCCCGCCCCCTGCCACGTCGTCGAGATAGTCCAGAATAACCCGGCTGTCATACAGCGCGGTGTCTTGCGTGGTGATCAGAATGGGAATCTTGCCAAGCGGGTTTTGCTGGCGCAGCGTGTCGTTCGGATCCGTGGTATCAGCCGCCTCAATGGTGATCTGATCCATCACGCCTAACAATTCGGCTGCAATCTTGATCTGGCGGCCAAACGGGGAGGGCGGGGAACTGCGCAAAATCATCATCAGATGGGCTCCTGTTTCAAACTGCACCATAGCGGCTGCAGCAGTGTGATATCCAATTCATTTTTAAATGAATCCCCAGTCGGCTTTGCCTGATGGGCAGTCTCTTTCGAGCGGTGCTATCACACGGTTTTGGCAGGGGTCGATTCCGCCAGCCTTCTTGTTTTCGCCGAGCGCAGCTGCAGCACCATGACCGGGGCCAGCAGAACCAGTCCGACCGCCATGGTTTGCAATCCGGGTGCAATGAACAGGAATGACACCAGCGCGGTCCACCATCTTTGCCAGGCGGGCAGCGGGGCAAGCAGAAAGCCGGAAAATGCAGCGCCGAGACAGGCAATTCCCAGCATTGCACCAACCAGGGTTACGGTGAAGGCAGCCCAGGTAAAGCCATCAGCAACCAGCAGCAGTGCCGGGGAGTAGACAAACACGAAAGGCACCAGCGCCTTGGCAATGCCGAGCCGGAATGCGGTGTTTCCGGTCTTGAACGGATTGCTGCCGGCAATCCCGGCGGCCGCATATGCCGCCAGTGCTACCGGGGGCGTGATATCGGCCAGCACACCATAATAAAACACGAAGAAATGAGCCACCAACGGCTCGACCTGAAGCTGGGCCAGCGCCGGTGCGGCGACCGCAACCAGAATGATATAAGTCGCGGTTGTCGGAATGCCGGCCCCCATGATGATGCAGGCAATGGCAATCAGCAGCAAAGAGAAAAACAGCGCCCACTGGGTGATGGTGAACACGGAAAGCGGCCAGATGGCGCTGACAAAACCGCCCATATCGGTAGCGGTCTGGACCACCACATAGCCGAGCCGAAAGCCGACGCCGGTCAGTGTCACAACGCCAACCACGACACCGACCGATGCTGCGGCCGCGCCCACGGCAAGCGTATTCCTGGCACCGTCAGCCAGTGCGTTCCACAGATCCTTGATGGTCAGCCGGTTCACCGGGTTGAGAAAGCCGACCACGACACAGGCAATGATGCCGTAAACGGCGGCAAAATCCGGCGTGCGGCCGCTCAGGATCAGATACACCAGGATTGCCAGCGGTATGATCGACAGCCAGTGCTGGCGCAGCACAATCCCGGCCTTCGGCAGTTCTTCGGCACGCAGGCCGCGCAGGCCGAGTTTTTTGGCCTCAAGATGAACCATGATGAAAATGCCGAAATAGTGCAGCAGGGCGGGAAACAGAGCTGCCGCCAGAATATCACGCAGCGGAATTTCCAGATATTCGACCATGATAAAGGCGGCGGCACCAAGGATGGGCGGCGTGATCTGGCCACCGGTGGAGGCCGTCGCTTCCACCGCTCCGGCAAAATGGGCGGGATAGCCGACCCGTTTCATGGCGGGAATCGTCAGGGCGCCGGTGGTGACGGTGTTGGCAATCGATGAGCCGGAGATCGTGCCCATAAAGGCGGATGAGAAAATCGCGACCTTGGCGGGGCCGCCTGAATAGCGTCCGGCGATGACCATTGCCAGATCGATGAACAATTGGCCAAGACCGATGCGGGTGGCCAAGACGCCAAACACAATGAACAGAAACACATATTGCGCCATCACGCCGATGGCGACGCCGTAAATGCCCTGATTGGTCATGTAGAGATGGTTGATGAGACCGAGCCAGCTGGTGCCGCCATGTTTCAGCGCGCCGGGGGCCCAGGGTCCGAACAGGGCGAATAGAATAAACAGGATGGCAATGCAGGGCAGGGTAGGCCCGACCGACCGTCTTGTCGCTTCCAGTGTCAGGACCAGCAGGATCGTTCCCATAAACACATCGAATTGAGACGGATTGCCAACGCGCTCGGAGACGATTTCAGGCGGCAGGAGCGGCAGATACAATGCCGAGGCAACCGCCAGAACGGCGAAAATAATGTCCGGTATTGCAACCCGGTCAAACCGGAACCAGCTTTTTGATGGCAATTCACCGGCGGTGGTCTTGCGTATGCCAAACAGCAGAAACACCAGTCCCAGCACAAAAGACAGATAGATACCGCGATGCAGCAGCTCGCGGATCAGGCCAAAGCCGGAGGCGTAAAAATGATAAAGCGACATTGCCACAAGCGCGACAGAAACAATGCTGGCAATGATGGGGCCAGTGGGGCGGAAGGCCGTTTCGGGGTCGTATTTGCGCTCGATCTCCTCAAGCTTTTCTGCCGTCAGCTGTTCCGCCACCATCAGGTGATCCCCAAAATAGAATAAAAAGCCCGGGCGCAATTGCGCCCGGGTTCAAAGTGTCGAAGCGGAATACCTATTCCTTCAGCAGACCGGCCTCTTTGTAAAAGCGCTCGGCACCGGGATGAAGCGGCACACCGACACCGGCCAGAGCGGTTTCCATGGTAATGGTCTTGCCCTTGGCATGGCCGACATCCAGCAATTTCCGGGTTTCTTCATTCCACAAGGCTTTGGTGATCTGGTAAATCAGCTCTTCATCTTCCTTGGCCGATGTGACCCATTGGGCACCGACGGCCACGGTTACAGTGGCATCCACACCTTCATAGGTGCCGGCAGGGATTTCGCTGCGCGAGAAGAAGCCGTATTTATCGGCCAGCGCCTGTGCGCTGTCACCATCGATCGGCACCAGCTTGATGTCGGCAGCAGAGGCCAGTTCGACCAGAGAGCCGGTCGGATAACCCGCAACAACAAAGAAAGCATCGATCTTGCCATTGCGCAGTGCTTCTGATGCCGCGCCGCCTTTCAGGGCTTCTGCGGTGACATCGTCGGAACTGAGGCCATTGGCTTCCAGGATCAGATTGGCATCGACATAAGTGCCTGAACCGGGCTCATCGAGAGATACACGCTTGCCTTTCAGATCGGCCACGGAATTGATGCCGCTGTCTTTCAGCGCGACAAGGTGAATATCCTCCTGGAACAGCGCGGCAATGGTGCGCAGATCTTCGGCAGGCTCCTTGCCTTCCATGGTTCCCGTGCCAGTATAGGCCCAGTAAGCCACGTCAGACTGGGCAAAGCCGGAATTGCGCAGGCCGGACATGATCGCATTCACATTGTCGACCGAACCGCGCGAGGACACAGCAGAGGCAATCAGACCGTCAACACCGCAACTGCCGCCGTCACCGCATTCACGCGATCCGGGCGGTTTGGAAATGGCATTGGCGATGACGCCGCCAACCGGATAATAGGTATAGGACGTGCCGCCGGTTCCGATGGTGAAAAACTTCAAATCCTGCGCCAAGGCTGACGCTGCAAAGCTGCCGGTGACAATCGCACCAATTGCGATGGTTTTTACAAAACTGCTAAATATGCTCATTCAATATGATCTCCCTGATCCAAATTAAGATGATCGATTACGTTATATCATTGCCTGTTCGGCAAGAAATTGGATGGTTGCAGACGCAAAAGGAATAAACAAGGCGGAGCGGTAGAATTTTTGGTCAGGTTGAGCACACCGCTGCGTCGCCTGTGGCGGGCGGTGAAGACGGTGCCGCCCGGAGCGCCTGAGGCTCGCTTGCGCCGGGCTGGGTGAAGCCGGACAGCCAGTGATTGTCGATTTCCAGAAGATATTGTGGAATGAGTGCATTGGCATCTGCCCAATAGGCGCCGCCGGGCACAAATTGCTCGTAAGAGAGTTCGAGAAATTTGGCCCGTTCGGTCGACAGTTTGTCCTGTCTTCGGCGGATTTTGTGCAGGCCGCCAGCATGGCTTTGGTGATTTGCGGCGGCAAGCCCGGCGACCGTGATGCGCGGAAATGTCAGACGGCTGTGCTGCAGCTCGGATATGTTGAGGCACAGGCAATCCTGCTCCGCCGCCAGCAGCAGGACGCGGTTGGATTTGGCTTCCAGGGATTGCAGGGTCGGGTCTGCCCGCAGCGGATCGGCGGTGCCGGGTCCGTAGAAATGCGAAGGGCCGTTGGTCTGATCGTAAATCATGTCGCAGCCGCAAAACACCAGCAGGTCGGGTTTGAGCACATGCAAAGCCCAATAGGCGGTCGAGAATGCCATTGTTCCGCCTGCATAGACAATGCCGCCATAGGCATTATTGGCGGGCACATAGGCTTCGTGAGACAGACAGATCTGGCTGTCGGAGGGAACCGGCTTGCGGTTGTCGGGAAAATCTCCGGCATGGACCAGATGGGTCCAGTCATCGCGGATACGCCAGGCATTGTTGATCGCAACGATGGCGTCAAACTGTATGCGGTTGAATGTACGTGCCTGAACCGCGTTTGCGGCGCTGCCCAGAATCAGGACGATTTTCAAAATTTCCACTGCTCTGCTGTGCGTCAGCGCTGAAAAAGTTGCGCATGGTCTGGCAAGTATGGCGCATATAGCATTCGTCAAGGCAATAATATTGCCTGCACAGCTTTGCGCAGGGCATCACCGCACCGGCGGCATGATCAGCCGGCCCCGCTTGCAGCCTTTCAGATCGACATTCGGACAATCGCGAAAACCCAGTTCCGGTGTCATGCAGAGGCGAATTTCCAGAACCATGTTATCAGCGCAGGAGACAGCCATTTCTTCCGGATCGAGCCCGTCATTGAATTTGGCGAATGCCGCCTCCAGCGCCAGTGGATCGACCGCTACCTTGCGGTTGAGCGTGCGCAGCACCGGCGGAATGACAATTTTGTCGCGCGCCTTGCGCGCCAGATCGAAATAGGACTGCTGATCCAGGCCTGAACAGACGCCATGCTTGCGCCATTGATTTCCGATGAGGCTGAAACCCGGCATGATGTCCAGCATCTGGCGGGCCAGTTGATCGGGCACACGCTGCGGCTCTTCACTGGGGCAAAAGGCCGGCCAGTCGCCGCCCTTGAATTGCGGCCAGAGACCATGAACGATAAAATTGAAGGATTTTCCGGTGCCGCATTGCTGGCGGTTTTGCGAAGCGGTCTGCGGATCCTCGCAGAAACTTGGCGACCATGACAGCGCCAACACATAGAAATCAAACGTGCTGGATCGGGCACCTCGAATCTCGCGGGCAAAACCCGGCGACAGCAATATGCTGGCAGCAAGAACGGCAATTAGTGCGGCGGCCAGTTTATTCATGAAACGATCTAGCGCAGCGTGCTGCAATGCGCCCCGTAGACACGCCAACGATCATAGCCGGCGACACAGAACTGCACTTTCCAGGAAATCCCGGCAAAACCCATGCGTTCCTGAATCAGATAATAGACGCGGGGGTTCTTGCCGTTGGACAGGGTGGCAGTGCCATCGCAGTGGCGGTGGGTGATCAGCGATTTCGTCTGATTCAGCGAATAGCGCTGTTTGATGTTGCGAACGGAATTGATATTGATGGTTGTTTTACGGTTGGAAATTTCTGACCAGGTGTTGCGGTCTGCCCAGGCAAATTTGCTCTGGACCTGGCGCAGAACACGTGGATCGTCGCACAACGGAACGGCGCCGCGGCCAAATATCCGGGTGCGCGGATCGCGCCCCATTTCCGCAGTACTGTCATGGGCCGCAGCCCCTGTGAGGAAAAACGGACTGCCACCAGCCAACAGAGGCAGCGCCAGCAATAATGCGAGCATCAGGCGGACGAACGAGTGGCCGGTGATCATCGGATGCGATTCCCTGTCTCAACAACAACAAAGTCATTTTGCTGCAGCTGTGCCATATAGGCAAGCGGCGTTTCAGAGCAACTCAACAAGGGTTTTGTGAAAGCGTTGCGTTGGTTCAGCCTGTTGCAGCACACGCTGCAGCACCGGCAGGCTGTCTTCCAGCGTGCGCTGCAGCGTATAGGGCGGATTGATGATGTGCAGGCCGGTGCCGTTCAACTGATCGGCATTATCCGGCGGCCGCACATATAATTCGGCACGCAGAATGGTTTCGACACCGAGCTGCGGTTTGCGCTTTGCCATGGATTTCGCCCAGCGGTCTGCCAGATAGCGCGCCTTGATCGGGTACCACAACATATAGATGCCCATCGGGAACCGCCCGACCGCCGTGCTGATGACATCCAGAGCGCGTTCAAATTCATTGGGCTGTTCATAGGGCGGGTCCATGACAATCAGACCGCGCTTCAGATCCGGTGGCACCAGTCCTTTCAGACCCGTCCAGCTGTCAATGTGACGGGTCAGAACCTGGCGGTCTCCGGCAAAGAGTTTTTCCAGCCTGCCAAATTCAGTGTCGTGCAATTCGCAGGCGGTCAGCCGGTCAGAGGCGCGCAGCAAATGTCTGGCGAGCAGGGGCGAACCGGGAAAAATATCAAGCGGCCCGCCCGGATTCAGCCGGTTGATGACGCTCAGATAGGGCAGCAGCATTTGGTCCAGATCCGGGCTGAATGACACCGGTTTCAACGGATTGCGATCCTCAAACAGCCGGTTGATACCGGCTTCCGCCTCTCCGGTTGCCTTGGCTTCACGGCCGGTCAGATTATATCGGCCGGATCCTGCATGCATATCAATGATGCGAAACGGTGTTTCCTTGCGCTGCAGATAGGTGATAATCGCCACCATGGTGACATGTTTCACCACATCAGCGAAGTTTCCGGCGTGATAGGCGTGAAGATAATTCATCGCCGCTGTCTACGTGCTGAAACGCACCGGTGCAAGCCGGAGATATCAGCGGTTTCCGCCTTGACAGCACAGCGGAATTGCAATGTTGCTTCCGGCTCATTGCAAATGAGGGTTTTATGAACGGCGCGGAAACACTGGTGAAAACCCTGCTTGGCAACGGGGTGGATATCTGTTTTGCCAATCCCGGCACATCGGAAATGCATTTTGTCGCAGCGCTGGATGAACATCCGGAAATGCGCTGCGTGCTGTGCCTGTTTGAAGGCGGCGCAACCGGGGCGGCCGACGGCTATTACCGGATGAAGCAGGATGTTGCCGCGACCTTGCTGCATCTTGGCCCCGGACTGGGGAATGGTCTGGCCAATCTTCACAATGCCCGCAAGGCGCGAAGCGGTATCGTCAACATTGTCGGAGATCATGCGGATTATCACCTGAAATATGACAGTCCGCTGAAGGGCAATCTGGACGGCATCAGCGAAGCGATTTCTCACTGGACGCGCAGGGCGACGAATGCGGCGTCCGTCGCCGGGGACGGCGCGGCGGCGGTTCAGGCAGCGCGCGCCAGGGGCGGACAGATTGCGACGCTTATACTGCCGGCTAATACGGCCTGGGATGAGGCCGGTGATGCTGCCGCAGCGTTGGTTCCAGTTCCGCTGAAGCGCCCGGACAAGGACCAGATCGTCAGTGCCGCTGGTGCGCTTCGCGTGCCCGGCGCGGCGCTGTTTATCGGTCAGACAGCGCTGCATGGCAGGCTAGCACGCCTTGCCGGCAGCATTGCCGCCAGAACCGGCTGTGAGTTGATGGCGGATTTTCTGGTGCCGCGCATTGAGCGCGGTGCGGGGGCGGTGGCCCTGACCCGTCTGAAATATCCGATTGACGACAATGTCGCCTTGCTCAAAAACACAAGACATCTGGTGCTGTGCGGTGCCAAACGGCCTGTGGCGTTTTTCGCCTATCCGGGAAAACCTGGAACACCGGAGCCGGAGGGTTGCCGGATCACCGAGCTGTGTACGCCGGATATGGATTATGGCTGGACGCTTGAGGCGCTTGCAGACGAGCTGGGTGTCGGCCCGACAGACCAGCCTAGCGTGGTGTCCTCTGCTCTTCCTGATGTCCCGACCGGCTCACTGACGCTTGAGAAGACCGGCGCAGCGCTGGCGGCGTTGTTGCCGGACAATGCGATTATCGTCGATGAATCGGTGACCAGCAGCAGTCCGCTGGTGGAAGCGACACGTGCGGCGCGGCGGCAGGAGTGGCTGCATGTGGCGGGCGGCGCCATCGGCAGTGGGCTGCCCTGTGCCGTTGGCGCTGCACTTGCCTGTCCTGAGCGAAAGACTGTCTGCCTGACCGGCGACGGGTCGGCGATGTATACGGTGCAGTCGCTGTGGACGATGGCACGGGAAAACCTGGATGTGGTGACGATTGTGTTTGCCAATCGCGGCTATCAGATATTGCATCTGGAACTGGCCAATGTCGGTGTTGATCAGGCCGGGCGCAATGCCGGCCGGATGTTCGATGTCGATAACCCGGCACTGGACTGGGTGGCTCTGGCAAACGGCCATGGCGTCGCCGCCGAATGCGTGAGCGACATGGACGGCTTTGTCGCTGCCTTGCGCAAGGGGCTGGCAACCCGCGATCCCTATCTGATCGAAGTCATCTGTTAGCCGATAAGCAAGTTCCAATTGCCATGCAGTGCCAACTGGTTGACAGGCGCGTCATCTTATATAATGATATGGTTATGAAACAAATTGGTTATAGAGAAATACCAGCAGATCTTGATGCAGTTTTTGCCGCGCTGGCCGATCCGACCCGGCGCGCCATTCTGTCGCGGCTTGCGCAGGGACAGGCCTCGGTCAATGAAATTGCAGCACCGTTCAACATAAGCCAGCCGGCGGTGTCGCGGCATTTGAAGGTGCTGCAGCGGGCGGGATTGATCGAACGGGAAGTGGAGCAGCAGCGCCGCCCGGCGCGGCTGCAGGCGCAAAGCATGGTTGCGGCTGTCGGCTGGCTTGCGGAATTCAAAGCCTTCTGGGGCGCAAGCTTCGATCAACTTGATGACGTTCTGATGCAGATGAAACAATCCGAGGGGAAGGAAAATAGTGATGAATGATTTACCTGAATACAGGCTGGAGCGGGTCTTCGATGCTCCGCGCACCCTGGTCTGGCGCACCTGGACAGAGCCGGAACTGCTGGCCCGCTGGTATGGGCCGGGCGTGGAAACCATCATCCATCGATTTGATCTGGAACCCGGCGGTGAATGGCGCAATGAGATGAAATGGGGTGAAAAATCCTTTCTCAGCAAAATGGTATTTCAGGAAGTCGTGCCGCCGGAAAAGCTGGTCTGGCATCATTCTTCGACGGATACGGACTGGAACATCATATCCAACCCGATGATGCCAGGCTGGCCGGATGTCTTGTTGACCACTGTGGTGTTTGAGGAGGACGGCGCAAAAACCAATGTCTCGCTGACAATGGCACCGTTGGATGCAACGGAAACGGAAGCTGCCAGTTTCGCAGAAGCGATGTCCAATATGGATAGTGGCTGGGGCAAAGGTTACGCAGTTCTGGATGAGTTGATTGACCAACTTAAGAATCAGTGACCGGGTAATCTGTCGCCAGTAGTTCGGTGCGGAATAAACATCAGTGAGCCTCTTACTCGGCGGCCTCGTCCTGATTGATGCCGCCGAGAAAGCCGCCGGACTGGCGCTGCCACAAGCTGGCATAAAGCCCGCCTTTGGCAATCAGCTCCTCATGGGGTCCGGTCTCGACGATATGGCCATCATCCATCACCACCAGACGGTCCATGGTGGCAATCGTCGACAGGCGGTGGGCAATGGCAATCACCGTCTTGTCTTTCATCAGATTGAACAATTGCTCCTGGATCGCCGCCTCAACCTCTGAATCCAGCGCTGAGGTCGCTTCATCCAGAATCAGGATCGGCGCATCCTTTAGAAGCACCCGCGCGATGGCGATGCGCTGGCGCTGGCCACCGGACAGTTTCACCCCGCGCTCGCCGACATGGGCATCAAAGCCATGGCGGCCTCTGGGGTCGCTCAACTCGGCTATGAACTCCATCGCCTCGGCCTGACGCGCGGCGCGGATCATATCCGCCTCGCTGGCATCGGGCCGGCCATAGAGAATATTGTCACGCACCGAGCGGTGCAGCAGGGAGGTGTCCTGTGTCACCATCGAGATCTGCCCGCGCAGCGAGTTCTGGGTGACCTTTGCAATATCATGGCCGTCGATGGTGATGCGGCCGCTTTCCACATCGTAGAGCCGCAGCAGCAGATTGACGAGGGTCGACTTGCCGGCACCGGAACGCCCGACCAGGCCGATTTTCTCGTCCGGTGCAATGGTCAAGGTGATGTCGTGCAAAATGCCTTTGGTCCAGCGGCGGTTAGCATCCGGCCCGGCGATATCGCCGTCATTGGGCTTGCTCTCCGCCTTGTCAGGGTTGCTGCCGGCAGGGCCGAACTTGCCGTAGTGAAAGCCAACATGATCAAAGCAGACCGCGCCGGCCACAGGCGGCAAAGCAGGGGCCGAAGGCGGATCCAGCAGATCCGGCACCTGGGACACGGTTTCCATGGAATCCTGAATGGTGCCGAGATCGCGAAACAGGCCGGAAATCTGGAACATCATCCAGCCGGACATGGTGTTGAGCCGCAGCACCAGCCCCAGCGCCACGGCAATGCCGCCGACAGTAATGCTGTTGGCCTGCCACATGATCAGACACAGATAGCCCGCAGCAGTCATGAAAAAGCCGTTCAGCAGAGCAAGGGAAAAGCGCACCCGGGTGATGGCGCGGGTCAGTTTGCGAACGCTGGTCAGCATCCACAAAAGACCCTCTTCGGCAAACTCATCTTCCTTGCCACGGGTGTCGAACAGTTTGATTGTGTAGATGTTGGAATAGGCATCAACGATGCGCCCATTGAAAACTGAGCGCATGTCGGTGGATTTTTTTGCGGCACGTCGAATGGGTGGAACCAGCCACGCGGCGAGGCCGAAATATGCCACAAACCAGACAAAGACGAGGCTTGCCAGACGCCAGTCAAGGCCGGAAAATACACCTATGGTCGACACGACGATTATGAAGAAGAACCAGATTCCCTGCATGATATTGATCAGGAAATCGCCGACCGCCTGGCCGGACTGCAGCACTTTGGTGGCAATGCGACCGGCAAAATCATTCTGGAAATAACTCAGCGATTGGCGGATGACCGAGCGGTGGGCCTGCCAGCGAACCAGATTGAAAAAGCCCGGAACAATGATCTGCTGTTCAAGCACGGCCGCCAGCATGAGAATGGCGAAGCGCCCGACAATGACAATTGCGGCCATCGCCAGAAAGGTGCCACCATAGTCGGCAAACAGGGTTTCGCGGCTGGCCTGTATCTGCGGATCATTGAGCAGATCTATGATCCGGCCGATAAACTGGAACAGCAGCACTTCAACTCCGGCGACCAGAATGCCGGCGAGCAGAAACAGAATGAACGGCCATTTGGCCTGGCGCGCGAAATACCAGATAAAGCCAACGACGCTGTGGCGTGGCAGATTTTGCGTCGGCGAGGGGGCCAGCGGATCTATGATATGTTCAAACCGGCGCAGAATATGCTTTAACATAAGGCAGAACTTTCTGACGCCGGAACAGTGAAATTTTCTGGTTGTATATCAGGTTGTATAAATGGCGCTCTCTCTTGTACTTTACCAGCCTGATATTGCCCAGAACACTGCCACGCTGCTGCGCACCGGCGCCTGCCTGAATGTTGCGGTGCATGTTATTCTGCCGGCCGGGTTTGTCCTCAGCGACCGGAATTTCCGCCGCGCGGGAATGGATTATCTTGACCGGGCAACGCTGGTTCAGCATGCCGACTGGGAAGCGTTTCAGGATTATTGTCACGGCTATAACCGCCGCATTGTGCTGCTTTCCACCAAAGCGGCAACACCCTATACGGGATTTTCCTTCCGCAATGATGACATGCTGATGCTGGGCCGCGAATCGGCCGGCGTGCCGGACGATGTGCATGCTGCAGCAACTGCCCGCATTGTAATCCCGATGCAAAGCGGAGAAAGATCGCTGAATGTGGCCGTATCCGGCGCCATGGTTCTGGGCGAGGCATTGCGGCAAGTCGGCGCTTAGATCGTTTCCCAGCCAGATTTTTCTGGATTCGGCGGGCGAGAATCTGCAAGACAGGCGCAACCGACGAAGCACGCGATGGACAGACCAGTGACCGATAAAACCAAGACAGACAATCCCGCAGCACAGGCAAAACCGACTCCCGGCCCCGTACCAACGGGGATCGAGAACAAGAAACAGACCGCATCCAACTGGTTCCGCCAGTTGCGAGATGATATCTGCACCTCGTTTGAAGCGCTGGAAGACGAGTTGGAAGGTCCGCTGTCAGAACGCGCACCTGGCCGCTTCGAGCGCACCAAGTGGACGCGAACCGATCATAGTGGTGCCAAGGGCGGCGGCGGTGAAATGTCGCTGATGAGTGGCCGGGTGTTCGAAAAGGTTGGGGTGCATATCTCTGCAGTGCATGGCGAGTTTGCGCCGGAATTTCGTGATAAGATTCCGGGGGCCGATGCAGATCCAGCGTTCTGGGCGAGTGGAATTTCCCTGATTGCCCATCCGCAAAACCCCAATGTGCCGGCGGTGCACATGAACACAAGAATGGTGGTCACCTCGAAACAATGGTTTGGCGGCGGCGCCGATCTGACACCAGTTCTGGATGCAAGGCGCACTCAGGACGATCCCGACACACAGGCCTTTCATGCGGCGATGCGCGCTCCCTGCGAAGCCCACGCAGTAGCCGATTATCCGCGCTACAAGGACTGGTGCGAGAGTTATTTCTATCTGCCGCACCGCAAGGAGATGCGCGGTGTCGGCGGCATTTTCTACGATTACCTGAATTCCGGCGACTGGGATGCGGATTTTGCCTTCACCCGCGATGTTGGCCGCGCCTTCCGCGATATCTATCCGCAACTGGTGCGTGCCAATATGGAAAAGAGCTGGGATGATGCAGCGCGTGAGGAACAACTTATCCGCCGTGGCCGCTATGTGGAGTTTAACCTGCTCTATGACCGGGGCACGATTTTCGGGTTGAAAACCGGTGGCAATGTGGACTCGATCCTGTCCTCAATGCCGCCTGTGGTGAAATGGCCGTAGCACTATTTCTGCGCATTCAGCTGGTCCATGGAGTCTCCCCGGAGCGGGTTCGACAATGATTTTGCCTGCTTCGGATCTCGGTTGTCCAGCCGTCAGGCTACGAGTTTCTTCTGTTTGGCAAACGGGCTCAGCCCCAGCCAGAGATGCATCGTTGAGGCAATGTCCCGGGAGCCAATCAGTTCCAGCTTGTCACGCTCGCTCTCGATTGTCGCCAAGCCCATCCAGATGGCTGTCATCGTGCGAAGGTCCGTGGTGATATAAAGATCGATCTCGAAGCCGGGATCGGACCAGCACAGATCGACTTCACCGTCCGGCTCAATGACAAGCCACCAGTGACTTTTTGAAACTGGAAGATCGGAATACAGAAACTGAACCACCGTGCGAATGCGGGGCAGAGGCGTGGGATTGAGGTTTCGCCGCATGTCCCACATCAACAGTGACGGGTCCAGATTCTTCAGGGAAAGCGACGATTCGATCCATTTCTGCCCCCACAAACCAAGGGCTTCGATGACCGGATACAAATCTTTCCCGGCATTTGTGAGGTGATATTCGAAGACGCCTTTCTCAGTGCGCAGTGGCTTTCGTTCCAGAACTCCGGCCTCCTCAAGCTCCTTCAGGCGGGTCGATAACAATGCCGGAGACATCCTTGGAACACCGCGGCGCAAATCGTTGAAACGGGTTGTTCCGACAACCATTTCACGCAACAGGACCATGGTCCAGCGCGTGCACAGAATTTCCGCGGCCATCGCAACAGGACAGAATTGTTTATATCCAGCTTGTGCCATGTAACCCTCCAGAGTTGAGTGTCCGACCCTAGGCTTCCAAGTGCCGTGCGGCTAGTACAGAAACTGAATCAGCCAGTTCAGTTTGGTGACTGGATGTGAGGCCTCGAGAAGGTGCAGCTTCGATGGACGATCTTGGAAGATGACTTCCGGGAAACCAAGGGAGAAGCGCCATGAGTGTTTTTTTAATTGCAGATATCAAGGTCACCGATGATGGCTGGGTTCCGGAATACGCCGCGAACGTTCACAATCTGGTCGAGAAGCATGGCGGCAGATACTTGTCGCGCAGTGGAAATATCGAAACGGTGGAAGGGTCCGACAAGGACAGCACGCTGATCGCGATTATCGAATTCCCGACGCGGGCGGCGCTGCAGGGCATTCTGGAAGACCCGGAATATGCGCCATACGGTCAGGCTCGTCAGGCCGGCAGCGTCAGCAATTTTCACGTGATTGACGATACGGATATCGCTGGAGCGATCCCGTATCTGAAGGCGGGTTGAAAGCAGAATTTTGCCTGAAGAAAAGCCCGGAGGATTGCTCCGGGCTTGGTTGTTTACAGTCTATCGCAGGGATATTGTAAATGCCCTGCATCGGGACACCGGTTGAGCTACTCGACGCCTTCCAGCTTGCGTGAGGCCTGAACCGAAGGGCGCTTTTTCATCCGTTCAAAATGCGCCTGAACGTTGGCAGGAATAGGCCATCCGGCAACTTCCACGGCCCAGTTTTCAACATAATAAAGCGCTGCATCGGCAATCGAGAAGTCGCCGACCAGATAGTCGTGGCCCGCCAGTTGGTCATTGACCAGATCCAGTCCGGCAAGAACAGCTGATTTGCCGCGCTCGCGGAGCTGATCATGTTCGGCAGGGTTTTCTGAATAGGCATCCGGCCGGCGGAAAAGGCGCCAGGACAGCATGTGCAATGTGCCAACTGCGAAATCCAGAGCTTCCAGCGTGCGTGCTATGCCTTCCGGGTCGGTGGGCAACAGCTTCTTGTCGGGATTGGTCATGGCCAGCCATGTTGCAATGGCTGCAAATTCGGTCAGAACCGAGCCATCATCACGCACCAGCGCCGGCACTTTACCCTTTGGATTCATCTTCTTGTATTCGGGTGTTTTCTGCTCGGCTTTGGAAAAATCGACAACCTTCACGTCATATGGTTTGCCGATTTCTTCGAGGATAACGTGAATGCCGATAGCACAGGTTTTCTTTGCGTAAAAAAGCGTAGTCATTAATGATCTCCATTGGCCCGCATGCCGGACAATCCGGCGCGCCGGGCGGGAAGTTAGGTAATTCAGCCAAGATGAAACTGCTCTAGCACACCTGCCCGGCACGTCAAAGCCTTGGCACAATCGCCGGCATTCACAGGCAAATGGGGATATGGAAAGCGGTTTGCCTACCCATCCGGGAGGTTGGCGCGGGTGCTGCTGGATGGCGCTGCGGCAATTAGCTAAAATTTGATTCAAACTGCATCATTCGAATTTTCGAATGCGGAAAAGGTTTGTGTCAGATTGCGCTCACAGATGATCGAACAATTAGGTGTGAAATTGAAAAATTTTTCCGCGAATGAACCCTCTGGAGAAAAGCCAGCCAGCGTGCGGCAGCGCCGCGCGGCATCGCGCTTGATCGACCTTCAAAACAGTGCGGGCCGGTCTGCCGGGCTCTGGAGCACCCTGGCCGCGCCCTTCCACCGATCAATCCATATACGATTTCAGTATGTATTCGGCGCTGCCGTTTTCGGCCTGGTGTTCATGGCCCTGATTGCAATCATTTCAAGCCGCACATTGCTGAAGACATACGAGAGCAGCGTAGAGGAAATGCTTCAGGAGATGACGGCGATCGAGCAACTGGAAACGTCTCTGCGCCAGGCCAATCAACTGGTTTTTCTTTACACGGTAAATGGGGATCAGTCGGCGCTTATGCGTTTCAACGAGATCGCGGAAGATATTGACCCACAGTTCCACCTGCTGGCGCGAGCCGAAGTGCGGTTCGCATCGGTCAGATATAGCAATTCCGAGCTTGCGCTGCCGGTCTTTACCGCAGCGTGGCACGAGGCGGAAGCCGCTTTGCAGGAAGTTTTCCGGTACGCTCCAGGGACACCGGAGGCTATCAACGCACTGGCGCAGCTGAATGAGGTTATCGAACCGATCTATGGTACATTTAGTGAGTTTCGCAGTCTGTCCCTGCAGGACGTGCAAAGCCATCTGAAATCCGCACAATCCGCCGGTACACAGGCCATATTCACCATATTTGGCGGCATTCTTGCCGGGCTGGTCCTTCTGATTTTTCTGGGGATCGTCGTGGGGCGGTCCGTTCTTCAGCCCATTGCGGAACTGCAACTGGCAGCCGGCAAGCTTGGCAGGAAAGACTTCACGCACAGGGTCAAACTGCAAAACACCAGGGATGAACTGGGACAACTCGGAAGAGCGTTCAACGTCGCCGCAACTGCTCTGCAGCGGCTGTATCGGGAGCTTGAACGGCGCTCGACTCATGATGGTCTGACAGATGTTCTCAATCGCGCCGGTTTTGACGAGCGTTTTTCAGCGGAATGCCAGAGCGCCATTGAACTGGATATGCCGCTGGCGTTGCTGCTGGTCGATGTCGACTTCTTTAAACAGGTGAATGACACTCACGGACACCAGGTCGGTGACCGGGTCCTGCAGGTCGTTGCCGGCCTGCTGGGCGAGACCCTCAGGCCAGATGATGTCGTCGCCCGGTATGGCGGAGAAGAGTTTGCAATCATCCTTCCCGAGACCGATGAGCAAAGCGCAATGGCGATCGCGCAGCGTTTGCTCACTGCCATTGAGAATGCGTCGATCAAGGAAGGCGACGGCGAGGATATAAGTGTGACCGTCAGCATCGGTTGCGCCAGCCATCAGGAACACGGGATGACACCAGAAGACTTCGTCAAGAATGCGGATGCAGCGCTTTACGAGGCGAAACAGACAGGGCGGAACCGGGTCGTCTCGGAAAGTGATCGGCTACTGTCAGAATACGCACACTGGAACACTGATGCGGCCTGAGCGCGTCCTGAAACACAATCGCAGAATTTTACCCTGATACGATCAAGGACATTGCAAAGCCCGGACCCACTCCGGGCTTTGCAGCTTGTTGAGCTTTTTTGGCCGTCTTACGAAAAGAACTGTCCGCCATTGGCGGAAATCGTTGATCCGGTGATGAAACCGGCATCATCGCTGGCCAGAAACACCACGCAGCGGGCAATTTCTTCCGGTTCGCCAAGGCGTCCGACGGGAATTTGCGGAATGATGCGCTTGTCCAGAACCTCCTGGGGGATGGCACGGACCATTTCGGTGCCGATATAGCCTGGGCAGATGGCGTTGACGGTAATCCCCTTGGCAGCACCTTCCTGAGCCAATGCACGGGTAAAGCCAATATCGCCTGCCTTGGAAGCGGAATAATTGACCTGGCCCATCTGACCCTTCTGGCCATTGATCGATGAGATATTGATGACACGGCCGAAACCACGCTCGCGCATGCCTTCCCAGATCGGGCGGGTCATGTTGAAAAGTCCGTTGAGATTGGTGTTGATGACGGCCTGCCACTGCTCATGTGACATCTTGTGGAACATGGCATCGCGGGTAATTCCGGCATTGTTGACAAGAACATCGATCGGTCCCAGATCCGCTTCAACCGTTTTGATGCCTTCAACACAGGAATCGTAATCAGACACATCCCATTTATAAACCGGGATGCCGGTCTCACCCTTGAATTTGCCGGCGGCGTCATCATTGCCCGCATAGCTTGCGGCCACTGTATAGCCCGCTGCTTTCAGGGCCACTGAAATGGCGGCTCCAATGCCACGGCTTCCGCCGGTTATCAATGCAGTTTTACTCATATTTTTTCCCCTCCAGGTATTGTTTTTTTATGTTATCGCGAGGTCTGGCCTTGGCCATCCCCGAATTTTAGTGGAACCGGGGCGCGCTGCCCCGGCCCGGTTGGAGTCAGCGTTCGACGGTGAGAGCCACGCCCATGCCGCCGCCTATGCACAAGGTGGCAAGACCTTTCTTGGCGTCGCGTTTCTGCATTTCATGGAGCAGGGTGACCAGCACCCGGCAGCCGGAAGCGCCGATCGGATGGCCGATGGCAATGGCGCCGCCATTGACATTCACAATGGCCGGATCCCAGCCCATATCCTTGTTGACGGCACAGGCCTGAGCGGCAAACGCTTCATTGGCCTCTACCAGATCCAGATCACCGACAGACCAGCCGGCCCGCTCCAGCGCCTTGCGCGAGGCCGGGATCGGGCCACTGCCCATGATCGCCGGATCGACGCCTGCAGTTGCTGAACTGGCAATGCGGGCCAGCGGTGTAAGGCCGCGTTTTTCGGCTTCTGCGGCGCTCATCAGCATGACGGCTGCAGCGCCATCATTGAGGCCGGATGCATTGGCTGCGGTTACCGTACCGTCCTTCTGAAATGCCGGGCGGACTTTGGTGACACTTTCCAGCGTGGCACCGTGACGGATATATTCATCATCTTCGACAATGGTTTCGCCCTTGCGGGTTTTCACGGTGAAGGGAATGATTTCGTCCTTGAATTTACCTGCCTTTTGCGCGGCCTCCGCCTTGTTCTGCGAAGCAACTGCAAATTCATCCTGCTGGCTGCGGCTGATCTGCCATTTGCCAGCAACATTTTCTGCGGTTGTACCCATGTGATATCCGTTGAAGGCATCCCACAGGCCGTCTTTGATCATGGTGTCGATCATGGTGTAGTCGCCCATTTTGACGCCATTGCGCAAATGCTGCGCATGCGGCGACAGCGACATGTTTTCCTGACCACCGGCAATGACAATGCTGGCATCACCGGATCTGATCTGCTGGGCACCCAGAGACACGGCGCGCAATCCCGAACCGCAGACCTGATTGAGACCCCATGCGGTGGTCTCAATGGGAAGGCCGGCATTGATCGACGCCTGCCGGGCCGGGTTCTGGCCCTGGGCTGCCGTCAGAACCTGGCCGAGGATGACTTCGCTGATGTCTTCAGCATCGATCCCGGCGCGGGACAGCAGTCCCTGAATGACTGCGGCGCCCAGATGGTGGGCCGGGGTGTTGGCGAATGCGCCACTGAAAGATCCGACAGCGGTACGACCTGCGGCAACAATGACAATATCTTCTGATTTGGACATAAAGGCTCCCTTTTTAAACTCAACCTGTGTGTGTTGTTTCTACTATAGCGCTTTTCCGCATATTGCTATCAACCCATTTTTTGCCATTGCCGAAAGCGCGGCAGATCTGAAGAGATTCTGCTTTGCAGTGCTGAATCGCACAAATGTGCGCCTTGGAGATGGTCTTTCCCGGCTCAATTGCAACAACCAACGAAAACCGATGAGCCGTTTGTTGCAGATCGGACCGAATGCGAAAAACCAATGTTTGGCTCGCACGTGCAAAAAAGATGGATGTGCGCTGCAAAATTACCTAGGGTGTCAAAATTATACGCCAATCGCCCGGTGTTGACGGCAGGGGCTATTGTTTGCGACGGAAAACAGGACGGGTCCGCCATGGCTAAAACCGACGAGCCGACGATCATCAAGAAATATGCCAATCGACGACTCTACAACACAGGCACCTCCACCTACGTGACGCTGGAAGACCTGGCGGTCATGGTCAAGAAGGAAGAGGATTTTGTTGTTGTTGATGCCAAGTCGGGCGATGAGATCACCCGGTCCGTTCTGACCCAGATCATCTTCGATGAAGAGAACAAGGGCATCAATCTGCTGCCGATTTCATTTCTACGCCAGTTGATCCGGTTTTATGGTGATCAGATGCAGGCGATTGTCCCCAGTTTTCTGGATGCCTCGATCACCTCGCTGACCAGAGACCAGGACAAGTTGCGCGAACAGATGGGCGGCGGATTCGGAGTGCCCGGTTTTGAAATCGTGGAAGAACATACACGGCGCAACATGGAAATGTTCGAACAGGCGCTGAAAATGTTCAATCCGTTCGGTCTGCCGGCCAAACCCGGCGGTTCCCCAGCAACAGCGGCAGATGCATCAGCGTCTGACAAACACGGCTCCGCGCCCGGATCGGACGATTTGTCAGCATTGAAAGATCAGATTGCCGACATGCAGCGCAAAGTCGAAGCTCTGTCCGACAAAAAAAACTGACACGATAGCCTGACCCTCTTCAGGCAGATGTTTTCAGGGGTTGAAGAGAGGCTGGATTTTTTTCATCCTGACCTCTGGTCAAAAGCCATCCATATCTGTATAAGGCCGCATCTTAATTCCCGAATTTGCTGACTTCAGCCAGCTCGGTTGGGTTGTCCCGGCGGTGCGGTTATGATGTTTGTAGTTCCAGAGCTATGTGACCAGACGTGAATTAGCCGGCTGGCGCGCTGAATGAATAATGGAAGGTTAGGCCAATGGCTGTTCCAAAGAGTAAAATCTCTCGCATGAAACGCGGCTTTCGCCGTTCAACGGACGCGTTGAAACAAAATGCATACGTAGAAGACAAGGATTCAGGCGAGTTGCGCCGTCCGCATCACATCGATCTGAAGACCGGCATGTATCGCGGCCGTCAGATTCTGGCTGCCAAAGACCCCGCCTGATTTCGAATTCAGTTTCGTCTTGACAGTTTTTGCAAAAGGCCGGTTTCGACCGGCCTTTTTTATATGGCAAAACCGTATATAAGGGAGTTGCTGAAGGGTTTCAGCAGGTCCAAGCATACTGGAGGAACATTACCGTGTTGAGCTTTCCGCTGATGTTGGTGCCTCTGGTGGTTTATAACCTGTTCGCATTCGATCTTCTGGCAAATTATATGTCCGCCCGCTGGGAGGCCGTGCTTTTCAGTCCGACGATGATTTCGGGTGCAGTCTTTACTTTCACGCTTTCGGATATGTTTATCGTGTCGGCGCTGTTGCTGCTGTGTATCGAGGTTCTCAAGGCAACCCGTATCGGCAATTTATCGATTGTCGATCATATGCTGTCTATGGTGATCTTTATCGCCTTCCTGGTGGAGTTTCTGCTGGTTAGGGAGGCAGCAACAACGCTGTTCTTCATTTTGATGGTGATTACCCTGATTGATGTGGTGGCCGGCTTTGCCATTTCCATCCGGTCGGCAACCCGCGATGTTGCAGTCGGCGGTTATTAAAATCCCCCTCTTGTTCCAGCAGAGCGGTTTCAGCCCGGATCCGCGGTGAAGCCGGCGGCTTCGATACCGGCCACAGCACAAATTTCATCCTTGTCCGAAGCGTCACCGGAAATGCCGACTGCGCCGATGATGTCGCCATCCTGATCGCGCACCAGCACACCGCCTGGCACAGGCACAATCCTGCCGCCGGCAACGCCGTTCAAGCCTTCCAGAAAATGCGGCCGCTCGGCGGCCTGGGCATTGAGCCATCTTGATCCGGCGCCCACTGCCAGTGCGCCATAGGCTTTTCCAGCTGAAATCTGCGGCCGCAGCATGGACGTTCCGTCCTGAGCCAGATAGGCGCGCAGATGGCCGCCTGCATCCAGAACCGAAATGCCAAGCGGCTTCAAACCAAGGTCTGCGGCTTTGGCAATCGCCGCATCGATCATGGTGCGGGCCTGCTGCATATTGATTTTAGTCATAAATTCTCCTTGGGCTCAGTGTTGCTGCAAACATGCCCTGATCGGCGTGCATGTGGCGATTTATCCCGGTATCTGCGCGGATCCCGGTCTTGACTTTACAGACTGGGACTTGTGCCAAAGAACCTGTTCTGTCAACACAATGGCAGAAATTTTGGCACACTCCTTCTTCCGAGGTTTTTAAAGATATGCGCAATTTCAGTCTGGCGGGGCGCTCGCCGGTTTACGCCGAAAACGGTATGGTTGCCACGTCTCATCCACTGGCCAGCGCGGCCGCGCTGGAGATGCTTAAATCTGGCGGTAATGCGGTTGATGCGGCGGTCACGGCAGCTGCTGTACTGGCGGTGGTTGAGCCGCATATGACCGGCATCGGCGGTGACTGTTTCGCAATTGTGGCGCAACCTGATGGCGCGTTGCACGGGTTTAACGGCTCGGGACGCAGCGCCGCCGGTGCTGAATTTGACTGGTATGCCGGGCAGGGCTGGACCGGGTTTCCCGACACTTCGCCCCATGCGGTGACCGTTCCCGGCGCGATTGACGCCTGGGAACAATTGTTGTCCCGGCTCGGGCGCAAAGGCCTTGATGCAGCGCTGTCGCCGGCGATCAACTATGCGAAAAACGGATTTCCTCTGGCGCCACGAGTGGCTTTTGATCTGGCTACACTGACCGACAAGCTGAAACGAAACGAAGCGGCGTCGCAGGCTTATCTGAACGCCGGCGCGGCTTATGCGGTGGGTGACCGCATTGTCTCACCTGCACTTGCTCAAACGCTGGAAACAATCGCGGCCAGAGGCGGACGGGCGTTCTATGAGGGTAAAATTGCCGCCGATATAGCCGCTTCGGTGCAGGCTCTGGGCGGATTTCTCGGCGAAGCGGATCTGGCCGCGCACCGGGGATTTTTCAGCGCCCCGGTTTCGACCCAGTATCAAGGGCACGACATCTATGAATTGCCGCCCAATGGGCAGGGTATCATTGCCTTGATCATTTTGAATATCCTTGCGGCGCAGAGGCGCATCGCCGATCCCAAATCGGCGGAACGGCTGCACAAGCAGATCGAGGCGGCCAAACTTGGCTACAGCGTTCGCGACGCCTTCATCGGCGATCCGGCAGCGATGACGATCGCCGTCTCATATCTCATCGACCCGGCCTATGGACGCCTTTTATCAGAGCGAATCAGTTCGGCCGAAGTTCTGGACAAGCCGGAAGTCACTGTTCCCGGCGGGGATACTATTTATCTGAGCGTGGTTGACCGCGATGGCATGGCCTGCTCCCTGATCAATTCCCTGTATGACGGATTTGGCAGCGGTATCATGACGCAAAATACCGGCATCATGCTGCAAAATCGTGGCCGGTCTTTCTCGCTTGAGGCAGGTCATCCCAATGCAATCGGTCCCGGCAAGCTGCCACTGCATACCATCATCCCCGGCATGGCCATGAAAGCCGGCAGGCCATCAATCAGTTTTGGTGTGATGGGGGGGCATTATCAGGCCTGCGGACATGCCCATGTGCTGCAGAATATGTTGGACTACGGCCTTGATCCGCAAGCAGCGCTTGATTTCCCGCGGGCCTTCTGGGACGCAACCGGTGCGCTGGAACTGGAAGAGGGTTGGTCTGCGGCGGTAGCCGAGGCCCTGACGGAGAAAGGACACCGGATTGTGCGCTCGGGAAACCCCCGCGGCGGCGGCCAGATCATCATGATCGATCAGGAACGCGGTGTCCTTATCGGCGGGTCAGACCCGCGCAAGGATGGTCTGGCGATTGGTTATTAGGGGCTGGACTCAATTCGGAGGTTGAATTGGACTGCAACAATCGGCTGAATTATCCCTTCGATGCGGCAGCGAGACTATAATTTGATGGGTGAATCGTCGCAATTCGACGAATCTCGGGCACGCGGGCGTTGACGTATTGACGCTGCTGCGGGATATAACCTTCACAATGAGTGGTCTTGCGCGCTGATGTTTCATACAAAGCGCAGATCGCGTATAAAGATGTGAATCGACGCACCGCAGCGGATATTGCGGAGCGGCTTTGCTGCAAAGGATACGGCCTTGTCGGATACGGCTCTTCAACACGAATCTTCAGCCTCCGGGGATGATGGCAATCGCCGGGATTTTCTTTACGTTGCAACCGGCGCATTCGGCGTTGTTGCGGCAGGTGCTGCGATCTGGCCTCTGGTGGATCAGATGAACCCGGATGCTTCGGCGCTGGCACTGGCGTCCACAGAAGTGGATATCGGTGCTGTCGAAATCGGCCAGAGCATCACCATCAAATGGCGTGGCAAGCCAATTTTCATCCGCAATCGCACCGACGCCGAAGTGGAAGCTGCCAAAGCCGTTCCCATGGATCAGTTAAAAGATCCGGCGCAGGACGTTGAGCGGGCGGTGCCCGGTCGCGAGAACCTGCTGGTGATGATCGGCATCTGCACACATCTGGGCTGTGTGCCACTTGGAGATGCAGGCGATTTTGGCGGCTGGTTCTGCCCCTGTCACGGATCCCACTACGATACCGCCGGACGCATTCGCAAAGGTCCTGCACCGCTGAACCTTGTCATCCCGCCTTATGAATTCATGTCCGAAACGAAGCTCCGCATTGGCTAAGCGCTTTCATCGGTTTTTGAGAAATACGGAGACCTCGCAATGAGTGGACATTCCTCCTACGATCCCCAGAATGGTGCGATGAAGTGGCTTGACAGACGCTTGCCGCTTCCGCGCCTGATGCACGATTCCTTCGTGTCCTATCCTGTGCCGCGCAATCTGAATTATGCCTATACTTTCGGCGGCATGCTGTCGATCATGCTGGTGATTCAGATTATCACCGGTGTGGTACTGGCGATGCACTATATTGCCAGCACCGACGTTGCGTTCGACTCGGTTGAAAGCATCATGCGCAACGTGAATTATGGCTGGCTGCTGCGCTATGTGCATACCAACGGCGCTTCAATGTTCTTTGTGGCGGTCTATGTGCATATTTTCCGGGGACTTTATTACGGCTCTTACAAGGAGCCGCGTGAAGTTCTGTGGATTCTCGGAGTTGTCATCTTCCTGCTGATGATGGCGACAGCGTTCATGGGTTATGTGCTGCCCTGGGGACAGATGTCATTCTGGGGTGCGACCGTCATTACCAATCTGTTCTCTGCCATTCCTTTGATCGGGGAAAGCGTTGTGACCTGGCTCTGGGGTGGTTTCTCGGTAGATCAGCCCACTTTGAACCGCTTCTTTTCGCTGCATTATCTTCTGCCATTCATGATTGTCGGGGTGGTTATCCTGCATGTCTGGGCGCTTCATGTGACCGGGCAGACCAACCCGACCGGCGTTGAAGTGAAACAGAAAAGCGACACGCTGCCGTTCACACCCTATGCCACCATCAAGGATGCTTTCGCACTGGTAGTGTTCTTTGTGATTTTTGCCTGGTTCGTGTTCTATCTTCCGAACTATCTGGGCCATCCGGACAATTACATTAAGGCCAATCCACTGGTGACACCGGCGCATATCGTGCCTGAATGGTACTTCCTGCCATTTTACGCCATTCTGCGCGCCGTGCCTGACAAGCTGGGTGGTGTTGTGCTGATGTTCGGCTCAATTGCGGTGTTGTTTGTGCTGCCATGGCTCGATACATCGAAGGTGCGTTCGGCCTCTTTCCGACCGGCATACAGAGTGTTTTTCTGGCTGTTTGTCATCGTTGCCATCGTGCTTGGCTGGCTTGGTTCAAAGCCTCCAGAAGGCGGCTATGTGCTTGCGGCGCGGATATTTACTGCCTACTACTTCGCGCATTTCCTCATTCTGATGCCGCTGCTGGGGATGTTTGAGAAAACCAAACCGCTGCCAAGTTCGATTACCGAATCGGTGCTCGGTGATGGCTCCGGAAAAGGTGGCTCTGGATTGCCGACCGGCGCTGCTGCATCGCCCGAGACCAAAGGTTGATCGGGGTCAGGTAATGAGGTTCAAGGACAACACAATGACGACTTTCCTTATGAAAACAATTGCTGCAGCAGCAGTCATTCTCGGTCTGGCGTTTACCGGAACAGCGAATGCTGAAGAAAATGTGCTTGAGGAACAGGACTGGAGTTTTGCCGGGCCATTCGGAAAATTTGACCAGGCACAACTGCAGCGCGGATTTCAGATTTTCACTGAAAACTGCTCCTCCTGCCACAGTCTGAATCTGGTGTCTTTCCGCAACCTGATGCAACCCGGCGGACCGGGCTTCTCGGAAGCCGAAGTGCGAGCCATTGCCGCTGAAGTCTCAGTGATGGATGGCCCTGACGCGGATGGGGAAATGTTTGACCGTCCGGGTCGTCTGGCAGACCGGTTCCCTTCACCCTGGGCCAATGACGAACAGGCCCGTGCGTCCAACAATGGGGCTTTGCCACCCGATTTTTCGGTGCTTGCCAAGGCCCGCGGAGTGACACGCGGATTTCCGACCTTCGTCTTTGATATTTTCACCCAGTATCAGGAATCCGGGCCCGATTATATTTATAACCTGCTGACCGGGTATGAAGAGGATGTGCCTGAAGAAATCGAGATGGGGTCCGGCATGTATTACAATCCGGTTTTCAAATCGGGTGTCCAGATTGCCATGGCACCGCCGCTCAGCGATGGGCAGCATGAATTTTCCGATGGCTCGCCGGAAACGCTGCAACAATATGCACGGGATGTTGTATCCTTCATGATGTGGGCAGCAGAGCCGCATCTGGTAGAGCGCAAGGCCATGGGGTTCCGGGTGATTATCTTCCTTCTGATTTTCGCAGGATTGCTGTATTTCACCAAACGCAAGGTCTGGGCCGGCGCAAAACATTAATTCTGTTTTTCTGACCGATATAGACCTGCCGGCATGAACGACAAAAAAGAGTCCCTAAGGGGGCTCTTTTCGTTTATGGACAATGCTTTATCAGCGCCATCTGGAGCTCGAATATATGTCTGATTCCGCCACGGGCCATCCAAAGCTGCTGGCTGCCATCCGCTCCATTCCCGACTATCCCAAGCCGGGTATCATGTTCCGCGATATCATTACATTGCTGTCCGACGCGCGTGCCTTCCGTAAGGCTATTGACGAGTTGGTTCAGCCCTTCGCAGGCGAAAAAATCGATCAGGTTGCCGGGATCGAGGCGCGCGGCTTTATTCTCGGCGGAGCCGTCGCCCATCAATTGTCATCGGGCTTTGTGCCGATCCGCAAAAAGGGCAAGCTGCCACATGAAACGGTCAGCATTGCTTACTCGCTGGAATACGGTCTTGACGAGATGGAAATCCACAAGGATGCGGTGAAAGCCGGGGAAAAAGTTGTTCTGGTTGATGATCTGATCGCGACGGGGGGCACTGCTGAAGGGGCCATCAAACTGTTGCAGGGGCTGGGTGCGAATGTAGTGGCGGCGTGCTTCATTGTCGATCTGCCGGATTTGGGGGGTGCCGATAAAATCCGGGCGCTGGATGTTCCGGTGCAGATATTGGTGTCCTATCCCGGGCATTAGACCCACCGTTCAATGTATGTCAGACGTCCAGTGGGCCGATCTGCAATGTCTCGCTCAAGGTGTCGAGAATTTCTGCCAGTTTTCTGTCAACGTCGTGCAGATAGCGGGTCCAGTCGTCATAGTGGTGCAGATCTTCCCGTCCATCTGAAATTCCGCGCAGACCAAGCAGCGGCAGATCGAACATCTGGCAGACCCGCAAAACTGCAAATGTCTCCATATCCACCATATCCGCGTCAATCTGATCGTAGGCGGCGCCGGAGACGACATTGCCCCCTGTAGACAGACGCGCTTCTTTAACGCCCTTGATGCGGGCTGGCAGCAGCACTTCCACAGCATGATCAACAAACGGCGTGACGCCTTTTTCAAAGCCGAGCGGGGAGGCATCCATGTCCCGGTAGGAAACGGAAACGGCCTGATAGATTTCCGTCTGCTCAAGTCGGGCGGACCCGGCCGAGCCGAGAGATATGACCAGATCCGGCAACGCGTTGCGGGCCGCTAGGCCGGACAGAATGCGGGTGGTGTTGATGGCCGCCTCTACGGGGCCCACGCCGATGAACAGCGGATCTATCCGCGATTTCAAAGCAGCGCCATATTCCGCCGGGGCCGCCATCAGAAACAGGATGTCCTTGTCGAAATCCGTCTTTGCCGGCTGCTGCAGGCTCATGGCATGCGCCTCAGGTGTTGAACTTGAAAAGCATCACATCGCCGTCATGGGCGACATATTCCTTGCCTTCATCCCGGGCCTTGCCGGCTTCCTTGGCGCCGCTTTCGCCGCCAAGCGCCACATAATCATCATAGGCGATGGTCTGGGCACGGATGAAACCGCGCTCAAAATCGGTGTGAATGACACCGGCGGCCTGCGGCGCCCTGGTACCTCTGGTGATGGTCCAGGCGCGGGTTTCCTTGGGGCCAACAGTGAAGAAGGTGATGAGATCGAGCAATTGATAGCCGGCACGGATGAGGCGGTCGAGACCAGGTTCCTCAAGCCCCATGCTTTCCAGATATTCAGCGGCCTCAGCCGCGTCCAGCTGGGCGATCTCGGCTTCGATATTTGCCGATATCACGACGGATTGCGTACCTTCGCGCTGCGCCATTTCCGCGACCGCATCCGAATAGGCATTGCCCTTGTCGGCATCTGCTTCCAGCACGTTGCAGACATACAGAACCGGTTTTGAGGTAAGCAGGTTCAGCCCCTTGAATGCTTTCTCGTCGTCGCGGTCGACTTCCAGCATTCTGGCCGGCTTTCCTTCTGTCAAAAGCGCAATTGCGCCATCGACCAGAGGCAGCAACTGCCTGGCTTCCTTGTCATTGCCAGTGGCGCGCTTGCGCAGATTGACAACACGTTTTTCCAGACTCTCCAGATCAGCCAGCATCAGTTCCGTCTCGACGGTTTCTGCATCTGCAACCGGATCAATGCGGCCATCCACATGGGTGATGTCCTCATCTTCAAAACAGCGCAGAACGTGCGCAATTGCATCGACTTCGCGGATGTTTGCTAGGAACTGATTGCCAAGCCCTTCACCTTTCGAGGCACCCCGTACAAGGCCGGCGATATCAACAAAGGTCAGCCGCGTTGCGATGATGTTGGCGGATTTTCCAGCAGCTGCCAGGATACCCAGCCGGGTGTCGGGAACCGCAACATCGCCGGTATTGGGCTCGATGGTACAGAAGGGGTAATTGGCTGCCTGTGCCGCTGCTGTTTTTGTCAGCGCATTGAACAGGGTGGATTTGCCGACATTCGGCAAGCCGACGATACCGCATTTGAAACCCATAGGGTCAGTCCTTTCTGGATTTGGATAGGAGCGCTTTCAGAGCCGCTGCCATGGGCCCGGCAGGTTTTTTTCCGGGAGTCGTTCCGGTTGTCCGGGTCGTCATTTCAGGTTCGGCAGCAGCCGGACTGGATTTTTTCAGGCCGGGTTTTTTCCGAACTGATTTCAGACGGTCAGGTTGTTCGGTTTCGGGCTTCTGCCGCAGGGCCAACTCATTTAAAAATCCGGCGGAGCCGTCTTTCAGCAGCGTCGGCACCGCATCGGCGATGCTGCCGAGCAGCAGCTCCAGCCACGGCGTATCGGCTTTCGCAAAGTCCGACAATACGTAGCGGGATACAAGATTCTTATGACCGGGATGGCCGATGCCGATGCGCACGCGCTGATAATCGTTTCCCACATGGGCATCGATTGATCTGATGCCGTTATGGCCACCGGCACCTCCACCGGTCTTGACCCGGACCTTGGCTGGAGCCAGATCGAGTTCGTCGTAAAATACGATGATATCTTCGAGCGGTATCTTGAAAAAATGCATGGCTTCGCCGACCGAGCGGCCGGATTCGTTCATATAGGTTGCCGGTTTCAGCAAAGTGACTTTTTCGCCATTCAAAGTGCCGGTCGCGACCCACCCCTGAAAACGATCCCGCCACGGTGTGAAGCCGTGGCGGGACTGAATTTCGTCCACCGTATGAAAGCCGATATTATGCCGGTTGCGGGCATATTGCAGCCCGGGGTTTCCCAGTCCAACGAGAAGTTTCATGGGTCGACCCGTTCGGCTTGTCTCGGTTTACTCTTCGGTGCTGTCGCCGTCTTCCGCGGCAGCGTCTTCGCTTTCGCCTTCGGCTGCTTCTTCAGCTGCAGCAGCTTCAGCTTCCTCGTCTTCTTCACTCTTAAGTGAAGCTGGCGCCGCGATTGTGGCGATCGTAAAATCACGATCGGTGATCGTGGGCACGACACCCTTCGGAAGCTTGACTGCAGAAATATGCAGGCCATCGCCGATATCAAGACCGGTCAGATCACCTTCGAGGAATTCAGGAACCGCATCGCCCGGCACCTCGCATTCCACTTCGTGGCGGACAATGTTCAGCACGCCGCCGCGTTCCAGACCTGGTGCAGCCTCTTCATTGATGAAGTGGACAGGCACGTTTACGGTCAGGGTACTGCCTTTGCCTACGCGCAGGAAGTCGACATGGATAACGAAATCCTTGACAGGATCGCGTTGTACATCTTTGGCGATCACCGTGTGGGTCTTGCCATCGACATCAAGTTTGATAACGCGCGCCATGAAACTGTCGCTATTGGCAGCAAGGGCGGTTTCTTTGGCAGGCAGGGCGATAGACAGGGGTGGTTTTTTGTCGCCATAAATGACGCTAGGTACAAGACCTTCACGACGCGTTGCCCGAGCAGCCCCCTTGCCAACTCGTTCCCGCGCCACCGCTTTGAGTTCATCACTCATTGGGAGCACTCCGATTTTCTCTGATGAGGACGGGGCCGCTTTATTTGTGTTGCGCGAACCGCCCAGGTTGTGCGGTCCCTCCAAGGGTGTGACCGCGTGCGGTGGCTTTTAGGCGACAGATGACAGAAACGCAAGGGGTTTATGGTGCTTTTGCCAGCACAAAGTGAGGTGATTTCCGCTCAGTCAAACAGGCTGGAAACCGATTTTTCCAGACTTGTCCGCGAGATCGCTTCGCCGATCAATGTCGAAATCGGTATGGTGCGGATATTGGAGGCCGAATCCACCGCGCCGGTCGGCTGAATGGAATCGGTGATCACCAGTTCCTTCAGCTTGGAGGCGGTCACTCTGGCAACGGCACCCCCGGACAAAACGCCGTGGGTGATATAGGCTCTGACCGAGGTTGCGCCCTGGTCGAGCAGGGCATCGGCGGCGTTGCACAAGGTGCCGCCGGAATCGACAATGTCGTCGACCAGAATGCAGTCATGGCCTTCCACATCGCCGATGATGTTCATGACTTCCGACTCGCCAGGCCGGTCGCGCCGCTTGTCGACTATGGACAAAGGCGCATCAACGCGTTTTGCCACTGCGCGCGCCCGAACCACACCACCGACATCTGGTGAGACCACCATGATTTTCTCGCCAGGCATGCGTGATTTGATATCCCGCGAAAACAGGGGGGCGGAAAACAGATTGTCCGTTGGAATATCAAAAAAGCCCTGGATCTGACCGGCATGCAAATCCAGCGTCAAAACGCGGTCCGCACCTGCCTCGGTGATCAGATTGGCTACCAGCTTTGCCGAAATCGGGGTTCTGGCCGATGGCTTGCGATCCTGGCGGGCATAACCGAAATAGGGAACCACTGCGGTGATGCGCCTGGCGGAGGAACGGCGCGCTGCATCCATCAGAATAAGCAGTTCCATCAGATGGTCATTGGCCGGGTAGCTTGTCGACTGAAGAACGAAAACGTCCTCGCCGCGAATGTTTTCCTGAATTTCGACGAATATTTCCTGATCGGCAAAACGCCGGACAGAACAATGTGCAAGTGGAATATCCAGATACGCCGCCACCGACTTTGCGAGGGCAGGATTGGAATTACCGGCAATTAGTTTCATTGGAAGAAATCCTGGAGCGTGGCCGAGATCGCGTATGGCGCTGCTTCTAACAAGCTGCAGCGCCCGGTGTAAAGCTGCCAAAATGACCTGACACTGATAATTCGTGCTCTGACTCGACGGATTTGGCGGAATATGGAGGCGGATCGCACACTACTTGAATGGGACGAAGTCGCGGTTATCGAGTCTGGGGCCGCCCAACTGGTTGTTGAGCCAGGAAATTATCGCCTCCATCGACTGGACAGCCAGAATATCAAGCGCTTCGGAATCGATGCTGCTCCAGTTTGCAGGGGCATTGGGTGCCAGCACCTGTCCGCTGATACGATACGGCGGCGATCCGTTATTTGCGCTGATGTCCCAGATATAGACAATCACAGCCCCAAGGGAGTTGGAAGCCAGCGATAGATATCCGCGCACCAGGTGGCTTTGTGTCGAATCCCCATTGGGGACCAGAAACATATTACGCCTGAAGGCGGAGCGGCGCAGAGATTCCGACAGCCGGGTCTCAATATCGGGCGGTATGCCGTCAATCGGCGCAAATCCGAGCCGTGCCAAAGAAGCCAGACTGGAGGCGCGTATCGTTGGCGCACCATCGATCGGTGCAATCTTTTCGCTGGTAACCGGCGGGTCGTAGACCTGTCCCTGGGCTTCGGATTCAGCTTTGTCCAGAGTCTCTTCAATGGTGCCAAGACAGGCGCTCAGAAGCAGACCGAGCAGCACAACGAAAATAATGCGGTATGGTAAAGGAACGAGCGTCATCCCGGCCCGTTAGCTCTTCACGACAACAAGTTCAATCGGCAGGCGAGACAGGGGTTCGGGAGCTCCCTCTGTGGTCAGATAGGTGCGGCCGAGCGTCATGGCTGTCTCGGTTTCACTGTCCATGATGATGATGTGCAGGAACAGGCTCATATTGGGCCGGATCTGGAAGGGGTTTTTGCGGTAGAACATCGGTGTATCCATCCACGAGGGCGCAAAGCGGGCACCGAGCGAATAGCCGCAGGCATTGAGGCGGTGGGCGTGAAGACCGCGTTCATCAAGAACACTGGCATGAGCTTCAAACACTTCGCCAAATGTATGGCCGGGCGTCATCAGTTCTTCGCAAGCCTGAAGCGCGGTCTGGGCAGCATCGAACAGTTCGATATGACGCGGCGTCGGCTCACCCAGTATGACCGTGCGCATCAATGCGCTGTGGTAGTTTTTCGAGGTCCCGGCAAACTCCAGAGTGATCTGATCCTGCTCTTCCAGCGTGCGGCGCCCGGATTTGGTTCTGCACAACAAGGCATCCTTGCCGGACCCGATGATGAAACCATTGCCCGGATAACTGCCTCCGGCTGCGAATACAGACCCCTGCATTGCGGCCAGAATATCCGCATCATTGGCTCCCGGCCGGATGACGGCAAGACCTGCTTCAAAGGCATCATCGGCCATCTCCGCAGCTTCACGGATATAGGCGATCTCGGCAAAGCTCTTTTGCACGCGCAGGGCCGGAATGAGTGTCGATGCATCGGTCAGATTGCCGAAGCTTTTCAGCTTGTCGTCAACCTGACGGCCATAAAAGGCGGTCAGCCCCTGGGTATCATATTCAACACCGATATTGTTGCCGAGCATATCCAGATTGTCCATCAGATCGCGCAACTGATTGACCGGTCCGGCTTCGCCCCAATCCATCCAGACATGGATATCTTCAATGATCGACGTGTGTCGGGCCTGACGCAGATCCGGCATCCGTGTCAACAGCGACATCTCGCCATTGGAGCGCACGATAAGACACTGGAAAAAACAGAATCCGAACGAATCAAATCCGGTCAGCCAGTACATGCTTTCCTGGGAAAACAGCAGCATCGCATCCAGATTGTTTTCTTCCATTACCGCCAGCAAACGCTCGCGTCGATGATCATATTCCTCGCGGGAAAAATGCAGGGTCATGAGCTTTCTCGCTGTTGATCAGGTGATTGAAATTGCAGCCAGTTGGCGGCCGTAATCCGGCTCTTTGCGGTGTGTTGTACGGCGATAGCTGAAAAACGCCGTTTCCTCAAGATAGGTACATTGACCGGTCCATTCGGCCTTGGCAAGTCCGCAGGCGCGTAATCTGCTGACGATATAGGACGGTAGATCGAACTGAAAGTGTCCTTCCCGCGCACCTTCGGTGAAACAGGCCGCATTCGCCGGGTCATGTTTCAGAAAGGTCTCTTTGAACTCAGCGCTGACCTCATAGGAGGCCCGGGAAATCGCGGGTCCGAGCACCGCTGTGATGCGGTTGCACCGGGCGCCGAGACCCTCCATTTGCGCAATTGTGCTTTCCAGCACGCCGCCAAGTGCCCCTTTCCAACCGGCATGGGCCGCGCCGATAACGCCGCCTTCCGTGTCAGCAAACAGAACCGGACCGCAATCAGCCGATCCCACGGCCAGTACTATTTCCGGGGTTGAAGTGACCAGTGCATCGCATTTTTCAGGGGTCCTTCGCGGCCAGGGTCCGGTGACGGTAACGCAGCGGCTGCTGTGAATCTGATAGGGTGTGATGAGCGGCAGGTCCGAGTTGACCAGCGTGCGCGTCAACAAGGCGCGATTATGCAGCACGTTTGCCCGCACATCGTCCGATCCCACCCCGCAATTCAAAGTGCTGTAAATGCCGCTGGACACACCGCCCTGACGACCGAAGAAACCATGAAGGATACCCGGCCCGCCAAGGGCTGGATGGGTCGTGAACGGAACGGGTGCGAACGGCTTGTTCATGGCGACAAGTGACCGGATTGACAGGATAAAATCAAGCAGGATTCTGAAATACGGGCAGGGAAACGTCAAAACTCGCCGCTGCAAGCACCTTGAAGAGAACACCCATCTCATCCGGTGAGACCAACCGGTTTACAGCCAGTTGCAGCGTCTCCCGGTCTCTTTGATCGCGCTTTGCGCCCAAATGTGCCGCCCGTTGTAAAAGACCAAGATCGAGCAGAAAGTCCATTTGGCTGACCGGTCCCTTGACATGCAGGCCCTGTGAGCGGAATCCGTTTCCCAGCGCAGTGAAATCCACCAGGGCCGTCAGATCCGCCTGACCTGGCTGGTCCAGCGGGTCCACCGGCTGATGCCGGATAAGAGCTTGAAAGGTTGCGCCGGTTTTGGGTTGAACAAAGCCATAGTCGATCAACAATGCAGCCCCGCCCTGTGCCGAAAGCTGCTTGGCCATCGCCGTCGCCATGTCGTTGCGCTGGGGAGACAGTTCGAACACCGTGCCTGGAGCCAGTCTGTCCGCCTGGGCCATGCGGACAGACTGGCTGGTTGGCAAATCTGCAAAGGCAAGCTGACCCTCGCTGCCTGCCACGACGTGGCGTTCGGCAACACCATCAGCAGTTTTGACCAGAATATGCACCGGTAAAGCGTCGAAAAATTCATTTGCGATGATGAGAGTAGGCAAGGCGCTGTCCTGCAGTTCATCATGCCAATGCACCGGGCAGGGAGCGTGCATCAGGGTGGTCTGCTGGGCAGCTTTCAAGGCCGGGCTGATGTCGATCATCTCGATTTCCAGGCCCCGCAGCAGCGCAGGTTCAAGTGCGAGACTGCGCAGACAGTCGGACATCAAGGTGCCACGGCCAGGGCCGAATTCAACGAGCCGCATGCGGAACGGACGGCCCAAAGCCTTCCACGCGGATACAAGCCAGACACCGATCAATTCGCCAAACATCTGGCTGATTTCCGGGGCCGTGGTGAAGTCGCCTTCTGCCCCCAACGGATCGCGGCGCATATAATAGCCCGCTTCCGGATCTCCCAGACACAGGCTCATATAGCGTGGCAGCGGCATCGGCCCGGACAGCGCAATGTCTTCCAGAATGCGGTTTTTCAGATCCGGCATCTGTCCCTACAGGTTACAGCGTTCGGTTGCGCGATCCGGCAATGTACCACAGCCCGATAACGATCATCGGCAGCGACAACAGCATGCCCATGGTCAACCCGCCGCTGAGAAATCCGATCTGTGCGTCAGGTTCGCGGAAAAATTCGACAATGAAGCGCGACACGCCGTATCCCGCCGCGAAGGTTCCGGCAATCAGGCCTGGCTTTTTGAAAGCGTCAAAGCGGTGTGCCAGTATCCACAACACAACAAACAGGACGATGCCTTCCAGAGCGGCCTCGTATAACTGGCTGGGATGGCGCGGCTCGGGACCGGCGCCAGGAAACACCATGGCCCACGGAACGTCGGTCGGGCGGCCCCACAATTCGGCATTTATGAAGTTGGCAAGGCGGCCGAAAAACAGGCCGAATGGTGTGCACAGGGCGCTGATATCGAGCAGCGACAACAGGCGTATTCCGCGGCGGCGGGCGAACAAAATAACAGCCAGCACAGAGCCAATGAAACCGCCGTGAAAGGACATGCCGCCCTGCCACAGTTTCAAAGCCTCCAGCGGGTTTTGCAGATAGACTTCAAAATTGTAGAACAGCACATAGCCGATGCGGCCGCCCAGAATGATGCCGAATGTTATCCACAACACAAAATCATCAACATCTTCGGGGGTCATCGCGGGTGAAGCTGGTGCCCAGAGGGCTTGCTTCGACACCAGCCGCCGGGCGTACCACCAGCCCAATAAAATGCCGGCAATATAGCCAAGCGCATACCATCTGATGGCAAGTGGGCCGAATTCGATCAGCACTGGGTCGATCATCGGGAAAGGCAGGACAAATGTGGGCACGATTCAGCCAGTTCTGTTGCGGGTGTTATAGCTCTCAGGTCGCGGCTTATGACAAAACAGAAGTTTTGTCACCTTATCTTGAGTTTAGATTTGGGAGACCGCATATAGAGATAATAGCAAAGGAATATTCCATGACCAAACCATCTGGACGTCTGTTTGACGAAATTGCAAAACTGGCAACCGATGCAGCCGGTGTAGCACAGGGAATGAAGCGCGAAGTTGAAACGGCAGTGAAAAGCCAGTTCGAACGCTTGTTGTCCGATATGGATCTTGTGCAGCGCGAAGATTTCGAGGCGGTGCGCGATATGGCGGCAAAAGCCCGTGACGAAAATGAGGCATTGCGCGCTGATTTAAATGCGCTGCGCAAAGAAATGAAGAATCCAAAAAGCACCAGCCGCCCGGCTGCCCGCAAAACTGCAGCGAAGAAGCCGGCCGGCAACTGATCGAGACCGGTGAGCGTCAGGCGGATTTGCTTGATTCGTCCACAGGAAACGGCTGATCCCGGCATAAATGGTATCGTCACCGGATAACCACACTATATAGTGGGTTGAGAGGCGATTCTTGAGCCTTACCTTACAGCAAGCAGCAGCGGGGGTATCCCATGAGCATGCTCGATGTCGAATTGGACCGCGACGCTAATCCGGTGGACTTCATAGAGCAACTGGCCGGCCTCAATGATTGGGTGTTTGAACGCTCAGGTGAAGATGACATCACCATCACCGTTGTGGGCAGCTGGTGCGATTATCATGTGTCTTTTTCCTGGATGGAAGAGGTTGAAGCGTTGCATCTGGCTTGTGCTTTCGATGCCAAGGTTTCGCACAAGCACCGCAACGAAGTTGTCCGTCTGCTTGCGCTCGTCAATGAACAGCTCTGGATGGGGCATTTTGACCTTTGGGCCGAGGAGGGTGTCGTGATGTTCCGCCATGCGCTGCTTCTGTCGGGAGGTGCCGAGCCGACCCAGCAGCAGTTGGAGGCTTTGCTGTCCGGTGCTGTAGACGCGTGTGAGCGTTATTATCAGGCTTTCCAGTTTATACTCTGGGCTGGTAAATCAGCACCTGATGCGCTGGCCGGGACCCTGTTTGAAACTGTTGGTGAGGCTTAAGCGGGTTGATGATTTCATTGACCTGTTGATGATCAAACATCCTACCAATAGCCGACAGATGTGAAATTCCGCACAAATGTTCCATTTGAAGCATAAAGCGAGCTGTGATGAGTGTTAGTGTTACCAAAAAACGTCCGCTGGTGCTGGTGGGTGCCGGCAAGATGGGTGGAGCAATGCTCCAGGGCTGGCTTGCAAAAGGCCTGCCGGATGGAGCCGTCCACGTCATAGATCCCGGTCTTGACGAGGCGCAGAGCCAGACATTACGCGATCAGGGCGTGGCCGTTCATGGCGTGCCGGATGAGGTGCCGACCCCGGCGCTGCTGATGTTGGCGATCAAGCCGCAGATGATGGAAAAGGTGTTACCGGGTCTGGCAGCGTTTGCCGGTCGTTCCGACGCCGCGGACATGATTGTCCTGTCCGTCGCTGCCGGAACGACCATTGCGACCTTGTCAGCCACCTTCGGCAGCGATGCAATGGTGATCCGTGCAATGCCCAACACGCCGGCACTGGTCGGACGCGGCGTCACCGCATTGTTTCCCGCATATCCGCTGTCTGATGAGCGCAAGCGCTTTATCGCCGATCTGATGGCAGCGATCGGGACCGTTGTCTGGGTTGACAGCGAGGCTGCGATCAATGTGGTAACGGCGGTTTCAGGAAGCGGTCCGGCCTATGTGTTCCATCTGGTTGAAGCGATGGCCGCGGCCGGCAAAAAACTGGGCCTGCCCGAAGATGTGGCGATGATCCTGGCGCGTGAAACCGTGGCAGGAGCCGGAGAATTGCTGCATCAATCATCCGACAGCGCAGAAACATTGCGGGTGAATGTAACCTCCCCAAAAGGCACCACTGCCGCCGGTCTGGACGTTCTGATGGCGGAGGACGGTCTGCCACCGCTGATCGAAAAAACCATTCGGGCGGCGCATCGCCGCGCCATCGAACTCGGTTTAGAGAGATGAGCGCAGGCCATGAATGAACGGGAGCCGCGGAATGCAGCGTAAGGACGAGATCAGTTTTGACGATTTTATCAAGGTCGATATTCGTATAGGAACCATCATTGAAGCCGAACCCTATCCGGAAGCGCGCAAGCCATCGATCAAGATGAAGATCGATTTCGGCAATATCATCGGCGTCAAAAAATCATCTGCACAGATCACAGTTCATTATACACCGGAGACGCTGGTCGGCCGCCGGGTGATGGCTGTGGTCAATTTTCCACCGCGCCAGATCGGCAAATTCATGTCTGAAGTTCTGACGCTCGGATTTGAAGATGAAGCCGGCGCAATAGTGCTTGCCTCGGTGGACAGGGATGACGTGCAGAATGGCCAGCCGTTAATGTAGTGGCGCCAGACCGATGGGTCAGTCTGTCAGCCGATAAGATTGAGGAACGTCTCGACTTCCGCCGGTTGCGTGGCAAAGCTGCAGACCAGCCGCATCAAATGTCTGTCCGGATCGCGCAAATTTTCCGGAATATCCTCATCCGGCCAGGGGTGGAAACTGGCGCCGGCGTGCTGCAGAGTGTCGATGTCGGCTTTGCTGAAATAAGCGAAAACCTCATTGGATTGTGGCAACAAAGGCACAGAGACCCGGTCGCTGGCTGCAAAGGCAGTGGCCAGAATTGCCGCCTGCTGATTGGCATGAGCTGCGTTTTTCAGCCAGGTGCCATCCTGCAACATGGCCAGTATCTGCGCCGCCATGAAACGCGGTTTTGAAAAATAGTGACCCATCTGCTTACGGATATAGTTGGTTTCTTCGACGCCATCGTCGCTGAAAAAAATCAACAGATCCGCGGCCCATGCGCCGTTTTTGGTAAAGCCGAGGGACAGGCAATCGATCCCAGCTTTCCAGGTCAGATCTGCAGGTGGACAGTCCAGATGGGCCACCGCATTTGCAAAGCGGGCGCCATCCATATGAACGCCCATACCGATTTTCTTCGCCGGGCGGCTCAGTTGGGCAATCTCCTGGGACGTGTAGACCTGACCCAGTTCGGTGGCCTGGGTGAGGGTGAGGCAGCTCAATCGGCCCTGTCGCGAGACACCACCGGGAAACGCTGCAAGTACGCCAGCCAGCTCTTGCGCAGTGAGCTTGCTGGCATGTCCCTTCATGCCCAGAATTTTCAGGCCGGGGCTGACGCGTTGCGGACCATTATATTCATCCACATTCACATGAGCATTGTTATGGGCAACGGTGATGCCTGCGGGCTTTGCAAAATGGGCAAGCCCAAGCGCATTGGCGGCCGAGCCGGTTGCCACCATCAGGCTTTTCACCGGTGTTTCGAAAATGTCAGACAATTTCTCATCGACAGCAGCGGTAAGATCATCTCCGCCATAGGCCGGCGCAGCTTCGGGGCCAAGCCGGGCAAGGGCCTGTTGAACCTGGGGGCAGGCGCCTGCCCAATTGTCGCTTGCAAACATCATGGGGCAGGTCCAGACCCTAAACCAATACAGAGCGTGCTGTAGCGGCTGGCAGCCTTCTTTTCAAGTGCAGCTTCCCTCAGCGGCTGCGCGCACGCACAAGGAGTTGGTCCAGTGACAGTGCGCCACCTCCTTTGATGACAAGAACGACAAACAGGAATACCCACAGGAGCCGCTGATCTGCGATCAGAGAGGATGGATTGCCGTCAAGCCAGGCGCCGATCGTTGCCGGATCAACGGCGTGGCCGAAAATATCGACGATGGTCATGACCGCGACAAAGCCGATGAAGGCCAGACTGGCAAGCCGGGTAAACAGGCCGACAACAATCAACGCCGGGAGAATGAATTCCGCCCACATTCCCAGCGTCGCTACCAGTTGATAGTACGCTCCCAGAGCAGAACTGTTGTACCCGGCAGCTTCAAATGCTTTCGGGAATATCTGGATATAAGCCCCATCAGAGGGGGCAAGAAAACCAAACACTCCATCGCCGAGTTTGGTTGCTGCCGATCTCCAGAAATAGATCAGCAAGGTGGCGGCAAACACCAGCCGTGCAGCAAGACCGAGCAGCCAGCCCTGACTCGCCATTTCAATGGCGTCAAAAGCGCGTTCGTGCATGCGTGTCAGCGAATTGATGAAATTGTTCATGTCAGCCCCGAATTATCTGTGCCAGTTCGAAATTCGTAAAAACGCGTGCCGATAAAGCGCCGGACAAAGTGGATGCCAGGTCGAAGGCGAGACTGGATAACAGGCCAGCCTGTGCCGCAACGCCCAGCGTCTTACCGTTTTGAAGAGCCTTTAGAAAGTCGAAAGCCCCTTCGGGAAGGCTGCGAACTTCAACTTCCATTGCCGGACGGCAGACTATGACCGATTGCGGTGTATCGACCGGCACGTCCAATTCGGTGCCCTGACTGTTGGCCTGCCAGATTGACAGGATGGCATAGCTGGAGGCGATCAGGGCCAGCGAGGCATGGGTGCTGAATGTCAGTTGGTCAAGGAGGTCCGGGGGGACCTGCTCAAGCCGCGCAGGGACAAGGACCGGTTCGTCGGCGGCATGGTAGGCAGAGCGCCGGGCGCTCTCCAGCCGTGCAACATCGCCAAGATAGGGCACTGATGCGGCGGGGGGAAATGTATCGAGAAAGCCGGGAAATGCCGTGCCATAGGCCAGCATGACCGGCGATTGCGGAGGGTGATGGATGACAAATTCACGGGCGGCAGCCTGAAAAAACTCGTCGCCGACCAGGGCTTTGATGACGGGATAGCGACTGGCCAGGGCATCGACCAGACTGACAATCACATTGTTGCGGTAAACATCGAAACGTTTGGTGGCTGGAGCACCATCGGGATTGATGATGCCCTCAGGTACCGGACTGCCGGGCTGTAAAAGAGCCTTGGCGAACGGTCCCAGCCCGTCACTACCCATGCCGGCTGCCAAGCAGCGGATTGCGTGCCATGATCGCCTCAGCCTGCCGGGCTTCGTCGAGAAGTGTCGCAAACGCCGGCACATTATTGTCCCATTCAACCAGAGTGGGACGCGGACCGCCCAGCACGATGGTGCGTTCGTACAACGCCCACACAGTATTATCGACAGCCCGGTCATGGGCATCGATCAGCAGCGCAGCGCCGGTTTCATCCTGATCCGGAGCATGGCCGCCAAGATGAATTTCGCCGACCATGTGCAGCGGAAACCGGGCGATGTATTTTGACGGATCATATTGCTGATTGGTGGCGCTTACATAGACATTGTTGACATCCAGCAGCAGGCCGCACCGGGTTTGATCGGCGATACGGGTAAGAAACTCGATTTCACCCATGGTGGACTGGTCAAAAGCCACATAGAGCGATGGATTCTCCAGCAGCATCTGGCGGCCGATGACCTGCTGCACCTGGTCTATATGCTCAACGACCCTGGCAAGCGTCTGTTCGGTGTAGGGGACGGGCAAAAGGTCATTGAGAAAATGACTCTCATGGCTTGACCATGCCAGATGTTCAGAAAAAAGACCGGGCTGATAACGCTCATTCAGTTCTTTCAGACGGCGCAGGTGATCCTGATTGAGATCGGCCTCGCCACCGATTGACAGGCCGACTCCGTGCAAGGACAGCGGATAATTTTCGCGAATGCGTTCAAGAAAATGATGTGGTGGCCCTCCGGCCCCCATATAATTCTCAGGGTGAATCTCAAACCAGCCAAGATCCGGTTTCAGTTCCAGAATGTCTGCGTAATGCTCTGATTTCAGACCCACACCGGAGCGGTCCGGAACGCGCGCCTCGACACGCGGTGCCATTGGTGCTGGAACGTCGGCGTGGAGCATTTCAGATCTCAAATCTAGCAATTGGAAAGGCCAGCGGCCCGGACCGCTTGTACCACGATCAGGGCCGAATGTGCTATTTTCTAAAAAATCACGATGGGATGTCGCGTGTCAACGCTGCCAGAGACCCTTTGCGGTCGCCGCCCATTTCCATGGTTTCGCAGGTGCCTGCTGGAACCAGTTTCCAGGAATTTCCCTGGAAGTCCACTTTCGATGTTCCTGCGCAGGTCGTGCCGGGGCCGGCTGCACAATCATTCTTGCCTGCCAGTGCGATGCCGAAGCATTTTTCCTTGCCGTCTGTTGCGGCTTCAGCGTCGGTGGAAATGGTGACAGTGGAAAGTGCGGTTGCCATTGCGCCGGCGACCAGAGCAGCAGAAAGGGCGGTTTTCGTGAATGCAGACATGGAATTCTCCGTGAATTGACCGGTTAAATATTGACTTCAGACTTCCGGGCGAGGATCCCCGTTTCTGTCTGACAGGAAGAAGATTGACCGAGTTTGAATTCAATTGAAAATCAAACAGACGTGACAAAAGCTCACATTCCCATCACGGAACTGTGAGGGGGTCATCGCCGGCTAACACGCAAGTTCTGCAAATTTATGGATGGGAAAAAGGTGTTTCCTTTCAAGAACTGCCGTTAAAATGGAACTTGCGATATTTCCTGTGTGATTAATGGCTTGCTCTTTGCTATCATTTCTGGCATTTTCTGCCCGTAATTGGTCAGTATTGCTGTCCTAAATTGCACATGATATTACTCAGGTGGGTGTCTTCGGTTATCGGGCAAGACTTTCATCGACGGGCCGGGGCACCCGGTAAGGTCCTCGCACACTTTTGTAGCGACCAGCCTGTCTGTCGGTGTATGTATCACCCTCGGTAAGGTCCGCCGGCCAGAAGCGGCGGCGACAGCCGCCTGACCCAGAACATGAGCATCGGCGTCAGCCGGCCCGCTCGCCCGAGCCGCGTTTCCGAGGATCGGGGCAGCGCTACGCGAATGATGGCGTGCCGCTGGTTCGGGCTAGAAGTGACTATGACGAGTGCTTGCTGATGCAGGCCCCAATGTTGGAGTGTTGTTTATGACGCAAAGAAGGTTCTCTCTGCTCAACACCGTCGGCCCGGCCGTTACGGATGCGCGCACCCCTGCAACCAAGCGGTTGAAAGCCCGGCCTCGCCACAATGGCGTTCCGGCAGCCCAGGGTCTGTATGATCCGGCCAAAGAACATGATGCCTGCGGCGTCGGCTTCATCGCCAATATGAAGAGCGGTGCCAGCCACAAAATCATTCAGGATGGCATCCAGATCCTGGAAAATCTGGAACATCGCGGCGCTGTTGGTGCCGATCCTCTGATGGGCGACGGGGCCGGTCTGCTCAGCCAGATGCCGCATGGCCTGTTTAAAAAAGTCTGCGATTTCGATCTGCCAGAACCTGGTGAATATGCCGTCGGCTTTCTGTTCCTGCCGCAGGACGAGACAACGCGCGCGGATTTTGAACGCATCGTTGAAAATATTGTGACCAGTTGCCACCAGGTGGTGCTCGGCTGGCGGGATGTGCCGGTAAACAATGACGGTCTGTCCAGGCAAGTACTTGCGACAGAGCCGTTTTCAAGACAGGTTTTCATCGGTCGTGGTCCTGAAATCAACGATCAGTCCGCATTTGAGCGCAAGCTGTTTTTGCTGCGTAAAATGATTTCAAACCAGATTTATGATGCCAATAACGGCGCTGAAGACACCGACTTCTATGTTGTATCACTGTCATCGCGCACCATTGTCTATAAGGGCATGTTCCTGGCGGATCAGCTTGGCCCCTATTATCGGGATCTGAAGGACGAACGCTTTGAATCGGCTCTGGCTCTGGTGCATCAGCGCTTCTCCACCAACACGTTCCCGTCGTGGCGGCTTGCCCATCCCTATCGGATGGTGGCGCATAATGGTGAAATCAACACGCTGCGCGGCAATGTCAACTGGATGGCAGCGCGGCAGGCTTCCGTGGAATCGCCGCTGTTCGGTGACTCGATGTCGAAACTGTGGCCGATTTCCTATGAGGGTCAATCCGATACGGCGTGTTTCGACAATGCTTTGGAATTCCTAACCATGGGGGGATACGAGCTCTCCCATGCGGCAATGATGCTGGTGCCGGAAGCCTGGGCGGGCAATCCGCTGATGGGCGAGGACCGCCGTGCATTTTACGAATATCATGCCGCCATGATGGAGCCCTGGGACGGTCCGGCGGCAATCGCCTTTACTGATGGACGCCAGATCGCTGCAACGCTGGACCGCAACGGATTGCGTCCGGCGCGCTATGTGGTCACCGATGATGACTGTGTCATCATGGCGTCCGAAGTGGGGGTTCTTCCGATCGACGAGTCGAGAATTGTCCAAAAATGGCGTTTGCAGCCGGGTAAAATGCTGCTGATCGATCTTGAAGAAGGCCGTATTGTCTCTGATGACGAGTTGAAAGCCCGCATTGCCAATGCAAATCCTTACCGGGAATGGCTGGCGCGAACGCAGATTGTTCTGGAAGACCTGCCGCAGGTTGGCGCAAGGGCACCGCGCTCTCATGCCAGCCTTCTGGACCGGCAACAGGCCTTTGGCTACACCCAGGAAGATCTGAAGCTGTTGATGTCACCGATGGCAACCACCGGGCAGGAAGCCCTGGGATCAATGGGAACCGACACGCCGATTTCTGCGCTCAGCGCAAAATCCAAATTGCTGTACACCTATTTCAAGCAGAACTTTGCTCAGGTCACCAATCCGCCGATTGATCCGATTCGCGAAGAAATTGTCATGAGCCTGGTCTCCTTTATCGGACCCCGGCCAAATCTGTTTGATCTGGAAGGCCAGTCGGAGCGCAAGCGGCTTGAAGTGCGCCAGCCAATTTTGGCCAATGATGATCTGGAGAAAATCCGCGCGATCGGCGATATCGGCGATAATCAGTTTCAGACCCAGACCCTCGACATCACTTATGGTGCCGAAAAAGGCGCCAACGGCATGGAGGCGGCGCTGGACCGGCTTGGCCAACGCGCCGAGCGGGCGGTGCAGACCGGCTATAATATCATCATCCTGTCCGATCGCCTGATCGGCGAGGAGCGAATTGCGATCCCGGCTCTGCTGGCCACGGCGGCTGTGCACCACCATCTCATCCGTAAAGGACTTCGCACGTCGGTCGGCCTTGTGGTGGAAACCGGTGAAGCGCGCGAAGTTCATCATTTCTGTGTTCTGGCAGGCTATGGCGCGGAGGCTATCAATCCCTATCTCGCATTTGAAACCCTGTCGGATATGCATACACGTGGCGACTTTCCAGACGTTGTCGATGCCGGGGAGGTGGTAGCGCGCTATATCAAATCGATCGACAAGGGGATTTTGAAAGTGATGTCCAAAATGGGCATTTCCACCTATCAATCCTATTGCGGTGCACAGATTTTCGATGCGGTCGGTCTGAGATCCACATTCGTCAAACGGTTTTTCTTCGGCACAGCCACCCAGATCGAGGGGGTCGGATTGAAAGAAGTATCGGAAGAGACGATTGCCCGGCATCAGGGTGCTTTCAGTGTCGATCCCGTGCTGCGCAGTTCGCTGGATGTAGGCGGTGAATATATGTATCGCGTGCGCGGTGAGGCCCATTCCTGGACGCCGGACGCAGTGGCCAGACTGCAACATGCGGTGCGGGGCGAAAGCTGGGCTGACTATCAGGACTATGCTGCGATCGTGAATGATCAGTCCGAGACCTTGATGACCTTGCGCGGCCTGTTTGATATCAAGCTGGCCAACGAGGCGATCTCGATTGACGAAGTGGAACCGGCTGCACAGATTGTGACCCGCTTTTCCACAGGTGCCATGTCCTTTGGCTCCATCAGCGTCGAAGCCCATTCGACCCTTGCGATTGCAATGAACCGGATTGGCGGCAAGTCGAACACCGGCGAAGGCGGTGAGGAGCCGGAGCGCTTCAATCCGCTTCCCGATGGGCGTCCGAACCCGAAACGGTCCGCGATCAAGCAGGTTGCATCCGGCCGGTTTGGCGTGACGACAGAATATCTGGTGAACTCCGACATGATGCAGATCAAGGTCGCGCAGGGAGCCAAGCCGGGCGAAGGCGGGCAGCTTCCCGGCCACAAGGTCGATGCTGTGATTGCCAAAGTGCGGCATTCCACGCCCGGTGTCGGGTTGATTTCGCCGCCGCCGCATCATGACATCTACTCGATTGAGGATCTGGCGCAGCTCATTTTCGATCTGAAGAATGTCAATCCGGCAGCTGATGTCTCCGTCAAGCTGGTCTCCGAAGTGGGCGTTGGCACGGTTGCTGCCGGCGTTGCCAAGGCACGGGCGGATCACATCACCATTTCCGGATTTGAAGGCGGTACCGGTGCGTCGCCGCTGACGTCGCTCAAACATGCCGGCAGCCCTTGGGAACTGGGGCTTGCGGAAACCCATCAGACGCTTGTGCTGAACGGCTTGCGCTCGCGTATTGCGCTGCAGGTCGATGGCGGCTTGCGGACCGGCCGCGATGTTGTGATCGGCGCGCTGCTGGGTGCCGATGAATTTGGATTTGCCACCGCGCCGCTGATAGCCGCCGGCTGTCTGATGATGCGCAAATGCCATCTCAACACCTGTCCAGTCGGCATCGCCACGCAGGATCCGGTCCTGCGCAAGCGGTTCCATGGCACACCGGAACATGTCATCAATTTTTTCTTCTATGTGGCCGAAGAAGTGCGCCGTCTTATGGCTTCCATGGGCCTGCGCAGTTTTGATGAACTGGTCGGACAGTCTCAATTGCTGACGCAGGACCGTGTTATTGCCCACGGCAAAAGTCAGGGACTGGAATTTGCCGGCCTGTTCTTCAAACCTGAGGCCGGGCCAGACGATATACGCCACACCCAGTTGCAGAACCATCCGATCGAAGATGTTCTGGACAGGAAACTGATCGCCGAGGCCATGCCCGCGCTGGAAAACAAGACACCGGTGACGATTACCTCGGAAATCCGCAATCTCAACCGGTCTGTTGGCGCGATGCTGAGCGGCGAAATCGCCAAGCGTTACGGCATGAAAGGTCTTCCCGACGATACGATCTCAATCCGTTTGAAGGGGACTGCCGGCCAGTCTTTCGGGGCGTTTGTCTCGCGCGGTGTGTCTCTTGATCTGCAAGGAGATGCCAATGATTATGTCGGCAAGGGTTTGTGCGGAGGCCGGATCGTCGTGCGGCCGTCTGAAACGGCCAGGATTGTTCCTGAGGACTCGATCATTGTCGGCAATACTGTGCTGTATGGCGCTGTGGAAGGCGAAGCCTATTTCCGCGGCATTGCCGGGGAGCGCTTTGCAGTGCGCAATTCCGGAGCAGTGGCCGTTGTCGAAGGCGTTGGCGATCACGGCTGTGAATATATGACGGGCGGCGTGGTGGCCGTGCTGGGTCCGACAGGACGCAACTTTGCTGCCGGCATGTCGGGCGGTGTTGCCTATGTGCTGGACGAGGACAGGACGTTTGCCGAGCGCTGCAATCTGACGATGGTTGATCTGGAGCCGGTGCCGGAAGAAGACGATCTGTTGGAACAGTTGCACCATCATGGTGGCGATATTGAACATCATGGCCGGGTCGATGTGTCGTCAAACATGACCGTTCATGACGAAGAGCGGCTCTACACGCTGATATCAAGCCATGTTCACTACACTGATTCCGGCCTTGGTCGTAAAATACTGGCCGATTGGGACGCGTTCCGGCCGAAATTTGTTAAAGTGATGCCGGTCGATTACCGGCGTGCCTTGCTGGACATGGAAGAAAAGCGCAACAGCGGAATAAGGGCCCCAGTTTGAGGCTGGTTCTTGTTTGAGGCTGGTCCCGGTCTGACGCTGGCCCCGGTCTGACGCTGGCCCCGGTCTGACGCTGGCAGAGAGAGCCGTGCGGCCCGCTGTCTGATCGCGCCGGACTGTGAGATGGTCCTGCTCCGGTTCTGGACGACCGGGTAATGAAAAATGTAAGCCGATGCCCCGCGGCAATGAGACTGCGGCACGGCATGATGAGAATGGTGAACTAATGGGAAAAGTAACAGGTTTTCTGGAAATCGACCGGCAGCAGCAGAAATTTCAGCCAGCGTCGGACCGGATCAGGCATTTTCGTGAATTCACCATTCCGCTTCCCGATCAGGAAGTGGTGCGTCAGGCGGCGCGCTGCATGGATTGCGGCATCCCTTATTGCCATGGATCGATGGGTTGCCCGGTTAACAACCAGATCCCGGACTGGAATGATCTGGTGTATAATAATAATTGGGAAGAAGCAGTGCGCAACCTGCTTTCGACCAATAATTTTCCCGAATTCACCGGACGGATCTGTCCTGCTCCATGCGAAGAAGCCTGTACGCTGAACCTGGAGGATACACCGGTCAGTATCAAGACCATTGAGCAGGCGCTTGCCGACAAGGCCTATGAACTGGGAATGATCGTTCCGGAAAACTATGGCGAAAAAACCGGTAAAAAAATCGCGGTCGTCGGGGCTGGACCTGCCGGCATGGCGGCAGCGCAGCAATTGGCGCGTGTCGGTCATGATGTGCATCTGTTCGAGCGTTATGCTCATGCCGGAGGTCTGCTGCGCTATGGCATTCCCGATTTCAAAATGGAAAAACATTATATCGACCGCCGGGTTGAGCAGATGGAGGCGGAAGGCGTAACCTTCCATTTCAATACCGATATTGGTGGCAACAAGCCGTTCTCTGATCTTCAGGACGCGTTTGATGCAATCCTGCTGACCGGTGGCGCCGAAACGCCACGGGATCCGGGGCTGGGTCGGCTGGATATGGAAGGTGTGCATTACGCCATGCCCTATCTGGTGCAGCAGAACAAACGCGTGGGCGGGGAAAGTCTTGCCGGAGAGCCGGAAATCTGGGCAGGCGGCAAACATGTGGTGGTTGTCGGCGGCGGCGACACGGCGTCTGACTGTGTCGGAACAGCCTTCCGCCAGGGTGCGCTGGCGGTCACCCAACTGGATATTCGCCCGGTTCCGCCAATCAAGGAAGACAAATTGCTGGTATGGCCGTATTGGCCGACCAAGTTCCGCACGTCATCCTCGCAAGCTGAAGGCGCGGAACGGGAATTCCAGGCGGCGACACTTGGCTTTGTCGAAGAGGACGGCGTTCTCAGCCATGTGAAATGCATCCGTGTTGACGAGAAACGGGAGCCGATCGCCGGAGAAGAATTTTTTATAAAAGCCGATCTGGCTTTTATTGCGATCGGCTTTTCCGGCCCCAAGGCGGAAGGTCTGTTGACCGAAGCCGGAGACGCGATTGCCCGCGATGCGCGGACAAATGTGCTGGCCGATGAAAAATCCTACAAGACGTCGATGGACAAGGTCTATGCGGCGGGCGATATCCGCCGGGGCCAATCGCTGGTGGTTTGGGCCATTCGCGAAGGCCGGCAGGCGGCTCACTCGATTGACAAGGATTTGATGGGAGAGACTGTTCTGCCGAGATAAGGCCCGATCAGTCCGGGAACAGTTGAGCGATATCGCCAGCTTATTCAGGCTGTGGCGGCGGCCAGGAAAAATTGTCGGCGCGGGTTTCTGGCGCTTCAAGGGCAACACCGCGGATCAGAACATTATAAGCGTTTGAAACCTCTTCCCATGGTCTGCCGGGATCCATGGGCGGGCCGATCAGCGGCACGCCGCCTTTCAGCGAAATTGCGTCTTCCAAGGCAAAACCGGCAAGCGGAATGACCGGACCATCTTCTGAGAAGACCACTCCGCCCGGAGTGCCTGCAACCGCACCACTTCCGGCCAGATAACGGTCCAACTGGCGTTTGACGAAGAATGTAAGCTTTTCGCGGCCGGCAGTTGTCAGCCCGAAGCCGTCACCTCGGCGCAGTTGGGTCTGCTGGCCGTTGATGTCGGGGCCGTTTTCATCGTAAACGCCTTTTTCATCGGCAAATGCGTCCCAGATATCGACATAGCGGGCTCCGATTTCTTCAGCTTCCGATTTGAAGATGCCGGTCAGAACGGCCAGATGAGCCGAGGTTTTGGGTCCGCGTACCGGAGGCATGCCGACCCAGATCACAGGCCGCCTTGTGGCAGCGAGCTTTTCGGCGAACGCATCGACATTGGCTTCATATTGTGAAAGCCAGGCCTTTGTGTCCAGGCCTATGCGTTCAGGTGTGCGAAAGAACTGGCGATCATTTCCACCCATCATCACGACGATGAGATCGGCTCTGCCGCCCAGTTCGGCATCAGCCAGAACGGCCCTGAGATGAGCTTCCCAGTTGAACGTATCGTAGCGTACGAAGCCGGAGGCGGCATTTGTCGATGAGTCGACAGCGACGGTCCGGTCCTGAGCAAAACTTTCCGCCAGACCCTGTGCCAGACTGATCGCAAAAAAATCGCCCAGCACCAATATGCGTCGCGCATCGGTGTTTTTTTCCACCTGTTTGATCTCCGGTGCGGATTGCTCCGGTTGTGGCGTTCGCTGCTTTGCTTGTTGTGGCTGGCGTTGAGTACGGCGTGGCTGTGCGCGCTTGACCTGCGGAGCAGGATCCGCGCGATCAGGATTTCTCCTGAGCACCCGTCGTGGTTGGCGCTGGTCCCGATTGCCGCGGAAAAGCCGCTGCAGAAAGCCGCCCTCCTGAATCTTTATAACCGGCAAGCTGTCGGCATAGGGCAAAACAGGTTTGACGAAAGGTGCGGCATCCACCGGCAGCGCTGTCAGATTGACTGCGAAAATGACAAGCGCTGTCAAGATGGACCCAACGATATGTCTCAATCCGTGCATTAAAGCTCGACCCTGCATTTGCTGACACTCATCCAGTGAGATGGCGTAGTAGAATTGTCTCTTCTATAGCATTTGCCTGCGCAAGCCAAAAGAGCCTGCGGGTGTTATCGGTAGGATGGAACAGGGATAAAACGCTCCAGCAGCGTCCTGGCTGCTAAGTTGGTTGTTTTCGGCAGATCGGTTGCCAAGCGTTACTTATGATAGGGTTCGGCTATCCATGCCTGTTCTCAGCCGCCCTGCAGGCGATTGAGAATTTCTGTTGAGGCATAACCGTCGGGAATATCGCCTATCCGGTTTTGATATTTCCGGATTGCCGCGCGTGATCCAGCGCCGATCTCGCCATCGATCTTGCCGGTATAATAGCCTTTGGCCTGAAGCAGTTGCTGCAGTGCTTTGCGGTCTGTCCTGGTCAGCGGTTTTGCATTTCTCGGCCAGGTCTGGACAAATGTCTCACCGCCACGCAACCGGTCGGCCAGATGGCCCACAGCCAGGGCATAGGCATCGGCATTGTTATAGCGTTTGATCACTTTGAAATTCTTCAGCAGCAGAAACGCCGGTCCCTTTGCGCCGCTTGGCATGAACAACACGGCCTTGTCCTCTGGTCTGGGGAAGGTCCGACCGGTGGTGCGTCCGATGCCGAGGTTTTTCCACTGTGCCAAGCTTCGCTCGGTTTTCGCATCAGCATATTCGAAGTCAAAATTGCGCGGCAGGACAACTTCATAGCCCCAGGTTTCTCCGCTGCGCCAGCCCATTTTATTCAGATAGGCTGCCGTTGAGCCAAGTGCGTCGGGAATTGATGTCCAGATGTTGCGGCGGCCATCGCCATCAAAATCGACCGCATAGGCCTGGTAGGTGGTTGGAATGAACTGGGTATGGCCCATCGCGCCGGCCCATGAACCGGTCAGGCCTGCAGGATCAATGTCCCCGTGTTCCAGGATTTTAAGGGCAGCGAGCAATTGCTGGCGACCGAACTTCTGGCGCCTGCTATCCGCATAGGCAAGCGTTGCGAGGGACCTGATAACGTTTTTGACAATCTTCGGATTCTCCAGCACCTGCCCATAGGAGGATTCCATGCCCCAGATTGCCACGACTATATGCCGGTCAACGCCATAGCGTGCTTCGACAGCATCCAGGGTCTGGCGAAAATCGATAAGTTTCTGTTTGCCGTCCTCCAGACGTTTTTCAGAAATGGCACTGTCCAGATAACTCCAGATCGGGCGCACAAATTCGGCCTGGCTGCCGGCGCTTTTCAGGATTGTCTTATCGGGGGTTACCCCGTCAAAGGCAGCCTTGTAGGTGCTGGAAGAAACGCCTGCTGCGCGCGCAGTGGGCCAGAAACCCCGGACCCAGTCGTCAAAACTGTCAGCCTGGGCAAGTGCCGGAAAGAACACCGCTAACGCAAAAAATGCGCAGAGAAAACGTCGAAGGATATTGTCTGTAAAACGCGTCATAAGCTGAACCGTTGCTCGCAATCTGTTTAACACATTTGTAAGGTTAATGCTTTGTTACCAATAAAAGGTTAACGCATGTTTGATACATGATGGTCTTATTGCTAAGAGCATCATGTGAAACAGGAGTTTGGCAATAAAATGTCGCAACGCATACGCAAAGCTGTTTTTCCGGTCGCCGGGCTTGGCACACGTTTCCTGCCAGCAACCAAGGCGATGCCGAAGGAAATGCTGACCGTGGTCGACCGGCCCGTTATTCAATATGCGGTGGATGAGGCGCGGGCAGCGGGCATTGAGCATTTCATATTTGTCACAGGCCGCAACAAGGGCGTGATCGAAGATCATTTCGACGTTCAGGTTGAACTTGAAGCGACGCTGCGGGAGCGTGGCAAGATTGATATTCTGAACGAACTGCAAAAAGACCTGCCTCCCGCCGGATCTTCCAGTTTTACCAGGCAGCAATCGCCGCTGGGACTGGGACATGCGGTGTGGTGTGCCAGAGAGCTGGTGGGAAATGAGCCATTTGCTCTGCTGCTGCCTGATATGGTGATGAAAGCCAACGTGCCCTGCCTTGCCAACATGCGCAGCCTGTATGAGCGCACAGGCGGCAACATTCTGTCGGTGGAGCAATGTGCGCCGGAAATGACGCACCGCTATGGCATTGTCGGTGTCGGAGAAGATGTGCCCGACGGGGAGGGCAGCGCGTTTCGGATTTCGCAGATGGTGGAAAAGCCGGAGCCGGATGTGGCGCCCTCAAACCTGTTCATCAACGGGCGCTATATTCTGCAACCGGAAATTTTTGACATCCTGTCACGTCAGAAAGCCGGGGCCGGCGGCGAAATTCAAATCACCGATGCGATGGTTGAACTGATGCAAACCCAGTCGTTTTTCGGCCAGGAATTCCATGGCCAAACCTTCGACTGCGGTTCCAAGATCGGTTTCCTTGCCGCCAATGTGGCGTTTGCACTGGAGCGGGAAGATATCGAAGGCGATTTCCGGGCCGAACTGGAAATGATCCTGGGCCTTTAGAAGTTTATATTCCCTTGGGAAAAATCCGGGTCTAGCGGCGCACCTGGAGGCGTACTGCGACACCATTGCTGCGGTCATCATCTTCCGCCTGATCCGCTCTGCGGCTGCGCGAGCGTTCATGGGTAAAGCTGCCAAACAGGCTGCTTTGCGGTGTCAGTGCGTAGCTCAGACCGGTTTCAAACAGCATCGTTTCGTCGGCGCGGTCAATGCCGCTATATGAGCCGTAACTGTAGCTCGCTCTGGCAAACCCATCGAGCCGATAATTGAAGCTTCGCTCCGCCCGCAATGCGATGCTGGTGTTGCGGATGCCGTTTGTCATGGTGCTGTCCGTCAGATCAGTCGTTTCGCTGAACTGCACGCCACCGGACGCATCAAGGGTAATTGTGGTCAGCCGCACGGGCGACCATGTCAGAGACGCCGCCCAAAGCAGCCCGTTTAAAGGATCGCGCCGCGAATCACGCGGTCTGATCTGCCCGATGCCGGCCGACAGCTCTCCGGTAAACTTTTCGCCACGATCTATCTGCACGCCGCCGCGCAGTTCCCACAGCGAGGCATCGCCGTCAAAACCGGATACGGTTCCGGTGTTGCGGTCGGTCAGCCTGGCCTCGACAAACGGTGCCAGTATTGCACCCCTATCATAGGCCACGCGAAGCTCGGATGCGGTTTCGCGATAGTCATTGCCGCTTTCAGATCCGGTTACAGGATCGCCAACGCGCCGGTAGTCCAGCGACCCGCGCAGCGTCACTTCCAGCGGGCCCGGCGTCACCCGCACACCCGCAGATGCGCCATAATTGGTCTGGTCCTGTTCTTCCTCATCGGCGGTCATCGAATAGCGCAACTCGCCGGTTGCAGCCAATCTTGCAGTGATATCGAGACGTCCGTTGAGCACCGCGCGCGCCGTCCATTTTTCGGCGGCCAGTCCGCGCCGGCTTGCTGTATCGATTTGTGTTTCAAGCCGCAAATCGTGGCGGCTCCACTGGGATTGAGCCACGACTTTGGCACCCAGGGTTTTGTTGGTTTCGCTGCTTTGATGTGACACACCCGTCTCCAGGGACGGGTCGATCTGAAAGCTACCAAGACGCAGGCCGGCCTGTCGGGCTGCCGGTGCTGGCTCAGCGACCGCGCCACGCAATCCCAGCGTCTCAGCGTCCATGGCGGGTTGCTCCTGTGCCGAGGCAAAGGCCATCATCCACAAAGTGATCAATCCGGCATTGAAAATCGCACGGGTCAGCAGACGCGCCACATATCATCCCCTTCTGAGATATCCATGTTTTGCGATTTTATGGTTAAGAAGCTCTTACGATCGGGCGACCAATGACAGATTTCATAGTTCCATTCCGATCTTTTCAGGTGGCAAAAACATGCTACAAGCGGCGCGTAATGATCCAATTTGACGAGTTTGCCAGTGTCCAGAGCGATTGTCAGTGCGAGCGACCCTCACGATCCGATAGTATCGGTTCGCAATAGTCTGCGGACTGGTGTGCGCGGTGTCGAGGCTGTGATGACTGCCCTTGACGGGCCGCTTGCCGGTGCCATTTTCGATACCGTCAATCTGATGCTCGGCATCAAGGGGCGTATTATCGTTACCGGAATGGGCAAAAGCGGCCATGTTGCGGGCAAACTGGCTGCTACATTCGCCTCCACCGGTACACCGTCATTCTTTGTTCATCCTGCGGAAGCCAGCCACGGTGATCTGGGCATGATCACCGAGCAGGATGCTGTGCTGGCCCTGTCCTGGTCCGGCGAAACGCCTGAACTGAGCAATCTGATCCAGTATTCCCGACGTTATAATGTGCCCCTGATCGCGATCACCTGCAGTGCGCACAGTGCCCTTGCCAGGGCGGCTGACATTGCGCTGGTCCTGCCGCGGATCGATGAGGCCTGTCCGCATGGTCTGGCACCGACGACATCGACGCTTTTGCAAATGGCAATCGGTGATGCGCTGGCGGTTGCATTGCTGGAAGCGCGCGGGTTCAGCGCCAATGATTTTGGCGTGTTCCACCCTGGCGGAAAACTTGGCGCGACATTGCGTTATGTCCGGGAAATCATGCATCAGGGTGACGCAATTCCGCTGATTGCGAGCCGGACCTCGATGCGCGAAGCGCTGGTCCTGATGACGGCCAAGGGCTTCGGTGCGCTTGGGATTGAAAACAGCGAAGGCCGGTTGATCGGGATCATTACCGATGGCGATCTGCGGCGGCATCTGGATGGTGATCTGCTGGCGCTGAGTGTCGATGATGTGATGACGCACAGCCCCAAATCGATTTCATCTGACATGCTGGCGGCAAAAGCGCTTGAAGTGCTGAATGCCTCTGCAATTACCGCTGTCTTCGTGGTCGACAATGGCAGGACCGTTGGCATCCTTCATCTTCATGATCTGCTGCGCATCGGCACCGCCTGATCTGAAGCCCCGATCGTCCAGACATTTACAGATCATGCTGTGATCCGGCTGATATTATCAGTTTTTTAGCTTCATTCCCTTAAGCACATTGTGTCGAGTATCAGTATTTTTCAAACCGGAGCACCAGTCATATGGATCTGGCTTCCATTTTAGGCATCGTTTTCAGTTTTTCTGTTGTCGTTGTCGCGATGTTCCTGGGGGGCAATCTTTCCCAATTCGTAGATCTTCCCTCTGTGCTCATCGTGATCGGTGGCGGGCTTGCGGCAACGCTGATCCGGTTTCCGCTCGCGGGCCTGCTCGCGGCATTTGGTACCGGTGGCAGAGTGGCTTTCAAACACAAGAAATCAGACGCCCGCAGCATCATTGAAAAAATTGCCGAACTGGCAGACATTGTCCGCCGCAACGGACCGCTGGGACTTGAAGAGGTTGAACTCGCCGACCCCACTCTTGCCAAAGGCGTGCAATATGTGACCGATGGTTACGAAGCCGCCTTTATCCGCGACGCCATGGAGCGGGAGCGGGACCTTTTTCTTGAACGGCTTGAAGAGGGGCAGAGGGTTTTCAAGGCATTGGGCGATTCAGCGCCTGCCTTCGGTATGATCGGCACGCTGGTCGGTCTGGTGCAATTACTGTCAAACATGGATGATCCCTCGGCGATCGGTCCGGCCATGGCAACGGCGTTGCTGACAACCCTCTACGGAGCCCTCATCGCCAACGTCATCTGTATGCCGATTGCAGACAAGCTTGGGTCGAAATTCAAGACCGAGGAACTGAATCAAAGCCTGATTATCGATGGCGTGATGCAACTGCGGCAGAACAAGAGCCCGGATGCCGTCAAGGAGGCGCTCATCTCGTATCTGCCGGAACATGCGCGGACCGGTTTCCAACCTGGTGAGGCCGCTTAAAATGGGCCGCAGAGCGCCGAAACCCGGCAAAAGCGGGGCTCCCGAATGGCTTGTCACATTCGCCGATCTGATGTCGCTGCTGGTGTGTTTCTTTGTGCTGATCATCTCGTTTTCCATTCAGGACAAGGAAAAATTGCAGGTTGTCGCCGGTTCGATGCGCGAAGCCTTCGGTGTGAGGAGCGACTCCCGTAAATCCGGCATGATCGAAATCGAGGGCACTCCCGTGCGTGATTATGCACGCCGTGTTGCTGCAGTGGAGCGCGACACCGATACAGATTATGCCGATATCCGAAATGATGAGAAACGCAGTCAGGGCCCGGAAGCCAATACCCAGGATCTTGAAAAGGCGGACATTGAAGTCCCAAGACAGTTCGCCACCGCCGCCGCGTCGCTGCGACAGGCCTGGCAGGAAATGCCGGAAATTGCAGAATTGTCCAAAAACATCATCATGATCGAGACAGAAGACGGGCTCAATATTCAACTGGTTGACCAGGACGGGCGGGCGATGTTCGGTGAAGGCTCAAAATTTCCCGAGGAAACAGCGCGAAAACTGATCCGGGCCATGGCTCCTGTCATTCGCGATCTGCCGAACCGTGTCTCGATTACCGGACACACCACCGCATCAAGTGCGCTGTCCACATCGTATTATACAACCTGGGAACTCTCGGCCGACCGGGCAAATGCGGTCCGCGGTCTTCTTGCCGAATATGGCATTCCCAATGACCGGTTTCATTCCGTCACCGGAAAGGCGGATCAGGAGCCGCTGTTTCCCAATGACCCCTTCCTTGCCGCCAACCGGCGCGTCAGCATTCTGCTGATGGCGGAAAAACCGCCCTTGCCGGCGGGCTTCAAACCCTGACGCAGCCGACTTTTTTCACTTCATGTCAACTCGCAGCATAAACACTGAGGCGATCACGCCGCACTCATCGGACAGAAAACCACGCGTTCGGATCGACAGCTTCTGGTGCATTTGGTTTTGGTTAACGAATGCTTGTTATTGTTGGTGTACATTTGGTTATCATACGAACAAGCCCGTTGTGACGACACTGATCCCACCCTGGCTGACTGCAAATCGAAGGATGTTTTGTTGTGTTGAGCGTTATTTATTCATTCCAGAAACTCATCGTTAAAATATTGACCAATCTGGCATTCATCCTGATTGCTCTCAGCTTGAATGTTGCGGTCAGCGCCGCAAGCGAAGTTGAAACAGATTTCCTGGCGCAGTTGCAGGGCAACTGGAGTGGAACCGGCCGGATCCTGGCCGGGCCCGACAAGGGAACCAATTTCAAATGCTCTCTGAGCGGCAAACCCAGCCGCACCGGTGTCAAGATTTCGATGGATGGAAAATGCTCCATCGGCCAGTTTTCGGCGCGAATGGGAGCCAGCATCAAATACTCAGAAGGTGTCCAGAAATATGTTGGGCGGTTCATGGGGGGCGCCAATGGCAATGGCCTGGACATTTATGGTGATCGCAATGGCGATGCACTGAAATTACGGCTCACCCGCGGCCGCACCCAGGGCAATATGGACCTGCTGCTGCAGCGGCAGGATCTGATGCGCGTCATCATTTCCATTACCGACACGGAACGCAACCGGGACATCCCCGTTATTGCAATGGATTTAAACAAATCCCGCAGTGCTGCAGGGCTCGACCACTGAATAAAATCCTGCCTGGCGAAGACCCTGCCGATAACATTTGTGTGATGGCCAGCAGCTATATCCTTCACGCAAAGGTTTCTTGATCACAAGTGCCCAAGTCCAGATACTGAGCAGATCGGTAAACGGACTTGGGCGAAAATCATGAAAAAAATTCTTCTGACTGCTTTTGTTGCCGGGTCCATCGGATTCATTGTGGGCAACGCGTTCTGGTATCTGGCATCTCCATTGTGGATCGACACTGTAGTCTCTGAAGAACTGCCGGCGGCGCTGCAGATGGATCAGCTGGCGCAGGGAAGCTTCCGCGATGCTGACCGCACTCACAAGGGTACAGGTAACGCAGCCATATTCAGAATTGCAACTGGAGCAAATGTGCTTCGCCTGACCGAGTTCGAAACCACCAATGGTCCCGATCTTGAAGTCTGGCTGGTGAAAGCTTCCGATATCCAGTCCTCATCAGATGTAAACGCCAGCGAATGGCTGTCTCTGGGGCCTCTGAAAGGGAATATTGGTGATCAGACCTATATTATTCCGGAGGGTACAGATGTTTCAGCGTATAAATCGGTGGTGATTTGGTGCGAACAGTTCGGGGTGCTTTTTTCTCCGGCAGATCTGTCCAGCTAGGGCTGCCCGGCGAAACATTCGATTAACTTTTGCTTGCGCTTCCTAAATACCGGACCCATAGTAAAGAGGCTCGGGTGGCAGCCATGCCCGAGGGATGATAGAGACGGCCCGGCTTTTGCCTCGGGACAATAAATAAGGACGGCGATACTTGGGGATTATCCTGAACTCATTGGGGGGAGAGAGGGATTATCAGCAGTGCGCCGTGAAAACATGATCCAGTTCCCTTAGAATCCATGCTGCTGAACGTGCGTTAACGCGTGTGCCACGCCGGCATACGCAGTGTTAGACTAAGGGAAAAGGATTCCTCCCATGCGCCAAAGCGGCACAGTTAAGTTTTTCAACGGTTCCAAAGGATTCGGCTTCATCACACCTGACGATGGCGGCACCGATGTGTTCGTGCATATTTCAGCAGTCCAGGCGTCTGGTCTGCCGGAATTGCAGGACAATATGCGTGTTTCTTTTGAAACAGAACCTGACAAGCGCGGCAAAGGCCCGAAAGCTGTCGATCTGCAGATGGAAGGGTAATTCCCGGCTGTTGAAAGTTTTAGCCCGCCTCAACAGTCTGAGGCGGGCTTTTCTTTGGTTTTATTCTGCCGCGATGTCGAGTTCAGGCCGACCGTTGACCAGCTTGTCGTAATCCTGCATCAGGGTGCGAGCGATGTCGCCCACCGTGAACTGGTAGGGTCCGATCTGGGAAACGGGGGTGACTTCAGCTGCTGTTCCGGTCAGGAAGCATTGCTCAAACTGCGCCATTTCTTCAGGCTGGATAGCGCGCTCAATGATCTGAAATCCGCGGCGTTTTGCCAGTTCGATCACCGTGCGGCGTGTGATGCCATCGAGAAAACAGTCCGGAGTAGGCGTATGAATGACGCCATCCTTGACGAAAAACACATTCGCTCCCGTGGCTTCAGCAACCTGGCCGCGCCAGTCCAGCATCAAAGCGTCAGCGAAACCCTTTTTCTCGGCGGCATGTTTTGACAAAGTGCAGATCATGTAAAGTCCGGCCGCCTTGGCGCGGCATGGCGCTGTTCTGGGGTCCGGCCTGCGATATTCCGCCATATCAAGGCGAATGCCCTTGAGGCGCTGCTCAGGGTCAAAATAGGACGGCCAGGCCCACGCGGCGATCGCCACATTAATGGTGTTGTTCTGCGCTGAAACGCCCATCATTTCACTGCCGCGCCAGGCTATCGGGCGAATGTAAGCATCAACAAGATTTTGCCGCTGCAGCAATTCCACTGTAACTGCATTCAAAGTGTCGTTGGTGTATGGGATCTCAAAGCCGAGAATATGTGCCGAAGTCCGAAGGCGTTCGGTATGCTCTTCCAGTTTGAAGACCTTGCCTGAATAGGAACGCTGCCCTTCAAACACTGAGCTGGCATAATGCAACCCGTGTGTCAAAACGTGAAGCTTGGCATCTGCCCAGGGGACAAAACTGCCATTGTACCAGATTTCGCCCTGCAATTGATCAAACGGAACGCCAGCCATTTTCACTTACCCTGTTTGTTGTTACGCGGTGTCATGCAAACTTGCTGCCACGCATCCTGGTCATATTGTCGGCTGCAATTTGCGAAACACGCGAATTAGACCCTATAAAGAAATTGCGGATTCTGTGCTGTCGAATCCGGTTTTGCAGTTTCATTCCCGTATTGTGCCACATTGCGCATAAATCTGTCTCAGGATGCCGGAATTCGGTAACAAATGAAAAGAAATATGTCAATAAGGCTGACATAAATTTATGAGTGAAAACGACAAAAACCGTTTCGACGATCCCGACGCGGACGTCACCGTCTTCATCGAACTTCTGTTCTTTGCCTATCGCGATTTTGTCAGTGACCCTGATGCTTTGCTGCAGGAATACGGCTTTGGCAGGGCTCATCACCGGGTGGTGCATTTTGTCGCCCGCAATCCTGGAATTTCCGTGGCTGAGCTGTTGGAAATTCTGCAGATCACCAAGCAGAGTCTGGCACGGGTGCTGAAGCAGCTTGTGGAAACCGGCTTCATCCAGCAGCAACAAGGTGCGCTGGACCGGCGCCAGAGGCTGCTGTTCACAACAGAAAAGGGAACGGAGCTGTTCGACCGGCTGCGCGAGCCACAGTCTCGCCGTATCCGCCATGCATTAGAAAGTCTCGATACGAGGGATCGAGCCGGTGCGGAACGCTTTCTGTCATACCTGATCAATGAAGATGAGCGGTCCCTGGCTCTGCGCGTGTCGAACGCGGCGGATCTGTAGTGGCAAAGCCGCCGCGAAGATTGCAGGATAGCGGTTGGAATCGAACCTATGACTACGAATATGGCTGACAAACCCGCCGCAAGCCTGGCACTTGACGATGATGCACCGCATTTGCTGGTGGTGGATGACGACAGCCGCATCCGCTCCCTGTTACTGCGATTTCTGACTGAACACGGATTTCGGGTTACGCTGGCGGAAAATGCGGCGTCGGCGCGCAATTACCTCAATAATTTCCATTTTGATCTGATGATCCTGGATGTGATGATGCCGGGTGAAAGCGGGATTGAACTGACAGCATCGCTGCGCGAGAGCAACAACATCGCAATTCTGATGCTCACGGCCCGAGCAGAGACACCGCACAGAATTTCGGGCCTTTCGGCCGGAGTTGACGATTATCTGGCGAAACCGTTCGACCCCACGGAATTGCTGTTGCGGGTCAACAGCATCCTGCGGCGCAGTGCCGTCCCGGCTACGCCGCTGGTCGAGTTTGTCTGTTTCGGACCTTATACATTTCATCTTGCCAGAGGCGAGTTGAAACGCGGGGAAACGACTGTGCGGCTGACAGATCGCGAAAAAGACATGTTGCGCAGTTTTTCCGAGCGCGCCGGTGAGACCGTGCCGCGCCTGGAACTGTTGGGGGATGAGGCCGACGCAAGTGAGCGCACCGTTGATGTGCAGATCAACCGGCTGCGCCGGAAAATAGAGGTGGATCCGTCAAATCCGTTATTCCTGCAAACCGTGCGTGGTATCGGTTACCGTCTCATGTCAGAATAAGGCTCAGAGCGTTTAAATTCAGGAACAATTGTGACAGAGAGAACGCTGAAGCCGAGGCTTCCTGAACTGACGTCCCCGCCTGATGATGAGGCAAAGCCACGCGGCTTGTTCCGCGGCGTCAAACGCCTTTTGCCCACCAGCCTGTTCGGACGATCGCTGATTATTGTCGTTGCGCCTATGGTGCTGCTGCAATCGGTCGTTGCCTTTGTGTTTATGGAGCGGCACTGGTCGCTTGTGACGCAACGCATGTCGGAAGCCGTTGCCGGCGATATTGCGGCTGTGGTGGAGCTGCTGGAGAGCTATCCGGAACAGGATTACGACAAGCTGATCAGAATTGCGTCTGAAAATATGGGACTTCGCGTCACAGTGCTGCCGGAAGCCCGGCTTCCGTCCCCGTCCAGAAAGCCGTTTTTCAATCTGCTGGATCGTACTCTGGCCCGAGAGATCAGCGACGCGGTCGGCAAACCATTCTGGATTGACACTGTGGGCAACACAGATGTCATTGAAGCCCGCATTCTGCTGGACAACAAGGTGGTGCGCATCTTCGCCCGGCGCAGCCAGGCCTATGCGACCAATTCGCATATCTTTCTGGTGTGGATGGTCGGCACATCTCTTGTTCTCATCTTCATAGCCGTGATCTTTCTGCGCAATCAGATCCGGCCCATCCAGCGGCTTGCCAAAGCTGCGGACAAGTTCGGCCGGGGTCATTCCATTTCCGATCTGTCGCATTCAGGTGCCAGGGAAGTGCGGCAAGCATCGCTCGCTCTGGTGCAGATGAGCGAACGGATCGCGCGCCAGGTGGAGCAACGCGCCACCATGCTGGCTGGCGTCAGTCATGATCTGCGGACAATTCTGACCCGCTTCCGGCTGCAATTGGCGATGATGGATGCATCGGAAGACAATCGGGCCCTGATCCGTGATGTCGATGATATGGAAAGCATGTTGAATGACTATATGTCATTCGCCAGTGACAACACGCAGGAAGCCACGGCCGCAGTGGACCTGAATGAAGTGCTGACCTCATTGTGTGAGCATGCACGGCTCCAGGATGTGCCTTGTACATTTGCAATTGAGGGGGAGCCGGCGATTGATATCCGGCCGAATGCATTCAAGCGTTGCCTGGGCAATCTGGTGAGCAATGCCTGCCGCTATGGCAGTTTGCTCGATATTTATGTCCACCATGCTGACGGCCAGTTGTCGATTGCAGTGGAAGATAACGGCCCCGGCATACCGGAAAGTGCAAGGGAAGATGTCTTCAAACCGTTCTTTCGTCTCGACGAGGCACGCAACCAGAATGAAACGGGCACCGGACTGGGGCTGGCCATCGCGCGTGACATTGCCCTGGCCCATGGCGGGGACATCACGCTTGGTGACAGCAGATACGGGGGATTGCGGGCGGTTCTTCTGCTGCCTGTCTAAAGCAGGTGTGACAGGGGCTATGCCGTCGGGGAAGCGCTCTAGACGTTGGTCTGGCAAAACACCTGACCACCGCTAGGGAGGCCAGGTGTTTGAGACCGGAGGCGCCTGATCTGCCTCACAAGGACGATCAGGCGCGCGATGCGGCCTTATCAGGCGGCGTTGGCTTCGATCTGTTTGGAAGATGAATTGCTGTTTGCAATTTCAATCTTGCGCGGTTTCATGGCTTCGGGAAGCTCACGAACCAGATCGATATGCAGTAAGCCGTTTTCCAGCTTTGCACCGGTCACGTTGACATAGTCGGCCAACTGAAAGCGACGCTCAAAGCTGCGACCGGCAATTCCGCGATACAGCACATCCGCATTGTCTTCTTCGGACACGCTCTTGTCACCTTTGACAGTCAGGCCGTTTTCACGGCTTTCGATGCTGAGTTCTTCATCGCTGAAGCCAGCCACTGCCATGCTGATGCGGTAGGCGTTGTCGCCTGTGCGTTCGATATTATAGGGCGGGTAGGTTGATCCAGGCGTGTCGGTGGTGGCCATGCCGTCCAGCAGTTTGAACAGGCGGTCAAAACCAACCGTGGATCGATACAGGGGGCTTACGTCGAATGTACGCATATCTATTCTCCATTGAGCAACAGTTACGATTTTAAGTTCAGCAATCTGGACCCGTTTTTCCGGCACGATACCGAATATCAGAGGCGTCCGTTTTTGCTGTGCAGACCCGTCATTGGCGCCTGCAGAAATTATGTAGGTACGTAATTTTTGTGATTCAAGGAGATTTTTATTACGCCATTTGCGTGGTGAATATGGCTGTTTTCTGCAGTTTACAAGAAGCCGTCAGCAACATGAACCGAACCTGAATGAGATCTTCCGGTTTCGTTCAGCATCGCTCTGGCAATTTCGGCGTCATCGAAGTCCGGTCGCCAATTTATTCGTCACCCGGGCTCAGGATCAGGAGAGATACCATGCTGAAGAAAACACTAATCGCAGTCTCCGCTTTGACAATGGCAACCTTTGCAGTTGCACCTGCTGCTCAGGCGGATGGATTCTATTTCGGCTTCTACGGAAACAGCGGCGGCAGCTATTCGAGCGGCGGCCACTACTCAGGCGGAAGCGGCGGCCACTACTCAGGCGGAAGCGGAAGTTATTACACCCCTCGTCACCAGCACGCGACACCGCCTCGGGTTGAACGCGTTATGACACAGAACCAGATTCGCCGGGAGTTGCGGCAACGCGGCTTCAGTGATTTCCGAAGAATCGACCGGCGTGGCCGCGTTTATGTTGTGGTTGCTGAGGCCCGCCGCGGGCAGCTCGTCCGTCTGCGTGTCAATGCCTATAACGGGCGAATCGAGAGTCGCACCCGCATCAGCTAAAGCATTTTCAGTTTGCAGGGTCGTTTAACGGCACCCCCCGATGGTTGTGGCAGCTCTAACCGGATGCGACACCTAAGCCCTGCAAAGCCGGCGGCGCATGAGCGTCGCCGGTTTTTTTTCTTGCCTTATCCGCCCATACCGGTACCAGTTTGAGCACACATTTCGGGGTGGTTCATTGGGTCAGGCATTGGTTTTGAAAATTGCACAACCGGCAACGGGATTGGAGCCGGAGAATTCCCGGCCCGGTCTTGTCTCTGTTGCAGGTAATCCCACGCCTGCCGACGCTACGCTGCAATGGCTGGACAGTTCCGGCGTGCAATTGCGCTGCGCGCGCTGGCCGGCCTCGACAAAGCAAGTCAGAGGCACGGTCTGTCTTATCCAGGGCCGCACCGAATATATTGAAAAATATTATGAAGTTATCGCCGATCTGCGCGGACGCGGCTTTGCGGTCCTGGCCTTCGATTTTCGCGGCCAGGGCGGTTCAGACCGCCTGCTGCACCAGCCCGAACGCGGACATGTTGATACTCTTTCAGACTATGTTTCCGATCTGGAAGCCGTGATGTCGGAAATTTTGCTTCCCGAATGTCCCGCGCCCTTCTATGCACTGGCCCATTCCATGGGCGCAGCTGTCATGCTGCACAGTCTCGACAAGGGCAGACTGGTGTTTGACCGGGTTGTTCTCACGGCACCCATGATCGGGCTGGGGCTTAAACGGCCGAGACAGAAAGTTGTGGCGCGAACGGCCCGGTTTTTGAACGGGTTCGGGCTCGGTGAACGGCGAATGCCATTTGCCAGCCAGACCAATTACGAGACATTGAATATGGACAGGAACATTCTGACGAGTGATCCGGACCGGTTTCAGAATTCTGTGAGACTGCTGCGAAAGGCGCCGTTTCTGAAGATTGGCGCTCCAACCGTCGGCTGGGTTCACGCAGCCTGCCAGGCCATGGAGGGATTTCGCAACCCCGAATTCGCCTTTAACAACCGCACGCCGGTGCTTGTGGTCGCGTCCGGCAGTGATGAGGTTGTCTCGCTTGAGGCGATCGAGAAACTGGCCTCCGTGATGCGCTCCCTGTGGCATATTGTGGTGCCGGGGGCACGACACGAGATCCTGCAGGAGCGGGATATGTTTCGCGATCAGTTCTGGGCGGCATTCGATGCATTTATTCCCGGTACCGATATCTGATCTGGTTGCCGGCTGGGACGCAGATCAGATATCGGTGCCGGGACCGCCGCCTATCCCAGTATGGCAAGCGCTTCATTGTGAATTTGTGAATTTGCCGAGGCCAGAACCTGAAGACGGGAATGCTGCTCCAGACCCTCAACCGGTTTGCCCTGCCAGTTTGTCACCACACCACCTGCCGCCTCGATCAGTGGGATCAGTGCAGCGATGTCATATATCTGCAGACCGGCCTCCACAGTGAGATCGCCGAAGCCGGCACCGACCATGGCATAGCCATAACAGTCAAGACCATAGCGGTGTATCCGGCAGCGCTGTTCCAGCGTGTCGTAACGCGGCCGTTCCACCTCGGTGAAAATTCCAGGGTCAGTGGTGAACAAGGTGGCATCGGGGAGCCGGCTGTTCTGCCGGGCCGAAAGACTGCGGAGCGGGCGCTCACCGCTTGTTGACGCCAACCACGCATTCTGCCCGGCTCCGACATAAATCTCCGCCAGAAAAGGCTGGATCATCGCCCCCAGAATCGGACGGCCCTGATGGCAAAGAGCAATCAGTGTGCCCCACAATGGCAGGCCTGAAACGAAAGCTCTGGTGCCGTCAATCGGGTCCAGCACCCAGACATAGTCGGCCTGCAGATTCTCTGCGCCGTATTCCTCGCCGAGAATGCCATGCCCGGGAAACCGCTGATTGATCAGCCGCCGCAAGGCGGCTTCCGCATTTTTATCGGCGATTGTCACCGGATCGAATGCATTGTCCGCGTCCGCAAGGCGCTGCGCCAGTTTGTTCTCAACTTCCAGAGGGGTGCGAAAGTGCGGAAGAATCGCATCAGCAGCCACTTCTGCCATTTCGTGGATAATGTCCGGCACACCGGATTCCGTGGAAAACTCATAACGCATAGCTGATATGCATTCCTTGCATGACTGGACAGTGGGACATTCAGGATTCCCTGGGAGGTACAGATAAACCCTTGATGGTTCAAGAAAAATTCCTGAGCACTGGTTCAGCTGCATCATTCGGTAGCGCGATTTTCAGGCCGATTGACCAGACAACTTTTGAAAATTCTATGAAAAAACCGGTAGCCATCCTTGACTTTTGTGCGATGCAACCTCATCTTCGCTGCATAGCAACATTCACTCCTCCCGAGTGTTGCTTCCGCCCCTAGTGGGCGTTTCCTCCCTAGACTTTAGGCCGCAGCTTCGTGCTGCGGCTTTTTTTTTCTAATTTCCAGGTGGCGCGGCAGGGCATTCGGGGCGTTGCGGTTCACTCCGCTGCCAGCGGCTTGTCTATGCTGGCGTCATCACAGGTAAATGCGGGATGCTGCATCAGATTTCGCACAAAGATGCTGAGGTCCTGCTGCAGTTCATCGAAACCGGCGTGGCGTTTCAAAGTTGTTTCGTCCATATACAGCCGCCGGTTGATCTCGATCTGGAATGCATTGAGGTCCTGGTGTGGCCGTCCGTAGTGCTCGGTGATGAACCCGCCTGCATAAGGCCGGTTCTTGACCACCGCATAGCCAGCCTGACGAAGCAGAAACATCGCGTAATCAATCACATCGTTTCGGCAACTGGTGCCATATCGGTCTCCCAGGATCATATCAGGTCGCGCTTCGGTTTCGACGCCGGAGCGGGGCGCGCCGTATTGTGACGGCATGGAGTGGCAATCAATCAGCAATGCCTGGCCGAAGCGGCCATGGGTGCGGGCCAGCAAATGGCGCAAACTGTCATGATAGGGCCGGTAAATCAGTTCGATCCGGGCCAAGGCATCGCCCGGATCAAGTTTACTGGCATAAATGTCCCGGTTCTCGGCAACGATGCGCGCAACTGTGCCAAGGCCACCATTGACCCGCAGCGACCGCGTATTCGCATAGGGCGGCAGAGGGGCAAAAAACATGCCTGAGTCCAGTTCATAGGGCTCGCGATTCACGTCCAGATAGGCACGCGGGAAATTGGCACGCTGCAGCACAGCACCGAATTCGGTGACACTTTGGAAAAGTTTGTCAACATCCATGTCTTCAGAGGCGCGTATGGTGTGCGGATCCAGCCGTGACAGGTCCAAAAACCGCTCCGGATAGATTGAGCCGCTATGGGGAGAGTTGAAAACCACCGGCATAGTCTGAGTGAGTTCGCCGAACACCTCAAAGGCGGGCGTCTGCGAAAAATCATGGTAAGGTGAAACGGTGGGCAGATTGGCCGATGCCCCGGACGGTTCGCTCTCGCCGTCAGGGCTGCCAGAATTTGTAATCCGGTTTGTAATCTGCTCTGTCATCAGTTCCATCGTGTCAGGATTTTCTGGTTCCGTCCAATGGTGGCACAAACATTTTGCGCCACAGAATCAATTTGGCTGTGCGCCAACAAAAAGGGTTATTTCAGCTATGATTCGAATTCCTGGCCATCAAGCGCATTGATATTCCGGCCCGCTGCCATACAATCCGGTTGCGGGAACGTGCAGCAAGGGATGAAGTGTTCAACTTTTGATTCAAACGTTTACCATATCATAGGCTTTTTGCCCGAGTAAGCTTATATGAGCGTTTGCAATTCGCGTCAGGGGGGTAACCTCCGGCAGGTTTTAAAAGTTCCGCGGACGAGCGTTCGACCGTCTGGTGTTCTGGACGGACAGGCCTGCAAAGGCCGGCGATAAGGAAGAGAAGTACATGGCCCATATTCTGCTGGCTGAAGATGATGACGACATGCGGCGGTTCCTGACAAAGGCGTTGCAGAACGCCGGTCATACTGTGGTGGATTTCGACAATGGCAGAAGCGCCTATGAGCGCATGCGGGAAGAGCCGTTCACTGTGCTGCTGACCGATATTGTCATGCCGGAGATGGACGGCATAGAGCTGGCCAGGAAGGCGACTGAACTCGACCCGGATCTGAAGGTGATGTTCATAACCGGATTTGCAGCTGTGGCGCTCAACCCGGATTCCAACGCGCCAAAGGATGCCAAAGTCCTTTCAAAGCCGTTTCATCTGCGTGAACTTGTCACCGAAGTGGACCGGCTTTTGGCTGCCTGAGTGCTTCGTGACGCGTTTTTCCTGATAACAGCCCTTGCGCCCGCGGCTTGGCTTTTGTATATCGCTTCATCTTCTCACGTCAGATCTGTGACGACGGTGTGACAGCGGGGCGCGTAGCTCAGCGGTAGAGCACTACATTGACATTGTAGGGGTCACTGGTTCAATCCCAGTCGTGCCCACCATTGTCTCACAGTGGATCAGACATTCGACGTGGTATAAACTGGCAGTCACTCTCTTCAATCCGGCGCGACATGTTGGCGCGGTGGTGGTTGAAGATAAAGCGTAACTTAATAGAGAATTTTTAGAGCAAACAGATGAAGATCAGAAATTCACTGCGTTCCCTTAAAGGCCGAGACCGTGACAATCGTCTCGTACGGCGGAAGGGTCGCGTCTATGTGATCAATAAGGTAAAGCGCCGTTTCAAGGCCCGTCAGGGCTAATTCAACGTGCCTGGCATTCAGCCTGGCAGATGAATACGGTTGGGGCACGTGACATCGATCACGGGCCCTTTTTGTGTTTCCAGCGTGTCCGTTTTGTCATTTGCTTTTGCGCAGTTTTATTCTAGTCTTCTGCCATGAAATTTTCCAGGACCATGATCAGACATTTGCGTTCGGCCAGCCTTGCCATTGTGCTGGCAGCGGCAGTCAGCGCATCGGGTTTTGCCAAGGAAATGCCCCTTTCAGACCGGCTGGACCGGCTGTTCAGCGAATTGCAATCCTCTCAAAGTGAATTGGAAGCGCGGCGCCTGGCCGGACAAATCGATGATTTGTGGCGCGGCGCGCGCGGCGAAACCGCCCGGCTGCTGCTGTCCAGAGCTGATGACGCCATTGCTGATGAGGATTTCGCTCTTGCGATTGATGTCCTGGATCAACTAATCGCTCTGGAGCCGGAGTTTGCGGAAGCCTGGAACCGGCGCGCGACGGTGTATTACCTGAAAGAAAATTACGGCCGATCTCTTGCCGATATTGCTGTGACACTGGCGCTGGAGCCGCGCCACTTCGGAGCGCTGACCGGTCTTGGTCTGATGCTGGAGGACCTTGGCGAAGACAAGAAGGCCTATGACGCGCTGAAACGGGCGCTGGAACTGAATCCTTTTCAGGAGGAAGTCCGACAGGAACTTGAATCTCTGGAACGCAGCGCTCTGGGCCAGCCGATTTAAAGCACGTTTTATCCACATCCAGACGGTCCGGGCCAGGTCATCCGGCAAGGCAAGCAACGCTGCGCGATGCAAAGCATCAGGTTTTTCATCTGCGATGCATCGCGAAGTCGAGTTGCTCAAAAGATTGCTGCAGAGCCTTCGGCTGTTCGGCTAGTAATAAAATTCCTCGCGTATGATTTTGCCATTTGACACTGTGTAGACCGCGACTTCCTTCATGGACATGCGTTCGGAGGATTCCTTGTTGGTGGCGTCAATATTGAAGATGACGGAAAATCTGTCCTCGCCATGCAGAAACGGGCCCTCGACTTCACTGGAATGAACTTCAAACGTATTATTCCACCATTCATGCTTGCCGCGAATGCCATCGACGCCGGTGGTTTTCGGGCTGTCGCTGCCGGGCATGGTAATGGCTTCAATTGACTCAACATCTTTAGCATACAGCTCTTTCAGGCCTTTTTCCTCTGTGCCATTACGGCAATGCCCGACCAGCTGATCGGCGATTTCTTTCAGTTTTTCACGTGACATGATTTTTTCCTGTTCGACACTATGTGGCATGATTGCGGGTGGGATTGGTAAACTCCACCTTGGCCGGTCTTCAACCAGGATGAGACTATGCATGATGCTCATGACAGCATCCTGTCAGCATGATTTGGGTGCCCGGTCTTTTTTCGTAGCGGTGTATTTGGAACAGAACGTGCAGGTTCAATTGGGTGGATCTGCAAATTTGCGCGCCTATGGCGCACCACAGCTGCAATAATGAAACGGTCTAAAGCCCGGGATCACAGAGCTGCATATCCACGCGGCAAGATCGAGCAAATGCGTTTTTTCCGGACCGTTCAGAGACCGCTGACGCCATCGCTGCCGACAAATGCGATGCGCAACAGATTGGTCGCACCCGGGGTTCCAAAAGGCACGCCGGCAGAAATGATGAGACGCTCGCCCGGTTTGGAGAAACCTTCCTCATGGGCAATCTGGCAGGCCCGGTCCACCATGCTTTCCTCGTCTTTGACATCATCGCTGACGACGCAATGAAGCCCCCAGACGATTGTCAGCCTCCGAGCGGTCTCTTTGATGGGAGACAACGCAATGATGGGAGTTTCGGGACGCTCTCGGGAGGCTCTGATGCCGGTCGCACCGGAGGACGTGTAACACACGATCACAGACAGCTTCAGTGTTTCCGCGATCTGACGTGAGGCAGCGGAAATGGCATCCGCGCCGGTTGGTTCCGGTTCTGCGCGTTGGGAATGCAGAATTGTTGCATAATTTGGATCGCGTTCCACCTCTTCGGCAATGCGGTCCATGGTGGATACAGCTTCCACCGGATAGTCCCCGGCGGCTGATTCCGCCGACAGCATCACAGCGTCAGCGCCTTCAAACACGGCTGTCGCGACATCGGAAACTTCCGCACGTGTCGGAACAGGCGCGGTAATCATCGATTCCAGCATCTGGGTCGCCACCACCACAGGTTTACCAGCGCTGCGGCCAGCGCGAATCAGCTGTTTTTGGATGCCGGGAACCTTTTCCACCGGCAACTCAACACCCAGATCGCCGCGCGCCACCATTATGGCATCCGACAACTCAATGATCTCGTCGATCCTTACCAGTGCCTGCGGTTTTTCGATCTTGGCCATGATGGCAACCTTGCCGCGCGAGATTTTTCGCACTTCGGCAATATCTTCCGGGCGCTGCACGAATGACAGGGCAATCCAGTCAATGTCCTCTTTCAGGGCTGCGTCGAGGTCGGAGCGGTCCTTGGGCGTCAGAGCACTGGACGCAATCAGAGTATCAGGCAGGCTGACGCCCTTCTTATTCGACAATTTGGTGCCGGAGATGACTTTTGTAACCGCGCTTTTGCCATCGACGGAAACGGTCTCCAGGCGCAGGCGTCCGTCATCGAGCAAAATCGAATCGCCTGCTTTCAATGCTTCCAGAATTTCAGGATGCGGCAGTTGGACGCGCTTTTCGGTACCAGGCGTGGGATCGCTGTCGAGGGTAAACCTCTGACCAACTTTCAGAGTAACCGCGTCATTTTCAAACATGCCAACGCGCAGTTTTGGCCCCTGCAGATCGACCAGAATTGCAATCGGCCGTCCGACTTCCTCTTCCACACTGCGGATCGTGGCGACCAACTCGCGCATGTGATCGTGGGGTGCATGACTCATATTGATACGAAAAATATCAGCTCCTGCGGTGTGGAGCTTTTTGATCATTTCGGAATTTGATGAGGCTGGACCCAGGGTGGCAAGAATTTTAACTTTGCGATTACGCCTCATTTACCACCGGTTCCCCGTTGCGTCGGTTCTGTCAACTGAACTGTCCAACTTGTTTGTGTGCCGGTATCGATCTCAAAAAAGCCCGTGCGTTGAAACCCACGGGTCAGACAGTCTTCGATACCGTTAATCGTAAAAATCTTGTCGGCAGTGCACATAAAGGCGCTGCCTGCCCATTCACCGCCTTCGTCATAATCCACGGCGAACATATAATAATATTGAGACTTCAGAGCGCCAGGCAGAATGACTTCGCAGGATGTCGCCTCCAGGTTCCACCAGCCTTCTGTGGTCCAGCCCTTGTCATTGCGATATCCCACAGAAATGCCAACGCGGCTTCCGCTCTTGTTACAGATGCGCAATTCTGCGGAGGCCTGATCGGAACTGATGAAGCTTAAACCGCCATAGATCGACAGCGAAAGGGCAAGCAGAATTACGGCTTTCGTGACGATAACGGACAATGGTGCGAGAAATTGAATCAGAGGCAAAATGCGCCTTGCGCTGGAGGACTGTCTTTCAAAGCCACTGCCAGAAAGTACGGATGCTTGAATTTCGCTTTTTTTGCTCATGGTGAACGAACGCATCAAACCTGAGTAAACGCCGAATTAGTGGCGAACCGAAACGATTTCATAATAATTTGTTTTGCGCAATCGTGGCCGTTTTGTCAATCAAACGCTTCCGAAACGATACAATTTTGCGCATCCCGAGGGGCTTATAAACCTGTTTCGCCAGAAATCAACAATGCTGTTGCATTGCAGCAAATTGGATTTGGAAACACCACTGGATACTCTATTCAGCGCTGTGTGCGCCTTGGCCGGGCCTGAGCAATGCCCAGCATGATTAAAGCACCGCCAAAGAACTGCTCGGCAGACAAGCTCTCCCCGAGAATCAGCCAGCCAAAAGCGCTGCAAAAGCTGTTGTTGTACCGGATCGTGGAACGCCACGGGCTCGGGAGATAAAGGCCGGATCTGGAATGGGGGGCATGGACAATCGGAACTCGGAGGCTTTTATGTGGGAAAACCGGATTAGCCGCTGATCCATATGGTATCAGCAGCCGGTGCGCACTATGTTTCACCTTCACCGCTTTGCCATTCCAAGCAGAAATATCGCAAAATCCATGATTTCTTCCGCCGCCACGGCCACCAATGTAGCCAATCCCGATCTGCCCGAAGGGGAGCGGGTTGCCTATGACATTGTTGAAGGCAATTGGAATGGCGGGATTTTGCTGCTGTGTGATCATGCCAGAAACGCTATTCCGCCGCATTACGACAATCTGGGTTTGCCGGCGTCTGAGTTGAAGCGGCACATTGCTTATGACATTGGGATGGACACTCTGACACGCAGACTGGCGCGGCTGCTGGACGTTCCCGCAGTGCTGTCGACCTATTCACGGCTGTTGATAGATCCCAATCGGGGAGAAGATGATCCGACTGTTCTGATGCGTCTGTCTGATGGAGCGGTTGTTCCGGGAAACCGCCATGCAGACGCGGCCGAAAAAGAGCACCGTCTGGCGCTGTATCACCGCCCATATCATCAGGCAATTACTGTATCAATCGACCACATGATGGCGAGCGGACAATCTCCTGTGCTGATTTCTCTGCACAGTTTTACCCCTATTTGGCGCGGATTTGCGCGTCCCTGGCATGCCGGCGTGCTGTGGGACAAAGATGACCGCGCCACGAAATCTCTGATCGCCGCCCTGAAGGAGGGCGGTGATCTGATAGTAGGTGATAACGAACCGTATACAGGTGCGCTGACCGGTGACACCATGAACCGGCACGGAACCCAACGCGGTCTCAGCCATGCTCTTCTGGAATTGCGCCAGGATCTGGTGGACAGTGAAGCGGGCATCGAACTTTGGGCTCAGCGCCTGGCTCCGATCCTTGAGCAGCTTCTGACGGTGGATGGTATGTGCGATGTTTTACCGCCCCATAAACGCTAATCTGCAAGGAGGACCTCATGACCAAAAACAATCACCAGCGCGAAACACTGTCTGACAACCAGCGGGAGGCGCTCGAGGCGGCGGCTTTTCGCAGATTGGTGTCGCATCTGCGAGAGCGAACAGATGTGCAGAATATCGATCTGATGAATCTGGCGGGCTTCTGCCGCAATTGTCTGTCCAACTGGTATCGCGAAGCTGCCGAGGGACATGACCTTGAGTTGTCGAAAGCGCAAAGCCGCGAACTGATTTACGGAATGCCCTATGAAGAGTGGCGCTCGCGCTTTCAGACCGAGGCGACAGCAGATCAGAAAGCCAGTTTCGAGCAATCCAAACCGGATCACTAGAGCGTCAGTGCTCCGACAATGCTACAAAACGATCCAACCAACCCATCGTGAGGAAGACTATTTATGAGTGACGTGTCCAGCGCGACAACCAGCATTGCCAAAGATCAATTGCGTTCCATTATCGAACGGATCGAGCGGCTGGAGGAAGAAAAGAAGACAATTACCGACGACATCAAGGAAGTCTACGGTGAAGCCAAAGGCAATGGTTTCGATGTGAAGACCCTGAGGCAGGTTGTGCGGCTGCGCAAACAGGACCGGGAAGAGCGTGCTGAACAGGAAGCCATGCTTGATTTGTATCTGCATGCGCTGGGTATGGCGATCGAGCCTGCGGAAGACCAGCAATAAGACGTCGCTGAATCAGCGTCGCGTCAGAAGCGCTACCTTGGTAGCAACAATGGCGCGACCTGAAAATTTATCTGTCCTCAACGTGGTGCTGCTCGCTGCAAATTCATTGGCCACAATGCTTTGCGGGATCTGGAACACACCGCGAATGGCATAAGGATTCGGCATTTCAAGCCGGACAAATGCGATCGATCTTGTGGTCTGCGGTGTTGTCATCTTAGCCAGCACTGCCGCATCTGCTCCGTTAAACTTCAATTGGCTGCCGCCCGGCTGTATGGCGTTTGGCGGCACGCGTCCGCTTACAGTTGTCCGGCGGGTGTTTGCAGTTGCCTGCCAGGTGCTATCCGGCGATTGAGCCGGGGTCACCGGCTCCCGGCTGGCGGGTTGCTCGGGCGAGGGCATGGCTGGTATTAAAGCTGCCAATTGCGTCCGTTCCGGACGGATGCGAGGTGGAATTGCGGGAGTGACCGGATTTTGAAAAACTCTGCCGCGGCGGATCGTTGGCAGATCTTCCGGCGTTGTGACGTGAGGCACCACCCGAGTGCTGTTTTTGGCTGTCCCCTGAGCGTCCAGGCCCATTGCCGCATCGAAGTCCGCCCGCGACTGCGGCGACGGTTCTGCGGGCGCATACGCGAAAACCATAGTGTCATCAAACATACTGCGCTGGCTTGGGTCCGGTGTGCGGCCCTGGGGAGCCAGAATGGCTGCTGCAATACTTGCGGCAGCAGAGGGATGAGGCGTATTTGCGGCTTCCAGGACACGTGTATCAAGCGGCCGCAGACCCGGCTGGTTACGGGTGTCATCAAGGGCTGCCATCACAGCTTGTGCGACATCGGGCGCGCCTGCCCGAACCGGGCCGGCTGCCTTGGCGATAACAATTTCGGAAACATCTGTAGACCGGCTTTCGCCAACCCTGGCCCAGGTATCCTGAACTGACTTCTGTGTTTCAGCGGGAGTAGCCGGTTCTTTCGATACTATTGTCAGTGGCTGCGGTTGTTCAGCCAATGCGGCCACACGCCTGGCAAATACATCCGCCGGCATCGGGCGCGGCGCAGGAATATCTGCAAGCGCCAGTTGCACAGTATCTTCCAGCGTCGGTTCAGGCAGCAATTGCGTCGGGACGCCATCCGGTCTGAAGCGCGGCACAACTGTCAGGGGAGGCGCACTGGCCCGCGCCTGGGTCTGAACCTGGGCAACGGTGGTCGAATCATCACCGCTTGTCAGAGTCTGACCGGTTGTAGGAATTGTTGCTGGTTCCTGATTGCGTTTGAATACTTTTGCAAACAGGCCGCCGCCGCGCTGGTTGGGCGGCGAAACTTCGGCTGATGCTATGCGCTTCTGACGCGCTGCCGATTCTTCGTAACGCTTCTGCCGTTTGCCGCTGGAAGGTATCTGGGTGGTGTCACCGCGCGGAAATACCTTTGCCAGTTGCGCATCTGTCATGCGCGGCCAGTGGCGGACGCCACCGGTGTCCATGTGAACGAAAGGGGAGCCGGACGACGGATAAAAGCCGATGCCGCCCACTTCCATGCGCAGACCCACCGCACGCAATTCTGCGAGATCTGTTCCGGGAATGAAAAAATCCATCGCTTTGCCAAGGGTGTGCTGACTGTTTTTGGCAACACCCCGGCTGCGGCTGCGCAGCATTGAATTGGTTTTTGGCGACCGGAACGCGGATACCACGTTAATCGCTTCTCTGGTGTCCATCTGCTGATAAACCGACCAGACCAGATCCAGCAGACGCGGATCGATCTTGGTCGCCTCTTCGCGACGCCAGTCCCGCAGGAACCAGTTGAGCTTCTTGAGCGCCGCCGGAATATAGCGGCCATTGCGCTTATAAACGATCTCGATGCGCTCTTTGGTGTTGACGAAATAAAACTTGAGGCTCCGCTCTTCAGCGGCCTGGGCGGGCAATGCCATGGAGAGCAGCATCGTCGACGCGGTAATCAGCGCAGTGATCTTGCGCGTCATGCCGTGCAGAGCGGTGGTTGGCTTTCTGTTTCGAAAGTTTCGCAAAGCGGTTCCGATAACTGGCCACGAAGGGCCATTCCCAACGATAATTGCAATGAGTTTACTGTGTCGCTTCAGCGTATTGTACCCGTCACATTACCCGATACCCAGAATCTTTTAAAGACATCAGGCCGGGCGATCAAGCAGTCCCGATTAAAAGTTTAACCAATCAAGGTTAAGACGATGTTGCCGAAATTGGTTAATTTGTAAATGTTTTGGATCATTTGATCAATTTTCAATTTCTGTCGTGAAAATGTGTCGCAAAAAAGCCGCCCGGCATATTTCAGCGGGGCGGCTTTCGCGGACGTTTGAAAATGCGGGTTAATCAGAGCCCGAGAATTTTCACCATATTACGGTCATGACCATAGACATCGGACAGATATCCCACTCCACCATCATCATTCTGAATTGCGGTGAAATAGACCAGATGCACCGGAATTTTCTTGTCCAATTTCACCGTCACTTCTTTGCCGCCGACCAATTTATTGATGCGCGCAGAATTCCAGTCTTTCTGCTGCTCAAGGATCGCATCAGCAAATTCCATCGGATTTTGAATGCGGACACAGCCATGACTGAAGGCACGTGCGTCCTTGTTGAAGAGGCTCTTGGACGGTGTGTCATGCATATAGATTGCATGCTTGTTGGGGAACATGAACTTGATCCGGCCGAGAGCGTTGGTTTTCCCCGGCGGCTGGCGCACTGAAATCTGTGATGCAGTTACGCGTCTCCAATTGACCCGAGACGGGTCGACCTGGCGGGAGCGACCGCGAATCTGCGCAAAGACCTGATAACCTTTGCGAGTGAAATAGCCCGGGCTTGAGCGGGCGGACGGCAGCATTTCATTTCTGATAATGGATTGCGGCACGCCCCAGGACGGGTTCACCACGAAATATTCCATTTCATCGGAAAAAGCCACGGTTTTGAATTCAGCCTTGCCGACAACAACCCTGGTGGTGTGCGTCACCACGCCATCGCGTTTGACGTAAACACGGTATTCGGGAATGTTCGCCATGATGTGGAACGCACCCAAATCTTTGGGCATCCAGCGCCAGCGTTCCAGATTGACGATCAACTGGGACTTGCGCTCAATCCCGGTTTCGCCATTGAGCACACGCAATGTTGCCGGACCAATAATTCCATCCTGAGTCAGCCGGCTTTTCTTTTGAAAATCTTTTACGGCCGTGACGAGAGTTTCATCATAAAGGTTTTCATCGACCGGTGTAGCCGTAACATCTTCGCCTACCGGCTCTGCTGCCGGGAGGTCCACTTTCAGGCGAGCCCGCAATTGCATTACCCGTGGATCGCTCATGCCGGGGCGCAGTAATTTGCCGGCATCAACCACAATCCGTTTCTCGGCCTTTTTCTGGTCGAGGTCTTGCAATTCCTTCAGCAATGCCAGATAGGCCGGGTGCTTTGGCTGATATGCGTTTGCCTTTGCAACCGGGTCACCGGCGTCGTTCAAATCTGCAAGCACGGCTTTTGCATCTGGGCGCTCGGGATTGATATCCAGTGACGCACTGACCGACCGAGGGACAAGTCGGCCTGAGGCCAGGTGCCGCACATAGCGAACGGCAGCGAGGCTCATCTGCAGATCAGCGTCAAATGCAGCAGCGTCCGAAAGAGTCGTTCCTGTAGCGGAATCCAACATCGGCAATGAATAATCAGCCGGGTTCAGTCCAATCCTGTCAGCCTGTCTGATTTCAGCTATCAGCGCCTTTGCTTCGGGCCGCAATACGCCCTCTTTCACCCAGAGAGATTTGTATCCCCGGTCTTCATACAACGCCGCAACGCCGGATCGGTCAGCGGCATCCAGCTTGTCGGCTGAGGCTCTGGCAAATGTCCGGACGGCGTCAGAGCGTGCTTCGGCGGCCGCATCCAAAACCGGAGTTGCGGTCTGCGAAGCAGCGACGGCCTCATCTGCCTGCGGCAGGTCGGTTGCATCAACGGAGGCAACATTGACTGTTGTTTCCTCAGAGACGGTCGCTTCAGCAGTGATTTTCTTTTCTGCAGGAATTGTCTGGCCAACCGCAAGGGATGACAGCAGCAAGCCCGGCAACACGATTGCCGACAACAGGCAATGGTTGCGGAACAGTTTCGACTGACTGGAATTTTTGGCATATTTCACGGGGAATGATCTCCGAATTGTGGGCAATACTTGCAACTTAATATAGAGCTAAAGATCACATTATGTAGCAAAGGAATGGTTAATAGGAAACCAATGCGGCCGGCAGACGGTGCCATTTTCCTGCATTGTGACATATTCATCCCGCCGTCGCGGATATCACGCTGCATGCTTGCCCAATTCGACAGAGACGTGCTCACAATCGTGTTGATTTTCGTGGACGAATGAGTTGGATTGTTCAGCACGGTCCGCTGCCGGTTGTTCAGACAGTCCAAGCTCCAGTAATTTACGGTAGAGCGTGGTGCGGCCAAGTTTCAGCGCTTTGGCAATTCGGCCGACGCGTCCACCACAATGTTGATAGGCAAACTTTAGCGCTTCGGTCTCCAGTGCTTTCAGCGGACGCAACTGCCCATGATCGTCGAGCAGAGGCACCATGGCAAAATGTGTTTGGACGGTCTGCGCCATGCGGGGCTGCGGGGCCGTTGCAGTGGCATCTGCAGGGGCAGGGCAGACAAAAGCCGGAGACAGCGGCGAATCATGATCCGCGACTGCGCTGAAAATGGCGCGCTTGAAACCGGTCAGATTATCGTAATATCGCGGCGGGCCGGCCTTTGGGGGCCGTGTGAAGTCAATCTGCTGGACGCTGGTTCCAAAAGTCCCATTGGCCTGCTGCATCATCAACCGAGTAAGATGATCGTGGGCATGTGCGCGTTCATGCAGCGGTGCCAACCAAACCGGCACTGGACTGAGCAAATTATACAGCGCGGCGTCGATACCACCGTCTCTGGCGTGATCCAGCAACCTGCCGCGGGTCGTGCAGATGAGGCCGTGCGAGGTTGCACGGAAAAATTCCACCAGCGCCTGCTGGGTGTTCCGCCCGGCTGCCTCGACCCGGCGGACAAGAATGCTGCAATTTGGTTTTTGCCGCGCGTCCTGCATCAACAAAGGGTTGTGTTGCCACTCTTCGAAATCATCCGTGCTGGCATCAAATTCCACGAGTGTCTGGCCGGGCGCATAATGCGTGGCGAAGTGTCTGGCAAGCGTGGCTTTACCAGTGCCGGGTTCTCCCTCGATGAGAAACGGTATCTGCATTTGCGCGGCTTTTTCAAACCGGCTTCTCGCTACTTTGTAAGCAGCTGGATCAGAGTTGAAAAATACCTCCGCAACGTAATCAGGTTCGTTTGCATCGGCGTCTGCACGGCCGTGGCGCGGTTGCAGATTGCTCAAAACGCAGGCAAGGCGCAACTCGTGGACCGGCTTTTCGATAAAATCACTTGCCCCCCAGCTGAGTGCTTCGCGGATGGACGGATCGGAACCCTGCCGGGTCATTACCACAAGTCTGGACTGAGGAGACCGTTTGCGCAGAAGTTGGATGAAGTGTCTGGTATCGCTGTCGGGCAATAAGAAATCCATCAGGATGATATCCGGAAAACTGCATTGCAGAATTTCCAGGGCAGCGTCGGAGGTTTCAGCGGCCCGGCAATTGTGGCCCAGATCCTGGATCATCCTGGCCAAACCGGGTCGCGTTTCCGCATTGGTATCGATAATCAGTACATGCACGCTGGCGATGATCTTTCGTTTGTTGCAGGCGAATCAGACGCCGGAAAGTCTGCAAGCGGAACTGTGTGGCAGCAGGCATTAACAAGATGTTAGCCATGAAATCGCGCCTGGCCGGGAAACAGCGCTTGATCGGCGGCGTGAAAGCCCTCTATCTGTAGCCACCCCGCTGTTTAACAGGAAAATTCATGACTCAGTTCCGCAACCTATCGACTTCGACCATCCGGTATCTGAATGATGCCAACAAGGATCAGGGGGCGTCTGAAGCGCTTGGTCCGCTTCCGCAATGGGATTTGACCGATCTCTACAGCGCGATGGATGGAGAGGACCTTGCGGCCGATCTGGAGAAAGCCGGACTGGTGTGCCGGAGCTTTTCGCAAACCTACAAATCCAATCTGGCCGGACTGGCGAAATCGGACCCCGGGAAACTGGCGTCCTGTCTTGCAGAATATGAGCAGATTGAAGACCTTCTGGGCCGGATCATCTCATATGCCGGATTGGTTTATGCCGGTGATACAACTGACGCGAAACGCGCCAAATTCTATGGCGATATTCAGGAGAAAATCACCAATGCCAGCACGCATTTGCTGTTTTTCGGGCTGGAGCTGAACAAGATTGGTGATGCTGATTTTTCCGAGTTGCTGGCATCGCCTGCCATCGCCCATTACCGGCCCTGGCTGGAAGATCTGCGCAAGGACAAGCCTTACCAGTTGGAGGACCGGGTTGAAGAATTGTTTCACGAAAAGTCTATCACCGGGCGGGGGGCGTGGAACCGGCTGTTTGATGAAACAATGGCAGGGCTGCGGTTCGATGTCGGCGAGGAAACGCTGCCGCTGGAGCCGACCCTCAACCGCCTTGTCGACAAGGATGGCGCGGTGCGCAAGGCCGCTTCACAGGCGTTGGCGTCAACCTTCAAGGAAAATATCCGCACATTCACGCTGATCACCAACACGCTTGCCAAGGACAAGGAGATTTCTGATCGCTGGCGCGGTTTCAAGGATGTCGCCGATAGCCGCCATCTGGCCAACCGGGTCGAGGGCGAGGTGGTCAATGCGCTGGTGGAAACCGTGCAAAACGCCTATCCACGGCTGTCGCACCGCTATTATGCCTTGAAAGCCAAATGGTTCGGTCAGGATGTTCTGGATTTCTGGGACCGCAATGCGCCTTTGCCGGAAAGCGCTGCCGACCCGATAGGCTGGGACGAGGCACGCAGCATCGTGCTCGATGCCTATGCCGGTTTTTCGCCGAAAATGGCCGATATCGCCCGCGATTTTTTTGATCGCAACTGGATTGATGCGCCAACCCGTCCTGGCAAGGCGCCGGGCGCATTTGCCCATCCAACGGTGCCCAGTGCGCATCCTTACGTGTTGCTGAACTATCAGGGCAAAACCCGCGATGTGATGACGCTGGCCCATGAGTTGGGCCACGGCGTGCATCAGGTGCTGGCTGCCGGGCAGGGTGCACTGATGGCACCGACACCCCTGACGCTTGCGGAAACTGCAAGCGTGTTCGGCGAAATGCTGACATTCCGTTCGCTGCTGGACCGCACGTCCACCAAGGCCGAGCGCAAGATCCTGCTGGCCGGCAAGGTGGAGGACATGATCAATACCGTGGTGCGCCAGATCGCATTTTATGCATATGAGCGCAAAGTCCATCTGGCCCGCAAGGACGGCGAACTGACCTCCGAGCAATTATGCGACATCTGGATGAGTGTTCAGGCGGAAAGTCTCGGGCCGGCCATTCGTCTGGGCGATGGCTATGAGACTTACTGGAGCTATATTCCGCATTTCATTCACTCCCCGTTTTATGTGTATGCCTACGCATTCGGCGATTGTCTGGTGAATTCGCTCTATGCGGTTTACCAGAATGGCAGTGCCGGATTTGACGAAACCTATTTCGACATGCTGCGTGCCGGCGGCACCAAACATCACAGTGAATTGCTGGCACCGTTCGGCCTTGATGCCAGCGATCCCGGGTTCTGGGAAAAGGGTGTTTCGGTGATTGAAGGATTGATTGTTGAACTGGAAACACTGGAAGCCGACGGTTGACCGGTGCGGTTATTTGTTTTCTGGTGCAAGGCGGCATTGCCGTAAAGAAAGCTGTGTTGTAACAGTGGGCACGAATTTGCTGGCCCTTTGACGGGGCAGGCGCATGATCGATGATTACAGGGGGCTCCAGAATGGCCGAGAAGACTGAAAATGCGATGGATTATCCGGAGCATGAATCCACCTATGATCTGTTTATCAAAATGGCCAAATACGGCACGGTCGCAGCCGTCGTCATACTTATTCTGATGGCTATATTCCTGTTGTAGGGCATTCTCATCAACAATTCAGAGCCGGAGTCGAGAGGCTTCGAACAGGCCGAAACGGGCGTGCATCAATTCAGGCGAGAAGCTGATAGGCTTCGATGTGGGGGACAAAATTTATGAAAATTGCCGTGTTGAGCGAAGCCAGCGCAGACGAGCCTCGTGTTGCTGTCTCTGCCGCCATGATCAAACGCTTTGTTGATCGCGGTGCCAGCGTAACGGTACAGGCCGGGGCCGGTGATGGCTCGCGTGTTCCCGACAAGGTCTTCAAGGATGCCGGAGCTGCTATCGGCAAGACCGCTCCGGCAACGCTGAAAGGCAGCGATGTGGTGCTGTGCGTTCGCAGGCCAAATGCAACTCAATTGAAAAGTATCCCCAAAGGTGCGCTGGTGCTGGGCATGCTGGAGCCCTATGGCGACAAGTCCGATCTGGAAGCCATGGCAACTGCCGGTGTTTCGGCGCTTTCGATGGAATTGATGCCGCGCATTACCCGGGCGCAGGTAATGGACGTGTTGTCGTCCCAGGCCAATCTGGCCGGCTATCAGGCCGTAATCGATGCCGCCGGGGAATTTGACCGCGCCATGCCGATGATGATGACTGCCGCTGGCACCATTCCAGCTGCCAGGGTGTTTGTCATGGGCGCTGGCGTGGCGGGCCTTCAGGCAATCGCGACGGCACGGCGACTGGGAGCTGTAGTTTCCGCCACTGATGTGCGCCCGGCTGCGAAAGAACAGGTTGAGTCTCTGGGCGGCAAATTCATTGCTGTTGAAAATGATGAATTCAAACAGGCCGAAACCGCTGGCGGCTACGCCAAGGAAATGTCTGACGATTACAAAAAGCAACAGGCCGAGCTTGTTCTGGCGCACATGGCCAAGCAGGACATTGTCATCACCACCGCTCTTATTCCGGGCCGGCCAGCGCCTCGGCTTATCACCAAGAAGATGATTGCCGCGATGCGTCCCGGATCCGTTCTGATTGATCTTGCGGTGGAGCGCGGCGGCAATGTGGAAGGCTCGAAAGCCGGCCAGACGGTGGAAGTGGATGGCAAGAAAATCGTCGGCCACAAGAATGTTCCCGGCCGGATTGCCGCCACAGCGTCTGAACTTTACGCAAAAAATCTGGCATCGTTTCTGGAAACCATGATGGACAAGGAAAGCGGTGAACTTGCTGTGAACTGGGAAGACGAACTGGTAACAGCCACATTGCTGACGCGCGACGGCAAGGTCGTGCACCCCAATTTCACCGATAAAGCCTGAGCTTGAGCGAGGTCTGATATGACAACCCACGTTACACAACTGGCAGAACAGGCCAAAGCGGCAGCCGAAGCTGCGCGCGCTGCAGCTGCCGAGGCCGATCAGGCAGCACAGGCGGCCTTTTCTGCACTGGAGCAGGCCGGTGATGCCATCGGCGTCGCGGTTCAGGGCGCAACCGGCGGCGCGGTTGATCCCTTCGTATTCCGGCTCGCGGTTTTCGTGCTGGCGATTTTTGTCGGTTATTATGTTGTCTGGTCAGTGACGCCTGCACTGCACACGCCGCTGATGTCGGTCACCAACGCCATTTCATCGGTCATTGTGGTTGGTGCGCTGCTGGCGGTCGGGGTTGATCTGGCTTCCAGCGATGGCGCCGGAATGGCACGGACATTCGGGTTCATCGCGCTGATACTGGCCAGCGTAAATATTTTTGGCGGCTTTCTTGTCACCCAGCGCATGCTGGCGATGTATAAAAAGAAGCAGCGGTAAGGGGCCGAACACATGTCAGCAAGTATCTCCGCACTTCTTTATCTTGTCGCAGCCGTCCTGTTCATTCTGGCTCTGCGTGGACTTTCCAATCCTGAATCGGCCCGTCAAGGCAACCGTTACGGCATGATCGGTATGGCAATTGCCATCATCACGACGCTGTTCCTGGCCGGCACATCCTTCGGCAGCATCGTGCTAATCGTGCTGGGTCTTGGCATTGGTGGTGGTGCCGGAGCGGTGATCGCCAAGCGCATTCCAATGACGGCGATGCCGCAACTGGTGGCAGCGTTTCACTCTCTGGTCGGCCTTGCAGCAGTGTTTGTGGCAGCGGCGGCGCTGTATGCGCCCAGTGCCTTCGGCATCGGCGCAGTTGGCGAAATTCCGGGCTATGTGCTGATCGAAATGAGCTTTGGCGTTGCCATTGGCGCAATCACCTTTACCGGCTCTATCATCGCCTTTTTGAAGCTCGACGGACGCATGAGCGGCAAACCGATCATTCTGCCGGGGCGGCATCTCATCAATATCGCGATTGCCGCAGGCATCGTGATTCTGCTGATGGTGCTGATCGGCACGGAAAGCCACTTCGTGTTCTGGATGATTGTTCTGCTGTCGCTGGCGCTTGGCGTTCTGATCATCGTTCCCATCGGCGGCGCAGATATGCCGGTGGTGGTGTCGATGCTGAACTCCTATTCGGGCTGGGCCGCTGCCGGTATCGGCTTTACCCTGGGCAATCTGGCGCTGATTATTGTCGGTGCTCTGGTCGGGTCCTCCGGTGCAATTCTGTCCTACATCATGTGCAAGGGCATGAACCGCTCATTCATCTCGGTGATTCTTGGCGGCTTTGGCGGCGAATCCGCTGTCCCTGTCGGGGATGATGGTATCGAGCGGACGGTCAAGCAGGGTTCGGCGGAAGATGCAGCCTTCATCATGAAGAATGCTTCCAAGGTCATTATTGTGCCAGGTTACGGCATGGCCGTTGCCCAGGCGCAGCATGCTTTGCGGGAAATGGGCGACAAGCTGAAAGAGGAAGGCGTTGAGGTCAAATACGCCATTCATCCGGTCGCGGGCCGTATGCCGGGGCATATGAATGTGCTGCTGGCGGAAGCCAATGTGCCTTATGATGATGTGTTTGAACTGGAAGACATCAACTCCGAATTCGCTCAGGCCGATGTCGCCTTTGTCATCGGTGCCAATGACGTCACCAATCCGGCGGCGCGCGACGACAAAGCCTCACCGATCTACGGCATGCCAATTCTGGATGTCGACAAGGCTGGCACCTGTCTGTTCGTCAAACGCTCTCTGGGATCCGGCTATGCCGGCATCGACAATACGCTGTTCTACAAGGACAACACCATGATGCTGCTGGCCGATGCCAAGAAGATGGTCGAGAGCATCGTCAAGGCGCTCGACTGAGACCGTCACATGCCGATCCTGGCATGATCCGTCAGGCATTCGGAGTGATTGCGCAGAACTTCGAGTACCCGGCAATCATTAAGTTTGCCGCCACTGCATTCGCTGATCATGCGCCCGAGCTCAATGCGTAAAGCTTCCAGACGTGCGATACGCTGTTCGATTTGATGCAGCTGGCGCCGCGCGATTGAGTCTACCTCGGTGCAGCACCGATCAGGGTGGTCAGACAGTTCGAGCAATTCACGGATTGCATCAAGCGAAAAGCCCAATTGCCGTGAGTGGCGAATGAATGCCAACCGGTCAAGTCCCGCATCATCATACCGCCGCTGGCCGCCCTCGGTCCTTTCCGGTTCGCGCATCAGCCCGATCTGTTCGTAGTAGCGGATGGTCTGAACCTTTGTGCCCGTTCTTCTGGCCAGCGTTCCGATGGTTAACATTTGAATTCCCGAAGGTGACGTTCGTTGAAAGATATAGTCGAATTCACGCGTCAATTTAAATCTGGCCACGAGCTCTTGCGCCAAAGATGCGGTGACAAGGAATTCTCTCCTTGACCCTACACCTACTGTAGCTTGTAGAAAACCCTTCTAATGCTTCGATTGGAGATGATCATGAAAAATGCGCTGATTGTTGGCGGATTGATTCTAGGGACGGCGACGATGGCAATAGCGCAAGAGCCAAGGCGTGTTATAGATGTTCTCAAGCAGGCCTCTTGCGGCTGCTGCAGCGGCTGGGTTCTGCGAATGCAGGAGGCGGGCTTCACTGTGAATGTGCAAAATGTCTCTGGGGACACACTCAATGACGCCAAGGTGGCATCGGGTTTCTCCGACGACCTCTGGGCCTGTCACACCGCCAGTGTTAGCGGATACACTGTCGAAGGCCATGTGCCTGTCAAAGAAATCACGCGATTGCTGACCGAACGCCCGGTAGCTCTGGGCATCGCGACCCCTGGCATGCCTACTGGTTCGCCGGGCATGGAATATGGTGAACAGCTTGAAGCCTACAACGTGATGCTGATCAATCTGGACAATAGCATCGAGGTTTATGCATCTTACCCAGGCAATTGAAATTTCTCGATACCAGCCGCTGGCGAATGTACCCCTCTCGGCCAATTGACCAAAGCCAGAACTGCCGCCTGACGACCTCGGGTCGTGGGCCAATGGTTGCAAGTTGCGAAATGCACTTTGCCAATATTGTCTCAAACCACATTCAGGGGATACCGTGAACGCAGCAAGTTTCGACCCTTTCGGTCCGGCACTCTCGCCGGTCTTCCTGGCGACACTTGCCGGATCGATCTGGCTGTATCTGCGCGGTGCGACCCGACCGAGGCTAGTGCGCGAGTGTGTGGGAGTAGTCCGGCACACCCTGTTTGCGGCCGGAGCGGTGTTTCTCGTACTTGCCTTCAACGGCCCGCTGGCGACCGCCGGGCATGACCTGTTTTTTGCGCATCAGGTGCAGCACCTCCTGATCCGGCTGCTCGGACCGATACTCATCATTCTTGCCTACCCCTGGCCGGTCCTGCGCGCAGGACTTCCGCGCGGTTTTCGGCGCGGGTTGAGGCGGTTCGGCCACCGCCCCGCCGTCCGATGGATGGTGCGCGTTCTGACCCGCCTCGACGTCGGTTTCGCCTTGCTGGTCGCCTCGCTCTATTTCTGGCAAGCGCCCGCGCTTCATAACGCCGCGCTTGCAGTGCCGCTGTTGGCGCTGGTGGCGCATATCGGCATGGCGTTGGCGGGTCTGCTGTTCTTCGCTGTTGTGCTCGACCGGCGTGACGCGCCCGTTGGCGCGACCCAGAGCCTGCGGCTACTGGCGCTGTTGGGCGCCATCCTGTCCAACCTCTTGCTTGGTTCGCTCACGACGCTGAAGGACGTTGTACTCTATTCCGGTTATGATATGGGCAAGCGGCTCTGGGGATTCGCACCACTGGCCGACGAAATGGCGGGTGGCTATACAATATGGGTGCCCTCATCAATGGTCATCCTCGCAGCGATCATGCTGGTTTTCAATGGATGGAACGCGGCCGAGGTCCGGCGCTGGAACGACCGCTACAAATGGAGCGGATCGAACTCCGCAATGCTCGAGTTTCCCGAAACCGCCCATGAACTGCGTCTTAAGGTCGCCGGTCCCAACCGCCGCATGGGATGGACACTGGCGCTGATTTCGGCGGCGATGTTCGTAACCGTGATGATCACCGTTTCCACCATCGTCTACGCGCTGTAACCGCAGGATTTCGACGTGAGAACCGCTCCAACTCCTCCCGCCGGAATGCCGCCACCTCGCCGGTTGCGGGGCGCTCTCGCATTTGCGGTCACCGCGCTTGCTCCTGAAGCCGCGCTTGCCCATGGCGGCGAAGGCCTGATCGCTGGTGCCGCCTGGTTTGCCTGGAGCCTGACGCCCGAAATCAGCGGCCCGATTCTGCTGATTCTGGCGGTCTACGCGCGGGGCGCGTTTCGGCGGCGGTCGGTGGCGCGGCCGGTGTCGGTCGTCCGGCACGTGCTGTTCACGATGGGCATGCTGACGCTCTTTCTGTCGTTGCAATCGCCGATCGACCCGATAGGCGAGCGGCTGTTCCTGGCCCATCAGATCCAGCATCTGCTGTTGCGCATGATAGGGCCGATGCTGGTCGTTCTGGCACGCCCGCAGGGCGTGCTTGTCGCCGGCCTGCCGAAGCGTGCGCGCCGCGGAGTGGCGGCTCCACTGATGAAGAGCGGCGCGCTGTCATCCGCATATAATGTACTTACCCGCCCGCTCGTGGCCTTTGCCCTGTTCGTCTTGTCGCTCTATGTCTGGCAGATCCCGCCGGTTCACAACGCTGCCCTACTCAACCCGTTGATTCATTGGGCGATGCACCTGACGATGCTGGCCGCTGGATTTCTGTTTTTCGCAATGGTCTTCAGTAGGCGCGACTTACCGTCCGCGCCTCCCCACGTTCTGCGCATTCTGCTACTATTCGCGACGATCGTAACGAACATCCTGCTGGGTGCGATCACAGTCTTCAAGACCACTGTACTTTACACCGTTTATGACATTGAGGGGCGACTCTTCGGTATCTCGCCGCTGACCGACGAGATCGCGGGCGGATTCATCCTCTGGGTGCCTGCAAGCATGATGATTGTCATCGCAATCGCCATTGTCTTTCACGACTGGAACCTGATGGAAGAAAAGCGCCTTCGCCATGGTTTGGGCTATGCGGGTCCGCAGTGCGGCCCTCCCGCGACAGGAGATCAAAGGAATGAAGATCGCACGTTCGTATTGGCATCAAGCAAGCGGCTTGGTCTGTTGCTCGGCCTAGCCGCACTGATAATGTTCAGCCTGGCCGTCGGAATAGGAGTGTTCATTGTTTCATTTAATTGACAGCGTCCAACACAGGAATGACCCGAGCATGGATTGCAGTTTGGAATTTCTGCCTGCTGCTAGAGGTTATGGTAACCACAGATCATCACTCTCTGCACCGATCTTCGCGTCGGCCGGCTGGCGCGAAACGGTTGTCATAGGAGACATGCGATGAAATCTGCAAAACGGATTGGCGCAGGCTGCATTCTGGCCGCCTTTTTCATTGACCAGACCACAAAGGCTGCGGCTATCACCTACAGTATTGCTTTGGCCGATGGAATTCCGATCATGCCCGGCTTCAACCTGATTTTCCTGCGCAATGATGGCGTTTCCTTCGGGATGCTGGGCGGTGTGCCCTGGTGGGTCTTGTCAGGGCTTGCACTGGGCATCACCGTCTGGCTGGCAGTCCTGCTTGTGCGGACCGGTAGCCATCTCGATGCCGCCGCCTATGGCCTTGTCATCGGCGGCGCGCTTGGAAATACGGCGGATCGTTTGCGTTTCGGTGCGGTGACGGATTTTCTGGATTTTTATGTCGGTGACTGGCACTGGCCCGCCTTCAATCTGGCGGATGTCGCGATAGTCAGTGGCGTCGCTCTTTTACTGTTGTCGGAACTCCTGCGCGGTGTCCGGCGAGGAACCTCGTCATAGGTAGCTTGCCTTCGCCTCCGCTTACCGATGCGTCTCGCCCTCAGCTTGGCGCAATGCCGCGTCCTCGATCTGAATTGTGGTATGAGTGATACCGAATTCCTCCTGCATGGCCTTCTGTGCGGCAATCAGCGTATCGCGCCGGGTTTTAATGTCATCGACGACCAGATGACAGCTCAGCGAATCGAGGCCCGAGGTCAGCGTCCAGACATGCAGATCATGCACTTCGGTCACGCCGGGCAAGTCGAAAAGCCGCCGCTCCAGCAGGCTTATGTCGACCTCGGGCGGGGTGCCCTCCATCAGGATATTAATGGCGCTTTTCAGCAGGATCCAGGTGCGCGGCACGATGAACAGACCAATGCCCGCGCCGATGATCGGATCGGCCAGCGTCCAGCCGGTAAGCATGATTACCAGCGCCGCCAGGATCACGCCAACCGAGCCCAGCATGTCCGCCAGTACCTCGAAATAGGCACCCTTGAGATTCAGGCTTTCCTTGGATCCGGCATGCAAAAGCCGCATTGAGACGAGATTGACCGCAAGGCCCACGACCGCCACCACCAGCATCGGCCCGCTGAGGATCTCGGGCGGGGCGAGGAACCGCTGATAAGCCTCATACAGGATGTAGACCGTCAGCAGCAGTAGCACGACCGCGTTGGCCAGCGCCGACAAAACCTCCATCCGCACATAGCCATAGGTCTTTTCCGGCGTCGCGGGCCTTGCCGCGAAACGGATCGCAATCAGCGCCAGCGTCAGCCCGCCAACATCCGTCAGCATATGCGCGGCATCGGCCAGCAGCGCCAGGCTGCCGGTCCAGAACCCGCCTACGACTTCGACCACCAGAAAGGTCGAGGTCATCGCCAGCGCCCATTTCAGGCCGCTGCTGTGGCGCCCGGCGGCGGTGCCGGCAGCGCCGGTGGTCGTTTCCGCATGTCCTGCGCCCATTGGCGAATTCTCCGAATGTGTCAGCCGGACAAGGTGTGCCTGTCCGACGTTTCTGTGCCCAAGGGGGGACTGTGCGTTAGTCGAACAAGTCGTGCAACCAGGATTTGCGGCGATAACCGCCGTGCTTGCTACGGCCACCATGCTTGCCATAGCGCCCGCTCTCGCCGTAGCCATCATCATCGTAGCCGCGCGGAACAGATTCGGCTGCGGATTGTGGTGACGGAGGCACCAATTCGGCCGCGCCCCGTTCGATAATCTTGTCCAGTTCGCCCCGATCGAGCCAAACGCCCCGGCAATCCGGACAATAGTCGATTTCTACCCCCTGCCGTTCCGACATGGTCAGCTGCACTTTACAAACCGGGCATAACATGGATCTCACCTCTTTTCGTCTCCGTCCGGGCTCGCGCCCTGGTTCCTTCTGTTCAATGGCCATGGGCCAGCACTCCTTTCGCCATGCCCTCGCCGACCCGTTCGCCGCCGCGCGGCGCCGCTGGGCCCTGACCCTTGGCGCGCAACAACCGCAGAGCGTTGGCGACGACGATCAGCGACACGCCGACATCGGCGGCGATCGCTCCCCACATGGTGGCCATGCCGAAGGCGGTCAAGCCCACGAAGGCGGCCTTCGTCGCCAGTGACAGACCGATGTTCTGGCGGATGATCCACATCGTGCGGCGCGAATGGCCGATCAGCCATGGCACCTTGCCGATATCGTCGGTCATCAGCGCGATGTCGGCGGTCTCGATCGCCGCGTCCGATCCGACCGCGCCCATGGCGATGGCGAAATGCGCGCGGGCCATGGCCGGGGCATCGTTCACCCCGTCGCCGATCATCGCGACGACATCATATTGCGCCACCAGATCCTCGATCGCCTTGACCTTGTCTTCGGGTAGCAATTCGGCGCGCACCTCGTCGATGCCGACCTCGGCCGCGACCGCGCGGGCGGTGCGCTCGTTGTCGCCGGTCAGCATCACGATCTTTTTCACGCCCTGCGCATGCAGTTTCGCGACAATGCCCTTCGCGTCGGGCCGGATCCGGTCGCGCAGCTCGATCAGGCCCAGAAGACCGCTCTCGTCGCCCACTGCCACCAGCGTGCTCCCGGCGCCCTCGATCCGGTCCACCACGTCGCGCGGCATATCGGCGTCCAGCTTCTTTTCCTTGGCGAAGCGATCGGAGCCCAGCCAAATGGTGCGGCCATCGTGCCGCCCCTCGACCCCGCGACCTGCCACCGTGCGGGTATCCTCGGCCGCCTTGTCCGCGATGCCGTCGCGTTTGGCGCGCGCCAGAATGGCCCGCGCCAGCGGATGCGACGACCGCGCCTCAAGCGATGCGGCGGCGGCCAGAAGGTCGCGCTCGGAAGTATTGTTGAGAGGGTAAAGACCCGCCACTTCGGGCTCGCCCATGGTAATAGTACCAGTCTTGTCCATCGCCAATGCGGTCAGCCGCGCGGGCGCTTCGACATAGGCGCCGCCCTTGATCAGGACGCCGTTGCGTGCCGATGAAGCCAGCGCCGCGACGATCGACACCGGGGTTGAAATGACCAGCGCACAGGGACAGGCGATGACCAGCAGCACCAGCGCATTGTAGATCCAGAATGACCATGACGCACCGAACACCAGCGGCGGCGCCAGCGCGATGAGGATCGCGAGTACCATCACGATCGGAGTGTAGATGCGGGCGAACTTGGCCACCCATTGCTCAACCTCGGCACGGCGCGAATGCGCATCACCCACCATGCGGATGATCTTGGACAGCACCGTGTCGCTCGCCAATTTGGTGGCTCGAACGGTCAGCGTGCCCTCGCCATTGATCGTACCGGCATAGACCTCGTCGCCCGGCTCCTTTGCCACCAGCGCGCTTTCGCCGGTGATTGGAGCCTGATCGACGCCGCCCATGCCTTCCACCACTTCGCCATCCAGCGCGATCCGGTCGCCGCCGCGCACGACAAAACGGTCCCCCACGGTAACTTGTGCCGCGGGAATATCCTCCTCGGTTCCATCTTCGCGGATCACCCGCGCCGTTGCTGGCGCGAGATCGAGCAGCGCCGCGACGGCATTGCGTGCGCGCCCAACGCTCCAGCTTTCAAGATAGAGCGAGAGCGAGAAGAAGAACGCCACCGTCGCCGCCTCGAAATACGCCCCAAGGCCGATGGCTCCGGCCACCGCAACAATCATCAAGAGATTCATGTCGGGCGACAGCCGGCGCGCCGAGGACCAGGCCTTGGGCGCGACCAGCCAGGCGCCGAAGACGATGGCCAGCAAGAACAGCCCCATCTCGGCCAACGGCATCGGCCTCTCGCCATGATCGGAAAAGATGCCGATCAGGCCTGACAGCCCGGTCTCGATTCCATGCCACAGCAGCCCGGCGGCCCAGAAGCCGGCGCTGAACGTGGTAAAGAACTTCTGCCGCTTCAGATGCGCTGCCTGATCGGCAGCCGCAGTATCCGAATTCCACGGCTTGGCCGACATGCCGGTGCCGCCGATAAGCCGGATGATGCGGTCGTCGGACAGCGGTTTGGCGCTTTCCAGAACCGTCATCCGACCGTTGATCACGTCAAACGCCAAATGCTCGGCTCCGCCCACTTCCGGACCCAGGGCCTTGTTCAGGATTGCTACCTCTTCGGCACAGTCGAGTCCGTTCACCCGAAAGCTGCGTCCGGCGGCATCGACCTTGCCGACAGGTCCGATATCGCCACACATCGCGTCGCCGCTCGAGCCGCATGAAGCGACCCCCGAACCGTGCGCATGGTCGTGCTTGTGGTCGTGTTTGTGTCCATCATGGGCCATGGGTTATCTCCGGCAACTAATCATATGGCCATGATTGTAAGAGCTATAGCAACTAGAGGTTCAATAGGCTTGGGAAAACTATTTTGGGTCAGGCGCGGGCAAAAGATGTTGACGATCCAGTGAAGCGCTCGATTGGAACTGTGCAGCTGTCCACGCCCTATGGAGCAGTGACGCGGGCTAAGCAGCGCAATCGGGTTGTGAAAAGGTAATCTCGGTTTCTAGCCAGGCTGCCTGGCGCATTGCCAGTTGATCTCGCGCAGGGCGACAAACCGGGCGAAACGGCTGAGTTCGGCGTCCAGTTTGGCGGCACGGGCACTGGTCCAGGGGATTTTTGGTTCCGACCATAAATTGAGCACGGTCAACTGACTTTTTACGCGGTCAGCCCTGGCTTCCAGGCGGCCGACAAAGCGGTCGCCTTCAAGCAGCGGGAATACATAATAACCCCATTTACGGCTTGCTGCGGGGACGAATATCTCGATGCGGTAGTCAAAGCCGAACAGGCGTTTCAGACGGGCGCGATCGCGGATCACCGGGTCAAACGGATTGAGAATGCGCAGCCGCGATGTCGGTGACTGAACCGCCGCCAGACGATTTTCAATATCAGGGAGCGCAAGGGCGGTGCTCCAGCTGCCATCTGCAGCCTGCAGTTCAACCTGCTGCAATTCACGGCTGTTTTGCGCTGCCCAGTGTCTGACTTCAGCGGCATTGGTGGCATCCCAGAAGCGCTGAATTTCCCCAGGCGTTGCAAATCCAAGCCGCTGCAAGGCACCCTCGCATAGCCAGTTGATCTGGGTCTCATCAGTGTGGTTTGCGGCGCGAAACTCCGGCGGGATAACCTGATGGGATAAATCATAGAATTTCTTGAAATTCTCGCGGTGCGAAGTCGCCAACTCGCCGCAATACCACATATAATCCAGCGCCAGCTTGTGCGGCGGGCGCGACCACATTGCCTTCGGGCCTTCGACCCTGGTGTCGAAGGCATGGGTGGAAAGCGGACCTTCCTGCGCAATGCGTTGCCGGATTGCTTCACGGCCGACCTCGTCGGACATGCTGGAAAAGTAACCGGCCCGGTCGATGCGCTGTTTCATGCGGGTAAACTGGCGCTGCCACATGGGATAGAATTCAATCGGCAGAACTGAGGCATCATGGGTATAATGCTCAAACAACTGGCGTTGCCCGGCGAGCAATTTGTTGAGCATCGGTTCGCGATAGTGCTGATTGCGGTTCCACAGGATGTGATGATGGGCACGTGACACCACGCGGATGGTGTCGAGTTGGACAAAGCCGAGCTGGCGGATGATCGACAGCGTGTCCAGCGGCCCGGTCGGTGCGCTGGCAAGCCCCTGAGCTGCCAGCCAGAGCCGGCGGGCGTCACGATTTTCTATCCTCAGTAATTTTGGCGATGCCATCGAATATGAGACTCAGCTGTGGTCAGGTTGAAGATGCTTGAACATATAGGTTGTGGCGTCAAACTTTTCGGCAAACGGGTCGCGGGCAAAGCCTGGGACAATGCCGGCAGTCTCGTATCCCAGTGAGCCATAGAGCGGCTCGGCAGCATCGCCGGTTCGGGTATCCAGAACCAGCAGCGTGCGGTTGCGCAAAATCGCCTGACGTTCCAGCTCTGCCATCAACAGTCTGGCAATACCGCGGCGGCGGAACGCAGGATGCACAAGAAGTTTGGATACATCGGCGCGGTGATCCTGATTTGGCATCAGATCGCAATTGAGCTGCACCGTTCCGGCAAGCTTCTGGTCAATGCGGGCAATCATCACAACACGTTTGCCGCTGGCGAGCGAGGGACGGATCCGCTTCAGCCAGAACCCTTTGGCATCGTCCGGGCTGAAGGGCAGCACAAAACCGATACTGGCACCGTCATGGACGCAGGCATGGAGCAATTCCGCGAGATGCGGGACGCAATCATCAAACTGATGAAGTGTAAGGCACTGAATAAGGGGAGTCGTCACAAGGTGTTTCGCACGGCGCATAGGTCCTGACAGAATAACAAGGTCTTGTGCTGCGATATTTGTTTCAGCGACCAGTTCCGCTTGTGGCGCAGCCGTTCGAGCCGGGCTGCAAGCGCCATTTCGGTGGTTTTGGGAGACGGCGCATATTCCATAGCAGAGAAAATATTTCAAATATGAGAAATTGCAAGACTGACGGAAAGACACGTCAGCATGCCAGGTCATGTTTTGCTTGATTGTTGCGCCGGCAACCGCGACAAGATCGTTTTTTTGACGAGACCGGGGCCTGAAAAGAATGAGCGAAGTGACAGATGAAGCTGGCATATTCAGTGCGCCATTGAACCGCGCGGTGATGGGAAGCTGGCTGGCCGCAACCCTGGTCTCGGTAACCCTGGAGGCACTGGCGCTGATCATGGGCGTTGGCAGCATGATCGACTGGATTTTGCTGATTGCGTTTGCCGGCATTTCCGCAGTGATCGCCATGCATGTGTTTGACAAGCGCCCGGTACTGATTGTGACGCCGCAGGGCATTCATGACCGGCGCATTTCCAGCCGGATGATCCCGTGGGACGAGATGCTCTGGCACCGGCTGGAAGTCCACGGCGTTGCACCGGTTCTCGGTGTCGGACTGACCGACAAAACCGCGAAAGAAGTGGGCGTGCATCCATGGGCGCTGATTTTTAAAAACCAGCAGGCACCGCTCGGCAAGACCAAGGGCTACCGGATCTGGGCCGTGCGCACCCGCGGAGCGAGCCATGAGTTTGTCCGCGCGGTTCAGCGCTTTGCTCCCAACCGTCATGATGGATAAGCAGGCTGATGGCGGTTGACCAAAATGTGCGTGCGGAAAAACCCCTCAGCGCAGTTGAATTCGTCGCGCTATTTTCGCTCATCACCTCTCTGACAGCGGCAGCGATTGATGCCATGTTGCCGGCATTGGGCGAGATTGGCCGGGCGCTCGCTGTGTCTGACGCGAAAAACACCCAATTGGTAATCTCCCTGTTCGTGTTTGGAATGGTTTTTGGCGAGTTGCTGTTCGGCCCGCTGTCCGATGCCATCGGCCGCCGCAAGACCATTCTGCTGGGTCTGGCGATTTTCTGCGCCGGGACGATTCTGGCGATGACAGCATCCTCGATGGAGCAGATGCTGCTTGGACGCATCATTCAGGGTTTTGGCGTATCCGGCCCCAAAATCGGGTCACGGGCGCTGATCCGGGACAAGTTCTCCGGCGACGCGATGGCCCGCATGATGTCGTATATCTACATGGTGTTTGTGCTGGTGCCGATGCTGGCTCCAGCCTTCGGACAATTGGTGATGTCGGTGGCCAACTGGCGGGCCATTTTTCTGGTCTATCTGGCACTGGGTTTGATTGTGTCGCTGTGGCTGATGCTGCGGCAGCGCGAAACGCTTGCGGTTGAACGGCGGATTCCCCTGTCGCTGCCAGCGCTGGTGCGCAATGGTTGGCTGATTGTCAGTCACCGCCGGGTGATGGCCTATATTCTGGCGCTCGGCGCGGTGTTTGGCGGCAAGCTGCTTTATCTCAGCACGGCGCAATCGATATTTCAGGATATCTATGGCGCGGGTGCCAGGTTTCCGCTTTATTTTGCCATGCTGGCTTCCGGTATCGGTTTTGCGTCGCTTTCCAACAGTCTGCTGGTGATGCGTTTCGGAATGGAGCGTCTGTCGGTCTTGGCGCTTGCGGCAATGGCCGGCCTCAGTGCCGGTCTGCTGGTCATATCGCTGATCTATGACGGACAGCCACCGTTTTTGCTGTTCATGCTGATCTGCGCTGCGGAGTTTTTCTGTTTTGCGATTCTGTTCAGTAATCTGAACGCCATGGCGATGCAGTTTCTGGGCCGGGTTGCCGGGCTGGGTGCCTCTCTGACTTCAGGTCTTTCCAGTCTGATTGCCGTTCTCATCGCAGTGATTATGGGCCGGTTTTATGATCTGAGCGTGCTGCCTCTGGCAGTCGCCTTTCTGTTTGCCGGGATTGTCGGCCTTGTCTTGGTTCTGCTGGCCAGACGCAGCAGTGCCGAGCCGGTCTGATACTGCCTATCGCCAGGATCCGGCTGCAGCCAGTTGCCGCATTCGGTCTGCGCGCTCTGGCAGGGGAACCGCCTTGCGCCGATCAAGGTCCATCATCAGGCTGACAAGGTCACCATAGGCGATAATCTGCCCGGCGCTGGTGAGTGTATGGCGCAGGGTAAAAGTGGTGTTGCCGACTGCCAGAAATGCCGTCTCCATTGACACCACTGCGCCCGGTTGTGGCATGGCGCCATAAGTCAGTTTCATTTCAACAGCGACCCGGCCGAAATTATTCTGTTGCAGCCAGGCCGGTTCGATGCCGCCTTCCCACCAGGTGTGTGGTGCAGCATCGGTAAAACAGGAGATAAAGGCACGGTCGAGCAGATGGCCATCGGCAGCAAAATCCCGCGGATGCAGCACACCATGATAAGTCGCAATCCTTTGCCGCAATGAGGCTTCGTCATCCTCGCGGGACGGGGTGATGTGCAGACCGCGGGGCAGGGCGTCGGATATTTCGCCCCAGTCCACAGACGGCGCTTGCAGGTCGGCGGATATCTGCGCAAGAGCATCAGGCTGATAGGTATCAAGCGCAGTGGCAAGGATCAGATGGTCCGGCTCGCTGGTCATCAGATGGCGCACTGCTACCGGCTTGCCGTTGCGCCGCACGATAGCGGAGCGGATTTCGATCATCGCTGCCGCCGCCGCCTCCCGGTGATAGCGCACATGGCGGGTGAGGCGCGCTTTGCGGCTCAGTGATGGTAGCGTAAACCGGGCGCGGAACACGCGGTCTGCATCGTCAAATTTCGCAAAATAGAACTGCACATTCATATGCGCATTCTCATCGCACTCCCATGTGTTCACAGTGGAGCGAAGCGTGACATGATTCACCTGTCGATTATCCTGTATGCAAAGTTTGGGTTTACTCCTGCTCATCCTGCTGGCTGGATGCGGTTTTTGTCAATTCGCTGAAAATGCTTTTCAGGCTGGGCGGCTTACCGGCGAGAAACGGCAGCGGCCGGCAGACCGTCATGGCTGCGCGTCCGACCCGCGCCGTCAGCATGCCATTGATGACGCCTTCACCAAGCCGCGCAGAGACTTTTGCGGCAAGGCCGTGGCCCAGCGCACTCTGGATGACGCTGTCGCCAGCCGATATGCCGCCGGTAAGGGCCAGATGGCCGATGACTTCCCGGGCCAGACGCCAGGAGCTGAAAAACCCCGGACGGCCGCCATAGAGTTGCGACAGGCGGCGGATCAGCCGCATGTTTTCAACGACGACAAACGTCACGTCAATCAGCGCGCGCGGACTGATGGCGGTGACAATACTGGTCCGTTTCGCCGAATTGAGAATGATGGCATTGGCTCTGGAATCCATCGCTCCAAGCAGATCCCGTTCAGCCAGTTTAACAAGATCGCGGCCATCCATGACATCATCCAACTGGTTTTTCAGTTGCGCACGGCTGCGTGCGGTGTCGGCGCGGCCCTGATACAGCGCCAGCAAATCTCCGACAACGGCCCGTGTTTTCGGCAGATCGTTTTCAGAATAAGCCAAAGCTGCGCGCCCCTGCAGCCGGTGCATGGTCTTCAAACGGGCGAGGGCAGATAATTCGCGCATAGCCAACGCCAGCATTGCAACGACCAGCAGCAAGCTCAACGCCATGGCCATATAACCAAGCCAGTCGGCGCGTGAGAACAGATCTGCAATCAGCCCGTCCAGCCACAGGCCAAAGGCGAGACCTGCAAGGCCGGTCAGGCTGGCCCAGAACAGTTTTCCCAATGAAAATTTGCGGGCTTTTGGCTTCACTGGTGGTGCGGATGCATCCGGCTCGGGGATCGCTGGCAGCGAGGTTGGCGGCTCTACAAGCCGGGCTTCGCTGAGCAATTGTGCACTTGGTTTGCGGGTCCGTGTCGGACCGGTCTTACCTGTCGGTCGGGTCATGCCAATTTGTCTCCCAACAGAAATTCCAGCGCGCGATCCAGCCTTATGTGGGGGAGCGACAGTGTCAGACCTTCAGCCGTTTCTTCCAGTTTGGGCGGCTTGAAGCGCAGATAGCGCAGCGGATCTTCGTCCGGAGTGGTTCGCATTGCATAAATGGCTTGTGGATCATCCGGCAGGTCGCCTGGAAACAGGGCAATCTCCTGGGTGCCGTCATAGGTATCGCCATGGGCGGTTTCTCCGACAAGGGGCGTGCCGAGAATGGCCGGAACGCGGTCCCCATCGACTTCCAGATGAGCTTCGCGGGTGGCGCGCACTGCAGAAATGGCTATGGTTTTTGTTTCGGCACCGGAGAATTTGACGCGCTTTGCCGCGTCCTGCAGCATATGGTCGAGAATGGCTTCCAGCCGGTCATGGTCGCTGTGATGCACATGATCGGCCTTGGTCGCAGCAAACAGCACACGGTCAATCCGCTTGCCCAGAATGCCAGCCAGCCAGGAATTGCGGCCGGGCCGGAAAGCACTCAGCACATCCGCCAGGGTTTCTTCCAGATCGTGAATCGCATCCGGTCCGGCATTCAGCGCATGGAGCACGTCGACCAGAACAATCTGCCGGTCGAGACGGGCAAAATGGTCTTTGAAAAACGGTTTTACAACCAGGCTCTTATAGGCTTCAAAGCGGCGCTCAAGCAGGGCATATAGTTGCGGCGCACCGGCTTTTGAGGACACCGGCAGCGGACAGAAGGTCAGCGCCGGTGAGCCTGCCATATCGCCCGGCATCAGAAATCGCCCGGGCGGCAGCATCGACAGGGCACGATCCCCGGTGCGGCAGTCAGCAAGGTATTTTGTGAACAGCACCGCGCCGATCTGGGCGCTGGCCTCAATATCGTCCGGTTCCGTGTTCAGTGTATCGAGATAAATCAGCCAGTCCTGAGCCAGATCCTGCCGGTCGGGTTTTTTCGTCAGCCGCAAGGCGCTTTCGGACCATGTGGCAAAATCCTTATCAATCAGGGTCAGATCGAGAAGCCACTCTCCGGGGTAGTCGACAATATCCAGATGTATCTGGCTGGCCTTGAAAATCCGCGTCCACAGGCTTTCCGATTCAAAGGTCAGGGTCAGCCGGATTTCACTGATCTGGCGGGTCGAGGATGGCCAAAGGCGCTTGCTCACCAGATCACGGACATGAGCTCGGTAGTCGAATGTGGGGACACCATCATCGGGCTGCGGCCGCAGCGAGGCACTGGCGATGCGGCCTCTGGCCTGCGCGTCGAACAGCGCCAGCCGACCGCCTTCAAGCAAATTGTGCAGAAGTGCGGTGATGAAAACGGTTTTTCCGGCACGGGACAGGCCGGTGACACCCAGACGCACGGTCGGAGTTGTATAGTCATTCTTCAGCGTTTCTGCCTGATCGCGGGTGGCGCGGGCAGCCTCATCCAGAATATCCAAAAGGCTCAAGCTTGTTACTCCTGTGCGGGCACTTTGGTCTGGACTTGACCGGGATTGCAGACTGGCTTTGCAGAGGCTTGAACACCTGGCGGTTTCCACAGCCTTCGCGGGGCAATATCCCATTCACCAATCTACAGCCCTGATTAAGCCCGGACCCTACCGCATTTAGGCACGGGCGGCGGCAGTTGCAAAATAGTTGTGCGGCTTACAGATCGCGGGGGCGCAGAAACGCAGACAAAGTGGCACTGCCGGGGGTGCAGTTTGCAAGACCGTTGTCCAAGTCCAGCACAGTGGCAGCCCCTGTGGGGAACTTCGATTTCAGGTTCTTGTAATGCGGCGTATCGCTGTTTGCCGCCAGAGACAACGCAACATCCTGAATGGCATAATTATGACCGATCAGCATCAGGGTGCCTGGCGTGGTATCAGACTGGTCGGTTCTTGCGCCAGCAGCCATAATGAAGCCCGGATAATGTTCTGATCTTGCCTCATAAAGGGTGCGGGACAAGGTGAGGTGGACAGAGCCATTGAGCAGTTCCAGCAGCGGCGCCAATGTCTGGCGGGCGCGCAGCGCGGTTGAGCAGATGATAGCATCGGGGACATATTCGCGCTGGATAAGTGCGTTGGCCATTTGCCGCGCAGCATCGCGCCCGCGCTGATTGAGCGGCCGATCATGATCTGGCAGGGACGGATCGCTCGATGAAGATTTGGCGTGGCGCAGCAGAATCAAACGGGTCATGCGACTATATGGAGCATCGAAAATGACAGTTTCACGAAGGGTTCGAGCTCTTTGCCTGGTCGGGTTCAAATTCCACGCTGGTCGCCAGCTTCAGTTCCTCCAATTCATGCGCCGTCAGCACATATAGCTGATCCTTCGGAGTTTCCATGGCCTTGATCCAAAGCACCGGATCAACGCCGAAATCCAGCAGCGCCTGCTGCGTCTGGGCGCTGATCCTCTGCGCATCATCCATGCCCTGCTGGATGCTGCCAAAGGTGCTTGGCGGTGCATAGACCTGGTGGACGCCAATCCAGGCGGTTTCGTGAGCTTCGCGCTTCACGCCGCCGGCAAACACCAGAGGGCATGAACTGGCGCAATAGCCATTAGCGATAATCCGGGTGTTCAGTTCCTTGTCGCGGATCAGTTGCGCCATGGTCAGGGCATCCTGAACCGAGCCACCGGGAGAATGCAGCACAATTTCCGTGACGGGCTCGTTGAGGCTATCCAGAGTACGTTCGAAAATATCAGCCGTGCCTGGTGAAATGGTGCCGAATGCCAGCAAAGCGCCATTGCCGTCGCTGCTGAACACCATCGGCTCTCTTTCCGGCATATCAGGCGAAATTTTGAACGGACTGAGATCAGGTGCTTCCCGGCTGGGGCCGACCGGGCGAGAGCCGGGCACATAGGGCCGAATCTGATCGCTGGGGCTGACCGGCATCATCGGCACCGGTTCGCGCGTATCTTCAATACCTGCCAGCCGGTCTTCATATTGCAAATAGCGGTAATCCAGCATCAGCACATAGCCTGCAGCAGAGATCATGGCGAGAAACACCAGCCACAGCAGAGCGTCCTGAATGCGCTCTGACGCGGTTTTGACGTGCGCTTCGTCAGCCGGATCTGTCTCGGTGTAACTCATTGCTCAGCGCCGCCTTGGCCCGCGCTCATCAATCGGCTTGATCTGCGCGATCTTCGGATCATCGGGTTGAACCTCGTCGGGACCCGGGTCTTCACGGCTGCGATCGCGATCAAATTCTGTGCGCAGGCGATCGCGGCGGTGATCCTGCAGACGATCAAACAGTGACAGTGCCTGCACCATATCCGCAGCGGTCATGGTGTTTTCAAAGGCATCCGGGTCTTCTTCGCGGCGAATGGCGGCGTGGACGATGCACAGAATGAAAATCAGCACGGCGGGCAGAAGATCAATCGAAATGGCGCCTGCCCAACTGGGCAGGAAATCACCGGCATAGCGCAGCACGGCTTCAGGTGCGGACAGCGGCACAAAGCGTTTGGGCTTGACCGTTTCGCGGCTCAGAATTTCGTTGGCGGCCTGGGACAGCGCTTCGCCCTGACCGGCCACCGCATTTTGCACGCGGTCCACCACTTCATTCTGGCGCAGGGCCAGATCACGGGATCGGCCATCGGCTACAGGCGCAATAAAGGTGCGGGTCAGATCGTCAGCGGCCCGTCTGACCGCCGGTGCAATTGAAGTTTCCTGCAGCGAGGATATAACACCGGTTAACGTAACCACTTCTTCTGAAAAGGCATCGCTACGCGGGGCAATGGGTCCGGCGGCCGAAACCAGTCGGCGCATGCGGTTGAGCTGCTCTCCGCCCTGCTCGAACAATTGTTTTACCGGTGTGCGGGAAGCTTCAATCTCTCTGGCCAGACCGTCAAGCTGGGTCGACATCTGCCGCAGCAGCTGCACCACGGTGCCGGAGCCGGATGTGCCGGTGAGCGCACCTGAGGCTTCTTCTTCGCGCGAAAGACGCTGAAAGCGGTCTGCCGCCAGCTGGATATCCGGCAACAGGCTTTGTGCCGCCAGTGCATTATTATGCGCCTCGGTCAGATCCTGCTGGTAATCCTCGATGGTCACTGCCAGATGCTGTTCCAGCGCTGCACTGCCAGCAAGGGCAGCGGCATTCAGCCAGGATGACATGGCAATGATCATGACACTGCCAAGGCCAATGGCTGCGAACAGCAGGCCACGCCCGGAGGAGGTGCGCAGGTGAGGTGCGAAGCGAATAAGATAGGACCAGAAGGCATAAATTCCGACGGAGACCGCTACAGAATAAATCACCGCACCAAAAAAAACCAGATTGGCTGTGCCATCCAGCAACCCGCGCACACCAAGATAGGTGTAGATGCCACTTGCCAACGCCAGAATGGCCAATGTGACCTTCGTCGTTGCCTCCAGCGCCGTTACGCCATTGCGCAGTGCTTTCGCCATTATTGCCTCTCAAAATCGGATCGATACCATTCGTCCTTGCGATTAAGCCAAATTCGTGGCGAGTTGTCGTTAATTTTTATGCAACATGGCTAATTCGATGACTTACCCGGTGAGCTACTATTCAGAGCGTCTGCAGCCAAAGCCCGTGCCATTGCCGGCGCTGGCGGAGACCATAGAGACCGATATCTGTATTGTTGGTGCGGGTCTTGCCGGTCTGACTCTGGCGCTGCGGCTCGGCGAGCAGGGGCAGACCTGCGTGTTGCTGGAAGCTGAGCAGGTTGGCTGGGGCGCATCCGGGCGCAATGGCGGATTTGTCTCGCCGGGATTTGCGCAATCGCTCGGTGTTCTCGACCGGAAGCTTGGCAGGGATCATGCCAAGGCGCTGTTTGCGCAAAGCGTCATGGGCGCCGAGTTCGTACGGGCAAGGGCGACGGCGATGGACGGCGTCATTCAGGGCGAGGGCCGCCTGCAAGTGTTGCGCTACAACGCGCCGGACCAGCTGCAACGCCAGTCCGATTATATGAATAAGGTTCATGACAGGCGCTATTTTGTGCTTTCCCGCGAGCAGCTTGCAGCAGAGCTGACCAGTGACACCTATCATCATGCCTTGTTTGATCCCGATACGTTCACCATTGATCCGCTGGCCTATGCGCTGGGGCTGAAACAGCTCCTGTCGGCACAAGGCGGCGTCACGCTGTTTGAGGAAACACCGGCGGTGAAGCTGGAGAAATCCGGTGCCGGCTGGCTGGTCGCTACGCCGCAGGGCAGTGTTGCCGCAAAGCGGGTGGTGCTGACCGGATCAGCCTATCTGGGTCCTCTCTACCGACCACTTGCCAGTGCCGTTCTGCCGGTTGCAACCTATGTGGTCAGCAGCGCAGGTCTTGGTGCAGCGCTTGATGAGGCAATCCGGTTTCGCGGTGCCATATCCGACACAAGGCTGGCCAGCGATTACTACCGGCGTATCGAACAGGATTGCCTGCTTTGGGGCGGCCGCATCACCACGCAACAATCCCAGCCACACCGGTTGGCAGAACTGCTGAAACGTCAGATCGTCGAGATTTATCCACAATTGTCGCATCTGAAAATTCGCCACGCCTGGTCCGGGCTGATGGGTTATGCCGTTCATAAGATGCCGATTATCGGTGAACTGGAAGCCGGTCTGTGGTCCTGCACTGCGTTTGGCGGTCATGGCCTCAGTACGACCGCCATGGGAGCCGATATGGTTGCCGCCGCGCTGTCCGATGGCGATGACCGCTGGCGGCTGTTTGAACCGTTCAAAGCGCGCTGGGGCGGCGGCCCGGCCGGACGGGCCGGCACGCAATTGGTGTATTGGGGAATGCAGCTGAAAGATCGCTGGCAGGAACGCCGGGGAAAGTGAACGGATCCGGCCTTCAGCCTTCATATAATGGCCGCAGCCGATAGCTGTGCCCTGCGCGGCAAGCGGCAAAAATTGCAGGCTTGTGCGCAAAAAGTGCAGGGTGATTATTACCGATTCGGCGATTGATTTTATATAAGACATTGATTTAATTAACTTAAAAATCTGGCACGACACTTGAAACACACAAAGGATCAGCAGCCGATAATCATGGCTGACATCCATTTGGGTAAAGTAGAGGAACTGTCATGGGTATTTTTGGGGCATTGAATACTGCGGTGAGCGGCTTGCGGGCACAGTCGTTTGCGCTGGAAAATATATCGGGAAACATTGCCAATTCCCAGACCACAGCCTTCAAACGTCAGGATACGGCGTTTTCCGATCTGGTGACCGGTGGCTCAAACAGTCCGAAATACCAGACTGCCGGGTCGGTTTCGATGTTTTCGCGCTCCACCGCAACGGTGCAGGGTGATATTGCCGCCTCCTCGATTAACACGCACATGGCGATCTCGGGCGATGGTTATTTCCTGGTTCAGGAAAAGGTCAGCACCAGTGACAACAGAGCCTTGTTTTCAGGAACAGATGTTTATACACGGCGCGGAGACTTTACGATCGATGCAGAAGGTTATCTGGTCAACGGATCAGGCTACTATCTGAAAGGGCTGGAACTTGATCCGACCACCGGCAATCCGGTTGGCAGCGTGCCTGATCTCATCCAGTTGTCGAACGACTTCCTGCCGGCCCGGGCCACCCAGGAAATCGAGTACCGCGCCAACCTTGCAAGTTTTCCGCTGACCGGCAATGCCAATGCCGATGTGCCAAACAGCGAATTGTTGAATCCGATCAATTTTTCCGCTGACCCGCGAGCCTCCTCCACGGCAGCGAGCACGGTGACCGGAAATGGCGCCTTGCTGGCGCCGGATGCAGAGGCTGTGGTGTCGGGCACGACGGATATTTCAGCTCTGTCTTCCAGTGGAGGCACGCTGGAATTGAACGGCAGCAGCATAACCATCAATCCGACCGACGATGCCGCAACCGTGCAGGCCTCGATCAATTTTGTGTCCGGTACGACAGGCATCACGGCCAGCCTGGGCACGTCCGATGAACTCATTCTTACGTCAGCAGATGCAGATACCGACATTAATATCGGCGGTGGGTCGACGACGGCGGTCCTGAACGAACTCGGATTGTCTGCGGGTAGTACCGGAGCCACCAACCTGTTGTCACAAAATGCTGTGTCGCAGGGCCAGACACTGACCGTTGAAGTCGCCCAGGCCGGGGCGCAAACCATTACTTTTGGAACCGGTGCCGGCGAGGTCTCGACGCTGGACGAATTGAACTCCGCTCTTGCAGCGCTGTCCGGTGTGTCCGCAAGCGTTGACACATTGACGGGCGACATCTCCATTGTGGCAAGTTCATCGACAGCATCCCTGACCGTGGGCGGCACAGCGACTGCAAATAAATTCGGCATCGCGGCGGGAGATTATCTTCCGGCCGCCGGCGTGGTTGTAGCCAATGACAATTCGACCTTTATCAGCAGTTCCGTCAGTGGCGGCGCGATTACAGTCTTTGACGAAAACGGCTCCCCGGTGAACATGCAGTTCCGTTGGGCAAAGGTGGACAGCAAGGATAATGGCGGAACCGAAACGTGGAATATGTTCTATCTGGAAAATCCGGACGCGACAGGGACAGAGACCCAGTGGCGCAACATCGGCCAGGACTACACATTCGGTGCCAACGGTACTCTGGATCCCATTATCAGCCAGATCACACTCAGTGGCCTGGTGGTCGATGGCAACGTGCTTGGCGACGTCAATCTGGTCCATGGCGTCGGTGGACTGACACAGTATGATGATCCGAACGGCAATGTGCAGGTCAATGATTTTTCTCAGGATGGTCTGTCATCCGGTGAGCTGGTAGGCGTTCAGGTGGCCGACGGTGGCACGATTGTTGCGAATTATTCCAACGGTCTCAGCCTCAATATCGTGGATATCCCGCTGGTCTCCTTCAATGCCGATAATGGTCTGCTGCGGCTGGATGGCGGTGCCTTCGAGGCAACCTCGGAATCCGGTCAGGCGATCCTCGGTTCGACAGGGTCAATTGTCGGTCAGTCGGTGGAAAATTCCAACACCGATATCGCTGACGAATTTTCCAAGCTGATTGTCACCCAACAGGCCTATTCGGCAAATTCCCGGATCGTTTCGACTGCGGATGAAATGCTTCAGGAAGCACTGAATATGGTGCGGTAACAGAAAATCGGAGCTGTGAAGATGTGGGCATGATCCCCATCAGGAGGCATTAGAAAATGGGCCTGTCGTCAGCGCTTTCCATGGCCCTTTCCGGGCTGAACGCGAACCAGCGCGGACTTCAGCTTGCGGCAACCAATGTTGCCAATGCTGATACACCCGGTTACACCGCAAAGACGCTCGACCAGTCATCCATTGTTCAGGACGGCCGCGTTGTCGGTCTTGAATCAACCCGCATTCAGCGCTCTCTTGATGTGGCGATACAGGCTCAACTGCGCACGGAAAGTGCCAGCAGCACTTATGCAGACCGAATCAGCTCCTACCAGTCACGGCTTGACGAATTGCTGGGAACACCGGGCAGCAGCAACGGGCTTGATGCCCTGTTCAGCAATTTTACCGGCGCATTGGAAGGTCTGTCCACAACTCCGGAGAGCTATGTCACCCGGGCAGAGGCTCTGACCTCCGGCCGGGTGCTGGCAAGCCAGCTCAACAGTCTGAGTGCCGATATCCAGGCGATGCGCCAGGAAAATGAAACTTTCATGCGCAATGGTGTGGATGAAATGAACGCCGCGCTTCAGAACATCAAACGCATCAACGACCAGATCCTGTCCAACTCCAACAGTGCGAGCGGCACTGCCGATCTTCAGGACCAGCGGGATATCTATATCGACCAGTTGGCGCACTATATGGATGTGCGCGTGACCGAAAATGACCGGGGTGGCGTGCGGATAACCACGTCGGGCGGAGCCAGCCTGTTTGACGGCATGCCGGCTGTTCTGGAATTTGACGGACGCAGCCAGATGACGCCGCAAGCCGGATACAGCATCAATCCGGATGATCGCAGCGTTGGTACAATCAGCATGACCAGCGTCAGCGGATCCAAGGTGGATCTGTTGCAGCCAGGCCTGCTGCGCGATGGTGCGATTGCCGCGGCTCGCGATCTCAGAGATGGCATTCTGGTCGAAGCACAGGCACAACTGGATCAGTTCGCATCGGCGATGGCTTCGGCAATCGGCAACCGCAGCGAGGCGGGCAATGCAGTCACTTCCGGAACACAGGCCGGGTTCGATCTGGACCTGAGCGGGCTGCAGCCGGGAAATGTCGCAAGCTTCAGTTACACTGATGTCTCCAGCGGCAAGACCAGCACGGTGAGTTTTGTGCGAGTCGATGATCCCTCTTCACTGCCCCTGTCCGGCAATTTCACCGGGCGCACTGATGACAGTGTCGTTGGACTGGATTTTTCCGGTGGTATGGGGTCTGCCGCAGCACAGATGCAATCGGCGCTCGGAGGCCGGTTTCAGGTTTCCGACCAGGGCGGCAATACGGTCAGAATACTCGATGATGGAGTGGTCAATGCGGTTGATATAGTCAGCTTCAATGCGGAAATCAGTACTGCATCCCTGACCGATGAAGGGGTAGCGCTGCCGTTCTTCGTTGACAGCGGGGGCAAGCCCTTTTCCAATTCCGTTGACGGGACAGCGCAATTCACCGGATTTGCCAGCCGCATCACGGTAAACGCCAACCTGATCGAAGACAATTCACGGCTGGTCGTCTATGACACCAGCCCGGCGACGCTGGATGGCGATTCCACGCGCCCGCTGTTTATGTTCGATGCGCTCACCAGTTCTGTAAATTCCTTTACTGCAGATGGCGGCATCGGCAGCACCTCTGCGCCGTTCAGTGGCACGATCGGGTCATTTCTCAATCAGGTTATTTCAGGTCGCGGCGCCGAAGCCGCACAGGCCTCCAGCAATGCAAACAGCCAGCGCAGTGTCGTCAACATTCTGGAGAACCGTTTCGCAGAGGGGACCGAAGTCTCGATCGATGCCGAGATGGCCCGGCTGGTCGAATTACAGACGTCTTATGCGGCAAATGCCCGCGTCATGCAGGTGGTTCAGGAACTGCTGGCCGCGGTCTTGAGGATATAGCATGGTTGATCCACTTGTCGGTTCGCGCTCGTCCGGTGTTGTCCGGGAAATAGTTCAGTTGCGCCAGGGTATGCAGGGGCTTGAGCAGCAGCTTGCAACGGGGCGGAAATCGCAGACCTATGCCGGTCTTGGCACAGAACGCAGCCTGTCTGTCGCATTTCGCGGCGATCTGGCCCGGTTTGAGTCCTATCAGTCCAGCATAACGCTGGTGGAACTGCGGTTGAGCATAACCGATCAGGTCCTGACCCGTATGGATGGCGTCGCAACAGAGGCGCGCGGCAGTATGGATCCCAATATTTACCAGTTGCTGGGTGACGGCCGGACTCAAGGTCAGGCGACCGCCTATAATCTTCTTGGTGAGACCCTGTCGATGCTCAATTCCGAAGCTGGCGGACGGCATCTGTTCGCCGGTAAAGATGTCTCCGGCAAGCCGGTTGAGACCATCAATGCAATTATGGATGGTGAGGGCAATCGCGCCGGCTTTGTGCAGCACCGCAATGAAAGATTGCAGGCGGATAGCGGTGACAGCGGCACCGGACGGCTTGACGTCAGCCAGCCGGTGGCAAACCAGGTGCGACTGGCTGAAGATGGCGCGCATCCGTTCGGACTGAAGATTAGCGGCGTCAATAATGATCTCAGCAATACCGCAATTACCGGACCTTCGGGAACGCCGTCCACATTTGACATCGATTTTACAGCTCAGCCCGTTGCCGGTCAGGCATTGAAAATCAATCTGACGCTGCCGGATGGCTCCGCCCAGAGCGTTGAGTTGGTTGCAGCAGCAGCGGGGCAGGGCGGCGACGGCAAATTTGAAATCGGAGCGACTGCGGATGAGACGGCTGCGAATTTAGCGACCGCACTTTCCAGCAGTCTGCAGAAAGTCACCAGAATTGAACTGGGTGCCGCCTCCGCGATTGCCGCAGGAACCGACTTTTTTGACACCGCAAATGGCGGCGCACCACAACGCATCGACGGACCGCCTTTCGCTTCAGCAACTGCGCTGCGCGATGGGACTGAAAGCGATACTGTATTCTGGTACAAGGGTGACAATGGGACCGATCCCGCGCGCAGCACCGCAACTGCCCGGATAGATGACGGGCTGTCCATATCCTATGGGGCCCGTGCAAATGAGGAGGCGTTCCGTGTGCTGGTGCAGAATCTGGCGGTGTTTTCCAGTGGCACCTATAGGGAAGGCAATCAGGATGATGAAAAGCAATACAGCATTCTGGCCGGCAAGACGTTGCAGAGTACCTCCTATCCGGAAGGTGTGCAGAAGCTGGAACAGATTGCCGGAGAGCTGGGCGCGGCGCGCAGTGCCGCGAACAATGCAAGCACCCGCCATACTGCGAAATCGGGAACTCTGCAGACCCTGATCGACGGGATTGAAAGTGCGGATCTGAGTGAAGTCTCGGTCAGTCTGCTGACCCTGCAAACCAGGCTGGAAGCCAGCTATCGCGCGACTTCGATATTGTTCAACATGTCTCTGGTGAACTATATTTAACCGGCCAGTGACCGGTCAATCGTCTTCCCAACAATAATACCAATATCGCAACTTTGGTGGTCAGGTACAACACGGAGCGGCGTGCGCGTCACTGGTGGACGCGCAACCCCGGTTAAATAGCCCGGTAATCAGGAAACGGCCTGGCTGCGTAGTCCGCCGGCTATTTCTCGATTTATGGAAATCAGAGTGCCCAGGGCCTGGGTGTCGGAGCGACCTTCAGCGACGCGGGTCTGCTTGAAAACGAAAATGCCGAGATTGGCGATATTTTCGCGGATTTCTTTCGGCAGCGGGCTGTCTTCTTCGGTGACTGCGGTGACAAACAGAGTCCAGATCTTTTTGTTGTAGGCCAGGGCTTCGCGCATGATATCGCGATCCAGTACGTCCTCATTCTTAAGGTCTTCGAGCCGGTGTGCCGCCTTCAGCAAAAGTCGAGCTTCCAACTGGCGCGGGCTAACGGTTGCCTGCTGTGTCTTCTGGTAAATCTGCGCTGCCTGTTGCATATGCCAGCAACTCCCCCTCATACGCTATCAGAGCTTTAGTTGCCCTGATTGCTTTGTACAATTCATTGGTTAATATCAGGTTATTTATTGGCTCTATGTAAACGATAGTGCTGGGTGCCGCAGCTACTATCTCATTGATTAATTTGAAATAATCAGTGTGATGCTGTTCAGGTGTATCAGACAGATACATGGTTTGCACGACAAGCGAGACGCATTTTGCCGGTGTGTCGGCATGTTCCGGCAGAACGATGTCCTTGGACCTTAGAATCGGCGTGTTGCCGTCGATTGTCAGCCTGGTGCGCTGCTCGCCATTGGTGATGACGTTCTTGCCGATGATCATCTTTTCAAAAGGTTTTAATTCAACACGCAGTGACATTGACCGGTCCTTCCGCGCATGGTTACAGAAAAATGGAACGCAAACCAAAAAGGCAGGTGCCGGAGCACCTGCCTTTTCAATGTTAGCCGAATTGCGGGGTTTAGAGCAACCGCAGTACGTTCTGATCAGCCTGCGAAGCCAGCGACAGCGCAGTGGAGGACAGGGACTGACGGGTCTGGAGCGACAACAGGTTCGCGCCTTCTTCATTCAGATCTGCCAGTGTCAGATTGGCAGCACCGGTTTCCAGAGTGTTGATGGTCTCTTTGGTGAAGTTTTCACGGGTTTCCACAACAGACAGGTTCGAACCGAATTTGGAGGCCTGGGACCGCAAGGTTGTTGTTGCGGTATCCAGTGTTGCCAGTGTGGCTTCAATGGCGGAGTCTGAATTGAAGTCACCCGTTGTCACGGAACTCAACCCAAGTCCGGCACTGTCGAAAGATACACCACCGATGGTCATGGAGCTGGAACCATCTTCGTTGAAGATAACTTTCAGATCATCGCCATCCAGCAGGTTCTTACCGTTAAAGCCGGCGTCGTTTTTCAACTCGTCAATCTGGATCAGAAGCTCGTTGAAATCGTTTTCCAGCGACTCGCGACGGTTGGTGCCGCCAGTGATGGTCGCTTCCGTGGTGCCATCGACTGTGCCCAGAAGGGACGAGTCTGATGTGCCGCCCAGAACGATCGAATCGCTGGCTGCTGCCGAAGCGGCCGTCAGGGACAGATTACCGGAGCCATCGATGCTTGCCGTAACATCTGTCAGAGCGCCAAGAGCTGTATTCAGTTCGGCCAGAGTTGACACCTGGCCGGTACCGGTTCCAAAGACAATGGACTGGGCAGTGCCGCTGCCAATGGTGATGTCGAGAGTTTCATTTTGAGCAAAACCCTGAGACAGCAGGTTTGTGGCCGACGTGGTCGCATCCGACGTTCCCAGCAGTGCCGAGTTGGATGTGCCACCGATCGTGATGCTGTCTTCCGTGTTGGAACCCAGAACCGACAGGTTGCCGTTGGCGTCGATGCTGGCTGTTGCGCCGGTAATTCCGCCGAGAGCTGAAGTCAGTTCAGCCAGAGTAGACACTTCACCGGCACCGCCATTAGAACCGAAGGTGATGGTCTGCACGCTGCCGCTACCAACTGTGATTTCCAGTGTTTCGCCTTGTGCAAAACCCTGGGACAGAAGGTTGGTGGCAGTGGTGGTTGCATCTGTTGTGCCCAGCAGTGCCGAGTTGGATGTACCGCCGATCGTGATGCTGTCTTCGTTGTTGGTGCCGACAACAGACAGATTGCCACTGGAATCAATGCTTGCAGTTGCGTCAGTCACGCTGCCCAGAGCGGTGTTGAGTTCGGCCAGTGTGGAAACTTCACCTGCACCATTGCCGAATGTGATTGTCTGAAGGCTGCCGCTTCCAACAGTGATTTCCAGTGTCTCGGAAGCCGAGAAGCCCTGGGACAGAAGGTTGGTGGCAGCATTGTTGCCGCTGGCCAGGCCGAATTGGGCCAGGCCTGTGGAAGCTGCGTCAATATCAACGTCCGTATCAGCGTCATCACCGGTCAGGACCAATTGGTTTGACCCATTGACAGTGGCTGTCACACCGGTTGTACCATTCTCGGCATTAATGGCGGCCAGGACGGCAGTCTGGTCTTCTCCGCCAGCGAAGGTGATAGTGGTGCCGTTGATGATAATGTTACTAGCAGTGGCAGATATGGCGGAGGTGTCGGTCGAGCCCGTTACCGTGCCCGCAGCATCAGGCAGCAGGGAAGCTCCCGATCCGCTGACGGTTGCAGGTGCGTCGGCCAGAAGGGCTGCGCCTGAGCCGGCAACGGAGGCTGCCGCGTCGGCCAGAAGGGAAGCACCACTTCCGGTGAGGGTCGCGGCTACATCTGTACCGCCGGTGATGCCGGCAGATGTCTGCAAGGCCTGACGGGCGGTCGCCTGAGCTGCTTCAACCAGATCGGTAATGGCGGAGATACCATTGTCAGCTGCTTCCAGCGTCTGTGTAGCGTTGCCAACAGAGTCCAGAAGACGGCTCAAATCGCTTGCGCGGCTGTTCAAAGAAGAAGCCGTGAAAAAGTTTGTCGGATTGTCCAAAGCCGAATTCACCTTGAGGCCTGTGGACAGGCGCTCCTGTGTCTTCGTCAATAGATCTGATGTGCTTTGTAGTGAAAGCAGGTTGCCGCGTACGGCTCTGGAGAGGGTAATATCTGCACCCATGGTAGTGTCCTTTCTTGGAACTCAACAAAAGCAGCCCGCTTCTGGGGCGCTGTGGAAAGATGCCAAGAAAGGTTCTAATGCCAAGTTAACGGGAAGCAAGAATGCCGCACTCCGGTTCAAATGCTTAACAAAATACCACCAAAAAGTGCGTTCAGATGAGATTGTAACCCACCAGGCCATCCCAAATGAGTTTTAATGAGACCAGCAGTAGCGCCGTATAGACGATTCGATAGAAAGCCGTCTCGCTGACCACTTTTACCAGCCAGATGCCAAGCAGTGTTGAGACAAAGGCCAGAGGCATCAGCACAGCGGAAGTGGTCAGATTGGTGGTATCCAGCTGGCCAAGCGCAAAATAGGGGATCAGTTTTATCGCGTTCATGATCGCAAAGAACATCACCGCCGTGCCGGCGAACAGGCGCCGGTCCATTTGCAGGGGCAGGGTATAAAGCTGATAGGGCGGCGCGCCCGCATGGCTGACAAAGCTGGTATATCCGGTTGCGAACCCGGAGGCGATTGCTTTCATGAGATTTCTTGGCCGAGGCTTTCCGCCATCACTCCAGAAAAAATATTTCGCAGTAAACAGTAGTGTAATAATGCCAAGCAAAAATCGCAGCATGGCGTCATCAACATATATTGCTGTCGCCCAGCCGACAGTGATCCCGGCAATGCCGGCGGGCAGCATGTCGATGAGCAATTGCCGGTCGAATATGCCCCAATATGAGCGAATTGCGACCACATCCATAACCAACATGATCGGCAGCATGATCGCCGCAGACTGGACCGGCGAAATGACGAGGGACAGGATCGGCACGCCGAACAAAGCAATTGCGCCAAGGCCACCTTTCGAGATGCCCACAAACAGAACTGCCGGAATCGCAGCCAGGTAAAAAATCGGATCGGAAATCATGTGCCTTTCATGCCCGCAGACGAAAATTCGCGCAAGTCCTGAGATGCTGTTGAGGCTAAATTTTCCTATCATTTTCAAACCTGATCCGGATTGTAAAAGTCAGTTCGGTCAAGACATGATCCGGTCCGGATCTGCCCGGTCGAGCCTGGAGCGAAATTAATAATCAACTAAGAGAATGCCCTCCTTCAGTCAGACACCAGCGCCGTGCAAAAGTTATATTAATTTGTTTTTAGTTAATTTGCGTATCCAAGCTTTTCAAACGTGTAATTAACTGAAATAATGTTAAGTATCATTTTGCACCGAAATTGCGATGCAGAAGTACCGTATTTGGCAGGCATTTCAGCCTCGGCACATCTGGATGCGTTTCCACCAAGGTCGAGTAGACAGGCGGCGGATGCGCTCTTAGTGTCTGTGGTACATCGGACGCGCCGATTGGGAGCCGATACGGGGGAGGGTTGAGCCTGTGAGTAGCCGCTATTTTGATGTCTATGCCGCCTGGAAAACAGACCCTGCCGCCTTCTGGCTGAAGGCGGCCGAGGAGATTGACTGGTTTACTGCGCCCCGCACAGCTTTTGATGAAACACTCGGGGCCTATGGCCGCTGGTTCCCGGATGCCGTGGTAAACACATGTTATAATTGCGTTGACCGGCATGCAGAGCGGGGCAGGTCTGACCAGGCCGCGATCATCTATGACAGCGCGGTCACGAACAGCAAACGTATCATCAGCTTCGCCGAGTTGAAGCAGGAAGTTTCGGCATTGGGAGCGGTTCTACAGGAACAGGGTGTTGCGCCAGGCGACCGCGTGGTGATCTACATGCCAATGGTTCCCGAAGCCGTCGTTGCGATGCTGGCCTGCGCCCGGATCGGCGCCATTCACTCCGTGGTGTTTGGCGGATTTGCCGCCAGCGAACTGGCGAAACGCATCAATGATTGCCAGCCCAAAATCATCATCAGTGCGTCTTGCGGGATCGAGCCCAACAGGATCATTGCCTATAAGCCGCTGCTCGATGAAGCGGTGGCGATGGCTGACCACAAACCCAGCTGTTGCCTGATCCTGCAACGTGCGCAACAGATGGCCAGCCTGATTGCGGGACGCGATCTGGACTATGACGAGGCTGTGACGGCGGCAAAAGCACAAAACAAGACAAGCGAATGTGTGCCATTGAAGGCGACCGATCCGCTTTACATACTCTACACCTCCGGCACCACCGGCCAACCGAAAGGCGTGGTTCGCGACAATGGCGGCCATATGGTGGCGATGAACTGGTCGATGTCGGCGATTTACGATATGGCCCCTGGGGATGTTTTCTGGGCAGCGTCGGATGTGGGCTGGGTGGTCGGGCATTCCTATATTGTCTATGCTCCGCTGCTGCGCGGCTGCACCACATTGCTGTTTGAGGGAAAGCCGGTGGGAACGCCCGATGCCGGGACTTTCTGGCGCGTCATCGAAGACCACAAAGTGGCGGCCCTGTTTACGGCTCCCACAGCATTCCGGGCGATCAAGAAGGAAGATCCGAAAGGCTTGCACCTCAATCGTTATGACATCTCCAGCCTGCGCACCTTGTTTCTCGCCGGAGAACGCGCCGACCCCGATACCATCCAGTGGGCGCAGGACCGTCTGGGTGTGCCTGTGATTGACCATTGGTGGCAGACGGAAACCGGCTGGGCCATAGCGGGCAACCCGGTCGGCCTCGGATCTCTGCCGGTGAAGAAAGGCTCTCCTTCTGTGCCGATGCCGGGCTATGATGTGCGGGTTCTGGACGATGAAGGCCGTCCGGTTGAATGTGGAATTCTGGGCAATATCGTGGTTAAGCTGCCGCTGCCTCCCTCCTGCCTGCCGACATTGTGGCTCGCTGAAGAGCGATTCAGGCAGGCCTATCTGGATGATTTTCCGGGTTTCTACAAAACCGCCGATGCCGGTTTTGTCGATGAGGATGGCTATCTTTTCATCATGTCGCGAACCGACGACATCATTAATGTCGCAGGGCACAGATTGTCCACCGGCGGCATGGAGGAAGCGGTTGCCAACCATCCCGATGTTGCCGAATGCGCGGTGGTTGGCGTGAAGGACGCGTTGAAAGGTCAGTTGCCGATGGGGTTTCTGATCCTGAATTCCGGCGTCGACCGGCCACACCGTGACATTGAGGCGGAGGTCGTAAAACTGGTGCGCGACACAATCGGTCCGGTGGCTGCATTCAAGAATGTGGTGACGGTTTCACGGCTGCCGAAAACCCGGTCAGGCAAAATTCTGCGGGCCATCATGCAGAAACTTGCAGAGGGAGAAGCCTTCACTATTCCTGCAACAATCGACGATCCGGCCATCCTTGATGAAATCGCCGCCGTTCTGGCAGAAAGCTGAATTTCCACCGGTGAACCCGCTTCTTGAATTTAGATGCGGAAAACGGCATGGTCGCGCTTTGCTGTACAGATATTGGATTTTTCATGATCTTGGAAGACAAGACAGCCATCATAACCGGGGGCGCCAAAGGCATTGGGCGCGCCTGTGCCCGCCGCTTTCTGGAACAGGGCGCATGTGTGGTCATCGCGGATAATGATGAAAAGGCTGGCAATGCCGCCGAAAAGGCCATGTCGGAACTGGGTGATGTGCAATTTATCCATTGTGATGTGGGAGACCGGCTTTCGGTGCGCAATCTGATGGCCGCCACGCTGGACCGCTTCAACGCTGTCGATGTTCTGATCAACAATGCCGGAATTATCCATGGCGACGATTTCCTGGATATTTCCGAAGAAGATTTTGACCGGGTGATGCGGGTCAATCTGAAAGGCGCGTTTCTGTGCGGGCAGGCCGCGGCGCGGCAGATGGTGGATCAGATCAAACAGGGCCGGGCACCAGGTTCGATCATAAATATGTCCAGCATCAACGCGCAGGTCGCGATCGCGACTCAGGTGCCATACTCGGTTTCCAAAGGTGGCATTCAGCAACTCACGAAGGTGATGGCGCTGTCACTGGCCACCCACGGAATTCGCGTCAATGCGATTGGTCCAGGGTCTATCAACACCGATATACTGGCGGCGGTAAACGATGATGCTGCTGCGAAGAACCGCATCCTCTCACGCACCCCATTGGGACGTATCGGAGAGGCGTCGGAAATTGCTTCCATCGCAGCCTTTCTGGCATCCGAGGATGCAAGTTACATCACCGGTCAGACGATTTACGCCGATGGCGGCCGGCTGGCGCTGAATTACACGGTCGCAGTGGACGAGACATAAAACGGCCGCTGGCCGGACGATGGATTGTCAGCCAAAACCACTGTCTTGTCATGCCCGCCGGGAAAACCGTCGCGGACGCCTTTCAGATTGCTTGCGATTGTGCAGTGCAATATGCCATAGTGGCATCACTCAGCTTTGAAAGGCATGTGCCATGACGGGAACGATCATTACCATTGCTCAGCAAAAGGGCGGCTCGGGGAAAACAACCCTGACGGCGCATATGGCGGCCGCCGCCTTGCTGTCAAAAAAAGGCGCTTCCGTTGCGCTGCTTGATATTGATCCGCAGGGCAGTCTGGGAGAATGGTTTGAAGCCCGCGAGAAAGCTCTGGGTGAAGAGGCGGCCGGGTTCAGTTTTCGCACTGCCAGTGGCTGGGGTGCGCGGCGTGAAGCACGCGCCATGGCGCGGGACCATGACTTTGTTTTTGCAGACACGCCGCCAAAATCTGATCGTGAGGCCCAGCCTGCGATTGAGGCTGCGTCGCTGGTTCTGGTACCCATGCAGCCCTCTCCGGTGGATCTTTGGGCCACTCAGCTGACACTTGATCTTGCAGCAAAAGAGCGGGTTCCGGCGCTGGTTGTTGTTAACCGGGTGCCGCCACGCGCAAAACTCACGGGTGAAGTTCTGGAAGTGCTGAACGGCTACGGGCCGACTGTCGCAAAGACGATGCTCGGTAACCGCACCGCCTATGCGGCGGCCATGGGACAGGGCAGTTCTGTGCTGGAAAGCGGCGGCAACAAACTTGCCATTGAGGAAATTCAGGCACTGTTCAAGGAAATTCAGAAAGCCCTGAAAGCATAAACCAGAAGGAATACGCCCGACGCTCCTCTCCGTTCAGAGAGGAGCGATCAGTAGCGGACAGGAATGGCAGACAGGACTACTTGCTGTCGTCGTCGCTTTTCAGGTTTTTCAACTTGGCAAAAACCGCATCGGCATCAAGTTCTTTTTCCTCATCCGCAGCGGGCGGCATAGGTGCACCGCCGAAGAGGGCGGCACCTGCTCTTTCCAAAGCGTCCAGCGAAGTGGTTTCTTCCGGAGACAACAATGTTGCGCCTTGGTCTTCCTCCGGTTTGGCCGGTGCATCCTTGGAGGATTTGGTGACTTCCATATCCAGATCAATCTGGCTGCTCAACCCAAGCGTTACCGGATCCATTGGTGTGAGATTGGCCGAATTCCAGTGGCTGCGGTCACGGATGGCTGCAATGGTGGGTTTGGTTGTACCGACAAGCCGGATGATCTGGGAATCTTTCAATTCCGGGTGGTTGCGCACCAACCACAGGATGGCATTCGGACGGTCCTGGCGGCGTGATACAGGCGTGTAGCGCGGCGCACGGCGCTTGGTTTCCGGCACGCGCACCTTTGGCGCGGACAAGACCAGCCGATAGGCCGGATCATTCTGCGCCTTTTCAATTTCCTCGCGGGTCAACTGGCCGGTCTGAATCGGATCCAGTCCCTTGATTCCCTGAGCGAATTCGCCATCGGCAATCGATTTGACTTCCAGCGGATGCAGCTTGCAAAAGGCAGAAATCTGATCGAATGAGAGCGATGTATTGTCGACCAGCCAGACGGCAGTCGCTTTGGGCATCAAAAGAGTGTTGGCCATGGCATTTCCTCAGTTTTGTGATCGGTATAGCGGACAGGTTTATCCGCTCGCCGCCCCTCCCTTTCCAGGACCGGGGGCACCGCATCGAACAATCATGTTGATGGGAATTTTGCCCTCTATACGGCGATTTTGCCGCAGACGCAATGAGTCTGTGCCACTGGCAGCGGATTTTGTCACCCGCTGCCGGATTGATTCCTGTTGGCCGATCACTCCGTTTCGGAGACGATCAGAACAATTTTTCCGATGTGGCTGCCAGCTTCCATATGGGCATGGGCGGCGGCTGCGTCTTTCAAGGCAAATGTCGCATCGATCTGAGGCATTACCCTGCCGCTGGCTATCAGCGGCCAGACTTCGCGTTCCAGCTCCTGTGCAATGCGGGTCTTCGCCTCGATCGATTGCGGCCGCAGTGTCGAGCCGGTATGTGTCAGGCGCTTGATCATGAGGCGGCTGAAATCGACCTCCGCAATCGCCCCGTTCAGGAATGCGATCTGAATGATGCGCCCCTCTATGGCCGCGGCTTTGTAATTGCGGTCGATATAATCGCCGCCAACCATATCGAGAATAACATTGGCGCCGGTACCGCCGGTTATGCTCTCAACGGCATCAACATAATCGGTGGTCTGATAATTGATCGCGTGATCCGCACCCAGAGCCTTGCAGGCGGCGCATTTTTCGTCCGACCCGGCGGTGGCGATGACGCTCGCGCCGCGCGCCTTGGCAATCTGGATGGCAGTGGTGCCGATCCCGGAACTGCCGCCGTGTACCAGCAGAGTTTCGCCGCTTTGCAGACCACCGCGTTGAAAGACATTGGTCCAGACGGTGAAAAATGTTTCCGGCAGAGCGGCGGCCTGGGTTAAATCCAGGCCTTGCGGAACAGGAAGGACATGGCCTTCGGCAACGGCAACATATTCTGCATAGCCACCGCCCGGACAAAGCGCGCAAACCTTGTCTCCAATCGCGTAGCGGCTGGTGCCGCGGCCCAGTTTGACAATGGTGCCGGAGACTTCCAGGCCCGGCAGATCGGATGCGCCTTTAGGGGCGGGGTAGGCACCCTGGCGCTGCAGCACATCAGGCCGGTTGACGCCGGCTGCCGCGACTTTGATCAGAACTTCGCCCTCATGGGGCACGGCTATCCGCCGTTGTTCGGCTTTCAAAACGTCCGGAGGGCCGGGTTCGGAGATGGCGATGACGGTCATGGAGTCCGCCAGAACATCGGGCGCAGATGATGACATTTCAGAATTCCTCGTTTTATGATGCGTCACAGTGTCAAAGCAATATCGGTGTGGTCAAGCGGGGAGAGCAATATGGCGCGTTATGATGAAGAGGGACGCAGGATTAAAACTGCGGCCCATGCAGTGGGCGAAGATCTGGCCGATCTGTCGGTGGAGGAGTTGCAGGAGCGTATTGCTGCGCTGAAGCAGGAAATCGTCAGGACTGAAGAGATGATCAAGGGCAAAAGCGGCTCGATTGCCGCCGCCGAGGCGTTTTTCAAGAGTTGATGGCGCATATGATCCTGGCCGTCGTGACGCTGGTTCTGTCTTCAGTTGCGGCGTGGCTTCGTGTTGCGTTGCTCCGAATCAGGGTTTGCCTCATAACAGGCAGCGAAACGCGAATTCAGGACGCAGATCATGATCGGCAAGCTTAAAGGCACAATTGATTCCTATGGCGACGACTGGGTCATTGTTGACGTCCACGGTGTCGGCTATCAGGTCCATGCGTCAACCACCACGCTTCAGGCGCTGCCGCAGGTGGGGGAGGCGGCTGTGCTGTTTATCGAAACTCATGTGCGTGAGACGGAAATCAAGCTGTTCGGCTTTGCCAGTGGTACCGACCGGGAGTGGTTTCGCCTGCTGATGACGGTGCAGGGAGTTGGTGCCAAGGTCGCGCTGGCAGTGCTCAGCACCTTGCGTGCGAGCGATCTGGCGTCGGCCATTGCTCTGCAGGACAAGGCGATGGTTTCACGAGCGCCAGGTGTCGGACCGAAAGTGGCGCAACGGATTGTCGCAGAACTGAAAGACAAATCGCCGGCGCTGACAGGCGCGGTTTCGGCCGAACTGAGCCTGCAAAGCGATCTGGGCGCAGGCATTGCAGCAGCTCCGGTTGCAGATGCTGTCTCTGCTCTGGTTAATCTGGGATATGCTCCGGCCCAGGCCAGCGCTGCGCTGGCGCGCATTGTGGCGCGCGAGGGAGAGGCTGCAGATGCACAGACCCTGATCCGGCTCGGGCTGAAGGAACTCAGCGGCGGATAGCTCATCAGATCGTGCGCGCAGCATTGTTTCCAACCGGCTTCGGATTGCGATCATCAAATGGTTCAGAATTATGAGAAGGTGCTCTAAAAGCAACGCATGACTGATTCATCTTCTTCAACAGACCGGGTCATCGCGCCTGATCCTCAAAACATGGACGATGCGGATACCACATTGCGGCCGCAGCGGCTGACCGATTTCGTCGGCCAGGCTCAGGCGCGGTCAAACATGCAGGTGTTTATCGAAGCGGCGAAAAGCCGCAATGAGCCATTGGATCATGTGCTGTTTGTCGGGCCGCCCGGACTGGGAAAAACCACCCTGGCGCAGATTGTTTCCAGGGAATTGGGCGTTAATTTCCGGGCGACATCCGGCCCGGTGATCACCAAGGCCGGTGATCTGGCGGCGTTGCTGACCAATCTGGAAGAGCGCGACGTGCTGTTTATTGACGAAATCCACCGTCTCAGCCCGGCCGTGGAAGAAATACTCTATCCGGCGATGGAAGATTTCCAGCTCGACCTGATTATCGGGGAAGGGCCTGCTGCCCGATCTGTGCGGATCGATCTGGCGAAGTTTACTCTGGTTGCGGCGACCACCCGGATCGGTTTGCTGACAACGCCGTTGCGCGACCGGTTTGGAATTCCGATCCGGCTTAATTTTTATACTGATGAAGAGCTGGAATATATCGTTACTCGCGGTGCGCGGTTGATGCAGGTCAACATTTCCAAAGACGGTGCCGAGGAAATTGCCCGCCGCTCGCGCGGCACCCCGCGGATTGCCGGACGGCTGCTGCGCAGGGTGCGGGATTTTGCGATCGTGCAATCCGGCGGTGATATCACCCGCCAGGTTGCCGATGCGGCACTGCTGCAGCTGGAAGTCGACGCTGCGGGTATGGATGCGCTGGACCGGCGCTATATTGGAACCATTGCGGAAAATTTCGGCGGTGGTCCTGTTGGAATTGAGACGATTGCAGCCTCCCTGTCGGAACCGCGTGATGCGATCGAGGAAATCATCGAACCTTATCTGATCCAGCAGGGCTATATTCAGCGCACGCCGCGTGGTCGGCTGCTGACGCCAAAGGCCTTCCGGCATCTGGGTATGGCTGCGCCACGGGATTTTGCCACACAACAGGCTGGTCTGTTTGAAGAGGACACATAAGTTTCTTGGCCAGCGACATGCAACCTGAATCGGACCGTTGGGGCGCCATTGATGGCATGATTGCCGGCGGCGTTCATGAACGCGCGGTGCGGGTTTATTTTGAGGACACCGATTTTTCCGGTGTCGTGTATCATGCCGCCTATCTGAAATTCATGGAGCGCGGGCGCAGCGATTTCATGCGCTGCCTCAAGCTCAGCCATGCGGCGCTGGCGGAAAATGGCATGGCCTTCGGCGTCGCCCATATGGATATCCGGTTTCGCGCCGGTGCCGGAATTGATGATCTGTTGCTTGTACGCAGCACAATCGTCGCGTTTTCAGGGGCACGGGTGGTGTTTCAACAATCCGTCCTGCGCGAGGGAAAGTCTCTGGTAGTGGCCAAAGTCACTGTGGCTTTGATCCGCGATGGCAGGCCACAAAGGCTGCCTGCGGACATTCACAGACTTTTCAGCGCTGTTTGTAAATAACCCTGATTTGGCACGCTCTTCAGACCGCCGATGCTGTTCGTGGTCCGGTCGTTACGATAAATTAACCTTGATAAAGTCTTAATCAGCTTTGACCGGATGCGGAATCCTGTCGGAAGCGAAGCAGGCTTTTGTTGGCTTTCAGCGGTATTCGCGCCCTTATATTGACACAGTTTTTGAAGACACACGCTGGCTACGAATGCCCGACATTTGGAATGCATCAGTTTGCCCGGTTGGAACGGCTTCTCAAGCACGCACTGAAGGAATACATAATTATGGAAGATCTTGGCCAGTCCGCGCTGAGTGCAGGGGCGAACATATCGCTGTGGTCTCTGTTTATTCAGGCGCACCTGATCGTGAAAATTGTCATGATCGGGTTGATACTGGCATCGGTCTGGTGCTGGGCGATCATGATTGACAAAACAATCCTGTACCGCCGTGCAAAAGGCCAGATGGACAGGTTTGAGCAGATTTTCTGGTCGGGCCAGTCGCTGGAAGAATTATACCGCACACTTTCGCAGCGCAACAATTCGGGGTCGGCAGCCCTGTTCGTCACCGCCATGCGCGAATGGAAACGCACTTATGAAGGCGGCGCGCGGTCGATTGGCGGCCTGCAGATGCGTCTCGACAAGGTCATGGATGTGGCTATTGCGCAGCAGACCGAACGCTGGGAACGGCGCTTGCTGATTTTGGCGACCGTCGGTTCGGCCGGCCCGTTCATCGGTCTGTTCGGCACTGTCTGGGGCATCATGACCAGTTTTCAGGCCATTGCCGCGGCGCAGACCACCAATCTGGCTGTGGTAGCGCCCGGTATTGCCGAGGCGCTTCTGGCCACGGCTCTTGGCCTGCTGGCGGCGATTCCAGCGGTTATCGCCTATAATAAATTCAGCAGCCAACTGGGCCGCCTGACCACACGGTTGGAAGGTTTTGCAGACGAATTCTCCGCCATTTTGTCGCGGCAAATGGATGAGAGGGCCTGATTGATGGGTGTCAACGTATCCGGTGGCAGACGATCAGGCGGGCGACGCCGGAACGGGCGTGGCCATCAGCCGCCGATGAGCGAAATCAATGTCACACCGATGGTCGATGTGATGCTGGTGCTGCTGATCATCTTCATGGTCGCAGCGCCGCTGCTGACGGTCGGTGTTCCGATTGATCTGCCGGAAACCAGAGCGCGGCAATTAAGTGGTGATACCGAACCGATCAGCATCTCGATCAATGCCGAGGGCGTTGTCTTTCTTCAGGAAACCGAAATTCCAATTGACGAGATCGTCGAAAAACTGACCGCGATTGCGAAGAATGGATACGAGGAACGCATTTATGTGCGGGGTGACAGAAACACGGATTACGGCACAATCATGCAGTTGATGGGCACGATCAGCGCAGCCGGGTTTACCCGGCTTGGTCTGGTCACGACTGAACGACAAACGCGCAATTAAGGCGACTTATACACTCTGATGAGAACCGGACTGATCATTTCCAGCTTTGCCCATGTGGCCGTCCTGACCTGGGGGATGTTTGCCATGCCGGCGCCCGCGCGTCTGGAAGCACCGGATATTGATGCCCTGCCGATTGAAATTGTGCCCTTTGAAGAATTGTCACAAAAACGGGCAGGCGATCTGAAAGCCAAGCCGGAAACGCCGCCGCCGGCTAAACCTGAACCGGTGCCGCCGAAACCGGTGAAAACCGAAAAGCCGGTTGAAAAACCGCAAGATCAGCCTGCGCCAAAGGTGGTTGAAGCAACGCCGCCACCAGCGCCTGCCCCTCCAACGCGGGAGCCGGACCCTGTGCCCGCGCCTGTTGAGCCGGAGCCTGCGCCGCCGGAACCGGTGGAAACCAAGCAGCCGGAAGTGGAGCCGGAACCTGCCAAGCAGTTGGCAAAAGCGCCGCCACCGCGCAAGAAGCCAAAACCGCCAGCGCAGCAAACACCTCCCAAACAGGAGGATTTCAGCAGTGACAAAATTGCTGCTCTGCTCAACAAGCAGAAGCCACAAGGCGCTGCACCGGAGCCTGTACAACAGCAGCTTGGCGTCCAGGGCGGTGATAATTCAAATCAGCTCAGCCAGAATGAAATCGATTTTCTGCGCCGTCAGCTGGAAAGCTGCTGGTCACTTCAGGCAGGCATGGAAGCGGCGGAAAGCATTGCAGTGCAGGTTCAGATGGTTCTCAATATTGACGGAAGCCTTGCTGGCTCGCCCCGGGTACTGAATTCCGGTCCGGGACTTTCGTTTCAGATCGCTGCGGAACGCGCTTTGCGTGCCGTCCAAGCCTGTGCACCCTATTCGTATATGCCACAGGAAAAATATGACACTTGGAGTGTGATCGAGTTCAACTTCGATCCTTCAAAAATGTTTCAGGGATGATATGTATGCGCCACCTATGTAAAGCTGCGATCGACTGCATTATTGCCGTGCCAATGCGGGCAATTGTGTTCGCCATTGCACTTGCTTTTGTCTTTACCACTTCAGCATCTGCGCAGCTCAAGCTGGATATTACGCGCGGTAATATCCAGCCGCTGCCGATTGCGGTTCCCAGCTTTGTCGGCGCAACAGGGCAGGTTGATCAGCTCAGCCAGAATGTCTCTCAGGTGATTATCGATGATCTGGAGCGATCTGCGCTGTTCCGGGCAATCGATCCTGCGACCTTTATCGACCAAACCGCGAATCCCGATGCGGTGCCGCGCTTTCCCGATTGGCGGGTTCTCAACGCCCAGGCACTTGCCGTGGGGCGCATTACCCAGGAAGCCGATGGTCGTATCAGCGCTGAGTTCCGGCTCTGGGACGTGTTTGCCGGCAAGCAGATTGCCGGCCAGCGTTTCTTTACGCAGCCTGATAATTGGCGCCGCGTGGCGCATATCATCGCAGACGCAATCTATGAGCGGCTGACCGGTGAAAAAGGCTATTTTGACACACGTATCGTATTTGTTGACGAGACCGGGCCCAAGGACAACCGCACCAAGCGTCTGGCGATCATGGATCAGGATGGCGCTTCGCTGCAATATCTGACCAGTGGCGGCGAACTGGTGCTGACACCGCGCTTCAGCCCAAGCCGTCAGGAAATCACCTATATGTCCTATGCGACCGGCAGTCCGCAGGTATTTTTGCTGAATATCGATACAGGCCAGCGCGAAGTTGTGGGCAATTTTCCCGGCATGACATTTGCGCCGCGGTTCTCGCCGGACGGACAAAAAGTGGTGATGAGCCTGCAGCAGGACGGTAATGCCAATATCTATGTCATGGATTTACGTTCCAAGCGGACGACACGGCTGACAAACTCGCCTTCGATCGACACATCGCCTTCGTTTTCTCCGGACGGCTCGCGCATTGTGTTTGAATCGGACCGGGGCGGCTCTCAGCAGCTCTATGTGATGGGTGCCAATGGTGGTGAAGCAACGCGGATCAGTTTCAGCGAAGGGTCATATTCAACACCTGTATGGTCTCCACGCGGTGATTTGATTGCGTTCACGAAACTCTATCAGGGACAGTTTCTGATTGGCGTCATGCAGACCGACGGGTCAGGCGAACGCATCCTGACAGCCGGATTTCACAATGAAGGCCCGACATGGGCTCCCAATGGCCGGGTTCTGATGTTTTTTCGTGAACAGCAGGGCGGCAATGCCGGGCCGCAATTGTGGTCAATTGACCTGACCGGCTATAATGAACGGCAGGTGCCGACACCGAATTTTGCCTCGGATCCCGCCTGGTCGCCGCTGTTGAATTAAGCTGGAACGGGTGCAATCGTGCATGACAGGGCAAAATGAATGACTTAACCATCTGTTTACCATGCTTGCGAACGGTCGCTTAACCATGGATAAAATAGAGTGCGTTCTAACAGAAATGTTAAATTTGTCCGTATTTCAGTCGTAATCTGAATGAAGACAAGCGAAATGGCACAGTTTGAGGGTCCGGACGGATGAGTCGTCCTGAACTGACAAACGATTTTGAATTTAGGAGTTACCGGACATGTTCGCACAACAAGTGCTTCGTCCAATGGCACATACCATCCGTGCCAGCACAGCAGTCAAAATGCTGGTCGTATTATTGCTTGGCCTTGCGGTAGCAGGCTGTGCCGGAAAAAAATATGATGTGAATGCTTCCGGCGGGGCAAATGCAACACCTGGATCGGCGCAGGATTTCGCTGTCAATGTGGGTGACCGTGTGTTCTTTGAAACGGACAGCAGTGATCTGACCGCTCGTGCCAGAACCACTTTGGATCTGCAGTCACAGTGGCTGGCAAGGTATCCAACCTACAATTTCGTCGTTGAAGGCCACGCCGATGAACGCGGCACCAGGGAATACAATATTGCCCTTGGCGCACGTCGTGCAGCTGCGGTGCGTGCTTATCTGATTGCACGCGGCGTCAATTCCGGCCGAATGAGCACTATTTCCTACGGCAAGGAGCGGCCAGTTGCCGTGTGTAACGATATTTCCTGCTGGTCTCAGAACCGCCGCTCAGTGACGACGCTGAAAGGTGCCGGCAGCTAACCGGTCGCAGCAAATAATGAAGGCCCGAACCTCGGTTCGGGCCTTTTTTTTGCCTAATTATCGCGTTGCCGCGGTCTTAATTTTGTCGTAGTTGGGGGGCGAAACGTATGCCAGCTAACCGCCTTTTCCGGGATGTAAAAGATGCCGCTAGTCGCAAAACCCCTTTCCGTTCTGACAACAATGGCGCTGCTGGTCCTGTTTGCTCTGCCAGTTGCTGCGCAAAGCTCCAGGGAGATGGCAGAGTTGTCCATGCGTGTGGACCGACTTGAGGCGCAAATTCGCGATCTGACTGGTCAGATTGAGAGGCTGACTTATTC
>CAXBCI010000001.1:0-350546 GCA_963974065.1 uncultured Hyphomicrobiales bacterium | reverse complement strand
ACTTACTGAAATCACTCAACTTCTTTTTCGGTCAGACACTAACAGGATGATGAAAAAGTAGGTAAGCGGTAAAAAGCAATAAGATGCGGATCAAAACTGTCATTTCTGGCCTAGCAAATTAGCGATTTGGCTTGAAATTCACAGAGCGCTATACAGGAGAGAGACTTTCCAACGGATTGAATTCGTTTTTCGGCAACCTGCTAAGTCGACAAATACTTTCCCTACTCCAGCACCAACCTAACCATGAACACTAATGCCTCAGCCAAAATTCCACTTTTATCTGCCTTCGCACAATCGATGAGCGCGCATCAATTAAACTCGTTGCTTGGCGGCGCGCAGCTTTCACCCAGCACCAACGCTGCCTGAAACACCACTTCGCGCGGTTGCGTTTTTGGCTCACGGGTGATGCGATCAATTAACAAACGCATTGCTTCGTTGGTCATATCGTTTGTCGGGTGTTCAGCGCGTGTGAGTTTAGGACGAATTCCAGCGAATCCTGGAACAGTATCGGTTGAGGCAATAGAGATATCCTGAGGGCATTTTAGCCCCAGGTCTGAAACTGCACGCATCACTCCAAGCGCCATAACCCCATTTGCGACATACAATGCACTGGGTGGATTGGGCTGAGAGAGCATATCCCGAGCCACCGAATACGCGGTATCTTCGCGAAATGCTCCACTGCGCACATGGCTGGCTTCCGGGACCAGGCCGCGCGCTGACATGGAGTCCAGCATGCCGGCGTGGCGATCCTGCGCTGTGCTCAGATGCATCGGTCCTGTGATGGTGCCAATTTTCTTATGTCCCATATCAAGCAAATAGCTCGTCACCTGGCGCGATGCCGCCAGGTTATCCAGGACGACGGTATCATAGGCGTCCTGCTCGGTGGTCCGCCCGAACATGACAATTGGTGGCAGGCCCTTCATTGCTGCGCCAGTATACTGGGTGGACAGACCAACCGGCACCATAATCATCCCGTCACACGAGAGCGCACGTATTCGCGACAGGTTGCGTTTCTCGATTTCAGGTTTCTCGTCACTGTTGAACACCACAAGACAATAACCCCATGCCGCTGCAGCTGCCTCCGCTGCGCAAACTATCCGTGCATAAAACGGATTTGCCAGATCCGCCACAACCAGCGAAATCAACTGGGAACTGCCGCGCTTTAGATTTCGGGCGACTTGCGAGGGGACATATCCCAATTTGTCAATCGCAGCCTGAACTCTGTTTCTCAGGGCAGGGCTAACAAAACTAGAGTCATTTATCACGGCAGAAACTGTTGCTGTGGAAACACCAGCCTCCTTCGCAACATCTTTGATATTGGCCATTCAGCCCACTCCAGCTAATCGTTTAGATTATAAAAGGTTCGTAGAATATGGCCTATTGCAGCCGATTATGCAAATATTTTGCTTGCATAAAGCGGGAGGTTGCGCGATGTTAGCAAAACGGTTAGCTAACGTAATAGTGAATATTATATTCAACCAACCGAACCATAGGGAGAAAGTCATGAATGCCTTGAAGCTAAGTGCGCTGGCCCTGAGCCTGGCACTATCCACCAGCATCGTTTCCGCACAAGACGCCAAACTTATCGGCATCGTCTCAATTTCAGCTAATGAAGCAAATAATGCCCGCTATATTCAGGGTGCAGAAGCCGCAGCCAAGGAAATAGGTTGGCAGGTGTCCGTTATCGATGCCGCCGGCAGCGCCGATCAGGCCAATGCGGCCATTCAGAATTTTGTCCAGCGCGGCGCAGTTGCAGTTGTTGATATGGTCTTTCCATACAGCTCCATTGGTGCCGGTCTTGCAGCCGCAGGCGATGCTGATGTTCCTGTTGTGACATGGGGTGGTGGCCTGGGCTCCACGGTTGCAGCAACAAACGGTTCGGGTGCTCCGGTTGCGGAGCCTGCGATCAAATTGATGCTGGACGACTTGGAGGGCAAGGGCAGCATTCTTGCGCTGACATATCGCACAGGTGAAGTTTGCCGTGATCGTGAGCTTTTACTTGATGCTATGACTGCAGATATGCCCGGCATCACCATCACCCGCAATGAAGTGCGCATTCCAGGTTACTTTGAAGACGGTGCGCAATATGCCAATGCCTGGCTTGCCTCACATCCGGCCGGTGACGAAAATCTGGCAATTTGGGGCTGCTGGGATGATCCGGCCATCGGTGCCATTGGTTCATTGCGCGCTCAAGGACGCACGGATGTGGGCGTGTATGGCGTGAATGGTAACGCTCAGGCGATTGAGAACATACGCAACGGCCACATGAACGGTACCGCCTGGCAGGACAGCTACTCCGAAGGCTTCGACATGATTAGTTTACTACCGGAAATAGTTGCCGCTGGCAGCGATTGGAAGCCGGTGGCCAAGGAGGTTGCCGCAATTCTGGTGACTCAGGATACTGTAGAGAGCTTTATCGAAGCGCACCCTGACGCCCTGGGTCAGTAACTTGCAGAGCATGGACGTCACACATGTGACATCAACAGAATCGGGGGCGAGCACTTCGCCCCCTTTGGTTCGTGCTGTTAGTATCGCCAAGTCTTTCGGGGGTGCCAAGGCGCTTCAAGGCGTCGACATTGATATCGCCTCTGGCGAAGTGCATGGCCTTGTCGGAGCCAATGGCGCGGGCAAATCCACTTTTATCAAAATTTTGGCTGGCCTGGTCCAGCCTGACGCAGGAACAATTGAGATCGACGGGACTGCTGAATCGCTGGGCAACCCGCACGCATCATCCGAATTGGGCATGAATTTCATTCATCAGGAACTGGCTTTCATCCCCAGCATGACGGTTCTTGAAAACATCATGTTGGGCATTCCCAAGAAAACCCGATTTGGAATTATTGATTGGACCGCGATTGAAAGGGATGTCCGTCCGATCGCTGACCGCGTTGGGATCACAGCCGCGCTGAACGCAGGCGTCAAAGGGCTTTCGACAGCTGAAAACTGGTTGATAAATATTTGCCGCGCGCTTGTGCAGAAAGCGCGGCTGATCGTGATGGATGAACCAACGGCATCTCTCTCAAACAGCGAGGCCGAAAAGCTGTTCCAGATCGTCCAGGAACTTTCCAAATCCGGTGTAGCGGTGCTCTATGTGTCTCATCGTCTGGACGAAATCGAATTGCTGTGTGACAGGGTGACGATTTTTCGTGATGGTCATTCGGTCGCTGACATCAGCAAAGACGCACTTACCCGCGAGCGCCTGGTTGAGGGTATCGTTGGCGGCGCAGTCGAAAGCGCTGGCCCCAAGATCGCTTCATTTGCCAACGACAAAGTCATTCTGAAAGTTGACGGCCTTACCCGGACGCCGATGGTCAACGGGGTATCATTTGAACTCCACGAAGGCGAGGTGCTGGGTGTTGCCGGTCTGGTGGGTTCCGGGCGCAGCGAACTGGCGCGCCTGGTCTATGGCGCAGACCGGCCAGATTCCGGAACCATGGCATTCAACGGTGCTACATACGCGCCGAAATCTCCCTCCGCAGCAGTAAAAGCCGGTTTTGGCCTTGTACCTGAGGAACGCCGTGCAGATGGACTCGTCCTGAGCAAAAGCGTTGCCTTCAACGCGCAGTTATCCAATCTCGGAAGTGTCATATACAGCCCGTCCCTGCCGTTCATCAACTATGGCAAGCGCAAAGCGGGTGTTGAAAAAATCGTACGGGATCTCGCGATCAAGACCCAAAGTATCGACCTGGCCGTTGGGCAATTGAGTGGCGGCAATCAACAAAAGGTCGTCCTCGGCCGTTGGCTCCTGCGGCAGCCGAAAGTTTTGATCCTGGATGAACCGACACGGGGGGTCGATGTTGGAGCGCGTGCGGAAATCCACCGACTTGTGCGTGATCTCGCCAAAGATGGCATGTCCGTGATTGTCATTTCATCGGAGCCGGACGAATTGCCCGATCTGTCCGATCGGGTATTGGTCATGGCAGACGGTCGCATTGTAAAAGAACTTCAGGGGAAGGCGCTTTCGCGTAGTGCGATTGTTGCTGCCAGCTATACAGATACCGAACACAACAGGGCTGCAAAATGAGTCAGAACTCTCATACACCACGACGTCTTTCCCCTAGCGCTCGAATTGCACTCGGAGTGTTCGCCCGTTATGGCACGATTTTGGGATTGGCCGCGATGATCATCGCATTTTCGATATTGTCGCCCAGAGCGTTCCCTTCTGTGAGCAACTTCACCAATGTTATCAATCAGGCTTCGCTGGCGATGATCATCGCCGGTGGCTTGACCATGGCGGTCATAGTCGGAGAACTTGATCTGTCCATTGGCTTTGCGGCGAGCCTGCACGGTTTGCTCGTCACAGGATTGATTGTTTCAAACAAGATCCCCATTCCAATCGCCATTGCCATCGTGATCGCACTTGGAGCGGTTATCGGTTTCGTCAACGGCTTCATTGTAACGCGCATGAAGGTGAACTCAGTTATCGCGACACTGGGCGTTGGAACCATATTAACCGGTCTGGCATTTGCCTATACGTCCGGCGTGCCCATTGTTTCGGGTGTCCCTGAAAGTTTCCTGCAACTTTCTTTGGGGCGCTGGTTGTTCGGCATTCCTAACAATATCATCATCATGGTAATCGTTCTGGGCACGCTTTGGGCATTGGTGGAACACACGTCTGTCGGTCAGGAAATACAAGCTGTTGGCGGAAACCCTGCGGCAGCCCGTTTGGCAGGCATTGATGTTGCCAGAATAAAGACGCTCGGCTTTGTGATTTCAGGGATGTGCGCCGCCATGACAGGCATTTTGCTGGCTTCCCGGTTGGGAAGCGGCACGACCAGCGCAGCCGATAGCTATTTGCTCACAGCGTTCGCCGCTGTTTTCCTGGGCTCGGCAACCTTGCGTGATGGCGAGTTCCATGTATTTGGAACATTCGTTGGAGCGCTGATTATTGCATTTGGTTTCAACGGGTTGAATATCTTCGGGGCACCCACATTTTCGCAATATATTTTCCAGGGTACGATTTTGATTATCGCCGTTGGCCTCTCCAGCCTGGGCCGATTGATCGCGGAAAGCTAGAGAAGGATTAACTCCATGCCTGCAAACAACGCCAATTGGGAAATCTATGTCCTTGAATACGCGCGCGCCAAAGATCAGCCCATCGCGGCCCTCGTAAATGGCACGCATGATGAAGGCCTTATGGACACGCCCTTTGCCTTTGTGTTCGCCCGAAATGGTGCACATAATATTCTCGTTGATACCGGGTTTATGCGTGAAGGTACCGGCGCGGAAATGAGCGAGCGCTTTGGTGTGCCTGAATGGATTTCCCCGCTGAACTTACTTGCAGAACTTGATGTGAAGCCGGACGACATTACCGAAATTTTTCTCAGTCATGCCCATTTCGACCATGCAGGCTCGGTGCACAAATTTCCAAATGCGCGGATATTCATTCAAAAATCCGAGCTACTCTCCTGGCACGAGGCAATGGCACTCCCGCCGCAGTTCGGGTTTCTGACTGACATCATCAATCCGGATGATCTGCGAAATATTTTCGACGCGTCGGTTGAGCACCGCGTTACATTGCTGGATGGCGACAAGGATAATGTGCTTCCTGGCGTTCACGCTCGTTTTGGACCGGGCCACACGATTGGCCAGCAGTTCATAATTTTACAAAGCGCGCGTGGGGAAATAGTTGTATCTGGCGACTGCGTGTATTCCTCGACCAACATAGCCGGGCACAATCATGATGGCGTCTATGTGCCCCTGAACAATGCTATTGGCAGCGTTTGGGATCAGCTCAAGACGATTGATCGCATCAATGATGTGGTCGAAGGCGATCTCTCCAAGCTGATTATCCTGCATGACAAGGATCGCTGGGAAAACCTGCCTCTGGTCAAAGAAATAGAAGGCTTCAGGATTTCAAGAGCGCACTAACGAGCAGGCCCGATATTCGTCAGAACCTGTGCTGCGACTAATCTGACGGCTGGAATTGTCGGGCTGAGGAGGGTGACGCGATCAAAACTGTCCGGGTTGGCAGCGAGGGATTTACGCAGCGCCTGGCCAAAAGCCATGCGCAATTCTGTGCCGATGTTGAATTTTGAAACCCGGCTCTTGGACGCCAGTTTTCGGCGTATGGCAGCGGGGATGCCGCTGCCGCCATGCAGCACCAGCGGTAGCGTGGTGACGGCTTCAATGGCCCGCAAAGCTGCAAAGTCGATGCCATCGCTCTTCTCGGTCTGGAGGTGAACATTGCCCACGGAAATCGCCATCGCGTCAGCGCCGCTGTCCCGGTCAAACCGGGCGGCTTCATCCGGCGTTGTTCCGGCAGATGCAGGGCCATCAGCATAGCCGACATAGCCAACCTCTCCCTCGACAGATACGCCGGCAGAGCGGGCCTTTTCGACAATTCCCGCTGTCAGGTCGATATTTTCTGAAAGTGGCAATTTCGATCCATCGAACATCACGGAGGTGAAGCCGCAGGCGATGGCTTCAAAACATTCTTCCGGCTTGTAGCCATGGTCGAGATGGCACACCACCGGCACCGTTGCCTGCTCTGCCAGATGGCGGAACATTTTTCCCAGTATCGGAAGCGGTGTATGGGCGCGGCAGCCTGGCCCGGCCTGCAGGATGACCGGAAGTCCAGTTTCCTCCGCAGCTTCCACATAGGCCTTGGCATCTTCCCAACCCAACACCACCAGACCGGCCACCGCATAGCCGCCGGTCATCGCCGGTTGCAGAACATCCTTGAGTGTCGCTACCGTCATGTGACCATCGTCATTTAAATTTCGCGATCATATCCTTGATGCCGGGAATGGTTTCAATCTGATAGGCATGATCGGGCTGAAAGTACTGCACCAGCGACCGCTGCGACAGGCCGCCCAATATGGTGAAATAATACATTTCATAGCCAGGCGCTGCGACACAGGGATGATAGCCCTTTTCAAGCGTGATCGTTGAGCTTTCGACGAGGTGATAGGCATCGCCCACCTTGCCATCCTCGCGCTGCACCAGTTGCAGCCCGAAACCGTGATCAGGCCGGAACCTGAAATTGTAGGTCTCATCATGACGGGTCTCATCGGGCAGGCGGTCGGTGTCGTGTTTGTGCGGTGGAAAACCCGACCATCCGCCCTGACCGACCGTAAACAGTTCCGACACCAGCAAACGGCCCACCTTGTCGTGATATTTGGTGCCCAGAATATGTTTGATCTTGCGGTGGGTCTTGGTGTCGTCCGAGCCGTATTGCACCTTGTCGATATCGCCTGTGCGCACGGCAAACGGGTCGAGCACCTTGTCATAGCGTGCACCGGCAATGAATATTTCGGCGCTGTCGCTGACACAGTTGAACGTGGCTTTCGCACCCGACGGAACATAGACGCCCTCTGGCTCGCCATCCCAGACATTGGCGGTCCTGGTGCCGAGGTCCGCATAGCGCTCGCCCTCGACATCGACATTGACAGAGCCGGTGGCAGGCACGATGCAGGTTTCGTAACCGGGGACAGAATAGGAGAAAGCCTGGCCTTTGCTGAGTTTGACGATGTTGAAATAATTCAGCGGCACATTGGCATCGTCAATATCCACGATAGGTTTGTTCTGGTTGTCAAATGGTGGAATATGCATGGCGGTGTTCCTTGTGCTCAAGCATCGACCGGGCTCAGCCCGTCATGCGTATTGATGAAGTTTTCCAGCTCCGGCAGCGTCGGCATGGCCGGCGCGCATCCCACTCTGGAAACGACGATGGCGGCTGCAGCCGAGCCGCGCGCGACACTGTCTTCCACGGATAATCCGGCTGCGAGCGAGGCGATGAAAGCACCCAGAAACGAGTCGCCTGCACCGGTCGGTTTCAGCGCTTCCACGGGAAAGATTCCGGTTTGAAACGACCCGCCGTCGTGAAAGGTGGTCGATCCGAATTCGCCCTTTTTGTAAATTACGATCTGCGCGCTTTCCTGCGCCAGTTTCTGCGCCAGCGGCAGGCCGTCCTGCTTGCTGCCGGCCATCACGCCGAATTCATCATCATTGCCGATGATGATGTCGCAATATTTGGCCGCCGCTGAATAGACGCTGGCGGCTTCCGCGCCGGACGCCCAGGAATAGGGCCGGTAATCAATGTCGAATATGATCGGCAGACCCGCCGCCTTGGCCAGTTTGAAAGCCTTCATGGTGGCATCGCGGGAGGGCTGCGCCGCAAGCACGGTCCCGGTTGTGATGAGGGCGCCAAAACCGGCAAAATCGATCTTGTCGATATCCGCTTCATTCATCTGAAAGTCGGCGGCATTGTTGCGGTAGATCACCGACTGGTGGTCTTCAATCCGCGTTTCGACAACGGCCAGAGACGTTCGCACCTCGCCACCGACCGAGCGGACATGGCGCGCATCTATGCCGTATTTCGCCAACTCGTTGAGCGCCAGCCGGCCAAGCGCATCGTCGGACACGCAGGTGACCAGTGAAGCCTTGCCGCCAAGCTTGACAATAGCCACACCGATATTGGCGGATGAGCCGCCAAGGCAGCTGAAAAACTGCGTTGCTTCTTCTGTCTTCGTGCCCGGCGGATCGGCATAGAAATCCACACCGGCACGGCCGATAATGACAAAATTATTCTGTCTGATCTGGTCGAGCAGTGCCATCACACGCCTTTCCTCTGGCGGTCACGTTCAGATTCCCAGTCCTTGTGAGCCTTGCGCACGCTTGCATCCTCGGAAACCGACGGCGTGCCGACTTCCCACCAGGCATGGCCTTCTTTTGTCCAGCCATCAAAAGCATCCACCTGAATGCAGATCACATAAGTCTTGCTGGCCGCTTTCGCCCGTTTGAACGCCTCTCCGAGCTCGGCGATTGAATGCACGGTTTCACTATCAGCTCCCATCGATTTGGCATGAGCTTCAAAGTCCACAGCAAACGGTTCAACTGCGATATTGCTGTCGGCAATCAGATTGTTGAAAGACTTGTTTCCGGTATTGTTCTGCAGCTTATTGATCACCGCAAACCCGCCATTGTCGCAGATCATGATGATGAGCTTCATGCCGGTCAGCACCGATGAATAGATATCGGAGTTGAGCATCAGATAGGATCCATCGCCGGTAAACACGATGGTATCCTGGTCTTTCTGCTTTTCGCTCTGGGCGATGCGCGCACCCCAGCCGCCGGCAATTTCGTAGCCCATGCAGGAAAAGCCGAATTCCACATCAACCGATCCAAGACTTTTTGTCCGCCAATTGGCGGTCACCTCGGCAGGCAGGCCTCCGGCAGCTGCAACCACCCTGTCTTCCGGCTCGCACAATTCATTGACCTTGCCGATTACCTGGGCATAGGACGCCGGACGGTTATTGCCGGCCTTGTCCGTCGGTTTGATATTGTCATCGACATAGGCATCCCATGCCTTGCGCTCCTTGTGCGCAAAACCGCTCCACTCGTCAGTGCTGCGATGCGCTCCAAGCGCCGCGCTGAGCTGCGTCAGCCCAAGCCGCGCATCACCAACCACAGGCGCCGACAAATGCTTGCTGGCATCATGGCGTGCTGCATTCAGCGAAACGATTTTTGCGTCGGCGGCAAACACGGTCCAGGAGCCGGTGGTGAAATCCTGCAGCCGGGTTCCCACGGCAAACACCACATCCGCCTTGCCGGCAAGCGTGTTGGCCGAATTTGAACCGGTGACGCCGATTGGCCCGCAATTCAACGGGTGCTCAAACAACAGATTGGCGCGTCCGGCAATGGTTTCAACGACCGGCATATTGTGCTTTTCAGCAAACGCCATGAGTTCGGTTTCGGCGCGCGAATACTGCACGCCGCCACCCGCAATAATCAGCGGCCGCTTGGCGCTTTTCAATATATCGACGGCATCGGAAATCTCCCGCTCATCTGCAGTCAGACGGCGGATGCGATGGGTTTTCTCGCTGAAGAACGCTTCGGGATAATCATAGGCCCATCCTTGGACATCCTGCGGCAGACCTAGAAAGGCGGGGCCGCAATCCGCCGGGTCAAGCAGCATGTTGATGGCAGCGGGCAGGGACTGAATGATCTGCGCCGGATGGGTGATGCGGTCCCAGTAGCGCGACACCGGCTTGAAAGCATCATTGACCGAAATGGCCGGATTGTTGAAATGTTCAACCTGCTGCAACACCGGGTCGGGCAGGCGGGTGACAAAAGTATCACCGCACAGCAGCAAAAGCGGCAGCCGGTTGGTGTGGGCAATGCCAGCAGCGGTCAGAAGATTGGTCGTGCCGGGCCCGGCCGAACTGGTGGCAAACATGAAACGCTGGCGCAGTTTCTGCTTGGCATAGGCAATTGCTGCCATCGCCATGGATTGTTCGTTCTGGCCGCGATACAAAGGCAGCTCTTCGCGGTGCTGATACAAAGCCTCGCCGAGGCAGGTGACATTGCCATGGCCGAAAATACCGAAACCGCCGGCGCACAGGCGGACCCGCTCGCCGTCAATTTCGATATATTGATTGGCCAGATAACGTATGATGGCTTGCGCCATAGTCAGTTTGATCGTTTTCATGAGGACCGACATCCGTGTTCAATTGTCGAAAACTGATGCAAGCGCATTTTGGCGCAAACAGCAATTCCGTTCTTGACGGGCGATCCTAATTAGAGTTTAGGTTTTTTGCAACCGGTTGCAAAAATAATCCACGGAAATGGTGTCAGTGATGAAAAATATCGGAATAGGGGTCGTCGGCGGCGGCTATATGGGCAAGGCGCACTCTGTTGCGATGCAGGCGGTCGGCGCGGTGTTTGAAACCCGGCTGAGGCCGGTTTGCGAGCTGATTTGCACGACCACCCAGGCCGGCGCGGAGAAAAAGGCAAAAGCCTTTGGCTTCAACCGCGCAACCGCGGATTGGCGCGCTTTGGTCAATGATCCTGCCGTTGAAGCCATCATCATTGCCTCTCCCCAGGAAACCCATCGGGACATTGCGCTTGCCGCATTCAAGTTGGGCAAACCGGTGTTCTGTGAAAAACCGCTTGGCGCAGGCCTTGCTGACAGCCGGATCATGGTTGAAGCGGCGGAACAGAGCGGCTTGCCCAATATGGTCGGCTTCAACTATATCCGCACACCGGCCTCGCAACTGGCGCGCAGCATTGTTGAATCCGGCGAAATCGGCGCGGTCACTTATTTTCGCGGCGAACACACCGAGGATTTTTTCTGCGATCCGCAGATGCCCGGAACCTGGCGCACAAGGGGCAAATCAAACGGCACCATGGGCGATCTTGCGCCGCATATGATCAATGGCGCGCTGGCGCTGGCCGGCCCGATTGCCAGCCTCAGCGCCGACATTGAAACGGTCCACAAGACCCGGCCTGGTGAGGACGGCTCCGGACCCCAGGCTGTGACCAATGATGATCAGGCTCAATTCATGTGCCGCTTTGAAAACGGCGCCATGGGCACACTGTATTTCAGCCGTGTCGCGACCGGGCGGAAAATGGGCTATGCCTACGAGATTTTTGGCACCAAAGGCTCCATCCGGTTTGACCAGGAAGACCAGAATGCGCTGTGGCTTTACAAGAGCGATTCCGCATCCGACCGCCAGGGCTTCAGCAAAATCTTGACGGGCCCGGAGCATCCGGATTATCTGCCATTCTGTCAGGGTCCCGGTCACGGCACCGGCTATCAGGATCAGATCATCATTGAAGCGCATGATTTCTTGAAAGCCATCGAAACCGGGTCCTCTGTCTGGCCGACATTCCGCGACGGCATGGAAGTCAACAGAATTATCGAAGCGGCCTGGGCTTCGAATGAGACCCGGAACTGGGTTTCGATTAGTGAGTTTTAAGGCCGGATCCACAGTAAAAGCCGGGCCTGCAGTCAATAGAAAGAGAAGATCGTGACCATTCGAATTGGAAATGCGCCCTGTTCCTGGGGTGTGGAATTTGCTGATGATCCGCGCAATCCGGCCTGGCAATCGGTGTTGGATGACTGCCGCAAGGCCGGCTATACCGGCATAGAGCTCGGCCCTGTCGGTTTCCTCCCGGAAGATCCTGCGAAACTGGCCGATGCGCTCGCTGCGCGCGAGCTGACCCTGATCGGCGGCGTTGTGTTTCGCGCCTTTCACGACAAGGACAAATGGGAAGACGTGCTCGACGGTGCTATTCGCACCTGCAAATCTCTGACCGCCCATGGTGCCAGACATCTGGTCCTGATTGATTCCATTTCGCCGCGCCGGGCACCGACGGTAGGCCGTCCGGCCGAGGCCGAGCAGATGGACGCCGCGGAATGGGCCGACTATGCGGATCGTTTTCGCACCATCTGTAAAATCGGCACCGAGGAATACGGCCTTGATGTCGGCATTCACCCCCATGCCGGCGGGTTCATGGATTTTGAACCGGAGGTCGAACGCCTGCTTCAGGATATTGATGCCGATCTGTTGAAAATCTGCCTTGATACCGGCCACAGCCACTTTGCGGGATTTGATCCGGTGGCCTTCATGAAACGGCATATGGACCGCATCACCTATGTCCATTTCAAGGATATAGATCCTGTGGTCAAGGCAAGTGTCGTCGCCAACAGGACGAACTTTTACGATGCCTGCGGCCAGGGGATTTTCTGCAATCTCGGCGATGGCGAAACCGATTTTCCGGCTGTCCGGCAGTTGCTTCTCGACAGCAATTATGAGGGCTGGTGCACAGTGGAACAGGATTGCGATCCGGAAGGTGACACCTCGCCCATCAAGGACGCGATTGCCAACCGCACCTATCTGGAATCCATCGGATTCAACTGAGCGGGGACTAGCTCGTAAGCGGCTTCAGTGTGCCGCGTTCAACAACGGAGCACGGAAATATCCGTGTCTCCATGGCCCGTTGCGGATCGTCAACCAGCGCGACCACCAGTTCAATTGAACTGAGGATGATGTCCGGTGTCGGCTGGCGGATGGTCGACAGATTGTAAGCCGACCACGACGCCATATTCATGTCGTTAAAACCAAGAAAACCGATGTCCTGAGGGATCAGCAACCCGTTGGTGCGGGCTGCATCCATCGCGCCCATGCAGATCAGATCATCACCGCAGAAAATCGCATCAACCTGGCTGTTGCCAATCAGTTCCTGCATGGCTTTCTGGCCGGCATCGTAATTGTAGGCGGTGGCGTAGACAACGTCGGCAGCCTCCATATTCGCGGCCTTCAACTGGCTGAGAAAGCCGCTGGCCCGGTCCTGGGTCGATGTTGCCATTTGCGGCCCGCCGAGAAACGCAATGTTCCGATAGCCATGCCGGATCAGTGTATCAGCCGCCATCCGACCGCAGGCCAGATTGTCGATACCGACCACATGAACCGGTGACCCGGCTTCGAATCGGCCAAACGCGTGCACCACCGGCATGTTGGCATTCTTGAATGCGGCAGAAAATCGCGGCTGAAGCGTTGAGGTTGCAACAATCACGCCGTCAACATTGTACTGCCGCAACATGCGCACCGAATGTTCCGGATTGGTCTCATTGGTCAGATTCACCAGCAGCGGACGCAGGCCTCGTTCCTGCAACGCACGTGTATACAGATCAAACACTTCCAGAAAAATAGGGTTCTGAAAATTATTCGCCACCAGACCGATAAGTTTGGTGCGGTTGGTGGCAAGGCTGCGGGCGATAAGGCTCGGGCTGTAGCCCAGTTCGCGCGAGGCTTTTTCAACCTTCTTGCGGGTTTTTTCGGAAACACTTGCGCCATCAGTAAAGGTTCGCGAGACGGCGGAACGCGAAACCCCAGCGCGTGCTGCCACATCTTTCAAGGTTACGACCATAATGCTCTGTGACACTCATTCTATCAAATTGCGGTTGCAATGTGTCAGGGTCTGAACTCGATTAGGAGATTGAATTGGCGCTGCCAGAAAAGCCCAAATGCTATGAACGGATTGCAGGTAAGGCTGGTTGCCTTTCCAAAATCTGTGAAGCGGCAGTTGGCTTTTCTGGCAGCGTCGCTTTGCGATGAGCTTGCTTTTGGCCAGGATGTCGTCGCAAAGGCTTGAAAACCAGATGGTTTCCTGCGCCTTGGCTCCTAACTCTGACCAAAATCAAACTCACCAATTCAACCTCCTAATTGAGTCCAGACCCTAGCTCATTGTTTCCTGCAGTCAGGCGTAAAGTCCAAACATTTATTTTGCAACCGGTTGCAAAACTGCATCACACGTGATTATTTGGCGCCGGGAGATGCTTGTCTGACCCAGTAAGACCATTTGAACGTTTTTGGGAGAAAACAAAATGAAACGATTTGTCAAAAAAATGATGGGTGCCGCTGTCGGCGCCGCTGTCGCTGTGACGGGATTTGTCACAGTCGCGCAGGCCGACCCGGAGAAATATATTCTGGTCAGTCATGCACCAGATTCCGACAGCTGGTGGAACACCATCAAGAACGGTATTGCACTCGCTGCCGAGCAGATGGATGTGGAAGTGGAATACCGCAATCCGCCCACTGGTGATCTGGCCGACATGGCGCGGATCATCGAACAGGCAGCGGCTTCAGGTCCGACCGGTATTATCACCACCCTGGCTGATTACGACGTTCTGAGCGGCCCGATTCGCGCTGCAGTGGATCAGGGCATCGATGTCATCATCATGAATTCCGGCACGCCGGAGCAGGCACGTGAACTCGGCGCTCTGATGTATGTAGGACAACCCGAATATGACGCTGGCCTGGCAGCTGGCCAGCGCGCCAAAGGCGATGGCGTCGCCAGTTTCCTCTGTGTGAATCACTATATCAGTTCGCCATCTTCGACCCAGCGCTGTCAGGGTTTTGCCGATGGTCTGGGCGTTGAACTGGGTAATCAGATGATCGACAGCGGCCAGGATCCTGCAGAAATCAAGAATCGTGTTATGGCCTATCTGTCAGCCAATCCTGATACGGACGCGATCCTGACCCTTGGACCAACATCGGCCGATCCGACCTTGCTTGCCGTCGAGGAAAACGGCATGGCCGGCGATATCTATTTCGGCACCTTCGATCTGGGTGACGAAATCGTCAAAGGCATCAAGGCCGGTACCATCGCCTGGGGCATTGACCAGCAGCCATTCCTGCAGGCCTATCTGCCGGTTGTGGTTCTGACCAATTATCACCGCTATGGTGTTCTGCCCGGCAACAACATCAATTCCGGTCCCGGTTTTGTAACTGCCGATGGCCTTGAGCTTGTCGAAAAATACGCTGGCGAATACCGCTAGACGTATATCTGAAAGGCGGTTGACTTTGGGTCAGCCGCCTTTTTTAGTTTAAATTCACATGCTGGAGGTCTGACATGTCAGAGGCGACTCCCCTTGCAGATGAGCGGATCAAGCAACGATCCCGTTTGCGCGAAGCACTCATCCGCCCGGAACTGGGCGGTATTTGCGGCACCATTCTTGTTTTTGCGTTCTTCCTGCTCACAGCGTCCGATTCCGGAATGTTCAATTCCCAGGGGATATTGAACTGGTCGATTGTATCGGCACAATTTGCCATCATTGCTGTCGGGGCCTGTCTTCTGATGATCGCCGGCGAATTTGATCTCTCGGTCGGATCGATGATCGGCTTTGCCGGTATGATGATCGCGATTTTCAGCATAACCCTTGGCTGGCCAGTGTGGATCGCCATTCTGGTGACCTTTGTACTGTGCACCGCAATCGGGGGGCTCAACGGCTATATTGTTGTCAGAACCGGTCTGCCCAGCTTTATCGTCACTCTGGCTTTCCTGTTTATCCTGCGCGGTTTTACAATTTTTCTGCCGCAGACAATTGAGCGCAAGACCATCATCGGCGGAATTCGCGATGTCGCCGAGGGCGACTGGCTGGCGGCGTTGTTTGGCGGCAAGATTCTGACCGGCTTTTTCCAATGGCTCGGAGAGGCCGGCATCATCGCCACATTCGATCGCGGCTCCAGAGCCGGAGAATCGGTGGTCGACGGCATCCCGATGCTGATTGTCTGGGCCCTTGTTCTGATTATTTTCGGACATTTTCTGCTGACCAAAACCCGTTTCGGCAACTGGATTTTTGCCGCCGGTGGCGATCCCCAGGCGGCCCGCTATGTCGGTGTTCCTGTCAATCGGGTGAAAATTCTGATGTTCATGTTCACCGCATTCTGTGCCACTGTTTTCGCCACTTCGCAGGTCATGGAATTTGGCTCTGCCGGTGCGGATCGCGGTATTTTGAAAGAGTTTGAAGCGATTATTTCGGTGGTCATCGGCGGTGCCTTGCTGACCGGCGGTTACGGATCGGTGATTGGCGCTGCACTCGGCGCGCTGATCTTCGGTGTTGTCCAGCAGGGGCTGTTCTTTGCCGGTGTCGAAAGCAGTCTGTTCCGGGTTTTCCTCGGTGTCATCCTGCTGCTGGCGGTGATATTGAATACCTATATCCGGCGTATGATCACGGGGGAGAAGTGAGATGACTGAACCTCTCATCCAGATGAAGAATATCGAGAAGCATTTTGGCTCCGTGATTGCCCTGGCCGGCGTCTCTGTCGATGTCACCGCAGGTGAATGCCACTGTCTTCTGGGCGATAATGGAGCTGGAAAATCCACCTTTATCAAAACCATGTCCGGCGTTCACAAGCAGACCAAGGGCGAGATTTATTTCGAAGGCAGACCAATGCATTTCGAACGCCCGCGCGATGCCATTGCCGCCGGAATCGCCACGGTCTACCAGGATCTTGCGATGATCCCGCTGATGTCGGTCAGCCGCAATTTCTTCATGGGCAATGAGCCGACCAAGCGGAAATTCGGCATTTCCATGTTCGATCATGATCTGGCCAATGAAGTGACCATGAGCGAGATGAAGAAGATGGGGATCAGTCTGCGCGGTCCCGATCAGGCAGTGGGAACCCTGTCAGGTGGCGAGCGCCAGACAGTTGCCATTGCCCGGGCAGTGCATTTCGGGGCCAAGGTCCTGATCCTCGACGAGCCGACCTCAGCGCTCGGCGTGCGACAGACATCGAACGTTCTGGCGACTATCGACAAGGTCCGCAAGAAGGGCATTGCCGTGGTGTTCATCACCCATAATGTGCGCCATGCCATGGCTGTCGGCGACCGCTTCACCGTGCTGAATCGCGGCAAGACGCTGGGCACGGCGCTGAAAGGCGAGATCACGCCGGAAGAGCTGCAGGATCTGATGGCCGGTGGCCAGGAACTGGCAACGCTGGAAGGGTCTCTCGGCGGCACGGTGTAGACTGCATTTCTGTCTTCGCCTCTGATAAACCCTGCTCTGGATCGCTTTGTGGTTACGTTGAACCATGAAACGATCCAAATGTTTGGTCCAGGCGAGTGCTGATACACTTGTTTCCCTTCCAGCAACGGAGCTGCTGTGGGACACCTGCTTTACCGGCAGCGCCGCAACGATAGCGGCAGCCTGATCAGCCTCAGATCTCTCTGAAGCTCGGTGGTCTCAACCGGCCAGAATCAAACTCATGAAACAGCGCCACCTCGTGGCGGCGACAGACGTGTTTTTCGAAAAGGGATAAGCAGCGGCTCCGGTCTCAGACGTCGTCGCCCGCACCGAGGTCGCCCTGGGGACATTCTATCTGTAATTAAAAAGCAAAGAGACCGTCTTAATCTCACTTGTCGGAATACAAAAGAGGAGCGTAGCGCATGAGCTCTGCAAGACGCTGGGGACTCGGGCTTGCCCTTATCGCAGGACTGGCTGGAGCGGGCTACTGGGGCTGGAGCGAATACCAGGCCCGGCAGGTGCCGCAGAGCGACCTGATTCTGCATGGCAATGTCGACGTTCGTCAGGTGATACTTGCGTTTCGGGTGCCCGGAAAGATCGAGACGATTACTGTCGAGGAAGGCGATCAGGTCTCAGCAGGCGATATTCTCGGTACTCTTGAGAAGGCGGATTTTTCCGACCAGCTGACTTTGGCCAGCGCCAGGGTCGAGGCCAGCACCGCCGCTCTGTCGATGCTTGAGGAGGGCAGCCGCGCGGAAGATATCGAACAGGCAAAAGCCGGAGTCGCGCAGGCGGAAGCGGCGCTGGAACTGGCCCGGAGCATTCGCGACCGCCAGGCGGTTCTGGCGCAACGCGACATCGCTTCGCATCAGGCACATGAAGCGGCGCAGGCCGGCTTTGACGAAGCATCAGCCGCTTTGCGACAGGTCCAGGCCACATTGGAGCTTGCACTGCAAGGCCCCAGATCCGGCGAAATAACGCAGGCGCGGGCTGTTCTTGCGGCCGACCGCGCCACTGTGAGCATGGCGGAAAGGCGCGTTGCCGACGCAGAACTTCGTGCGCCGAGCGACGGGGTGATCCTGACCCGGGTGCGCGAGCCGGGCAGCATCGTTGCTGCCGCAGAACCAATTCTGACTTTGGCGTTGATATCACCGGTCTGGGTGCGCACCTATGTTGATGAGCCGGACCTCGGCCGCATTTATCCGGGCATGGCAGCCGAAATACGCACCGATTCAGGCGGGCGCTTTCGCGGGCAGATCGGATTCATATCGCCGGTTGCCGAATTTACGCCCAAATCGGTCGAGACGGAGGAATTGCGCACCAGCCTGGTCTACCGGCTTCGGGTCATCGTTGAAGCGCCCGATCAGGGTCTGCGCCAGGGCATGCCGGTTACCGTCGTCCTGACACCGGACGAGGAGCGCTAGGTCATGCCCCCGCTGGTGCGCGCAGAAGCCATGACCAAGCGGTTTCTGCCAGAACTTCCCCCCGCGCTGGATGCGATCAGCACGATGATCGAGGGTGGGCGGGTGACGGGCCTTGTCGGCCCGGATGGCGCAGGCAAGACGACCCTGCTGCGGCTGATTGCGGGTCTCCTCAAGGCGGATGGCGGTGATCTGGAAGTCTGCGGCCTTGATCCGGTGCGAGCCGCGCCGGAATTGCATCGCAGGTTGGCCTACATGCCGCAACGGTTTGGACTTTACGAAGATTTGACGGTCTTGGAAAATTTGAACCTCTACGCCGATCTGCGCGCAGTCGCGGGACCAGAGCGCGCCCGCACCTTCGAGCGGCTTCTGACCTTTACCGGGCTTCGTGCCTTCACTGCCCGGCTGGCGGGGAAGCTGTCGGGCGGCATGAAACAAAAGCTCGGTTTGGCCTGCGCGCTGATCGCCAAGCCGGAATTGCTGCTGCTCGACGAGCCGAGCGTGGGCGTTGATCCGATCTCGCGCCGCGAGTTGTGGCAGATGGTCTACGAATTGGTTGATCAGGGCATCGGTGTGGTCTGGAGCACGGCATATCTCGACGAGGCCGAACGCTGTGCTGAGGTGATCCTGCTCAGTGAAGGACGTATTCTCTATCAGGGTCCGCCGCATGATCTGACGCTGCGGGCCGAAGGACGCAGTTTTCTGGTGCGCGATATTGCCGGCGACCGCCGTCAGGTGCTGACCCGGGCGCTGGCCTTGCCGGATATCATCGACGGCACCATTCAGGGCCAGAGCCTGCGGCTGGTGACCCGCGCGGGTGCCGTTGCGCCCGCACCGGATCAGATCAGGGCAGGCGACACGGCAAAGATCGCCGTCACCGCGCCACGGTTCGAGGATGCGTTCATGGATCTGCTTGGCGGCGGCCCGAAGCAGCGCTCGCCCTTCGCCGATTTATCAGCAAAACATCCGGGCCAGCACGAGGATGTCGTTGTCGCCGAAAACCTGACGCGGCGTTTTGGCAGTTTCACGGCGGCCGACAATATCAGTTTCAGGGTCCGGCGCGGTGAGATCTTCGGGCTGATCGGCCCCAATGGTGCGGGAAAATCGACCACGTTCAAGATGCTGAACGGGCTGTTGAAGCCTTCATCGGGCAGTGCTCGTGTCGCCGGGCTTGATCTGGCACGCGCGCCGGGCAAGGCGCGCGCACGGCTGGGCTATATGGCGCAGAAATTCTCGCTTTATGGCGATCTCAGTGTCCGCCAAAACCTGAATTTCTTCGCCGGCGTCTACGGGCTCGGCGGTGCGCGGCGGCGTGGTGTGATCGAGCGGATGACTGAAACATTCGCGCTTGGCCCTTATCTTGGCACCAACGCCCAGGCGCTGCCGCTGGGATTTCGCCAGCGCCTGGCCCTCGCATGCGCGGTGATGCACGAGCCGGATGTGTTGTTCCTGGATGAGCCAACATCGGGCGTCGATCCGCGCACGAGGCGCGAATTCTGGTCCCACATCAACGCCATGGTCGGGACTGGCGTGACCATCATGGTCACCACGCATTTCCTCGACGAAGCCGAATACTGCGACCGCATGGCGCTGATCTACCGCAGCCGGATGATCGCGCTGGGTACGCCGGACGCATTGAAGGCGGGGGCGGTGTCGCACGGCGTGCCCGAGCCGACGCTGGAAGATGCCTTTGTGGCACTGGTCGAGGCCGACGATGCGGCACAGGTGGCAGCATGAGCGCGGCCGCGAAAGGCGAGCGCGGCCGCCGGATGCGCGGGCTGATCGTCAAGGAAACAAGGCAGGTGATGCGCGATCCCTCGAACCTGCTTGTCGCCGTGTTTCTGCCGCTCTTGCTGTTGTTCCTGTTCGGCTATGGCGTCAGCCTTGATCCACGATCTTACAACATCGGACTGGTGGTCGAGCAGCCGACGCCCGAGACCGGCAGTTTTACCGCCGCCCTGCACAATTCCCAGGTCTTCAAGATCGAAACTGCGCGCGACCGCCGCGCCTTCGAGGCAGCATTGGTTGCAGGCGACATCCGCGGCATCGTTGTGCTGGCCGCGGACTTTGCGGACCGAATCTATCGCGGCGAAACGGCACCCATTCAGGTGATCGTCGATGGCGGCGATCCCAACACCGCTCGTTTGGTCCAGGGCTATCTTGAACTGCTCTGGGCCAATTGGCTGGAGACTGAATCGCTCAGCCGTTCCCGCGCGCTCCTGCCGCTGCCGGTCTCGGTTGAGCCGCAATTCTGGTACAATCCCGAACTGGCCAGCCGTTACTCGCTGATCCCCGGCTCGATGGCAATCATCCTGACGCTGATCGGCGCACTCCTGACGGCTCTGGTTGTCGCCAGAGAGTGGGAACGCGGTACCATGGAGGCGCTGCTGGCCACACCGATCAGCCGGACCGAGCTTCTGTTGGGCAAGATCGTGCCGTACTTCCTGCTCGGCATGGGCTCGATGTTCCTGTCCACCATTGTCGCCGTCGGCGTTTTCGGCGTACCGTTTCGCGGCTCGTTTCTGATGCTGACAGCAGTATCGGCGGTGTTCATGCTGTCGGCGCTGGGCCAGGGTCTGCTGATATCAACGGTGACCCGCAACCAGCTTGTCGCAGCACAGGCATCGATCCTGTCGGCGTTCCTGCCAGCGTTTTATTTCTCGAATTTCGTGTTCGAAGTCGACAGCATGCCCTGGCCGCTGCAACTGATCGCATTGGCGGTTCCGGCGAATTACTATGTATCCAGCCTGCAAACATTGTTTCTGACCGGGGATATCTGGCCGGTCCTGCTGCCCGATCTGGCCGCTCTTCTGGCAATCGCCGTCGGCTTCTTCGTTCTGACGGCGTTGACCACCCGCACAAGGCTGGATTAGGCGATGTGGCGGCGCATTTTTTCGCTGATCCTCAAGGAATTGCTGGCCAGCGCACGCGACCGCCAGACAAGGGTCGTGGTTCTATTGGCGCCGCCGTTTCTTCTGTTGGTCTACGCCTTCGCCGTTACCCAGGATGTCAGCAATGCATCCATTGGCATTGTGAATCGCGATACTGGCATCGAGGCAAGCAGGCTGATCAGCCGTTTCCAAGGCGCGCAGGTATTCGACCGGATCACCCATCTCACAACCCTGGAAGACGCCACCAGGGCAATCGACGGCAAGGCAGTGTCGATGGTACTTCAATTTGCACCGGATTTTTCGCGTCGCATGCATGCGGGCGAACCGGCAAATGTTCAAATCCTGCTGGATGGCCGCCGTTCGAATACCGCTCAGATCCTCTTGGGCTATGCCAGCCGCATTATTCTGGCCTATGACGCCGAACTGGTTGGCGATAGGGGGCTGCGCCCGCCCGCCATCGTGACTTCGCGCGTATGGTTCAACCCCAATGCCGATCCACTGTGGTTCGCGGTTCCGGCACTGTTCGCGGTGATGGTTGCGATTGTCGGCTTCATGGTGTCAGCCTTGGCAATCGCACGCGAACGCGAGCTTGGCACCTTCGAGCAATTGCTGGTTTCGCCACTGCGCCCGATCGAAATTCTTGCGGGCAAGACCCTGCCGGCAATGTTTATTGCGCTGGCCAGTGCAACGGCAATGCTGGTGCTGGCCCGACTGGTCCTCGACATTCCATTTGAAGGCTCGCTGATTGCACTTTATCTGGCCATGGTGGTCTATCTTGCCGCCAATATCGGCATCGGCCTGTTCATCTCGTCTCTGGCCTCAAACCAACAGCAGGCCGTGATCGGCTTGTTCATCTATATGATGCCGGCGGTGCTGTTGTCGGGCTATGCCACGCCTATCGAGAACATGCCGGACTGGTTGCAATGGCTGACCGGGAGCAACCCGATCAGGCACTTCATCATCCTCTGCAAAGGTCTGTTCCTCAAAGATATTCCGCCCGATGTGATATTCCGCCATACTTGGCCAATGGCGCTGATTGCCGTGTTCACGCTTTCCGCAGGAGCCTGGCTGTTCCGGCGCAAGACCGGGTCCTGACCCCGGACGTTGATGGGATCTGAATTGTTTGGGGTTGCCCCAATTCCGCCACGGCGTCAGGCGGGTACTGTGGTGACTGCACCGATGGGATGGTAGCAGGCAACAGCGCTGCTGCCATCCGCTTCAAGCGCCGGGGCTGTCTGTCTGCAGATGTCAGTTGCATAGCTGCATCGCGGATGAAACGCGCAGCCGGGCGGCGGGTTCAGGGGCGAGGGCAATTCACCGGTCAGCATGATGCGCTGTTTCTGCCGCGTCGGATCGGCCACCGGCGTCGCTGACAGCAACGCATTGGTATAGGGATGGCGCGGAGCGGAAAACACGGTTTTCGCCGCACCAGCCTCCACCACCTTGCCCAGATACATCACCAGAACATCATCGGAAATGTGTTTCACCACCGAAAGATCGTGGCTGATGAACAGATAGGCAAGGCCTAGATCCGACTGCAGATCGGCCAGAATATTCAGCACCTGCGCCTGAATCGACAGATCGAGCGCGGAAACCGGCTCATCCAGAACCAGGATTTTCGGCTCCAGCATCAGCGCCCGCGCTATAGCGATGCGTTGCCGCTGTCCACCGGAAAACATATGCGGATAACGCTCATAATGTTCCGGCCGCAAACCGACCCTTTCCATGGTCTCTTCAGCGCGCCTGCGCCGGTCGGCAGCTGGCATATTTGTGTTCAGCCGGATCGGCTCTTCCAGAATGTAGCCAACCTTGTGGCGTGGATTGAGCGAGCCATAAGGGTTCTGGAATACGATCTGGATTTTCTGTCGCATCTCCGCCGAGCCGGGTGCTGCCGGTTTGCCATCGATCAGAACTTCCCCGCTGGTCGGTTCCTCAATCATGGTGACAACACGGGCGAGGGTGGATTTGCCGCAGCCGGATTCCCCGACAACAGCCAGGGTTTTCCCGGCCTCCAGTTTGAAGCTGGCACCATCCAGCGCCTTGACCACACCGGGCTTTGAGAACATTCCTCCGCCAACGGAATAATACCGCGTCAGATTGCGCCCTTCCAGAATGGGGTCAGCCATTACACAGCTCCCTGTTCGGACATCCGCCCGGCGTGCTCGCCGCGCTCCAGCGGATAGTTGCAGAGCGCATGGCCAAGCTCCGGTCCCTGCCGGATCACCTGTTTGCGGCACAGATCGGTGGCAAAGCTGCAGCGCGGGGCAAACAGACAGCCCGTTGGCCGGTCATACTGGCCCGGCACTACACCGGGTATCGAGGGCAATTTACGCCCGACCGCGCGTTCGGGAAGCGCTGCCAGCAGGGCGGACGTATAGGGATGATGCGGATTGGCAAACAGCCCGCGCACATCCTGTTCCTCCACCCTTTGACCGGCATACTGAACCTGCACCCGCTCGGCGGTTTCCGCCACGACGCCCATATCATGGGTAATCAGAATGAGCGCCATATCCTTGTCTTTCTGCAACGATACCAGCAGTTCCAGAATCTGCGCCTGGATTGTCACGTCAAGTGCGGTGGTCGGTTCATCGGCAATCAGCAGCTGCGGATTGCAGGCCAGAGCCATGGCAATCATGACACGCTGGCTCATGCCGCCGGACAATTGATGCGGATAGGCCTTCATCCGCTTTTCGGGTGCCGGAATGCCAACCTGGTCCAGCAGTTCGAGCGAACGCTGGCGGCGTTCGGCACGGCCCATGCCAAGATGCATGCGCAGCGTTTCCCCCAGCTGGAAACCAACGGTAAAGCAGGGGTTGAGGCTCGACATCGGCTCCTGGAATATCATCGCCATGTCCTTGCCGACGATGGAGCGGCGGGCCTTTTTCGACATTCCGATCAGGTCCTTACCGTCAAATTTCATGACGTCGGCGGTAATTTTGGCCGTCCACGGCAGCAGTCCCATCAGCGCCAGCATGGCGACGGATTTACCAGACCCGGATTCACCGACAATTGACAGGATTTCGCCGCGATCACAGCTGATATCAACACTGTCGACCGCCCGGAACAGGCCGCCTGCGGTCTGAAAATCAACGGACAGGTTGTGGATCTGCAACAGGGTCATCAGGACCTCTTCAGTTTGGGGTCGAGCGCATCACGCAGCCCGTCGCCCATCAGATTGATGGCCAGCACGGTGATGAGGATGGCGATCCCCGGAAAGGTGACCACCCACCAGGCTCGCAGAATGAATTCCCGCGCTTCTGCCAGCATGGTTCCCCATTCCGGCGTGGGCGGTTGCGCACCCATGCCCAGAAAGCCCAGCGCGGCGGCATCGAGAATGGCGTTGGAAAACGACAGCGTCGCCTGAACCGTCACCGGACCCAGGCAATTGGGCAGCACTGTGCGTGTCATCAGATAGATCGGCGACGCGCCGGCCACTTTGGCCGAGGTGACATACTCCTTGTTCATCTCGCTCATCACCGAGGCCCGTGTCAGGCGCACGAAATGCGGCTGCAGCACTATCGCAATCGCGATCATCGCATTCAGCAGGCCCGGCCCGAGAATGGCCACCAGCACCAGCGCCAGCAGCAGCGATGGAAACGCCAGGATAATGTCCATGACGCGCATGATCAACGTGTCCACGACACCGCGGAAATAGCCGGCAATCAGACCTATGGTAACGCCGCCAAGCACGGAAATTGACACCACCACGACACCAATGAACAGCGAGAACCGGGCTCCGAAAATCAGCCGCGACAGCATATCGCGCCCCACCGCATCGGTGCCGAGAATGAATTTCCAGCTGCCGCCCTCCTGCCACACAGGAACCGCCAGAAGCGCATCTCGATATTGGTTGTTGGGCGCGTGCGGGGCAATCAGCGGCGCGAATATCGCGATCAGCACCAGTGCCGAAAACACCCAGAGCCCGATCACCGCGCCCCGGTTTTCAGAGAAATAGAACCAAAATTCCGCCAGCATCCGCCGCCTGGTCTGCCATCTGACCTGTGCGGCAGAAGTCTGCGTGGTTTGTAGCTCGCTCATATCTGCCTCAATTGTGCCGGATGCGCGGGTTGATCAGACCGTAGGTCATATCCACCAGAAGATTGACCACCATCACCATCGCGGCGATCAGCAGAAGACCGCTTTGCACTACCGGATAGTCACGCCGGAATATGGAATCGACCATCCATTTGCCAATGCCGGGCCAGGAGAAAATTGTCTCTGTCAGAATTGCTCCGGCCAGCAGCGTTCCGACCATCAGGCCAATCACGGTAATCACCGGGATCATGGCATTGCGCAGGGCATGGATGCCGACGACGCGCCGTGTCGACAGACCCTTGGCCCGTGCGGTGCGCACATAATCCTCGCCCAGAACCTCCAGCATCGCCGAGCGGGTCTGGCGGGCAATCACCGCCAGCGGGATCGTGGCCAGCACAATTGAGGGCAGTATGAGATGACTGACAGCGGAGGTAAATGCGCCCTTCTGGCCCGACAGAACACTGTCGATCAACATGAAGCCGGTGACCTGCGGAAAGTAGTATAGCAGCGAGATGCGCCCGGACACCGGGGTCCATTGCAGCCAGCCGGAAAACACGATGATCAGCAGCAGACCCCACCAGAAAATCGGCATGGAATAACCCACCAGCGCCGTGCCCATGATGCCTTGATCAAAAAACGATCCGCGTTTGTTGGCGGCAACGATGCCCGCCGGTATGCCAAGCGCCACGGCGATGATCATCGCAACAGTTGCCAACTCGACAGTGGCCGGAAACAGCGTGAAAAACTCTTCCAGAACCGGTCTTTTGGTCACCAGTGAATTGCCGAAATCGCCGGACAGAAGATCGCGCAGATAGCCGAAATATTGCTGCCATATCGGCCGGTCATAGCCGAACTCTTTCATCAGCGCATTGTAGCGCTCATCGGAAATACCGCGTTCCCCGGCCATCAGCAGAACCGGATCGCCAGGCAAAACCCGGACAAAGCCAAACGATACAATGGTGATGCCGAGAAATGTCGGGATCAGCAATCCGATGCGGCGCAGAAGAAATCCAAGCATAGCCTACCCTACAATCCGCAAGTCACGCGGGAAAGAGGTCAGACATTCCATCCCGTGATCGGTCACGACAATATCATCTTCAATGCGCACGCCGCATTCGCCCAGCCGGTACAGTCCGGGCTCCACGGTGAAAACCATTCCGCTCTCCAGCGTCTGCTCGTTGCCGCGCATGATCTGGGGTGCTTCATGCACATCCAGGCCCAGCCCGTGTCCTGTCTTGTGGCGGGCAAAGCTGGCGAACTGGCTGCCTTCCAGCACCTTTTGCACTGTGTCATCCACCTGCGCGGCGCTGATACCTGCCCGTGTCGCGGCTTTTCCCGCCGCATTGGCGGCCAGCACAGTGTCGTAAAACGCCCGGTCAAACTCGGACACTTCGGCAACAAAGAAGGTGCGGGTGATATCTGCATTATAGCCGCGCCAGCGGGCGCCGAAATCGATCAGAAGCGCATCGCCGCGTTGAATCTTGTACTCATGCCGGGCACTGGCATGTGGCTGAGCGGAATTATCACCGGCCGCCACAATCGGCTCAAACGAGACGCCATCGGCACCATGGGCAAACAGCTGGCGCAATAATATCGCCTCGATTTCCTTTTCGCTCTGTCCGACGCGCACTTCCTGCAGCGTCGCTTCCAGAGCATCTTCGGAAATGCGAATGGCCTGTTTCAGAAGATCGATTTCGGCAGCCGACTTCAGCAGGCGGAGCGATGAAATCTCGGAGTGGGCATCGACAAACTGCGCTTTCGGAAAAACCGTTTGCAGGGCCATCAGTTCAAACACCCGCATGCGCTGGGCCTCAAGCCCGAACCGGCTGGCGGACATCAATTCGGGCAGGGCCTCGGCGGCCTGCCGAAAAGCGCCAGCATAGCCGGTCTCATCGCGCCAGTCGAACACCAACCCGGGAAAATCCAGCGTGTCAAACGACGCCATTTCCAGATTGGGAACAATCGCGACCGGGTCTCCCTGTGCCGGCACGATCACCAGCAGGGGGCGTTCCATCAGGTGAAAATCACGTTGAAACAGCCGGCGGAAATTCGGTCCGGGAACAAACCCGACAGCATCTAATTTCTGGCTGCGCATGACAGCGCGCAGCGGCTGCAGTCTGTTATCCGACATTATATTGTTTCATGGTTGTCTGGTTTGTTGACCGGTTTTGCGAATGGTTCGTTGAAAAATGAAACAATTCGAGCCCCGTTAATTCGCGTCAGATAAAGGGTCCGGGCAGCATGTCCGCCCGGACCGGTAGTTTATGCGGCACAACTATTCAGCCAGATCGACAGTGTCAAAGCGGTGCCCGCCCAGCGGGTCCATCTTGTAGCCGCTGACCTTTGTTGACATCGGCATGAACACCACGGAATGCGCGATGGTCGCCCATGGCGCTTCCTGTTTGAACACTTCCTGAGCCTGGACATATAATTTCGTCCGTTCGGCCTGATCAGAAATCAGTTTCGCCTGGTTTGTCAGCTTGTCGAAGTCTTCGTTGCACCACTGTGCCCGGTTGGATGCGCCCACAGCAGAGCAACTCAACAGAACCGCCAGGAAGTTGTCGGGATCACCATTGTCGCCGGTCCAACCCAGCAGAACGGCACCGTCACGGTCCAGATCCTTGGACAGTTTCAGATACTCGCCCCATTCGTAGGAGACGATTTCCACTTCAACACCGATCTTGCCAAAATCATCCTGCAACAGTTCTGCCATACGCCGGGCATTCGGGTTGTAGGGACGGGCAACCGGCATTGCCCAGATTTTCATTTTCAGATTAGTAACGCCAGCTTCAGCCAGCATTTTTCTGGCAGCGTCCGGATCATAGGGATCGTCAATTGTGGCTTCATCATAGGACCACATTGTCGGCGGGATCGGGTTTTTCGCAGCCGTGCCGGCTCCGTCGAACACCGCGTCCAGAATCGCCTGTTTGTTGATCGCCATGTTCAGAGCTTTGCGCACGTCACGATTGTCGAATGGCGCAACTCTGGTGTTGTAGGCCAGATAGCCCACATTGAGGCCTTCCTGCTCCATGACCTGCAGGTTGGAATCTGCCTTCAGCGCCGGAATGTCAGCCGGATTGGGGTAGGGAGCGATCTGACATTCGCCCGCTTTCAGCTTTTGCGCCCGCACTGAATTATCCGTGGTGATTGCAAAAATCAGATCATCGATTTTCGGCTTGTCACCCCAGTAGCCATCATGGGCCTTGTAGCGAATGACCGCATCTTTCTGATAGGCGACAAACTCAAACGGTCCGGTGCCGATTGGTTTCTGGTTCAGATCGGCCATTGCATCCATCTCGGTCAGCTTGTCGGCATATTCCTTGGAGAATATCGAGGCGAAATCCATTGCCATATTTGCAACAATTGGAGCTTCCGGACGGTTCAGAACAAACTTGACCGTCATATCATCAACCTTGACGATATCCTTGATCAGGGTCGGCATATCCATCGCATTGAAATATTCCCAGGACGTGCCTTCGGTGTATTTGTTCCAGGGATTGTCTTCCTTCAACTGACGCTCGAATGTGAACACGACATCATCCGCATTGAAATCGCGGGTGGGCGTGAACACGTCATTTGAATGAAATTTGACGCCGGAACGCAGTTTGAATGTCAATTCCAGGCCATCCTCGGACACCGTCCAGCTTTCAGCCAGTCCGGGGATAACTTTCGTGGTGCCGTTTTCGAATTCGACGAGGCGGTTATAGATCGGCTTCGAGGATGCATCAAAGGTGGTGCCTGCCGTGAAAAGCGCAGGGTCAAAGCCTTCTGGTGATCCTTCCGAGCAATAGACCAGCGTCTTTGCCTGCACCGTGCTTGCCATAAGGGCCGCTGCCAGGCTGGCAGCGATCAAAAAAGTCTTCTTCATAGTATTAACTCCTACCAAAACGGGGTCGGGCAGCGTTATTTTTCTTAAATTTGTGCCCGCCTTCGTACAGGCAATCACAAAATGCAGCCTCTGTCACCGCCCTCGTGTCGATTTTTCAAAAGAACTTCGAGTAAACCCAAGGTTGGGCCGTGACCCGGTGCGGATGTCCGATCTTCGGGAGGCCTTTGTCTGTTCGGCGCACCGGGCTTTTATAGAAATGCCGCTCCGGCTATAAGCATTCGCTGTCTCTCGATTCCCACTTGCCCGCTATCCGCAAAGTTCACTTGATCGATGACCCATGTTGAACCTTCCAACAGGAACGCCGCCCTATGGATGGCAGGCTGGCTCGCAGCGATGCTGACCATGGCCGTTGCGGGCCGTGAAGCAGTCAGTCAGATCGGTGCCTTTCAGGTGATGGAGCTGCGGGCCTTGATCGGCATGGTCCTGCTGTATCCGCTGGTCCGTTCCAACGGCGGTTTTGCAGCAATGAAAACCGCTCACCCTTGGCGCCATATCTGGCGCAACACGGTGCATTATGGCGCGCAGTTCGGCTGGCTGGTGGCGATCACCATGATCCCGCTTGCGCAGGTTGTCTCCATCGAATTCACCATGCCGATCTGGACTGCGCTTCTGGCGGTGTTCTTTCTCGGTGAAAAAATGAACAGCTGGAAAATCGCAGCGGTGTTGCTGGGCCTCATTGGCGTCTTCATCATTGTCCGGCCCCGAGCCGACGGCATCGACCCAGGCCAGTTGATATCACTGGCGGCCGCCGTCGGTTTCAGCATTTCAGTAATTCTGGTCAAGGCATTGACACGCACCGAGAGCGTCGTCCGCATCATTTTCTGGATGCTGATCATCCAGGCCATTATCGGCCTCATTCCTGCAATTCTTGTCTGGCAACCAGTTCCAGACACGCTCTGGGGCTGGATTGTGCTGGTCGCGATCTGCGGCACTTTCTCGCATTATTGCATGACGCAGGCGATGAGATATGCCGACGCCACCATTGTCGTGCCGATGGACTTCCTCCGCGTGCCGCTGACTGCGATGGTGGGCTGGCTGGTCTATGAGGAGGGCGTGGATGTCTACACGATTACCGGTGCAGCACTGATCCTTGTGGGCAACATGCTCAATCTCAAGAGATCAGCGCTGCCACAGACCGGGTAAATTCACGCCCTACGCGCCGGCCAGCGCTTCGGCCAGAGAGATTTGTGTGCCGCGCCGCTCCTGCAGATTGAGACCGGAATGCAAATCCACGAGATGACTGCGCATGATGGCTTTGGCGGCGTCGCCGTCACGTTTTTCAAAACTGCCCAGCAGCGCGTGATGTGAATGGCTTTCGCAGGCCGCATCCGACCGTATCGAGTAAAGCGCGATGATCAGTGAGGATTTTGTGATCAGTGACTGCAGCATATTGGCATAGACCCTGTGGCCGGCAATATCGGCAATTGTCAGGTGAAACATGCCGGACAGCGCCAGTGCCCTGCCCATATTCTGTTCCGCCAGCGCAACATGTTCCGCGGCGATATGGCTCTGCAGCGCCGTTAACTGTCTGGCCGAAACACGGTTCACCGCGCGCTTTGCTATCTCCGGCTCAATCAGCGCTCTGGCCTCGAACACCTCATGAGCGTCGCCGACCGTGGGTTCGGCGACAAATGCCCCGCGATTGCGTTTGATTTCAACCAGGCCGGAATGCGCCAGCGCCTGCAGCGCCGAGCGCACGATTGTCCGGCTCGCCCCGAAAATCTCGCCGACTTCATCCTCGGACAGTTTGGTTCCGGGGATGATGCGATGCTCGAATATCGCGCTCTGTAGCTCGCTGCAAATGTCCAGCGCGCGGCCCGGCGGCAGCGAAATCGAGCTGTTGAAGGCTTCCGGGCGTGGGCAGGCTGCGTGCGGCACGATGGCTTCCAGACTGAAAGGTGGGGGCCAGTTGAACACCATATCTGTTTGATTTGCCAGACAAGGTCAAGACAGCAGGTCAGGGACAGAGGCAATCGTATACAATCGTTGACTAAATTGTGTGCATCCTTGGTGTTTTTTTAGTCGTTGCTGGGGATGTCGGCGGCGCACTGCAGAAAAAATTCAATCAAATCAGCATGTAATAAAAATTATCTGAGCTGGCACGAGCATTGCAAGTCTGATGGCAGGACTGACTGAAACTGCTGCTGTCAAAGGGAATGCCGTGTCCGCACTGGAACTGATTGCCGTTACCAAATCCTATGGCGAGACGATTGCGGTCAACGCAATCGACCATGTTTTTCCATCGGCGAGCTATTGTTGCCTGCTGGGGCCCTCCGGCTGTGGCAAGTCCTCCACATTGCGGATGATCGCCGGCCACGAACGCGTCAGTTCGGGAGACGTCATCCTCGGCGCGGCCAATATCACTGACCTGCCACCGGCGAAACGCGGCACGGCGATGATGTTTCAGAACTACGCGCTGTTTCCGCATTTGACGGTGCTCGATAATGTCGCGTTCAGCCACAAGATGCAGGGCATCGACAAGGCCAGCAGACACGCCCGTGCCATGGAGCTGCTGGCCCTGGTGGATATGCAGGATTACGCGCGGCGTGTTCCGGACGAACTGTCCGGCGGCCAGCAGCAGCGTGTCGCGCTGGCACGCGCACTGATCACGGAACCGTCTATTCTGCTGCTCGATGAGCCGCTGTCTGCCCTGGATCCATTTTTGCGCATCAGGATGCGATTGGAGCTGAAAAAGCTGCAGCGTGAACTGGGAATCTCCTTCGTTCATGTCACCCACAGTCAGGATGAAGCGCTGGCGCTGGCCGACCAGATTGTCGTGATGAACAACGCAATTATCGAGCAGTCCGGCACGCCGCAGCAGGTGTTCAATGCGCCGCGCTCTGAATTCGTCGCGCGCTTCATCGGCGGTCATAATGTCATCCGCACCGAAGCCGGCCAGGTCGCTGTGCGCGCCGACCGGATCGCAGTGCAGCGCAAAGCGACGCCTGATGCCGCAGCGGCCATTGTACGGGATATTGAATATCTCGGTACTCACGTGAATGTGGCGCTGCTCAGCAACGCAGGTGACGATCTGACGGCAAGTCTGCCGGATGGGGTTTTCCACACCCAGGCAATCGAGATTGGCGAAAGCGTGTTCCTGACATGGGATCCGCAGGACGCCCACAGGCTCGCTGCCTGATCCGCGAAATTCGGCAAAAGCCGATGAATCTCAACGCCATCAAAAGGAGTTCTGGCAATGAAAGCAGGGAAATCAAAAACAAGGGTCAGCCGTCGTTCGGTTCTGAAAGGCGCGGCCGCCACGACGGGTCTGGCATTGGGTTCGGGAGCCGTCACCTGCTTTCCCACCATCTGGGCTCAAAACATCAAGGACGTCACGTTGCGCCAGTTTGGCACCGGCGTGTCAAACCTCAATGATGTGGCCGACAAGGTGAAAGAGGATCTCGGTTTTACGCTGGAAATGACGGCACTGGACTCAGACAGCGTAACCCAACGGGCCGCGACCCAGCCGAAAAGTTTCGACATTGCCGATATTGAATACTGGATCTGCAAGAAGGTCTGGAGTTCGGGCAATCTGCAAGCCATGGATACGTCCAAAATCAAGAATTATGATAAGATTGTCGGCATCTTCAAATCCGGCAAACTGACCCCCGATTCCGTGATTGCCCAGGGCACCGCCCCGCATTCTGTTGGCTTTGTCGACGGACCCGGCGGCACCGAATTCGTCGATAATGAATCGGGCTGGATGACCCTGATCCCCACCATCTACAACGCCGACACACTTGGCATTCGTCCCGACCTCATCGGCCGCCCGATTTCCAGCTGGACCGAATTGTTGAACCCCGAATTCAAGGGCAAGGCCTCGATCCTGGATATCTCTTCCATCGGCATCATGGACGCCGCGATGGTCTGCGAGGCGATGGGCGAAATCACTTATGGCGAAAAGGGCAATATGACCCAGGAGGAGATCGACAAGACGATGGCGATCTTCACCGAGGCCAAAAAAGCCGGTCAGTTCCGCGCGTTCTGGAAGTCCTTTGATGAAAGCGTCAATCTGATGGCGTCCGGCGAAGTTGTCATCCAGTCGATGTGGTCACCGGCCGTGACTTCGGTACGCTCAAAAGGGATTCCCTGTGTGTTTCAGCCGCTGAAAGAGGGCTACCGCTCCTGGGGCGGCGGGCTGGGGCTGTCGTCCAATCTGTCCGGTCTGGAACTGGATGCGGCTTACGAATACATCAACTGGTATCTGTCCGGCTGGGTCGGCGGCTATCTGATGCGCCAGGGCTACTATTCCGCTGTGCCCGAAACGTCGAAGAATTTCATGACGGAGGATGAGTGGGGCTTCTGGTTTGAAGGTAAGCAGGCCCAACAGGATATCACCAATCCGCAAGGCCAGATCATGGAAAAAGCCGGCGCGGTGCGTGACGGTGGTTCATTCAATGACCGGATGGGCGCCGTTGCCTGCTGGAACTCGGTTATGGACGAGAACAAATACATGGTCCGCAAATGGAATGAGTTCATTGCAGCCTGATTGGAGCGTCCCTTGACGATTATAACCGAAAACCGATCCGGCGCCATTGTGGCGCCGGATACCAGCCGCGCGGTTCCGCGCCGGCTGCATTCCGCCAGCTGGATGCTGCTCAGCCCGCTGATTATGATCCTGGCCCTGTTCCTGGTGCTGCCTATTATCATGATCGTCACAGTGAGTTTCTGGGACTATAATGAATATGATTTCTTCCCGGCCTTCATCCTTGAAAACTATTCTTATCTGCTGAGCTCACAGGTCACTTTGTCGACCTATCTGAAAACCTTGAAATTCATGGTGCTGACATGGATTTTCTGTACTGCAATCGGCTTCACGATTGCATATTTCCTGGCCTTTCATGTCAGGTCGCTGCCGATCCAGATTGCTTTGTTCCTGCTCTGCACCGTGCCGTTCTGGACCTCCAACATCATTCGCATGATTTCATGGATCCCGTTCCTCGGGCGCAACGGGCTGGCCAATTCCGCGCTGATAAGCAGTGGCATCATTGAAGAGCCGCTGGACTGGTTGCTGTTTTCAGATTTTGCCGTGGTTCTGGCCTTCGTCCATCTTTATGCCCTGTTCATGGTGGTTCCGGTTTTCAACACCATGATCCGCATCGATAAATCACTCCTGGAGGCAGCGCGCGATGCCGGCGCAACGGGTTTTCAGATTCTGACCAACATCATCGTTCCCCTGGCCAGACCGGGCCTTATGATCGGATCCATTTTTGTCGTCACCCTGGTGATGGGAGATTTCATCACGGTACGTTTCATGTCCGGCGGACAAAGCGCTTCTGTCGGACGCGTCATCTCCAACGAGATCGCTCTGCTGCAATATCCTGCGGCCGCCGCCGGCGCAGTAGTGCTGCTGATCACGGTGCTGATCATGATCGCTGTCATGATGCGCTTTGTCGACATCAGAAAGGAGTTGTGAAATGGAACCGCGTTCGCGCTCCTTCTATGTGCTTGCAGGTTTTTTCATCCTGTTTGTGCTGTTTCTGTATGGCCCAATCATCACTATTGCCGTGTTGTCTTTCCAGGGGCCGCAGGGTGGCCTGACCTTTCCCATGAACGGGGTGTCGCTGTACTGGTTCTTTGATCTGTTTGAACAGCAGGCCGTTGGCGATATCTGGGGCGCATTCCGGCGCTCTATGGCGCTCGGGCTGATGGCCATGACCGTCACCGTCATCATCTCGGTGATGGGTGGCCTGGCTTTTCGCAAGCGGTTTCGCGGCTCGACAGCCATGTTTTACCTGATCATCGCCAGCCTGATCATCCCGTCTATTCTGGTGTCGCTGGGTGTTGGCCTGATCTTCAATGTATTTGACTGGGAGGTGCACTGGGCGACATCCGGTTTTGGCTCGCAACTCACCTGGACATTGCCGTTTGGCCTTCTCATCATGTTCGCTGTCTTCAACCGCTTCGACAAATCCTATGAGGAAGCGGCGCGCGATCTGGGAGCAGGCCCGTGGCAGACCATCCGCCATGTGGTGTTGCCGATCATTGCGCCAAGCCTGATCGGTGTCGCCCTGTTCGGCTTCACCCTGTCCTATGATGAATTTGCCAGAACTCTTCTGACTGCAGGGTCCTATAACACCCTGCCGCTGGAAATCTATGGGATGACCACCAATGTCACATCACCGGTTCTGTATGCGCTGGGGACATTGACCACCGTCTTTTCGTTTCTGATCATCGGCTTCTTTCTGCTGCTGGCGGTCCTCCTGCAGCGCAGGCGGGCAGGGGTCGGCAACGATGCCGGCAAGGGGCTGATGTAACTGGTGTGAACATTCTCATCATCAACCCGAATTCCACATCCGGCATGACCTGCGCCATCCATGAGGCGGCCGGCGCTGCCGCGGCCAGGGAAACACGGATTCATGCGGTAACCTCAAAAAGCGGTCCCGCGTCCATCCAGGGACCCGATGATGGTGCTGCAGCACTTCCCGGATTGTTTGCGGTGTTCGATCAGGAGATGCGGACAGGCGGACCTTATCACGGCGTCATCATTGCCTGCTTTGACGATACCGGACTTGCGGAACTGAAAGCACGTTCCCCGGTGCCTGTACTCGGCATCGGGGAAGCCGCCTTTCATGCCGCGATGATGGTCGGCAACAGGTTTTCCGTGGTGACCACATTGGCGGTGTCAGTTCCGGTGATTGAATCCAATATTGCCGATTATGGTTTTGCCCTGCGCTGTGTGGCGGTGCGGGCATCCGGTATCCCGGTGCTGAATCTCGACAGGGATGCGCCGCAGTCCGAAACCGCAATTTCAGAGGAGATCGAGCGTGCCATTCGGCTGGACGGGTGTGATTGCATCGTTCTGGGCTGTGCGGGAATGGCCGGTTTCGCGCAGACACTGTCCGCCAAATTTGCTATTCCGGTTGTCGATGGTGTCTCCGCCGCGATAGGCTTTTGCGAAACACTTTACAGAACGTCGCTTATTCCGCGAAGCCGCTGAGGACTCTGCGCGATGACACAAATTCTGATCCGGCAGGCGAGCCAGGTTGAATTCGCCGTCGCCCTGGATTGGGCTTCCATGGAGGGCTGGAATCCCGGTCTTGATGATTTGGCGGCGCTTTACAGGACCGACCCCGCCGGGTTTTTAATGGGCTGGAAAGATGGCGCGCCGGTCTCATCCATATCCGTCGTGCGCTACGGTTCCACACATGGCTTTCTCGGCTTTTACATCGTTCATCCGGACTGGCGCGGCTGCGGCGTCGGTATAACGACCTGGAATGCCGGCATGTTGCATCTGAAAGGGCGCATTACCGGTCTTGACGGCGTGGTTGAGCAGCAGCGCAATTATGCCAGGAACGGTTTCGTCTTTGCCGGCAGGAACATCCGTTTCAGCGGTGTCCCGGTCCAGCAAGAGATGCCGGAACCCGGCATCCGTGTCCGGTCCGCCGTGCCGCGGGATCTTGCTGATATCCTGACATATCAAAGACCCTTTTTCCCTGCCGATCGGGACGATTTCATCGCCCGCTGGACTGTGTGGTCCACCGCCGCCTCGCGGCACACAAAACTGGCATTTTCAAATGGCCGGATGATCGGCTTCGGCACCATCCGCCGCTGCCGCAGCGGCTGCAAGATTGGACCGCTTTTCGCCGAGAATAAAGTGGTCGCGTCCGCCTTGTTCACGGCCCTGTGCAAGACGGAGCGGGAGCAGGAAATCTCGCTCGACGTTCCGGAGGGCAATTCTGCGGCAATCGAAATGGCCGAAAATTTCGCGCTGGCACCGGTGTTTCAGACCGCCAGAATGTGGCGGGGTGACCTGCCTGATACCCCGACCGGCCGAACATTCGGTGTCGCGACATTCGAACTTGGCTAATCCGCCCCGGTCAGCCGAGTGATACAGCCTGATTTGCGAATCCGACCGATATTGTCAGCGATCCCTCATTCACCAGCCATTTGCGCAGAGTGAAGGTGCGGCCGCCCATTTTATGCATCGGGTCATCTTCGGTGAGTGCCTTTGCCTCTGCCATTGAGGCTGCGCGATAGACAATCATGCCGCCGCCGCTCATCTCCTCACCGCTGGCATCCGACAACGGCCCGGCCAGGAACAGCCTGCCATCCGCTTCCATCTGTTTCTGATAGGCCAGATGATCCGGCAGCAGCTTCAGCATCTCCGGAGGTGCCATCGCCGGTGTGGATTCAACTATATATAATTCAAATGCCAGCGCGCCCCGTGTCCGTGCTGTCTCCCGATATTCTGACCATAACGGCATGGATTTACCTCCCTGAAACCTGTTTCGCAACGCCACTATACAGATTTCTGAAAAAAACAAAATATCGATATTAATTGACGATTGGCAAATAATGTGGGTATTTTTAGTGAAATAGCGGTGCCGGAATATGGCTGTATCTGCTAACCCAGCAAAGGCGGAAGCGATTTCTGGCGCTGGTGCCCATCGTAACGAGGACGGTCTTGCATGAATGTTCACGCGCCCAAAGCACAGGAACTTAACAAGTTGCGTTCTGACGCCCAGGACGACGTCCGCGATTTGCGGTCCGATATCCGGCAGTTGAGCGAAGACGAGATCGGCCTGATTCTGACTCGGGCGCGCTCGCACTATGCCTGGCAGGACAAACCGGTCACGGACGCGCAGATCAAACGAATTTATGACATAGTCGCAATGGGACCGACCAGCATGAATTGCTCCCCGGCGCGGTTTGTTTTCGTTAAATCCGTAGAAGCCAAGCAACGGCTGGCAAAGGCTCTCAAACCCGCCAACGTGCCAAAAGTCATGGGCGCTCCGGTGACCGCGATCATTGCCTATGACAAGGAATTCTGGAAAGAGCTGCCGCGCCTGTTTCCTCACGAGGACCGCACCGGTCATTTCCGCGGCAAGGGCGCACATGCCCAGGACACGGCGTTCCGCAATTCCACCCTGCAGGGCGGCTATCTGATGATTGCGGCAAGGGCCATCGGACTGGATATCGGTCCGATTTCCGGGTTTTCCAACCAGATTGTTGATGAAGAGTTTTTCGCAGGCACCAGTGTGGTGTCAAACTTTCTGTGCAATTTCGGCTACGCAGATGAAACCGCACTGTTCCAACGCCTGCCGCGGTTTGACTTTGATGATGTGTGCTCTTTCGCCTGATTTCAAAGGCGAAGGACGACGATGGAAAGGACTGTCACTTGAAACCAAAAACCACGGTCAAATTGCGCGCCTCGGCCACCAGTCCGAACCATGCCTTATCGACTATAATTGTGCGCGATGTGATTTTTGCCATCGATGAACCGATTGAAAGGGGAGGCACCAATCTGGGGCCGTCGCCGACAGAAACTGCAATCAGCGCACTGATCGGTTGCACCAATGTCATCGGCCATAAATGTGCCGATGAGCTGGGCATCGATATCGGCCATCTAACCATTTCCGCTGTATGCGACTTCAACCGCAGTGGCGTCACGCTGCAACAGGAAATCGATGTTCCGTTCGAGCGGATTATGCTGACAGTGATGGCGGATGGTCCGGCCAGTGCTGCGGAATTGCAGCTCGTCTCAACCGAACTTGCAAAATACTGCCCGGTGTCAAAATTGTTCCGCCAGGCGGGAACCATCATTGAAGAACACTGGAAATCAAAAAACGCCTGATCCGATCCGTCGGATCACGATATTAAAACGGGAGGAAATACCATGAACACAATGACTTTACGCAGAGCCATGATGTCGGCAGCTGTATCTGCTGGCCTGCTGGCAGGACTGCAGGCCAATCCGGCCGAAGCGGTTGAAACCATCAACATGATAGCGATTGATGGCTATCCGGACCGATCCATGTGGGTCAAGGAATTCTCTGGGTTCTTCATCCCGCGCGTCGATGAGGAACTTGCGAAAACCGGGAACTATAAGATCAACTGGCAGGAAGCCTATGGCGGCACCATCGTCAAACCGCGCGGTGTGCTGGAAGGCATCAAGCTTGGTCTTGGAGATATTGGCATCGTCACGACGATTTTCCATAATTCCGCACTGCCCAGCCAGGGCATTTCGGCGGTAACGCCATTTGTCGCCGCCGACGCCCGTGTCGTGGCAAAAGCGGTTGATGAGATCGCCCGGGAATTTCCCCAGATGGCCGCTGAACTGGACGCGGAAAACCAGGTCTATCTGGCCACCGGTGTTGTCCTCGACACCTACCAGATTTTCTCCAAGACGCCGATCAATTCGCTGGCCGATCTGCAAGGTAAGAAAGTCGCCGGTGCCGGGTATAATCTGCGCTATCTGGAAGGTATTGAAGGGGCCGCCGGCGTGCGCGGCGGACTGCCGAATTTCTACAACATGCTTCAGACCGGCGTAGTCGATGCCGCCATGTTGTGGCCGGAAGCTGCCAAGACCTTCAAGATTGCCGAAGTCGCCCCTTATATGCTGAAGGCGGATCTTGGCGCGGTGAATTCCAAAACCGTAACCGTCAACAAGGATGTCTGGAACAAGCTGCCCGATGAAGTCAAAACCGCATTGCAGACAGTCGCTGTGGAATACCGCGACCGTGTTGCCGGAATTGCCATGGATCTGGCTGCAGAATCCCTTGAGGCTTACAAGGCCGGTGGCGGCACAGTGGTCGAAATGTCGGAAGACGCACGCGCCGCCTGGGCTAACTCAATGCCTAATATTGCAGTCGACTGGGCGCAGAAACTGGACACGGCAGGCGCACCCGGCTCGGATATGCTGAGAGCCTATATGGCGAAACTGAAGGCCGCCGGCATGACCCCGATTCGCGATTGGGCTGCCGAGCTGACCAACTAGCAGCACACAGGGCGGCGGAGTGGCACATATGTCGAACGATCTACTCCGCCGTTTCTTTCGCGCCGCCATATCTGTGGCGACTGCTGCAAATATGGTCGGAACCGGCGTGATTTTCGTGCTGGTTGCGATTCTCAACGCCGACGTGTTTGCCAGAGGCGTCCTCAACGATCCGATCCGCGGCGTCGTCGAAATGGTGATTTTCTCGCTGGCCCTGGTGGTGTTTCTGCAATTGCCCGATGTAGTGCGCAGCAACCGCCTGACCCGCTCCGACGGGATGCTGCTTTTGCTGTTTGAATCGCGCCCGGCTGCCGCACGAATTTTATCCAGAGCGATTGACCTTGTTGCCGGGATTTTCATGGGGCTGGTGGCATGGATCATGTGGCCGGAATTTCTCGACTCCTTTGAGAGCTGCTATTTCTTTACAGCGCCGGAATTCGGTGCTGCTCCGACGGGTGTTTTTCTGGCCGATCTATCGGCCGCTTTTGGCCGTTGCGAATACTCCGGCACGCCGGGAATCTTCACCGCGCCCTGGTGGCCGATCAAATTGGTCATTTTTTTCAGCGTGACGCTGTGCACCATCATATTTGCACTGAAAGCGCTGATCGGAAGCCGCGGTCCGGATTTGTTTGACATCGGGGACCGCACGCCATGAAAACCACACTTCTTCTGGCGGTCAGACATGTCACCGGTTGAGATTGGCGCATTTTCAGTGGCTGCCATTGTCGCCCTGGTTTATATCGGGGTCTACATCCCGATTGCGCTGGGTCTGGTGTCATTCATTTCGATCTGGTTGATCAGTGGCAAGGCGATTCTGGCTTTCAACTTCCTCAAGATTGCGGTTGGCGATGGCGTTGCGGAATACGAGTTTGCAACCATTCCACTGTTCACGGTGATGGGGCTACTGGTCTCACGGGCAGGCCTTGGCACTGATATTTACACCGTGATGAATCGCGGATTCCGCCGCGTCACCGGTGGCATCGGCATGGCCACAGTTGGTGCCAATGCCGTGTTTGCCGCAGTCACCGGATCATCAATTGCCTCCGCTTCGGTCTTCACCAAAATCTCCGTGCCGGAAATGCTGAAGCTGAATTACAACCCGCGTTTTGCAGTCGGCGTCGTCGCCGGATCGTCGGTTCTGGGCATGATTATCCCGCCCAGCGCAATGCTGATCATCTATTCATTCGTCGCCGAACAATCTGTCGGAGAGATGTTCATTGCCGGGATCGTGCCGGGCCTCATCCTGACCGTTGCCTATATCGCCGGCATTCTGCTGGCGGGCCGCTTCTGGCCGTCATTTCTGGGATCGGGACGAACGGCCGGCGACGATGTCGCGCTGAGCTATTATGAATTGCTGGAAAAAACGCTGCCTATTGTCGCCCTTATCGTCATTGTTCTCGGCGGCATCTATACCGGCTGGCTGACCCCGGTTGAAGCTGGTGCAGCCGGGGCTCTGGCAGCCCTGGTGATTGCTGTGTTGCGCCGCCGGATGTCTTGGAAATCACTATGGTTTACCGCAATTGAAACCGGACACATCACCGCTTCCATCCTGTTCCTGATTACCATGGCATCGCTGTACAGCCGCATGCTTGGCTATGCCGGACTGCCCAATGAGCTGGACACTCTGCTGCAGACCTACGATCTCGGCTTCATGGAGATCATGATCATCTATGTGGCCCTGATGCTGTTTCTGGGCACGCTGCTCGACACTGCATCGATTATTCTGATTGTGGTGCCGCTGTTCATCACGCTGATTGAATCAATGGGGCTCAGCCTTGTCTGGTTCGGCATCGTCACCGTTATCGGTGCTGAGATTGGCCTGTTGACGCCGCCTCTGGGCATCTCCTGTTTTGTCATCAAGGCGACGCTCAACAATCCGAAAATCAGTCTGAAAGATGTTTTCATGGGCGCCTTTCCATTTGCGGTCATTATGCTGATCGTGCTGGTATTTCTCATCCGTTATCCAATCCTGTCGACAGGATTGCTGAATTGATTTCAACTCCCGAATTGAGGGTTCAACATGCGTACAGTGACAAAAGACAACATCACCGCGGCATTTCTGGCCTATTGTGGCGACGATACCGATCCCAGATTGCGCTTCATTCTGGAAAAACTGGCACATCACCTTCATGATTTTGCCCGCGAGACGGGACTGACCCATGCGGAATGGCGCAAGGGTCTGGAACTGCTGCAGAAAACCGGTGAAATTACGACGCCGGAGCGTAACGAATATGTCCTGATGTCCGATGTGCTGGGTCTGTCTTCGCTGGTCGACATGATCAATTCGCCGGATATCGGCACGCCCTCCAGTGTGCTCGGCCCGTTTCATATTCTGGGCGCACCCGACCTGCCGGTCGGCGGCGATATGAAACAGGACAATGACGGCGCTGCCGTGATTGTCAGCGGTCATGTTCGCACGCCGCATGGCAGCCCGATAAGGGGCGCGGAAATCGAGATATGGCAGACCGCCGATAACGGGCTTTATTCCAATCAGGATGAGCAGCAGCCGGAATATAATCTGCGCGCTCACATGATCGTCGGCGAGGATGGTCTGTACCGGTTTTCCACGGTTCGCCCGGCGCCTTACACGGTGCCGGATGACGGTCCGGTCGGCGAGTTGCTGCATGCAACCGGTCGCCATCCGTGGCGTCCCTCACATTTGCATTTCATCATCACCGCGCCGGGCTATCGCACACTGGTAACCGAGGTCTTCCCGAGCGATGATCCCTATCTCGATGAAGATGCGGTGTTCGGAGTGCGTGAGCGGCTGATCATGAATTATGTCGAGCAGACCAGTCTGGACGCAATTCCCCACGGCCTCGACATAGCCGACCGGTTGACTGCGCCGTTTTTCACCGTCGATTTTGATTTTGTGCTGGCCGAGGAGTGAACCGGATCAGCCGGTTTTCAGCTGATCCTTGAGGAAGTTGCCGGTCCGAACGTAATGGCTGACAAGCAGCTCTGCGGCCAGATCGGCATCGCGCGCCAGAACCGCATCACAGATCGCGCCATGCTCGGCGGTAACATCCCGCGAGGGGTAGGCTTTTGACCCGGATAATTGCCGGTAGCGGATATTCTGGTCATAGAGCTGGTCGCAGAACTTCAGGAGCATTGACGAATCGCACGCTGAAATCAGCGTCACATGAAAATGCTTGTGGCGCGCTTCCCATTCTGCATTGGCGACGAAATGATCGTCGGCCTGGGACCGCGGCACCCGCGACAGCCGGTAGGCGGCCAGCACCACCTGTTCCTCCCAGCCGGAATTTCCGTTGGCGATGGATTCGCGCAGCGCGCGTTCTTCCAGCCAGCAGCGGGTTTTCAGCAATTCGTCAAATTCCTTGGCGCTGACCTTGGCAACCCTGAAGCCGCGCTGGTCGATGCGCTCGACAAAATGGTCGGAGGTCAGCAGGCTCAATGCTTCGCGGATCGGGCTGGTGCCGACATCATAAAGCTGGCGCAACTCCTCGATTTTCAGCTTTTGTCCGGGGTTGAGTGTCCCGGAGATAATATCGGCCCGCAGCCGCGCATAGGCACGGCTGGTCATCGATTCCGGTCCGCCGGCCTCACGCTCGTCCCTGCCGGTGCGTGCAAGGATCGGCACCACGTCAGCTGCCTCATCGGCGGGGTCCAGTGTCATATCTTTCGGTTTCATCAATGATCCAACTTCGACGTGGAGCGCATAACCCGTCCTTGATTCCGGGCCACCATAGCAGCAGGTTCATCTTATCGCATGATCTGCTGAAAGAACTAACCCCTCCTTCAAATCTGCTTTCGGATCGATCTGCCCGGACGCCAACGCGACCGTTCAGGTAATAATATCGATTTTTTACGGGGCTGCAATTTTAAAATAATTCAAAGATGGCACCTGAATCACGGAAGAATACGAAATCATACTTAGAAATAATATATTACAAACAGTCAGTTAAATTGTAATCAAACATTTCTGAAGGACCGCACACCAATTCGTACCGCGAGACATGTCAGAATAAAAATATTGATATTTTCTGTCAGAAATATAAAATATGGATAACTGATGTCTGGTGGTTCCGGCTGCGGGCAACGCTGCAATGCTGCACGAATAATAATGGAGAGATGATATGCGCGACAACCATTTTGAAGACGGAAAATGGTGGGTCAGTCCCTATAATTTTGTTCCCGAAGTCCGTGATACTCTGGACCTGCCTCCCAAGGTTGAAATCCATGATGCGACACTGCGCGACGGGGAACAGACGCCGGGCGTTGTGTTTTCTGTCGACGACAAGGTCGCCATCGCGCAGATGATGGCAGATATCGGAGTGGAGCGCATCGAGGCCGGAATGCCTGCCGTATCCGCGCAGGATGCAGAAGCCATCAAACAAATTTCAAAACTGGGTCTCAACTCCCGTATTTTCACATTTGCCCGCGCCATGAAGAAGGATATCGACATGGCGCTGGAGTGCGGCGCGCAGGGCGTCATCATCGAAGTTCCGATCGGCTACCCGAAGCTCAAGACACAGTTTGGCTGGACCTGGCGGGATGTGCTTGAACGCAGCGCTCCGGTCATCAATTATGCCAGAGAGCAGGGCCTTTATGCGGTGTTTTTCCCCTATGACACGACCCGCGCCCGGGCAGATGATCTGGAAAATCTGTGCAAGGGCATCATGGCCGAGTCGCCGCCCGATTCCATCGGCATCGTCGACACCATGGGCTGCGCAACACCCGAAGCGATCAAATATATGGTGCGCTGGGTGAAGCGCATGACCGGACTGCCTATTGAAATACACACCCACAATGATTTCGGCATGGGCGTCGCCACTGAACTTGCAGCGGTAACAGCAGGGGCAGAAGTCGTGCATTCCTGCGGCAACGGACTTGGCGAGCGCACCGGCAATGCGGCTCTGGAAGAGTTGATGCTCGGACTTGATCTGCTCTATGGTTATGACACCGGCTACAAGCTGGACAGATTGCCGGAACTTGGCGCCTTGCTGTCACGCCTGGCAAATGTACCGATTGCCCGCAACAAACCCATTCTCGGGGCCGGCAATTTCACCCGCGAATCCGGCATCGGCATCAATTTTGTCATGCATGATCCGCTGGTGATGTTCGGCACGCATCCTGCCTTGACCGGTCGGCAGGGCGAAGTCGTGCTCGGCAAGAAAAGCGGCAAGGCCTCCATCAAATACAAGCTGGACGCGCTGGGTCTGGGAGAGGCCGATGAGGATGAGACCTCCGAAATCCTGGATCTGGTCAAACAGGCCGGTATCAAGAAGCGTGACATCCTCAGCGACGAGGAATTCAAGACCATTGTAGAAACCTTGCGCTCCCGCAAGGCTGCCTGAAACCAGCGTTCATCTGTTCAGGACTGCTGAAGAAATGACTCGTCGAACCGGAAGCTGAAGCTGCGGTTCGCGAGTATCTTTGTTTCGGCATACCGCGCGGCATCGGCTCGCGATTACACACCCATTGAGTGCAAATTCAGGCCCGCAGCCCGAGCCCTTTGGCGCGCCTGCATCGGTGTTTCCAGGACATTTCCGAAAAGCTGTAGGACGTAGCCTGCAGCGGCGAAACCGCACATCCCATCGTTGCAAACCTTAAGAAATGAATTTCAAAGCGCCTTCAATCCAGGACGTATTTTAGTGATGGCCATAAATGCACCAGCATGAGGATAGAAAATACTTTGATGGGAGAAATGGCGGAATTTCAATACCCCAATGACTGATACGTGAAAAAGCGGTTGACAAATCTTGAGAAAAGAGCGGTATATTTACGCCCAAAGCGCTTTGAATTTTTGCATTGGCAGGTGTTTGGAATAAGTTGTATCGTTAAGCACATTCATTCTGGGAGGAATTTTGATGAGAAACCTACTTTATACGAGTGCAATGGCCTTTGTCCTTGCCAGCGGTTCGGCCCAGGGCCAGAGCGCGCTGATGTTCGAGCCGGGTTCAGGCGAGTTTAACTGGGCCAGCTATGAGGCCCTGAAATCAACCCAATTGAACGGTGAGCAGGTTACCGTGTTCGGACCATGGCTCGGCCCCGATCAGAAAGCCGTCGAAGCCGTGCTGGCCTATTTCGGTGAGGCAACCGGTGCTGATGTGAAATATGTCGGATCCGACAGTTTCGAACAACAGATCATGATTGATGCGGAAGCCGGCTCGGCTCCGAATGTTGCGGTGTTCCCGCAACCAGGCCTGGCAGCTGACATGGCAAAGCGGGGGTTTCTGTCGCCGCTTGCTGAGGGTACTGCCGACTGGATTCGCGAAAACTACGCGGCCGGCCAGTCCTGGGTCGACCTTGGGACTTATGCAAACGCCCAGGGCGAAGACAATCTTTATGGCTTCTTCTACAAGGTAGATGTGAAATCCCTGGTCTGGTACTCGCCAGAAAATTTTGAAGATGCCGGTTACGAAGTGCCGCAGAGCATGGAAGAGTTGAAGACCCTGATGGATCAGATTGTCGCCGATGGCGGCACACCCTGGTGCATTGGACTGGGGTCCGGTGGTGCGACCGGCTGGCCGGCAACCGACTGGGTGGAAGACATGATGCTGCGCACGCAGCCGCCATCGGTGTATGACCAGTGGGTCAGCAATGAAATCCCGTTCACGGACGAACGTGTGGTCGCTGCCATTGAAGAATTCGGAGCCTTTGCCCGCAACGATGACTATGTCGCCGGCGGTGCCGCTGCCGTTGCATCAACGGATTTCCGTGACAGCCCGAAAGGCCTGTTTTCCTCTCCGCCGCAATGTTACATGCACCGTCAGGCCTCTTTCATCCCGGCCTTCTTTCCGGAAGGAACGGTAGTCGGCGCTGATGCCGATTTCTTTTATTTCCCGGCCTATGCAGGCAAGGATCTGGGCAAGCCGGTTCTGGGCGCCGGTACGGTCTGGGCGATCACCAGCGACAGCCCCGGTGCGCAGGCACTGATTGAATTTCTGAAATCACCGATTGCCCATGAAGTATGGATGTCACAGTCCGGTTTCCTGACTCCGTACCAGGGTGTCAACACCGCATTGTATGCTGATGATACCCAGCGTGCCCTTGGTGATGTTCTTCTGGGCGCCACAACCTTTCGTTTCGACGGGTCCGATCTGATGCCCGGCGGGGTTGGTGCCGGATCGTTCTGGACTGGAATGGTGGATTATGCCGGTGGCAAACCTGCCGCTGAAGTTGCTGCCGAAATCCAGGCTTCCTGGGATGCGCTGAAGTAATCAGCCATGGCCGCATGCGGCCTGTCGGGAACCCGGTATCGAAGCCGGGTTCCCGCCACGCAGAGATCAGATCAGGGAGGGGAATATGCATCCTGCATTTCAGGGAGTGCTGACAATCATCATCGGCGTTGGCGGATGTGTCGGCTACTATTATTTTTCCAATCAGCTTCTGGACAAGGTCATATTTCCGGCCAAAGGTGCCAATATCGGGCGCAATATAAACCGTGCCAATATGATACGGCCCTGGTTGTTCCTGTTCCCCGCATTGCTGGCGCTGGGCCTCTATCTGGCCTACCCGGTTTACGAAACCCTGCGCATGTCGCTGACCGAACGCCTTCCCGGTGGCGGTTCCAATTTCGTCGGACTTGATAATTACACCCAGATGTTCGGTGAATCGAAATTCTGGGAAGCGCTACAGAATAATTTCTTCTGGTTGCTGGTGGTTCCCGCCATGTCGACCGCCTTTGGACTTCTGGCCGCACAGCTGACCGACCGTATTTCCTGGGGCAATATCGCAAAATCCCTGATTTTCATGCCGATGGCAATTTCCTTTGTCGGCGCGGCCGTGATCTGGAAACTGATTTACGACACCCGTCCGATCGGACAGGAACAGATCGGCGTTCTGAATGCACTTTACTTGTGGTTTGGTGGCACTGAGCCTCAGACATGGCTGACCATTCCGTTCTGGAACAACTTCTTCCTGATGGCGGTGCTGATCTGGATTCAGACAGGGTTTGCCATGGTGATCCTGTCTGCCGCCCTGCGCGGAATACCCGAAGAAACCATCGAGGCAGCCATTCTCGACGGTGCCAATCCGTTTCAGGTTTTCTTCAAGATCAAGGTTCCCCAGATCATGGGCACGATTGTCGTGGTCTGGACGACGATCACCATCGTTGTTCTCAAAGTGTTCGATATCGTGTTCGCCATGACCAACGGGCAGTGGGAAACCCAGGTCCTGGCCAACTACATGTACGACAAACTGTTCCGCGCCAATGACTGGGGCGTCGGCTCCGCCAGTGCGATGATCATCATGCTGCTGGTTACGCCGATCCTGGTCTGGAATGTCTACAACGCCCGCAAAGAGATGCGCTGAGGGAGACGACAATGGACAATATCGCAGGAACCAAATCCGGTCTGACCTGGGCGGTTCATATTTCTGTCGCCCTGCTGGTCCTGCTTTGGCTTTTCCCCACCGCAGGTCTGCTGATCTCCTCGTTCAGAACCTCAGATCAGATCGCCACAAGTGGCTGGTGGAAAGCGGGATTTCCCTCTGAACAGAATCTGACCTTGCGGACAGATGCTCCTGACACCCAGGTCCAGGAAGGCGATGAATTTGTCGTTCAGGGCAATCTGTTTGGTGAGCCGGGCGATGTAAAAATTTCGGTGTATGGCGTAACGTCACAGGACATCAATGCCTACAAGGCTGGCGAAACCGCAGATTTGAAAGACGGTGCAACCGTCACCGTGCAGGTCAATGGCGACTATCGCATGGAAAGCCCTGTAGAGATGAGCGGCCGGCGTGGCTCACGCATTTTCGTAACCGCCAAGACACCGCCTGAATTCACTTTGCAGAACTACAAAAACGTTTTATTTGATCCCTCCAACAGGGAAGGTATGGCGAAGGCGTTCTTCAATACACTGACGGTGACAATTCCGGCCACGATCATTCCCATTCTGGTGGCCGCCTTTGCCGCTTACGCCCTGGCCTGGATGGATTTTCCCGGACGCGCCCTGCTGATTGCCGTCGTCGTCGGTCTGCTGGTTGTGCCCTTGCAACTGGCGCTGATTCCGCTTCTCAAATTTCACAACCAGATCGGCATCGGAAAGGGCTATCTGGGTGCCTGGTTGGCGCATACCGGATTTGGCCTGCCGCTGGCGATCTATCTGTTGCGAAATTACATGGTCGGCCTGCCGCGGGATATCATTGAAAATGCCAAGGTTGACGGCGCCACGGATTTCCAGATTTTCGTTAAAATCATTCTGCCTCTCAGTTTTCCGGCTTTGGCCTCCTTCGCCATATTTCAGTTCCTGTGGACCTGGAATGACTTGCTGGTGGCTCTGGTGTTCCTGATTGATTCAACCGGTGAAACCACGGTCATGACAAAACAGATCGTTGAACTGCTTGGCACCCGCGGCGGCAACTGGGAAATCCTCGCGACATCCGCCTTCGTATCGATTGCAGTGCCACTGGCGGTCTTCTTTGCAATGCAGAAATACCTTGTGCGTGGCCTGCTGGCCGGCTCTGTGAAATAGGGCGCACGAGTATGACAGTCATGGCTGAAATTGCTCCCGCAGGCCTTCCAGCGACAGACAGGGACTGGTGGCGTGGCGCGGTAATTTATCAGATTTATCCGCGCAGCTTTCAGGACAGTAATGGCGATGGCATTGGCGATCTGCTCGGCATCCGGCAGCGTCTGTCCTACATCGCTTCTTTGGGTGTTGATGCGATCTGGATTTCGCCATTCTTCACATCGCCGATGAAGGATTTCGGTTACGACGTCAGCGATTATTGCGATGTCGATCCGCTGTTCGGGTCCCTCGCTGATTTCGATGCAGTGGTGGACGAGGCGCACCGGCTTGGTGTCCGGGTCATGATTGATCTTGTGCTCAGTCATACCTCTGACCAGCACCCATGGTTTGTGGAAAGCCGCAAGGATCGGGAGAACCCGAAAGCTGACTGGTATGTCTGGTCCGACCCGCTGCCTGACGGCACGCCGCCGAATAATTGGCTGTCCGTTTTCGGCGGGTCCGGCTGGCATTGGGACGCAAGGCGCGAGCAGTATTATCTGCATAATTTCCTGAACTCCCAGCCCGATCTCAATTTTCACAATGACGAAGTGCAGGACGCGTTGCTGGATGCGACCCGCTTCTGGCTGGAACGAAAGGTCGACGGTTTCCGTCTCGATACGATCAATTTCTATTTCGCCGACAAGGAGTTGCGGTCCAACCCGCCACTGCCACCGGAACGGCGCAATTCAAACATCGCGCCCTCGGTCAATCCTTACAACCATCAGGAACATATCCATTCCAAGAACCAGCCGGAGAATCTTGATTTCCTGAAACGGTTTCGCGCCGTTCTGGACGAGTATCCGGCAGTGACGTCTCTGGGTGAAGTGGGAGATGCCCAGTTCGGCCTTGATATACTGGGGCAATATACCAGCGGCGATGAACATGTTCACATGTGCTACGCGTTTGAATTTCTCGCCGCTGAGCGGTTGACTGCAGCGCGCATTGCGGACGTCTTCTCAAAGCTGGATGAAGTGGCCCGCGATGGCTGGGCTTGCTGGGCCTTTTCCAACCATGATGTCACGCGTCACAGCACGCGCTGGGACCTGCCGCCTGCGGCGCTTCGGCTTTATGCCACCATGATGATGTGCCTGCGCGGATCGGTCTGCCTCTATCAGGGCGAAGAACTGGGTTTCCCGGAAGCAGATATCGCCTTCGAAGATCTGCAGGATCCTTATGGCATCGAGTTCTGGCCTGAATATAAGGGCCGCGATGGTTGCCGAACGCCAATGACTTGGGACAAATCGAACCTCAATGCAGGCGTGTCCGAGGGCAAGACATGGCTGCCCATCGCGCCCGCCCATCTGGCGCTGTGTGTGGAGCGTCAGGAGGAGGACCCGACCTCACTTCTGCATCATTACCGAAAGGCAATCGCTTTCCGTCATGACAATCCGGCCCTGATCAAGGGCAAGGATAAGGGTGTGCAGCACGAAGGCGATATTGTTTACTTTATTCGCAGTTTTGGTAGCCAGCAGATGTTTTGCGCCTTCAATCTCAGCGATACGCCTTCGGCGCTCGATATGCCTGCCGGCAAGTGGCTTCAGACCGGTGCAGAACTGGGCAGTGCAAATGTGTCTGCGGATGGAAAATTACATTTGGGGCCATGGCAGCCTTGCCTTGCACTCAAAGCGAAAGCTTAAACTGGGAGAGAAAACATGGCCAATCTGAAACTGGTGGATGTCGAAAAGACATATGGCGGGAGCGTGAATGTCCTGAAGCACATCGATCTCGAAATCGAGACCGGCGAGCTGGTCGTGTTTGTCGGGCCATCGGGATGTGGCAAATCCACACTTTTGCGGATGATTGCCGGGCTGGAAAAAATCAGTGGTGGCCAATTCTTCATCGATGGCGAGTTGATGAATGACGTGCCACCGGCCCAACGCGGCATCGCCATGGTGTTCCAGTCCTACGCGCTTTATCCGCACATGACGGTTCGTGACAACATGTCGTTCGCCTTGAAGATTGCCAAAAAATCCAAATCGGAAATTGAAGCAGCCGTCGACAAGGCCGCAAATACCCTGCAATTAACTGATTATCTGGACCGCCTGCCGAAAGCCCTGTCCGGCGGCCAGCGCCAGCGTGTCGCCATCGGTCGCTCCATTGTCCGTGACCCCAAGGTCTATCTGTTTGATGAGCCGCTTTCCAATCTGGATGCCGCCCTGCGTGTTGCAACACGCATCGAGATTGCCCAGCTCAAGGAATCGATGCCCAATTCCACCATGGTATATGTCACCCATGATCAGGTTGAAGCGATGACCCTGGCGACCCGGATCGTGGTGCTTGCCAATAAGGGGATTGCCCAGGTTGGCAGCCCGCTGGAGTTGTACGAAACGCCTGAAAATGAGTTTGTAGCCCAGTTTATCGGCTCACCGGCCATGAACCTTCTGGCAGGCGAAATTGTCTCCACCGGCGCACAGACCGGCGTCAAGGTCGCCGAAGGCAAGGGCACGATCATGGCTGACATTCCGACAAAGGACAGCGATATGGGCCTGAAGGTCAATGTCGGCATCCGGCCGGAAGATATGGCTCTCACTGCTGGCGAGAATTATGCTTATGAGGCCAAGGTCGAAATCAGTGAAGCCCTTGGTGAAGTCACCCAGGTCTATTTCGCCAAACCCGATCCGAACAATAATCCGGTGATCGCGAAACTGCCGGGCATCCACCGCAATGTGCGCGGCAATTTGCTGCGCATGACCGCTGATCCTGCAAAGCTGCACCTGTTCAGCAATGGCAGGTCCTTGCTGTATCGCTAAGCATTTTCTCAGCGAACAGCCGGATTGCTTGTCGTCACAGTGATGCGGCGAATTTTGCGATGGCCTGCTGATAGGCGTCGGACGCATTCCATTCTTTCAGGACGGAAAAATTTCGTGTGCCCGGACCATAGGGCTGACCGGCTTTCCAGCCATAGGAACGCAGATAATTGGCTGTGGATGCCAGCACATCGGGGACTGAGCCGATCAGATCGCGGCGGCCATCACGGTCATAATCAATGCCAAATCTGACATAATTCTTGGCCATGAACTGGGTCTGACCGATTTCTCCGTGACGTGCGCCGCGCATCTGGCTTCGGTCAATCCAGCCCTTGTCAATGATCTGCAGCGCCGCCATCAAATTGGGCTTGAAGAAACCCGAGCGCCTGCAGTCATGTGTCAGCGAGGCCAGTGACGTGACAATATCGTATTTGCCGGTATAACTGCCAAATCCGGTTTCCATTCCCCATATCGTGACCAGGATTTCCTTTGGCACGCCGTATTGTTTTTCAATATTACCCAGCAGTCTGGCATTGTTCTTCAACCGGCTGCGCGTTGGACCAAGAAGGCCTTTTGTCTTCTTTGCATAGAAGCTGGCGAAATTGTTATCGGCATGTTTGAAACTGCGGCTGATGCTGCGATCATATTTGATAACGCCGGGCGAATATTCGGTTGAGGCCAGTGCAGCCAGGCCGCGCTGACCGATTCCGGCAGCTTTGGCTTCTCTGGCGAAATCCCGTTTGAACGTATCAAACCCGGCACCATTATTGCTGCAAGGGGCAGCCTGTCCGGGACCGGAAACCAGCGCCAACGAGAGTGCGCCAACGAGAATGCCGAATTTTCTATGCATTAAAGCCTCATCAAATTTCTGATTCGATTGCAGAATCCTATTAAAAAAACGGAGCAAACGATAGAGTCGCGCACCCCGTGACGAGAAAAAACAGCCAAAATCCGGCATTTGTGTGATTCACAGTGCCGTATTTAGGGATGGGGCAAAGCATTACCAGGCAGACTGGCTCCCGCGCCAGCTGCGTCCGGGAAATCGGCGGACAGTCTATTTACATGGAGTTCCAGATTTCTCTGATTTCCGGCCAGGCAGCTTGTCCCGCCTGCCGTGTCTGTTGGGCGAGCTGTTGCGGGATCAGACTTCCGATTGCCGTCTGGTAGCTGGGCCGCGCCTGACTGGCACGCAGCCAGGTCTCAATTTTCGGATAGCGTTCCGACCAAAGGCCATCCAGGCCCAATCGATCAAGCCGGTCAACATAGGCGATCAGGGCAATGTCGGAGAGGCCGTATTGGCCATCGGTCAGCCAATCCGATGTTTCCAGGGTGCGCGCCATATCCTCGAACATCCGCATCAGCGTGAACAGCGCGCCTGCCACATAGGGCGATTTCACGCCATTGCGATACAGATCCAGGCGTTTGGTCCGGATCTGCGGATTGGGAAATTTTGCAATTCGGGCTTCTACTTCTTCCGGCGTGCTGTCTTGAAGCTGTTTCTGACGCATCAGCGTGGCAAAGCTCACAGAATTGATCGCTGCATGAATATCGATCGTCCGCACCAGCCACAGATGCATCGCGGCAGCGGCCTTCGGCTCAGCAGGGGCCAGCGGATTGGTTGCACTCAACTGGTCGAGATATTCTGCAATGACGCCGGATTCGCGCAGGACCAGCCCATCATCGATCAGTGTCGGCACCACACCTTCGGGGTTTAACTGCAGGTAGTCGGGTTCGTACTGCTCACCCTTCGACAGATCCAGATGCATGCTCTCCCATGGCAATTGCTTTTCGGCCAGAGTGACCCGCACCTTTTGGGAACAGACACTGTTGTTGTTATGATAAAGCTTCACCAGTGAATTCTCCCATGTGTGTCCCGGCTTTATCGGCAACACAATTGACATTCGACGAAAATCCACGATACGATACAAGTGTACCACGAAGCAGTCAACCTGTGATCAAATGGCCATAGGGGAGGGACCTTCTGCGGGAGTACAGTGGAGGAACATATGATAACCAGATCAATACTTAAATTTGCACTTGCGCTGAGCATCAGCGCCGTATCCGTTTCGGCGGTTTCCGCCCAGAAGCTCAAAGTATCGAGTTTCCTTCCGCCCAACCACACATTTCACAAGATGCTGAAAATGTGGTCTGACGAAATGAGCGAGAAATCCAATGGCGAGTTGTCGCTGGAAGTTTTCACATCGGGTCAGCTTGGACCGCCTCCGCGCCAGTTTGAACTGGTCGCTGCAGGCGCTGCCGATCTGGCAATCATTCTGCATGGTGCCACACCGGGCCGGTTCCCGGTCACGGAACTGGCTGGGCTGCCTCTCAGCTTTCCCTCTGCGGGCGATAAAAGCGCCATCACATCGCGCCGTCTGACGGAGCTTGCGCCGGAATTTCTCGCAGAAGAGCATGCCGGCACAAAAATCATGTGGATGGCAGTTACGCCACCACTGAAAATTCACTCCGCAAACGCGGATTTGAGTGTGCTTGATAACATCAAGGGCCAGCGCATCCGCTATGCCGGTGCCATCTGGCAGCAGGTTATCGAAAAGCTGGGTGCTGTGCCGATGGCAATTCCGCCTGCACAATCTGCCGACAGCATGTCCAAAGGCGTCGCTGATGCGGCTTCATTCCCGTTTGAAGCGACCAAGGCTTTCGACATGGCTTCGATCGTCAAATACTCGCTTGAACCGGGCATCGCGTCGGCCACCTTTGCCGTCGTCATGAATGAAGACACCTACAACAGCCTCAGCCCGGAAATGCGCAAGATCATTGACGAGACCACCGGTCCGGACCGGGGTGAAGCCTTCGGCAAGATGTGGGACGAAGGTGAAGCGGAAGCACGCGACTATATGGAAAAAGGCGGCGTAGAGATCGTGCAACTGTCTGATGCTGAACGATCCAAACTGGAAACTCTGGTTGCGCCCATTGTGGAAAGCTTCACCTCTGCTGTCGATGCCGCAGGCAAACCCGGCAGTGCTTTCGTGGAAGCCTACACGAAGTAAATTTGTTTCAGGCCGGGTATCGACCTAAAATGCCCGGCCTCCAACACATTTGGCACCGCGCCGCAGCAGCCAGCAGGGATTGAACCGATGCCGCCCAACAGCCGCTTCAGACGCGCGTTGCATTACATTTTCGAATTGCAACTGAAGCTGTCGATGCTTGCGCTGTTTGCAATGATGCTGATCATCGTCGCTGACGTGTTCATGCGCTACGCTTTCAACGCGCCCATTCGCGGGACCTATGATCTGGTCGGGATTCTGCTGGTCATCATGGTGTTCTTTGGCCTGGCTCGTGTCATCGCTGACCGCGCCGAAATTACCATTGATATTGTCGACGGATGGGTCCCGGCGTCTTCGGTGCGGCTGTTGATGGGCGCTGCGGCTTTTGTCGCTCTCGGAGTGCTGGTGTTCTTTTTCTGGTCGATGACAGGACCGATGACCAGCGCCTACAATTATGGCGATCGCTCTCTTGAACTCAATCTCCCTGTCTGGCTGATCTGGCTGCTGTCCCTGATCGGTCTCAGCGGAGCCATCCTTGCCGCAGCGTTGACTGCCTTCTCTCCCAGGACGGCCACACCGGCAGATGACATGGACGCAGGACAATGAGCATCCCGGTTATGGGCCTGTTGTTCATGTTGCTGATGTTCGGCCTGTTGCTGCTGCGTCAGCCGGTGTGGCTGGCGCTGGCGCTGTGTGGCATTATTGGCAACGTGCTGCTGTCAAATGTCACAGTGGCGAAACTGGTGGCCGGAACCACGATTTTCGACATTGCCTCAAGCTATGGCTTGTCGGTCGTGCCGCTGTTCATTCTGATGGGCGAAATCGCCTCCAAATCCAGATTGTCGGCGGATCTGTTCAAAGCCGCGCGGATCGTTCTGTCCGGCATGCGTGGCGGTCTGGCCGTCGCCACCATCTGTGCGTCCGGGGCCTTTGGCGCGATTTGCGGCTCCTCCATTGCAACCGCTGCGACAATGACCCGGATTGCCATGCCGGAAATGCGCCGCGCCGGTTATGAGGAAGGCATCGCAGCTGCATCAGTGGCGTCCGGCGGCACACTGGGTATTCTCATCCCGCCTTCTATCATCCTTGTGATCTACGGCTCGATTGCCGAAGTGTCGGTGCCCAAACTGTTCGCCGCATCCCTGTTCCCCGGACTTATTCTCCTTGTCCTTTATGCTATCGTTGCCCTGGTGGTCGCTGCCAGGTCCCCGGACCGGGTGCCGCTTGATGCCAGCGCGAGCATGACGGAGCGTGTGAAAGCGCTGCGCCAGCCATGGCAGTTCATCGTGTTGTTCACTGCAACAATCGGCGGCATCTATCTGGGCGTCTTCAGCCCCAATGAAGCCGCGGCCGTGGGCGCGTTCGGCGCCATTGTGCTGGGTTTTGCCACAGGCAATCTGACAATTGAACGCCTCACCGAAGCTGTGCGCGTTTCGGTCATCACATCCGCCGTGCTGTTCATGATCATCATTGGTGCCACAATTTTTGCCAATTTCATTGTCCAGACCCGCCTGCCGGACCTGCTTCTGGAGAGTGCTCGGGATTTTGGCCTGCAACCCTGGGCGGTGGTGACCATCATCATTTTGCTCTATGTGGTCATGGGTTGCTTTCTGGAGGGCATCGGCATGATGCTGATCACTGTACCGGTCTTTCTCCCGGTGATTATCGGCTACGGCTATGATCCGATCTGGTTCGGTGTTCTTGTTGTCGTCGTCGTCGAACTGGGTCTGATAACACCGCCGGTTGGCATGAACCTGTTTATCATTCAGGCGCAGATTCCGGACACCAGTATCCGCACGCTTTACCGTGGAATAATGCCGTTCCTGATCGCGCCGCTGATCCTGATCGCTATGTTGTTCGTGCTTCCGCAACTGACACTCTGGCTGCCATCCATCCTCTATTAGCGGGACTCGCCATGACCTCAAGAATTGTTCTGATATACGACAGAAACGCGCGCTGGTACGCCGACCAGCTTGGTCAGTTGTGCCCCGGTTACCGGTTTGTCACAGCGACAACCGAGGAAGACGCCATGAAGCTGGCAGCCGAGGCCGAGATTCTGGCGGCACTTGCGCCAGCGATCAAACCGGCACTGATCGCCGCCATGCCGAAGCTGCAATGGGTTCAGGCCCTGACAACAGGCGTCGATAATCTTGTCGCCATGGCGGAGCTGTCGCCCGAAGTGACACTGACAAACTGCAGCGGATTTCATGGTCCGCAAATGTCGGAACTGGCGTTGCTGCTGATGCTCTCGCTGGCGCGTAATTTTCCAGCGATGCTGGAAAACCAGCAGGCCGCAAAATGGGAAAGATGGCCGCAGCCCCTGCTGAGCGGGAAAACCGCCTGCCTTGTCGGGCTGGGCAGCATTGCCGAGATGCTGGCAAAACGCTGTGCCGCACTAGATATGCGCCTCACCGGCGTTTCCAACGGCCGCTCGCAGCTCGACGGATTTGACCATATCTACAAACGCGACGAGATCGGCAGCGCCGCGCGCGAAGCTGACTTTCTCATCATCATCGTGCCCTATTCCAGTGAAACCCATCACATCATCGATGCCGAAACGCTTGATGTCATGAAGCGATCCGCTTTCCTGATCAATATCTCGCGCGGCGGTTGTGTCGACGAGCGCGCTTTGCTGTCTGCACTGGACAGCGGAAAGCTTGCCGGTGCGGGCATGGATGTATTTGAGACCGAACCATTGCCCTCCAAAAGCCCGCTCTGGCACCATCCGAAGATCATTGTGACCCCTCACATTGGCGGCATGGCGGATATTTATCATCAGCAGGCTCTGCCGATTATCGCCGAAAATTTCACCCACTACGAACGTGACGGCGCCGATGGTCTGGCCGGTAAATTTGACCGCTGACTTGCTCCAGAAAACAAACCCACGAGGATAACACCGTGAAACTGCGCTCTCCGATCACCGATGCAGAACTGCAGCGCCGCTGGACTGAAGTTGCCACGGCCATGAAGGACCAGGATATTGACGCACTGGTGATGCAGAACACCAGCGACTGGGTGGGCGGATATGTGCGCTGGTTCAGCGATATACCCGCTTGTAATGGTTATCCCAGAACCCTGATTTTCTACCGCGATCAACCCATGACAATCATCGAAATGGGCGCGTTTGACGTGGTGAAGGACCTGGCAGGCAAGGATGAGATACACCGCGGTGTCGGGCGCGTGGTCCACACGCCGTCCTTTACCTCCATCGGCTATACCAACACCTATGATGCCGCGCTTCTGGTGGCGGAACTGCAGCGCACCAAACCGGCAAAGATCGGATGGCTGACACCACAGGCCTTGCCCTTCAGCCTGATTGATTGCGTGCAGAACATGCCGGACCGGCCTGAGTTGGTCGATGCCACCGATCAGGTTGACACAATCAAGGCAATCAAGAGCGCTGAAGAAATTGAACTCATTCACCGCACGGCACAGCTGCAGGACAAGGTCTTCGCCGAAGTGTGCGATTTTCTGCGTCCCGGCGTGACAGATATAGATGTCGCCAATCACGCTCAGGCCGCAGCGCACCGGCTGGGCAGCGATCAGGGTATTTTCCTCGGGACTTCTGCGCCGCTTGGCCGCTCCTCGCGGTTTGCAGGCCGGGCATTCCAGGGGCGCACCATCGAGAAGGGCGATCATTTTTCCCTGCTGATCGAGGTCAACGGACCCGGCGGCGTCTATCTGGAGATTGCACGGACCATGGTGCTTGGCACCGCCAGCGATCATCTGCTGCAGGCGTTTGATCATGTCCACAAGGCACAGGATCACACCTTGTCGCTGATGCAGCCCGGTGCAGATCCTGCCAGCATCGCCGCGTCTCACGATGCCTGGATGCGCGATCACGATCTGGCGCCTGAAACCCGGCTGTATGCCCACGGCCAGGGTGTCGACATGGTCGAGCGCCCCATGATCCGCAGCGATGAGACCATGCCGCTGGCCAGGGATATGTGCTTTGCGGTTCATCCGGGCTTTGACGATGGCAAGGTATTTGCCGTGATCTGCGACAATTACATGATTGAGGCGGATGGTCCCGGAGCCTGTCTGCACAAGACTGACAAGAAGATTTTTCAACTCTGATCATCAGAATCCGCACTGCACTGAAGGGCTAAGACTATGAACAATGCAAACGGGCACAGAAAAATAGCTATTGAAGAGCATTTCATGGCGCCGGATTTTGTCGATTACTGGTCAAAGACCGCGATCAATATCAGTCCGGCCCTGTTCGGCAAAGCCCGTGAGGCGCTGCAGGATTTTGGTGAGATGCGCCTCGCCAATATGGACAGGAACAACATTGAAAAGGCGGTGCTGTCCTTGGCCGGTCCCGGCGTTCAGGCGGAACCACAGACAGCCACTGCGGTGCGCATGGCGCGGCGCTGCAACGAATTTCTGGCAGAGCAAATCAGCAAGCGGCCGCAGCGCTATGCAGGGTTCGCCCATCTGGCCATGCAGGACCCGGCGGCTGCGGCATCGGAACTTGAGCGCTGCGTGAGCGAGCTGGGTTTCTGCGGCGCGATGATCAACGGCCAGACCAATGGTGCCTATCTCGATGATGACCGGTTTTCTGTGTTCTGGGAGCGCGCATCAGATCTGCAGGTGCCGGTCTATATTCATCCCAACAATCCGCCGGACGTGCCTTACATGTATCACAACCACCCGGAATTGTTCGGCCCGGTCTGGTCATGGACGGTTGAAACCGGAAATCACGCCTTGCGGCTGCTGTTCAGCGGTGTGTTCGACCGCTATCCCAATGCCAGGCTGGTGCTGGGTCATATGGGTGAGACGCTGCCTTATCAGTTGTGGCGTTTTGACAGCCGCTGGGAAATCAGCAATCGCGGTGACATGAAGCTGGAGATGAAGCCCTCGGATTATTTCCGCCGCAATATCTATGCCACCACTGCGGGCGTGTGTTCCGATGAACCGCTGCGTTGCGCCATCGATGCCATGGGCGCGGACCGTGTGATGTTCTCGGTCGATTATCCGTTTGAAAAAGCAGATGAGGCAGGAACCTGGATCGAGAACGCGCCCCTGTCTGACGAGGAGCGCGATCTGGTGTGTTATCAGAACGCCAAGACCCTGCTGCGGCTTTAAATCTTAGGCCGATTTGCGGATAAAGGTGCCGGTGTTCAACTCACTGACCGCCTGCATCAGTTCCTGCCGCGTATTCATGACGATGGGTCCGTGCCAGGCCACTGGCTCCTGTATCGGAGTGCCAGACACCAGCAGAAAGCGAATGCCCTCGTCACCGGCCTGAACAGTAATTTCATCACCGCTGCCGAACAGCACCAAAGAGCGGTTGCCGGTCTGGTCGCGGATCAGCAGCTCTTCGCCATTGGCTTCCTTTTCAGTGAGAACGCCAAACGGTTTGGAGGCATCGCGAAATGTGCCGGATCCTTCGAATATATAAGCGAAGGCTTTTTGCCGTGTGCTCACCGGCAGGGTGCGTTTGCGGCCCGCTGGCACGAACACATCCAGATAGCGCGGCTCGGCAGCGATGCCATCAACCGGGCCTTTGCGGTCCCACAATTCTCCGCAAATGATTTTCACCTCGGTGCCATCATCCTCCTGCAGCAGCGGGATTTCACTGGCCTCGACATCCTGATAGCGCGGATCGGTCATTTTCAGCTTGCGCGGCAGATTTGCCCACAGTTGAAAGCCGTGCATCTTGCCCTTGGCATCCCCTTCCGGCATTTCCTGATGCAGGATACCGCTGCCGGCGGTCATCCACTGCACATCGCCGGCCTGGAGCGAGCCCTTATTGCCCAGACTGTCGGCATGTTCGACACTGCCCGAAAGAATGTAGGTAATGGTTTCGATGCCGCGATGCGGATGCCATGGAAATCCGCGCATATAATCCTGCGGCCGGTCATTGCGGAAATCGTCCAGCAGCAAAAACGGGTCCGCCATCTCCGGATCGCCAAATCCGAATGCACGATGCAGCTTGACGCCGGCACCCTCCATGGTTGGCTGGGCCTGAATAATCTGATTGACCGGGCGGATAGACATGACAATGCTCCTGAATTGTTCACGACACATATAATGCCAGGAAACCCGCACGCCATGTGTTGAACAGTGTGTTTATATTTTATCCGCCGCCAAATCTATGCCATTTCCAAATGCCGGATCGACTCGGGATCGTTCAGGGGAAGTCATCAATCGATTCAGGATGGATTTATTGGCATTCGCAACAGGAAAGCCCTATATTCTGTAAAATGTGTAAGTGCTGCTATTTCGGCATGGTATATGGGTGACCTTTGCCTGCCGATCTGGTAACAACCTCCCAAATAGCGCTGAACTGTGGTCCGATGGCCTGCTCGGTGTGTCGAAAATCAGTCTGACCGGCCAACCCGATTCAGATTTAAGAATTGCTTTAGATAAGGAATCCTATGGCTAAGGAAGAAGTCCTTGAGTTTCCCGGTGTGGTCACCGAGTTACTGCCCAACGCGATGTTTCGCGTGAAATTGGAAAATGACCACGAAATAATCGCCCATACGGCTGGCCGCATGCGCAAGAACCGTATTCGTGTGCTTGCAGGTGACAAAATTCTGGTGGAAATGACGCCTTACGACCTGACCAAAGGGCGCATCACCTACCGCTTCAAGTAAACAGAATGACGCCTTTGGCGTCAGTGCCCGCGGGTAATCAGCAAAATGGCCGCCAAACCAACCCCGAAATTGGTTCTTGCCTCTTCGTCGCCGCGCCGGCTCGCGCTGTTGCAGCAGATCGGCCTGCAGCCGGACCGCTTGCAGCCCGTCGATCTGGATGAAACGCCGCGCCGCCGCGAAAGCCCGCGTGCTCTGGCCGGACGTCTTGCCAGTGCCAAGGCGCAGGTCGCCCGCGATACGCTGGTAGCGCTCGCCAGATCGATGGATGCCAGGAAGGGCGAACACGCCGAGATGGCACCCAAAACCGAGCGCTACGATGATGCCTTTGTGCTCGGCGCGGATACGGTGGTGGCGATCGGACAGCGCATTCTGCCGAAAACCGAAACCGTCAATGAAGCCGTCGATGCTTTGGAGCGTCTGTCAGGCCGGGCGCACAGAGTGTATACCGGCGTCGCCTTCATCACCCCGCGCGGCGGCATGCGCAGACGGCTGGTCGAAACCAAGGTCCGATTCAAAAAACTCTCGCGTATGGAAATCGATGCCTATCTGGCCTCCGAGGAATGGCGCGGGAAAGCCGGCGGCTATGCCATTCAGGGCCTCGCCGCTGCCTTTGTCACCAGCCTGCAGGGCTCTTATACCGGCGTCGTCGGCCTGCCCCTGTTTGAGACCGTGGCGCTGCTGCAGGGCGAAGGCTTCCCGGTGGTTCTCAACTGGCTGAACCACGAATAACAGGCCGGGCGTGGTCCGGCTGCCACAGAAAAGCAAGTCCGGAACCGGCAGATATGGCCTGCGCAGATATCACCTTTGTCAGATTTGACCAGCAGCGGCTGAAGCTCCTGAGCGCAGCGCAGATGCGCCGCACCGAGCAGGCTGCAATCGCATCCGGCCGGGTCACCGGCCTGTCGATGATGCAAACCGCCGGGCGCGGCGTGGTCGAGGCGCTGTTGCGCGCCGAACCGCATCTGGCGGCCCGCAACCATCGTGCTGTGGTGCTGTGCGGCCCGGGCAATAATGGCGGCGACGGCTTTGTCATTGCGCGTCATCTGCACAGCCTTGGCTGGCCAGTTGAAGTTTTTCTCGCAGGCGATCAAAACAGGCTTCCGGCGGACGCGGCCGAAAACGCGGCACAATGGCGAAAAATCGGCCAGGTAACCCCTTTGACAGACCTCACTGCCGCCACACTGGCAGATGCCGATGTGGTGTTTGACGCGCTGTTCGGCACCGGTCTTACCCGTCCACTTGGCGAAGACCTGCTGACTACACTCGACATGGTCGCCCGGCAGGCACGCATCATAGTTGCTGTCGATATGCCATCGGGAGTGAGCGCCGATACAGGCCGTATGCTCAGGCCCTCTGACACAACCAAGCAAAGCACGGGCACGCAGCGCAGAATCTGGCCGAAGGCAAACTATGTGGTTACATTTCAACGGTTGAAGCCGGGCCACGTGTTTTTCTCAGAGCATGTCGCGACAAATGCATCACTACACCAGACGCTCCCGGTTCTGGCGGTCGTCGATCTTGGCATCGCCGAGTTCGAGCCGGATGACCGGCTTGTGCCCGCAGGTGCCGGTGCTTGGGAGACAGTTCATGCCGGCGGCTATCCGCAGCGCCTCGGCAAGCCCAATCTGGCGCATAAATATCAGCACGGCCATGCCCTGGTACTGGCTGGCGGCAGCAGCCATGGCGGTGCTGGCCGGCTGGCGGCACGGGCGGCGCTGCGGGTCGGGGCAGGGGCCGTTACCCTGGCCTGTCCGCCGGAGGCATTGGGTGAAAACGCCGCGCAGTTGAACGCGGTCATGCTGACCCCGGTTGCAGATGCCGGGGCTCTGGAACGACTGCTCGCTGACGGCCGCAAAAACGCGCTGTGTCTGGGCCCCGGACTGGGTGTCGGGCAACGCACCCGCGCACTGGTGCTGGCGGCACTGGCCAGCGGCCAGCCGCTTGTGCTTGATGCAGATGCCCTCACCAGCTTTGCCGAGCACCGTGAAACCCTGTTTGCCAGACTGCATGAGCATGTGGTGCTGACCCCCCATGGCGGTGAATTCGCCCGGCTGTTTCCAGAGCTTGCAGACCAACTCGACCCATCTGGCGCTGCCGGATTGTCAAAAATTGATGCGGCTCGGGAAGCCGCCAAAATAGCCGGTTGCTCTGTGCTGTTGAAGGGGTCTGTCACGATCATCGCCGCACCTGATGGCCGGGCGGAACTGTCCATCGCGCTGGGCCAGCGTCAGGTTCCCTGGCTGGCAACCGCAGGGGCCGGCGATGTTCTGGCGGGCTTTATCACTGGCCTGCTGGCGCGCGGCTTCGATTCGTTTGAAGCTGCGCTCGCTGCTGCCTGGCTGCACGTTGAATGCGCCGGCGCATTCGGCCCCGGCCTTATTGCCGAAGACCTGCCGGACATGTTACCCCGCGTTTTGAGCCGGTACGAAGCCGAGCTGCAATCAGGTGACGGATGCAATGAGTGATAGCAAGATAACCCCCTTGAGAAAACCGGTGCCGTGCCCGATCTGCAAGAAGCTGTCGCACCGCGAAACCTATCCGTTTTGCTCTGTGCATTGCGCCAATGTGGATCTGGGGCGCTGGTTCGACGGCAAATATGCTGTTCCGGTGGTTGAGGAAGACCCCTCCAGCGACGAATTCGATACCGAAAACTGACGCCGGATTCGGCTCTGCAGCGCTGTCCGGTTTTTTCCCGGAAGAACCGGGAATCGTCACTGGACAGGTGTTTGCGACTTGCCTATAACCCGTCAGCAATACGATCAGCCCTTGCCTCAGGGCGGCTGCCGCAAAGCACAGATGTGCGGGCAGAAGATCAGGAATGCCCGGGTAGCTCAGGGGTAGAGCAGCGGATTGAAAATCCGCGTGTCGGTGGTTCAAATCCGCCCCCGGGCACCATTTTTTCAATGATTTAAGGGTGTGAGGAGGAGGTTGAAAAATCTTTTTAGTCTCTGATTAGTCGCAGAAAAGTGTTTTGAAGTCTGAAAAACAAAAACGTGCAGCTTCTTACTCTTACTGAAATCTGATCAACAATCTCTCTGAGAGAAAAATAGCAAGGCCATAGACTAGCATTGCAAAAGTGAGAGATTACCAGATTTGCGATCGACCCTGCGGGGGCATGCGATACGAGGCTGTTATTAGATTGGGAATCGTGACAAAATAATTGCCCGGAGCGGCTTTGAAGGCCGGTGCTGATTGATGTTCACCGACCGGTCGCTGGCCAGCCTCCAAACCCGGCTGATCAAGGCTGGCGCAAAGGTCGCTCGACATAGGCCGGTTCCCTCTATCACTTTTCAAGTCGCCGAGGTGGCTGTCAGGGGCAAACAGCAACGGCATCGACTACAGGTGTCAAAATTGTTGCAAACCGCTGTTGCCTGACGTAATCTATCCTTAGGCACGGCTAATTGGCTATGTCGGCTGAAAACAGATGGATGTGGCAAAGAAATGTCAACGCTTAGAGGCACATGAAGAACGTTAGATAATTGTGCAATGATTTCGGCTATGCCGCCGGATTTCTAAACGATGGGATTGTTGAAGTTACATTGTGAACATGAATTATGCCGATGTTGAACTGCCGTCTAATAAGAAATTCGGGCTTTTTTTTGCTGCCGTTTTCTTGCTCTCGTCTGCCTACTTTGCCAATGAGGGCGCTTATGTGCTTACGCTTTTATTCGTCGTATTAGCGGTGACTTTTGCACTAATAGCTTTTACAAAATCTGAAATGCTTCTGCCTTTTAATCGGCTTTGGATGCGTTTTGGCTTGCTGATTGGAATGATTGTAAGCCCAATTGTACTTGGAGCGATATTTTTCGTCATATTCACGCCACTTGGTTTTGTGATGCGATTGTTTGGACGCGATGAGCTTCGTCTGAAAGCCAAATCGGCGGTTACATTTTGGAAAACTCGTGATCCAGTTGAATCGTCAGCCGCATCATTCAAAAATCAATTCTAAGTTGTGGGCTAAGCATGGAATTTCTCAGAGAGCTTCTTGGATTTCTGCGTGCACGCAAGAAGTTGTGGCTTGCTCCGATTATCATCGTCATGCTCATTCTCGGTGGCTTACTAATACTCGCTCAAGGCTCTGTGGTGGCACCGTTCATTTACACGTTGTTCTGAGAGTAGAAAGCCATACAGATGTACATACTGGGTGTTTCAGCATTTTATCACGATAGTGCAGCGTGTTTGATAAAAGATGGAAAGATCATCGCAGCTGCGCAAGAGGAACGATTTACGCGAAAGAAACACGATGCGGGATTTCCGCAAAATGCCATTACCTATTGCGTCGATGAAGCCCGGATATCCTCGTCAGAAATTGATCACGTGGTGTTCTACGAAAAGCCATTTATCAAGTTCGAGCGCCTGATCGAAACTTACCTTGCATTCGCGCCAAAAGGCTTCCGAAGTTTCGCGTCCTCAATGCCATCATGGATCAAGGAAAAGCTCTTCCAAAAGTCTGTCTTGGTTAGTGAATTGTCCAAATTACTCGGCGACGATGTAAATTGGAGAGAGAGACTGCTGTTTTCCGAGCACCACTTTTCCCATGCAGCCAGCGCCTTTTATCCGTCACCCTTCCAAAGCGCCGCGGTCCTCACACTTGATGGTGTGGGTGAGTGGACGACAACCTCCCTCGCTGTTGGCAATGGTAAAGATCTAAAAGTTATCAAGGAAATCCACTTTCCACATTCATTGGGATTGTTGTACTCAGCGTTTACCTACTACACTGGATTCAAGGTAAACTCCGGCGAATATAAGGTGATGGGACTAGCTCCTTACGGTACGCCAAAGTATGCCGACTTAATTAAAGAAAATCTAATTAATATTGCGGATGACGGTAGCTTTCAACTGGATATGAGTTACTTTAATTTTGCGACCGGATTGACAATGACAAACAAGAAGTTTGACGCATTGTTTGGAGGGCCGCCGCGCAAATCAGAGATGGAGTTGACGCAGCGAGAAATGGACCTTGCCGCTTCCGTTCAGAAAGTTACGGAGGAGATTGTCGTCAAACTGGCAAGAGGAATTGCAGCGGAAACAGGAGAAAGAAATCTCTGCCTGGCAGGTGGTGTTGCGCTCAACTGCGTTGCAAATGGGATCCTTCTGCGAGAAAAGATATTTGAAAAAGTCTGGATACAGCCAGCTGCTGGTGACGCGGGTGGCGCATTGGGCGCTGCGCTGTCGGTATGGTATGCGCATCACGATAATGAACGAACCGTAGATTCTAACAATGATGCGATGAATGGCTCTTATTTGGGGCCGGAGTTTTCAAATAGCGAAATAGAAATGGCACTTGAGGAATGTGGCGCTAAATACCACAAGCTGTCAGAAATTGACTTGGTTGATCAAGTTGCAAGCGCTCTGTCTGAAGAAAAAGCTGTTGGCTGGATGCAAGGACGCATGGAATTTGGTCCCCGCGCTTTAGGCGGGCGTAGCATTATTGCCGATCCCCGCTCGCCGTCCATGCAAAAACTGCTAAACCTTAAAGTGAAATATCGTGAAAGCTTTCGCCCGTTCGCACCCAGTGTTCTGAGAGAGCATGTGCACGAATGGTTTGAGCACGACGCCGATAGCCCCTATATGTTGCTTGTGGGGAACGTAAAGGAAGATAGACGTCTGACAATTACTGATGAGGAAAACGCACTTTTTGGCATCGCCAAACTCAATGTGCCGCGCTCATCAATTCCTGCTGTTACTCATGTTGATTACTCAGCGCGGATTCAAACTGTGCATAGCGATACTAATTCCAGGTATCATGCGGTTATTACAAATTTTTTCGAGAAAACAGGATGTCCAATTGTTGTAAATACTTCGTTTAATGTACGTGGCGAACCAATCATCTGCACACCGGAAGATGCCTTTAGGTGCTTCATGGGCACTGGGTTGGACGTCATGGCTGTCGGTGACTACCTGCTCTTTAAAGACGAACAGGACCAAGCTCTTAAAGAGAGTTATGAGGACCTCTATGAGCTGGATTAATCGTTTCTCGTCTGCTCTGTTTTCTCGCGACATATTTATTATGTTGAATATCACAGTCCTCCTATTTCTAATTGTAAATTTTGTATTTGTTTATTTTTCACCTTCAATCATTCCCTTGTTACCTTCAGATTTCGTGCGGTCTGTATCTGGTTGCTACCGGACGTTGTTTCACTTTGGGGATGCGCAGCTTGATGGAAATACCAAATACGAAATTGTGCATGGTGATAGTTATTCAGAGGGTAGTGGCGACGAGTTTTTAAATGGCGATAGAAACTATGGAATATTCAGAAAACTCACTTCGGATACTGAACGATCCTTTATGGTATTCGGTCGCGGAGGTTTCGGGAACCTTCGCACGGTAATTGAGGAAAGTAGATGCGCTCCTCTTTTGACGAAATACACATCTTTCGAATATAAAGATACCCAAGTAGAGCGGGTAACTTTAGTATTCTACGAAGGAAATGATCTATACAACAATCTACGAGAGTTGGGATATTCTTCGAGTGGAATCAAACATAAATTGAGATTCTTCCTACCATTGTTTGACTATACTTTAAAAAAAATAGACGGTGTACGAAAGCAGGTAAAGCGGTGGATGACCGATGAAACAACCACAGAGCTCAATGAAGCGCAGAGTGATCTTCCGTTTCCTATTAGTGACTCTGGCATAAAAATTGCCGGGTATCCGCCATCTGCACCTGTTGAACTTACCGATGTTGAGTTAGAGACCTCACTGAATGTTTTGAGCCAAAGCCTTACTTCAATCCAAATGGATAATCCTGAACAAAGGCTGCAGCTTTTGTACCTACCCTCAGTTGCCAGTTCGTATAGCTTTTCCGGCGCTCTCCCGGTTAAAAGCTACAATGGCGGAAAATATTTTCTTACAAATGGGAACATTAATCGAGAGCGCAGTGGTGAGATTCGAGCTCGCATTCAAACCATAGCATCGTCTATCGGATGGGAATTTTGTGATGTAACAGAGGATATCTTGGCAACTTCCTCAACTGGTGTTGCGCTCCACGGCCCGCGAGATTGGGGGCACTTTAACAAGGATGGATACACAATTGTCAAAAATGCATATTTGAAATGCTTCCAGGATGAATAATGACTTGATATTCCCCTCCTGTGCGTTCCTGTTTGATCAAGGAATTGGAGGCTGGCGATGGTACCTGTGAAACATCCAGAAGTCGCGTCTCGACCTCGACCTTGGTGGCGCGGTTGACGGGGTAATGATAGAACGGAAAGCCTTCGTGATCGGCGATGCGTTCGACATCAAGTTGGTTCGACACGATGTCTGCGACCTCGGCGTCCAGCCAGTCCACGCGCACCTGATAGAACAGATGCAGCAACGCATGATCGAAGCGTGACATCATGATGAGGATGCGCGGCTTGCGCGACGTGTGGGTCAGGCTCAAGTCCATGTCGAACCGCGCTTTCACCGGGGTAAAGGCACCCGGATCCAGCCAGCGTCCAGACTGTCAGCGTTCAGGAACGCAACCGCAGGAAGAACCGGTCGATGGCAATCTGTTCCACCTTGTCGACTTGCTCGTAGCCGCCGTAACAACGCTTTCCGGGATAGCCTTCAGCATATTTGTTGGTCAGCACCGAGCCTTGTGCGCGCAGGACATCGACGCTGACGATATTTTCCGACGCGATCAGTTCGATCTGTGTCTGCTGCCGGTTAAGCTCGTCTGCGACAGCATCGGCGGTGGCGGTGGCGGTGTCAGAGATGCGAGTGGTACTCAGTGTTTTTAACATTTGAACGGCCTTTCAGACAAAGTGGAAGGATCGCGCCCGCAAGTGGCGCGCGTGAACGAGGAAGACGAATGCAGCTTTCAAAGGCCGGCGGCGAATTCGCGGGTTGCGATCTCAAGAAGGCCATGCACATGCGGAAAGAATGACCGCCATACTTCTAGCCGGAAGGCATCGTCGCCGTCGCGGATCAGCATCACCTGGGCGTAATCGAACACCGTGCGTTTTGCGCTGCCCACCGCCATGCGCGACAGATCGAGCGGACAGCCGACTGACAGCAAGTCCGCCGCTGCCGGGCCGGTAATGCCAATCGTGATTTCGCGGTCGGAAATCACCGCCAGACTGTGCGCGCTCTTTGCGCGGGCGGCATCGAAGGCGGAGACGATGGCCGATTGATCGGCTTGCAAAGCATGCAGCAACCATTCGTCCGGACCGATGCAATAGGCTGCACGATTGCCGGTCTGCGCGCCTTGCCCGATTTTTGCGGGAAGGGTTACGCCGAAGGCTTTTGAGGCAACTGCCAGATCGGCAGGCGCAATGCGCAGATTGAACCGTGCCACCGGCGGAAGAACCGCGAGTGACACCGCGTCAAAGGATGGTGTTGGGCCATTCATTGGATATTCCTCCTCATTCGACCTTCAGCCGTTCGCCTGCGGGATCATAAAATACGGTTCCAGTGACTTTGGCCGTGATCGCGGCACCGGTTTCGATCGGGATATGCAGCATGTCGTCCATCCGGTCGAACCCGCCTTCGACCACAGCCATCGCAACAGAGCGCCCCAGCGTTTGCGACCAGTAAGACGAGGTCACATGCCCGATCATCTTCATCGGTTTTGCCTGTTTCGGATCGGCCACGATCTGCGCACCCTCGGTCAGCACGGTGTTGGGGTCATCGGTCAGAAGACCCACCAGCTGCTTGCGCCCCGGCGCCACGATATCAGGCCGGTCGAGCGAGCGTTTGCCAACGAAATCCGTCTTCATCTTGCCAATCGCCCAGCCAAGGCCGGCATCGTGCGGCGTCACCGTGCCGTCCGTATCCTGGCCAACGATGATATAGCCTTTTTCGGCGCGCAGAACGTGCATCGTCTCGGTGCCGTAAGGACAAATGTCGTATTGCTGACCCGCTTCATAAAGCTGTTCCCAAAGTGCCCTTCCATGACGTGCAGGCACGTTGATCTCGAAACCCAATTCTCCGGTAAAGCTGATCCGGAAAAGCCGTGACGGGAAGCCCGCGACGGTGCATTCCACCACCGCCATATGCGGCATCGCATCGGCGGAAATATCCGCACCCTGCACGAAAGGCGCGAGCAGCTTGCGCGCATTTGGACCGTTCAAGGCGATGGTCGCCCATTCCTCGCTCGTCGAGGTCAGCCAGACCTTGAGTTCGGGCCATTCCGTCTGAAGGTAATCCTCCATCATGTTGAGCACGCCCGCGGCACCGCCCGTGGTCGTGGTGACATGGAACAGATCGTCCCGCATACGCCCGATGACGCCATCATCCCGGATAAAGCCATCCTCGCCCAGCAACAGGCCATAGCGGCAGCGGCCAGGTGCAAGCTTGGTCCACGGGTTGGTATACATGCGGTTCATGAACTCGACCGCATCTGGGCCGCAGACTTCGATCTTACCCAGTGTGGAGGCGTCGAAAATTCCTAGTGATTGCCGTGTGGATTGGCATTCGCGTGCGACGGCTTTGTGCATGTCTTCGCCCGCCTGGGGGAAATACCACGCCCGACGCCACAGCGCGACCGGTTCAAATGCGGCGCCATTCTCCTCGGCCCAGCCGTCAATCGGCGTCTTGCGGGTCACTTCGAAATGGCGGCCCTTGTGGTAGCCTGCGAACGTCCCGAAGGTGGTTGGCGTATAGGGCGGACGGAAGGTCGTGAGACCAACTTGAGGTGCCTCCTTTTCAAGCGCGTCAGCGGCGATGGTCAGGCCGTTCATATTGGACAATTTGCCCTGATCAGTTGCCATACCGTTGGTGGTATAGCGCTTGACATGCTCGATGGACTTCATGCCCTCACGCACGGCCAGGCGGATATCCTTGGCGGTCACGTCGTTCTGGAAATCGACGAAGGCCTTGGCCTTTCCGGGACTTCTGTCGGTCGGCAATTCCTTCTGGGTGACGCCGGTGCCGGTGCGGTCGTCAGAGACCGCATAGGTGGCAGCCGCAGCGGTTTGGCCGAGCGCATGCAAAGCCTCTAGGCCAGCCTTTGCGCCATCCTCAAGCGCTGCAGCAATTCCCCACAGGCCTCGGCCTGCACCAGCGATGTGCACCGCTTCACTCTTGTTACCGGGCAGATAGGCCTTCGCCTCTGCGTCCCAATCAAGCGAGCCTTTGGTGTGAGAGAACAGGTGCAGTGACGGAGTCCAACCGCCACAGACAAGAACCGTATCACAGGCCAGCATGCGGGCAGCGCCCACACGATCTGCCTTGACCGGATTGACGCGCAGTGCGGTGACCCGCAGTCGCCCCTTTGTACTTGTTGCTGTATGCGCGATCAACGTTTCGATGCCGCGTTTTTTCGCCTGTTGCAGCAGCGCGGGAGCGATTTTCCCCCTTGTATCGACGATTGCCACAACTTTCGCACCCGCATCGTCCAGATCAAACGCGCTGTACCAGGCGCTGTCATGGCTGGTCAGGATGACGGGGCGCTTGCCTATCAGCACACCGAAGCGGTTCAGGAAGGTCTGCGCCGCGCCTGCCATCGTCACACCAGGGCAATCGTTGCCGTCGAAAACCAGGGGGCGTTCAATGGCGCCCTGCGCCAACACCACCTCGCGGGCACGCACGCGCCACATCCGCTCGCGCGGTGCATCGATGGGAATCTCGGGCAGATGGTCCGTCAGTTTCTGCACCAGAGCGATCATGTTCTGATGATAATATCCCATCGCCGTGGTGCGCGTCATCAGGCGAACATTGGGCAGCCGGGCAAGCTCTGCCAGTGCGCCATCCAGCCATTCCCATGCGGGTTTGTCGTCGATGCCGACACCGGGTTCAGAAAGCAGCGTGCCGCCCATGTCGGCGTTTTCATCCACAAGGACAACTTTGGCGCCTTTTAGGCCCGCGGTCAGTGCTGCAGCGATCCCGGCAGGACCCGCGCCGACAATCAGGATATCGCAATGCAGATAACGGCTTGCATAGTGATCCGGGTCCTTCTCGGTCGGGGCCTTGCCCAGACCGGCGGCTTTGCGGATGATCGGCTCATACACACTGTCCCAGAAGCTGCGCGGCCACATGAAGGTCTTGTAGTAAAAGCCCGCCGAAAAAAGCATATAGAGCCGGTCGTTAATCGCACCGAGATCGAACTTCAGTGTCGGCCACTTGTTCTGGCTTTCCGTGGTCAGACCGGGATAGATCTCCTGCATGGTGGCGCGGGTGTTGGGCTCAAACCGGCCCGGGCCACGGCTGGTGCCGATGAGTGCGTTGGGTTCTTCAGAGCCTGCCGTGACAACGCCGCGCGGGCGGTGATACTTGAAGCTGCGGCCCATCAGATGCACGCCATTGGCCAGCAGCGCTGAGGCGACAGTGTCGCCCTCATAGCCCTGAAAAGTCTCGCCGTCGAAGGTGAAGCGAACCGGCTTGTCGATGTTGACACGGCCCCGGCCCTTTATGCGGTGGTCGGTCATTCCATGACCTCCAGGTTTGCGGGGTCGGGTCGGGGCTCGCCCGCCTTGTAAGTGATCAGGAACCGGTCGCTGACGGTGTCGCGCAAGGCATTGAAAAAGCGCGCGCAACCGTTGATGTGCCGCCAGCGTTCGGCATGGACGCCTTTGACGTTGGAGCGGATGAACAGGAAATCGCGCCATTCCTCATCGCTCAGCGCGGACGGGTCGGCGGGGCGGTCAATGTGCGCCTCTCCGGCATAGGCAAATTCCAGCTCTGGCAGGTCGTCTTCGCAATACGGGCAGGGAATCAAAAGCATTTCGGTCTCTCCCTCAGGGTCTGGACTCAATGCGCCACGGCGGCGGCGGCGGCTTCGTCGATCAGACGGCCGGTGGTGAAGCGTTCAAGCGTGAAGGGTGCGTTGATCGGGTGCGGTTCGTCCTTGGCGACAGTCCAGGCCAGCATATGCGCGGCCCCCGGCGTCGCCTTGAAACCACCTGTGCCCCATCCGCAGTTCACGTAGAGCCCCTTCACCGGCGTCTTGCCAAGAATGGCCGAACGATCCGGCGTCACATCGACGATGCCGGCCCATTTGCGCAGCATCCGCATGCGGTTGAAAATCGGGAAAATCTCGCAGATGGCGGCAACGGTGTGTTCGATCAGCGGCAGGCCGCCGCGCTGCGAATAGCTGGTGTACTGGTCGGTGCCCGATCCGATGACCAGCTCACCCTTGTCGGACTGGCTGATATAGGCGTGCACTGTGTTCGACATCACGACGCAGGGGAAAACCGGCTTGACCGGCTCGGACACCAGCGCCTGAAGCGGATAACTTTCCAGCGGCATCCGCACGCCCGCGCTGTCCATCACCACGCTGGTGTGACCGGCAGCTGAGACAGCGACCTTTCGCGCCTTGATGAAGCCCCTGGCGGTTTCGACGCCTTCGACAGAACCGTCGGCAGCGCGACGGATCGCGATCACAGGGCAGTTCTGGATGATGTCCACGCCGCGCTTGGCAGCCGCGCGGGCATAGCCCCATGCCACAGCGTCATGGCGGGCGGTTCCCGCCCGTTGTTGCAACGCAGCGCCCATCACCGGATAGCGCGCATCCGGCGAGACGTTCAGCGGCGGGCAGAATTTCCGGGCCTCTTGCGCCGTCAGCCAGCGGTTGTCGACCCCGTTGAGACGGTTGGCATGAATATGACGCTGGAAGCTTTGCACATCATGGACGTTGTGCGCGAGCATCATCACGCCGCGTTTGGAATACATCACATTGTAGTTCAGCTCTGTACTGAGATTTTCCCACAGATCCAGCGCATGATCGAACAGCCGCGCGCTCTCATCATAAAGATAGTTGGAGCGGATGATGGTTGTGTTGCGGCCGGTGTTGCCGCCACCAAGCCAGCCCTTTTCGATTACAGCAACATTGGTGATGCCGTGTTCCTTGGCCAGGTAATAGGCTGCACCAAGTCCGTGGCCACCGGCGCCCACGATGATCACATCGTACTCTTTCCTGGGTTGCGCATCGGGCCATTGCTCGGACCATTTCTTGTGTCCGGTCAGTGCATTTTTCAGCAGGGACATCGCAGAGAAATGTGTCATCGCAGGACCTTTCAGAGCAGTTGTATCCGGATTATCAGTCATCTTACATGCAGGGCGGATTTTTCACTGTATGTATGCGTCACAATGGCATTATAATTGCGCCATGAGCCAATCAGAAGCCTCGATTTCCGTTCGCCGGCCGCGCCTTCGCGTCGGGTTTATCCTGATGCGGCGGTTCACCATCTGCGCCTTCGCCAATTTTGTCGATGTCTTGCGCCTTGCTGCCGATGATGGCGACCGGTCACGGCCGATCCTGTGCAGCTGGCGGGTGCTTTCGGCCAGCATGGAACCGGTGACGGCCAGCAGCGGAATTCTCGTGCAGCCGGAGGAGCGTCTGGGCGATCCCGCGCGGTTTGATTACATCGTGGTGGTTGGCGGGTTGATGGAGGAACTTGAGACGATTTCCCCTGAATACACAGAATTTTTGCAACGCGCGGTGGCGGCCAGAGTGCCTCTGGTGGGCGTTTGCACCGGCGCCTTTGTATTGCATAGAGCAGGGTTGATGCACGGATACCGGTGTTGCGTCAGCTGGTTTCATCACAATGATTTTCTCGAGCAATTCGATGGGATCACACCGGTCTCTGACCAGATTTTCGTTGTCGATCGCGGGCGCTTGACCTGTTCGGGAGGGACCAGCTCGGCGCAGTTGGCGGCGTTTTTGGTCGAGCGCCATATCGGTCGGTCAGCGGCGCAGAAAAGCCTTGCGATCATGATGATCGACGAGGCCATGGCCGCGGAACGCCCGCAACCCGGATTGCCAATGGAGTTGCGCACGCGGGATCCCCTGGTGCGCCGCGCGCTTTTGATTTTCCAGCAAAACCTCGATACACCGCCCACGGTAACAGCTCTTGCCGTGCAACTGCGCGTCAGCCGCCGCAAATTGGAACGCCATTTTGCTGCCGCAGTGGAACTCACGCCCTCAGAGGCCAGCAAGAAAATCCGTCTGGCCCATGCGCAAATGCTGCTGGAGCGCAGCGAACGCACGGTCACGCAAATTGCGCAGGACACCGGTTTTTCTGACGTGTCGCATTTGATCCGCGTATTTCGCACCGCTTATGACGCGACGCCGCAAGCCTGGCGACGAAGCCGTCTTCTTGCCTGATGAAATGCGAAATGGCAGCCACGGCAGGAATTGCGGCGGTGCATGGCACATCGGAATATTAGTTAAGTGTTACAATTCCAATGACTGGCGCTTCACCCTTGCGAGTAGCCTCCAGATGACGGACATAAGAACCATCCGGTTACCCGGTCCGGCACGTAGCGTGTTGTGCTTCACATTTTGACCGGCTAAAGACCACTTTCCGTTGATTGAGCAAATGGAGGTTAGCGATGCTGCCTGTCAAACATCCAGACGAAAAGCTTCGACTCAGCTCGCTTCGGTCTTACAACATACTGGATACGGAAGAGGATGCTGATTTCACGGAACTGGTGGAATTGGCATCCGCCATTTGTGAAACCCCGATCTCGCTGATCAGCCTGGTTGATAGCGACCGGCAGTGGTTCAAGGCGCGGGTTGGTTTCGATCCACATGAGACGGCTCTGGATCGCTCTGTATGCGCACACGCCCTTCTGGAAGATGACTATCTCGAGATCAAGGATATGGGCGCCGATCCCAGGACTTCTGACAACCCACTACATACCGGCGAGGGCGGGGTGAATTTTTATGCAGGCGCTGTTCTTGTAGCGCCCGACGGCATGCCATTGGGCGCACTTTGTGTTCTGGACACAAAGCCAAGGATATTGACGCCGCTGCAAAGGCAAGCCTTGAAGGTTCTATCAAAACAGGTCGTCAAACAGCTGGAGCTGCACAAAAGATTGCAAATTGAAGAGTCTTTGCGCCAGGAGATTGACCACCGGGTCAAGAATTCCCTGCAGACGATCGCGTCGATCCTGCGCGTTTCGATACGGCAGGTCAAAGATCAAGCGGCCATCGGAATTCTGGAACTGGTCGAGCGCAGATTGAAATCGGTTGCCGCTCTGCATGTGGAGCTGATGGGCAAGGATGAACATGCCGACGTTGATGCGGGGCAGTATCTGGCTCGTGTTCAGAAACTTTTACAAGAAGTTGTGCCTGACAATATCACCATGTCGATCGATTTTGTAGACTGCGCTCTGGCGCAGAGAAAAGCCTCCGCGATTGGCATGATCGTCAGCGAATTTGTCGCAAACTCGGTCAAACACGCATTTCCCGATAACGCACCCGGAGAAATTCACATCGCGCTCACACAGCCGTCCGACGATCATTTGTTGCTGACCTGTCGTGACAATGGAACCGGCCGCGCCATGCCGTCGCAGACATCTGATCTCTCGTCGGGGCTTGGCAAGCAAATCATGTCTTCGGCGGCCATTCAACTGGGTGGAAAACTTCAGGAAGACTTTCGAGCCTGCGGAACCGCCCTGACAGTCGAGTTCAAAAACGGACGTTGAACGCACTGCGCTGGTGCCACCGGGAAATTCAGTTGCTTTTCCCAATCAGCTCGTCGGCTGAATGAGATCAGGCGGCCGCATATTTCGGCACCATCCGTATTGACACACTACCATGGTAGAGTAACATAACGACGTGAGATCACCCTGACAAACCCGGTCACGAGAAACTTGGCCGGGGCAGGGCGATTACCTGATTTTGGATGTAACGGGAGGACTTTAAATGTCTTTGAAACGCCTTATCACCACTTTGATTGTTATCGGAGCGGTTCCGACGGCTGCGCTGGCCGATCCGTCTTCGCGCATTGCTCTGATTCCCGGTGGCCCCCATCCCTATTTTGCTGCCTGGGAACAGGCCGGTGCTGATGCTGCCAAGGACTTCAACCTTGGCGAAGCAACATATAAAGTACCGCAGAAATGGGAACTGGGACTGCAGAACCAGATGCTCGAAAGCCTTGTCACCCAAGGCTATAACGGCTTTCTGATTTTCCCCGGTGATCCGGTTGGTACGGTCGCAATCGCCAATGAACTGGCAGATACCGGCGCTCCGGTTATCGCCCTTGCCGGCTGCTTGAAGGATCCGTCGGACGCTCAGTTCTGTATGGGTACTGACACCGGAAATTCCGCCTATCTTGGCACCAAGGAATTGCTGAAAGTGCTTGGAAGCGGCGCCAAAATCGCTCACTTCACCGGCTTTCTGGTTGACCCCAACACCCAGCTGCGCATCGACGCAGTAGAAAGAGCCGCCAAGGAAGGCGGCGCGGAAGTTATCCAGGTCATTGCCGATATTGATGCGCCTGAACCTGCCGAGGAAAAGATCAACGCCTATCTGGCAGCCCATGCCAGTGAGGTTGACGGCATCATCACGACAGCCTGGGTGCCGGCCGTTGTTGCATCCTCCGCTCTGCGCAAGATCGGCGACAAGCGCATCAAGATGGTCGGCATCGATCATGATGAAGTTGTCCTGAAAGCCATCAAGGATGGTTTCGTCCACGGCACCATGCTGCAGAACCCCTATGGCCAGGGCTATATCGGTTCCTATGCGGCCGACAAACTGCGCACCGGCTGTACTGTCAAGGCTGACGCGCCGTTCAAGAGCAACGCTCTGACCGACAAATTCATCGATTCCGGCACAGTGTTTGCCGGCGTCAATGATGTCGACAATTATGTCGGATCAATGCAAGCGATCACAAAAACTCTGTTCGATGGTTTTGAATCGACTTACCTTGATTGCTGAGTTTAATGTCTGGCGGAGCCTGTTTTCAGGCTCCGCCGATCTTCTCTCGCCAATCCTATTTTCCTGATGTGAGACGGGCGCAAATATGGCAACTGACGCCCCGCCCAATCAATCTGATGCTTTCAAGGACATGATGGCCAATACCTCACAGCAAGATGCGCCAACACGCTTTTCTGCCACCCGGCTCCTGTTAAGCAATGAGTTTGGCCTGCTGGTGCTGATCGTGTTGTTTGCCACTATCTTTGCAACCATTTCTCCGGCATTTCTGTCAAAATTCAGCCTTTATGCGCTTGGCCGTACATCTGCGGTCAATATCATGATCGGCTTTTCAATGATGGTCGTCATCATCACCGGCGGGCTCAATCTGTCGGTCGGTGCCATCGGCGTGTCCGCTGCCATGTTTGGCGGGCTTTTGATGGAAAGTTTCGGAATGCCATGGCCGCTGGCGGTCGTAGGGGGCCTTGCGGTTGGCGCGGGTTTGGGTGCCATAAACGGCATCATCATCGTGCGCACCGGGCTGCACAGTTTCATCATCACCCTGGCGACGATGAGCATCTTTTTCGGCATGATGATCTTTCTCACCCATGCTGAATCCTACCGCGGGATTTCCCCTGTGTTCACCGCATTCGGGCGGATGAAACTGTTCTCGATCTTCTCGCCATTGCTGCTGGTGACAATTGCCGTCGCGCTGGGTCTTTCGGTGTTGTTTCGCTTTACCGCGCTGGGCCGCGAGTTTCTCGCCACCGGCGCCAATGAACGCGCTGCCGAACTGTCCGGCATCCGCGTCCAGAGAATGATTACCTATTGTCATATGCTGTCCGGTGTTCTTGCCGGCGTGGCCGGATTGATGCTGGTGTCGCGCACCGGTGCAGCGATTCCCTCAATGGCCGGGCAACTTGGTCAGGACTGGCTGCTGCCGGCCTTTCTGGGTCCCGTGCTGGGCGGAACATTGCTCACCGGCGGACGCGTCTCGGTGCTTGGTACCTTGCTCGGTTCGTTTCTGGTCACCATGCTGACAACCGGTCTGCTGCTGATGCAGGTCGGCGCATTCTGGGTGCAGACCTATCTGGGCCTGCTGCTGCTGTTTGCGGTTCTGGTCGATCTGGTGCGCCGGTCTTATCTGCAGCGGAGAAAGTTGATATGAGCACCCGCTTCTGGGAGTCCGACTGGTTCGGACCATTTGTCATTACACTGGCCGCCATTGTCGTCGTCGGCGCGCTCAATCCGTCCTTTCTGTCACCGTTCAATATTCAGGTGCTGCTGCTGGCCATTTCGGTGAATGCGCTGATCGCGTTTTCGCAGATGATCATCATTGCCATCGGCCAGATGAACCTGTCGGTTGGTGCGATCGGCGGTCTGGCGGCGATTTCCTTTGCCGGCATGATGCAGGTCTGGGGCATGCCTTGGCCCATCGCCGCCGCGCTCGCCCTTGCCATCGGCCTGCTGGCAGGACTTGCCAATGGTGTGCTGGTGGCCTTCACCGGGATCTCGGCATTTGTCATTACCCTGGCCAGCCTTTCCATCTACAAGGGCATCAATCTTGGTATTACCGAAGCCCAGCCGTTTTATGATATCCCCGACATCGTCAAGTCACTGGGAAATAACACGTTCATCGAGCCATTGCCATGGCTGGTGGTCCCCTGTGTTCTGGCGGCAATCGCGCTGTGGTATCTGCTCAACCGGCTGCCTCTGGGGCGCTCGATCCTGGCTGTCGGCGGCAATGAACATGCCTCCGAATTGTCGGGAATTTCGGTCCGTCTTGTGGTCATCGTCGCTCATGCAATTTCAGGCGGGCTGGCGGCGCTGGCCGGCATTATGCTGGTCGGACGGCTGCAATTGGGCCAGCCGACCATCGGTGATGACTGGCTGATTCTGTCCTTTGCCGCTCCGGTGATTGGTGGTGCCATTCTCTCCGGAGGTCATGTCAGCGTCGCCGGCACTCTGTTGGGCGTCGTCATCGTCGCGATTTTCACCCAGGTTCTGGTGCTGTTCAATATTGATCCGTTCCTTGTGCAGGTCGTGTTGGGTGGGTTGATCCTGTGGGCGGTCGGCGTCAATCGCTGGCGCGAAGTGCGCGCACAGCGCCATGCCGGGCAGGTTCAGATATGAGCGATACGACGTTGAAAACCGTGTTTCACGCCGACAATATTACCAAGACATTTCCCGGTGTCGTGGCGCTGGACAAGGCACGCATAAGCCTGTCGGAAGGTTCGATCCACGCATTGCTCGGTGAAAACGGCGCCGGAAAATCAACCCTGATCAAGGTGATCACCGGTGTTCACCAGCCCGATTCCGGCACAATGACCTTGAATGGCGACCTGTTCGCGCCGCACAGCACCAGAGATGCCATTGCCAAGGGCGTTGGCGTTGTCCATCAGGAGCGCAATCTGATCCCGCGCTTTTCGATTGCCGAAAACATATTTCTGGAAAAACTCAGCGCCCATCCGATGCAGCCGATCAATTACCGGCAATTGTTTCGTGACGCGCGCAAATGGCTGGATCTTCTGGGGATCGATGCTGATCCATCGCTTCCGGTCTCGCGTCTCAGCGTGGCCAAAACCCAATTGGTCGAAATCGCCAAAGCCTTGTCGCTGAATTCCAAAATCCTCCTGCTCGACGAGCCGACCGCCTCTCTCACCTCCCATGAGACCGACACCTTGTTCGCCATTTTGCGCCGCTTGAAAGCCGATGGCGTCAGTCTGATGTTTGTCAGCCACAAGCTGGAAGAAGTGCAGGAAATCTGTGATCAGGTGACCGTGTTGCGCGATGGCCGCAATGCCTGCGAGAGCCGGCCGCTGGCAGGTCTTGACCGGCAGGCCATCGTGCGCTTGATGATTGGCCGCAACGAACAGATCCCGGATTGGTCGGCGCGCGACCGCTCAGGCGAAGAGACGGTTCTGGAGTTGAAGAATGTTGCGACCTCTCTTGGCCACAAAGGCATCAATCTCAGTCTCCACAAGGGCGAAATCGCCGGGCTTTACGGCCTCGTTGGAGCCGGCCGCAGTGAACTGGCCAAAGCGATCCTCGGTAAATTTGCAATCACTGACGGGTCGGTTCTGCTGCACGGCGAAAAGGTCGAGATTAAAAGCGTGGCCGATGCTGTCGGCAAGTACCGCATCGGCTATGTCAGCGAGGACCGCAAGAGCGAGGGTCTGATCCTGCTGCATTCGGTGCTGGAGAATGTTGGCGTCCCGGTGTGGCGGCGGTTGGCAAACCTGTTCGCACCACTGACCAATCGCACCATTCGCGAGCACACCGAGCCCTATATCCGTAAGCTCGAAGTGCGCACGCCGTCGCTTGACCAGAATATGGGCAATCTGTCCGGAGGCAATCAGCAGAAGGTCAGCGTTGCCAAATGGCTTGCCGCCCAGGTCGAGATCCTCATCATTGACGAGCCCTCGGTCGGCATCGACATCAAGACCAAGGCCTATCTGCACGAACTCATCCGCGAACTATCCGATCAGGGCACCGCGATTCTGCTGATCACCAGCGATATGCCGGAAATGATCGCGCTGGCAGACCGGATCATCGTGTTGAACGATTATCAGGTGCGCGGCGAAATCAGCAACACCCGCGAATACGACACCATGAGCGAGCGCATCATGAACCTCATTCAGGGTGATGAAACCCCAGCAGAGGCGCTGGCCCCCGCCGCGTCGTGATACTTTGCCTTGGCGCCGGGCAGAGTTATTTCACCGAATAGAATTCGGCACATGTGGTGCCCATGATGGCGGCCTGTTCGGCCTCGCTCAATCTGTTGGCCCATGAGGTGACGATGTCCAGCGTCGATTGGTAATCTGCCGCCAGTGTGCAGACCGGCCAGTCGGATCCGATCATCAACCGGTTTGCTCCGAAAGCTTCAAGCACCGTGTCGAGATAGGGTGTGAAGCTTGCGGCCTGCCACGCTGACCAGTCAGCCTCGGTGACAAGGCCGGATAATTTGCACAGCACATTCGGCCGTTTGGCGATTTCCTGCATTCCGAAGTGCCACGCTTCCCAGTCGCTGCCATCCATTTTCGGCTTGGCAATGTGATCCACCACAAAGGGCTGATCCGGCAGGCTGTCAACCAGGCGGATGGCTGAGGGAAGGTGGATGGTGCGCAACAGCAGATCATATGTCAGGCCGAATTTGGCAAGGCTGGCAACGCCGCGCGCATGCTCTGCGCTATCGGCAAAATCCGCATCCTGGCGATCATGGATCAGCATCCTGAAGCCCTTCAGGGCGGGCGTGTCAGAATAGGGTTCAATAAGGGCTTCCACATCGCGCGCACAGAGATCAACCCACCCGACAACACCCTTGATCGTCGGGTTCGATGCGGCAAGCTCGAGCAGATAATCGGTTTCGGCCTGAACTTCCCGGGCCTGCACCGCGATGCAGCCATCCATATTGGCTGCCGCCAGCAGGGGGGCCAGATCGGCAGGGAGAAAATTATGCTGCAAAACGCCAAGATCGTCTGTCATCCAGACAAAATCAGCCGCGTTTTCAGTGTAGTTCCAGAAGTGCTGGTGGGCATCAAGACGCATCAAAATTCTCCTTTGCACAGGCGGTTTGCGGCGGGGTCTAAAATTTCAGCTGGACTTTGATTGTCAAGGACGGGTTTTCCCGGATCAGCGCGAAGGCGGCTTCCGCATCCGCTGCCTCAAAAGTGTGGCTGATCATCGGCAGGGGTTGCAGCGCACCGCTCGCCAGCCAGTCCACCACTTCCGGCACCAGTTTCCGGTTCAGCCGTGAGCCGTAAATCGACAGTTCCTTGGCGACGATGTCCTTTTGCACAATCTCGGTAGGCCGCGTTGAAAAGCCGAGCAATCCGATCCTGCCCACCGGGCTGGCAATCGACAGCGCCTCGGCCATCAGAGAAGGCACACCTGCCGCATCGATAATCACGGTCGGTCCAAGCCCGTCATTCTCGCTGGACACCGCGTCCGAAACAGCCTCCGACGGGGAATGAATCACGCGGTCAGCACCAAATGAACGGGCCGCCTCCAGACGCGCCTCATCGATATCCACGACGATGCAGCGCGCACCCTTGAGCTTCGCCACCTGCAGAACCGTCAGCCCGATCGGACCGGCACCATAGACCAGAACACAATCGCTATCGCTGCATCCGGTGAGAGACAGCACATTGGCGGCGACTGAAAACGGCTCGGCGAGGGCGGCAATGCCCAGATCAAAATCTGCAGGGACGGCGATAACATTGCTGGCCGGAACCATGAAAAGCGATTTGAACCCGCCATCGCGGTGCACGCCCAGAACGGCAAGATCGGCGCAGACATTGTGGCGGCCGATGCGGCAGGCATAGCAGACGCCGCAGGACACGACGGGATCGATCACCACCTTGTCGCCGATCTGCAGCCCCTTGACCTGCGGTCCGAGCGCTTCCACCTCGCCCGCGATTTCATGTCCTATAATGCGCGGATAATGCGCAAACGGATTGCTGCCTTGCAGAATTTGAACGTCGGAACCGCAAATCCCGGCGCGCCGCACCCGTACCAGAACCTCATCACCCTCAGGTCTGGTCGTGGTATCGGGCCTTATAGTAAGTTTGCCGGGGGAATCGACAGATATGGCAATCATGATTCGGGTCCTGAATGCGGGTTTACGACGTGAGAATTCCTGCTACCATGGTAGTACGTTAATCTGAACTGTGCAATGTGATCGGGTCGTGGGCTGGAGGGCTTGTCGATGAATTCTGCTGAAGCTGTCATGACCCTTGACCGGCGGGTTCCTGTCACGGTTCAGGTCCATGCGCTTTTGCGGCAACGCATATTGCGCTTGCAGCTGAAACCCGGAGAGGCGCTCAGCGAAAAGGAACTCTCCGTGCAGCTGGGTGTCAGCCGGACACCGGTGCGAGAGGCATTTATCCGGTTGTCCGAAGAAGGTCTTGTTGATATTTTTCCGCAACGCGGAACTCTGGTGTCTCCCATCAGAATGGATGAGATCAAGGAAGCCCAGTTTCTGCGGGACATTCTGGAAACCGCCATTGTGCGCCGCGCGGCCCAGGAAATCGATGAGGTCAGCCTGTTGCAGATTGAAGCCAATCTACAGCGCCAGGAAATCTCGCTGCAGCAGAAAGACTATATTGAATTCATGGAGCTGGACGAAGAGTTTCACCGGCTGTTGTGCCAGAGCATTTCTCTGCCGCGGGCCTGGCGGGTGATCCATGCCGTTAAGGGACAATTGGACAGGGTGCGGTTCATGGGGCTGCCCCAGCCCGGTCATGCCGATCTCATGGTGCGGCAGCATGGCGCTATTTTCAACGCCATCCGGGCCGGCGATGCGGAACTCGCTGAAACCGAAATGCGCATCCATCTGCAGGCGATCTGGGGCTCTATAGAATTGATGACGAACGACAACAGCGAGTTTTTCGAGACATAATCATGAAAGAGGACTTCCATGGCAATTGATCTTCCACAATTGGGTTTTGGCGGCGCGCCGATCGGCGGATTGCTTGACGCCGTCGACGATGCTGCCGCTCTGGCCGCTGTCAGTGCAGCGCTTGAAAGCGGCATTCAGTATTTTGATACCGCGCCGTTTTACGGCTTTGGCCTGTCTGAGCGACGGCTCGGAGATGTCCTGCGCGGCGCGGATGATGTCATCATTTCCACCAAGGTCGGACGGCTGTTGAAACCGGGTCTGCCGGACGATCCGGCAGCCTACGGATGGCCCAAACCGTTGCCGTTTCATCCGCATTTCGATTATGGCTATGACGCCGTGATGCGCTCTTTTGAGGACAGTCTGCAACGGCTCGGGCGCGACCATGTTGACATATTGTTTCTGCATGACATCGGCCCGTTGACCCATCCTGATCCGGATGAGGAGGCCCGCCATTTCAACGATGCGATGAGCGGTGGTTACAAGGCGCTAGATCAATTGCGCCGTGCCGGAGACATCAAGGCCATTGGCATCGGCGTCAACGAGATTGATGTTTCAATGCGCGCACTCGATCATGGCGACTGGGATGTCTTCCTCCTGGCGGGGCGCTACACCTTGCTGGAGCAGGATTCGCTCGACGAATTGCTGCCAAAATGTGCGGCGCAGTCGGTGCGCATAGTCATTGGCGGCCCGTTCAATTCGGGCATTCTCGTTGGCGGCACGACGTGGAATTATGAAACCGCTCCGGCCGAAATCGTCGACCGGGCGCGGCGGCTGAACGAAGTCTGCGCCGCCCACAATGTGCCGCTTCCTGCTGCCGCGCTGAAATTTCCGCTTGCCCATGCCTCGGTGGCCAGTGTCATCCCCGGTGTGCGCACGCCAAAGGAATTCTCGCAGATGATGGCCTGGTGGCAAACAGACATCCCGGCGTCTCTCTGGACAGACCTGAAAAGCGCAGGTCTGATTCGCGAAGATGCACCGCTGCCGCAATCCTGATCCGGAAGCTCAGCCGCGTCAGTCGAGATGAAACACTTCCTCCATCATCGCCCAGAACTCGCCATCCTTGCGCGTTGACAGTGGAACCTGGCAAGGGTCGGTATGGGTCCACCAGCGCTGGGTTTCCGGGTCTTCGGCAATCCGTGCGGCATCGGCGGCGAAGTCATCGCCATGATATTCCCAATAGCCAAACAGCAGATTTTCCGGCTCTTTCAGAAAGATCGAATAATTGCGGATATGGCTCTTGGACAGACGTTCCAGAACCGACCGCCAGGCGTCGGCATGCAGGCGCTTATAGTCAGATACTTTCTCCGGCTTCAGGCCTATCACCATACCCATTCGCTGCATTGCCTTGCTCCTAGTCCGTTAATGTCAGTTGGTTGTCCATGAGAGCCCGTCAATCCGCGCCCGGTCAATAGCCTCCCAGTCCCAGTCGATGCCAAGTCCGGGCGCTTCACTCGGCCAGGCGCGTCCGTTTTCGATACGCAAGCCGGAGTGTGTAATCGTATCAAGCTGCGGAATATATTCCAGCCACGGTGCATTGGGAATGGCGCAGACCAAACTGGCATGCAGCTCCATCAGAAAATGCGGACAGACCGGCACACCGAAGGCTTCGGCCATATGGGCGACTTTCATCCACGGCGTAATGCCGCCGATACGGGCGACATCAACCTGAACAATCGAAGCGCCGCCGCAGACCAGATAATCTTTGAACTGGCTGATGGAATACATGCTTTCGCCCACCGCAATGGGAACCGAAGTGGAGGCGGCTAGTCTGGCATGCTCAAGCACATTGTCTGCCGGCATCGGTTCTTCGAACCAGCCGATGTCGAACTCTTCCAGCATCCGCGCCCGGCGGGTGGCTTCCGCCCGGCTGAACGCCTGATTGGCATCGACCATGATTTCATAGGAAGGCCCGACAGCCTCGCGAACCGCAGCAAGCCGCGCCCGGTCTTCTGAAACATGCGGCCGGCCGATCTTGATTTTTGAACCGGCAAAACCCTTTGCCTTTGCTTCCAGCGCGTCTTTCACCAGATCTTCGGTATCGATGTGCAGCCAGCCGCCCTCGGTGGTGTAGCAGGGCACATTGTTCTTGGCACCGCCAAGAAGCTTGAACAGCGGCAGGCCTGCTTTTCGGCATCTTAGATCCCACAGCGCCGTATCGACCGCCGCCAGAGCAAGCGAGGTTATCGCGCCGACAGAAGTCGCATGGGTTGAGAACAGCAGATCCTGCCAGATAGCCTCGATCATCTCGGCCTCTTTGCCGATCAGTCTGGGGACCAGAGTATCGCGCAGCAGCGACATGATCGCCGGTCCACCCTGACCAATCGTATAGCAATATCCGGTGCCCGTGACGCCATCGGTGTCGGTGATCCGCACAATGGGCGTTTCCTGGCTGTCAAATGACTGGATGGCATCCGTCCGGCGCACCTTGGGTACCAGATCAACCATCAGAATCTCGCACCGTTCTATTATAGCCATGGCAGCCAGTTCTCCTGTTTCCTCAAATCGCCAAAATCTTGCCGACTCGGCTTTCACCGGTGCGGATTTCGACTTTATTGCAGTACCAGGTCACCGGCAACGGCTTGAGCGGATTAAGAATTCTCCGCCGCATTTGCGCACATTTGCTCTGAAAACAGGATCAGCAGAAGGGTCCGCAGGGCACGAACAGGGTTAATCTTTTCCGACTCGGGCCTGCCTGCGGCGATTTGTAAGTTGGCTGTTTTCAACGCCACGAAGCTTTCACGGGTGCCACTGCGACTTTGCGTCACATCTGAACCCTGCAGACAACACACTTTTGGCTTAGTTGGTCGTCACGGATGCTTGTTAAGCAGATCAGATTGGTAGCATTCGGGAAAAAATACGTTATTGTCACAACGGCCCGAAATGCACTTCATGCTGATGAAGCGTCCAGAGTGCAGGGAATTGTCGGTATGGAGTCTTTTTGAATGCGGGTGTCGCACATCACGGCCACTTTTTTGTCTGCTTTTGCCTTGGCCGCTGTGGGAACACTCGTTGCAGGTCCAACTAACGGCCATGCGCTTGAGTTGTTCGGAAAGTGTCTTTTTGGCGCATGTAAAACTGCCGATTCCGCTGACAGCGAACTGATTGATCCCAAACAATACACCGCCGAGCTGACCATCCTGCCGGAAGAGGACAAAGACATAGCAAAGGCGGTCAGAGCCGCTTCTGAACTGGTGCGTGGAAGTGATGCCGCCGTTGGCGGCTCCGCCGGGCTGATCGCCCGTGCCAAGGGCGATTACCGCCGCATCCAAGCGGCGCTGTATAATGAAGCGCATTATGGCGGCAGCATTTCCATTGAAATTAATGGCCGACAGGCCGCGGATATTCCTGCCGGAACGCAAATTCCCGATGTCTCGACTGTGGATATTGTGGTCAGACCGGGTAATCTGTTCCGCATTCGCGACAGCATCGTGATGAACCCGGCACCGCCAACATCAGATCCGAAGGATAAGGTCGACCGGCCTGAAGATCGCGGATTTGCCGAGGGCGAACCGGCAAGGGCTGGCGTCGTGCGCCGCGCCGGTGACCTGTCGCGCGAGGCCTGGCGTCAACAAGGCTATCCAAAAGCGCGCGTTGAAAAACAAATCGTCACCGCCGTGCACGCCGAGGATTATCTGCGCGTCTATCTGTGGATGGCCCAGGGACCCTATGCGGTCTATGGCGATATCGATGTTGAAGGCGTTGAACGCATGTCGCCGGAATTCGTGCTTTACATGAGCGGGCTGATCAAGGGTGAGGAATTCGATCCCGATGATCTGGAAAAAGCCCGCAAGCGGCTGGAACGGCTTGGCGTATTCGCCTTGCAGAAAATCGAGGAAGCACCAGAGGTTTTGGCCGATGGCAGCTTGCCGCTCACCATCATTACCAGTGAGAAAAAACCCCGGCGCATTGGTGTTGGTGCAACCCTGTCGACCATTGATGGCGCGGGTGTGGAAGCCTATTGGCTGCACCGCAACCTGTTCGGCCAGGCGGAAAGGCTGCGGCTCGACGGACGCATCGCCGGTCTCGGCAGCACAATTGACTACACTCAATTCGACTATCTTCTCGGAGCCGAATTCACCAAGCCGGGCGTGTTCAATCCTGACACCGATCTGACACTCGGCACCACTGCCAAACGCGAGGTCAACGACACCTATACGGAAACCTCTGTATCGGCGACGGCGACGCTGAAGCATTATTATTCCGATGAACTGACTTTCACCGGAGGGTTGTTTGCCGAGTTTGGCGAATACACTGATACCTTTGGCACACGGCAATTGTTCACCACCGGGATTTTGACCCAGGCCACATTCGATCAGCGCGACAACAAGTTGGAGCCGACCTCAGGCTTCTATGCCGATCTGAAGGCACGGCCTTTCTATGAGTGGGAATTTGAAAGCGCCGGACTGCATCTGGAAGCCGAAGGCCGCGCCTATGTGGCGGTTGGCAGCAAGAATGCGGTTCTTGCCGGACGGCTGAAACTCGGATCAATGGCCGGTATTGCCGTTCAGGAAGCGCCGCCCGACCTGCTGTTTTTCGCCGGTGGCGGCGGATCCGTGCGCGGCTATGGCTACAAGAATATTGGCGTGACGGAGCCGGATGGATCGATTTCCGGCGGGCGCTCGCTGCTCGAGGCATCTGTGGAACTGCGCCAGCGTATCACCGGGAATTTCGGTGCCGTGGCCTTTTTGGACATCGGCACCGTGGGGCCGGACAGCGCGATTGATTTTTCCGAGGATCTGAAGATCGGTGTCGGCGCCGGGCTGCGCTACTATACCGGTCTGGGCGCGATCCGTCTCGATGTCGGGGTGCCGCTCGATCCGGGCAAGGATGATCCCGCCTTTGGCATTTATGTTGGAATTGGACAGGCGTTTTGATCGTGAAACCGTTTCTCATCATGTTTGCGACGCTGACTTTGATGCTCAGCCTTGTGGCGCCAGGGCAGGCCCAGGAAGCGCAGGAACGCTCCGCCTTTATCCAGTTTGTCGAAGGCAAGCTCTCCAGCCCCAGCCGGCAGATTCGCCTCAACGGTCTGCAAGGCTCGCTGTCGTCGAACGTCTCATTTGACAGCATCACAATTTCAGACACGGCCGGTATCTGGCTGGAGATCACAAAGCCCAGTCTGGTCTGGAACCGTTCGGCGCTGTTTCGCGGTCGTCTGGAAATAAAAAGCATGGAAGCGGACCGGATTGATTTCAAGCGCAAGCCGCTGGCGGAGGACGGCTTGCCGTCTCCCGAAGCGTCCGGCTTTACCCTGCCGGACCTTCCGGTGGCGATCGAACTGGAAAAACTCAGTGTGCCTGAAATTGCTTTTGGACCCACGGTTTTTGGCCTTGAAACCCAGGCCAGCCTGAACGGCTCGTTCACTCTGGATGAAGGCTCGCTCGATCTCAATCTCGATATTCAGCGTCTCGATGGATCCGGTGGCCGTTTCATCGCCACGGCGGAATATCGTGCCGGGGACAAAAATCTGGCCCTTGATGTAAATCTCAAGGAAGCCGAAAACGGCATCATTGCCACATTGCTGCGTCTTGAGAACCGGCCGCCGATCTCCCTGGAAATCAAAGGCGATGGCCCCCTTGAAGACCTCGCAGTATCGCTGGATTTCAATGTGGCCGACGAGCGTATTCTTGAAGGCAAACTGACTTTCGACGATACGGCCGACGGTCTGCAGGCCGTGGCCACACTGGAAGGGCCACTGTCCGATATCCTGCCGGAAACCACGCGGCCGTTCTTTGGCAATCGCAGCAGTCTGGTGGTGGACGCGCTGTTCGCCGCGCAGGGCGGCGTGACGGTCAACCGTTTCCTGATCGACAGCGGCAGCGTTCAGTTGGCGGCCAATGCCTCAACTCTGGCGGATGGCTTCCTCGACCGCCTGAATGTCGATTTGTCGCTGGCACCAACGGACGACGCCCGCCTGGAACTTCCCTTCGGCACCACGGCCACCACAATTGCCGGTGCATCTCTGACGGTTTCCTACAATGCCGGCCAAAGCGGAGACTGGCAGTCCAATCTGCGTCTCGGTGATTTGCGCAGCGCTAATATCCAGCTCGATGAGCTGGCGCTGCAAGCATCGGGTACCGTTCAGAACATCAATGATCCGGCACAGCGCAATGTCACGTTCCAGTTTGACGGCGCGATGAACGGTATCGAAGCGACAAAGCCGGCTCTGGCAAAAGCTCTGGGCAGCCGGATCAGCACAAGCGGTGCCGGCAACTGGTCCGATGCGCTTGGCCTGAAGATTGACGAATTTTCGATCAATGGTGAAACGCTGAGCGTGCAATCCAGTGGCACGGTTGCCGAGGCCGCATTCGACGGCACAATTGAAATCGATACAGCTGATCTGAACGCCTTCTCCTTTCTCGCCGGCCGCCGTCTCGGCGGCTCAACCGGGCTTGTGGCGCAAGGCAGCATCGGGCTGATCAATGGCAGTTTTGATTTGACCGTGGAAGGCACTGGCCAGTCAATCACTCTGGATAATGAAACAGTCGACACGTTGCTGCGCGGCAAGACCTCCCTGTTTGGCGGTGTCAGCCGCTCTACAGAAGGGCTGAGTTTCCGTAATTTTGTGGTCTCCAATGATCAGGTTGAGTTGAATCTGAATGGCAGGTTTGCCTCTGAAGTTGCTGATCTTGAAGGCAAAGCCCTGATCCGAAATCTGGCCAGCATCAATAGCAATGGCAGCGGCGCGCTGGTTCTCGATCTCAGCCTGACCGGTCAGCAGCGACCATTTGATCTGACAACCAAACTGAGCCTGGAAGAGGGCCGGTTGTCCGGCAAACCGGTTCGCGATGTCGTGTTGTTGTTTGACGGCGTCACCGATGGCACCACGTTTCGGGGCGATCTTTCGGGCGATGGATTCATCGACCGGCAAAGACTTGCATTGAGCGGCCGCATTGAGGTGGATGAAGAGGCCAAGCGACTTACCGGTTTCAATCTGAATATCGGTGCGACGGATATCACCGGCAATCTGGCGCGCACCGGCGATGGCCTGATTGATGCAATTATCGAAGTGCAAAGCCGGGATATCAGCGCCGCCGCAGCGCTGGGTCTGGTGAAGGCATCGGGTCAGTTGAACGGCACCGTGCGTCTGCAGCCGGCGCCATCCGGCACCCAGTCGGCAACTGTCAAAATGCAGGCCCGCGATGTTGTGTTTGAAGACATAAGGGTTGGCAGCGCGGATGTGGATGCCGATATTTCGGAGCTGTTCCGTCTGCCTGGTATCGATGGCACGATTTCCGCCCGCTCGGTGGTTTTCAGCGGCTTCAATATCAAAACGATCGACAGCACAATTGTCACATCCGGCGATGTCACAACATTCGATCTGAAGGCGGCCCTGGAACAGAATAATACGACGCTCTCGACATCGGGACAGATCGCCCGTGGCCAAGCGCTTTCGCGGATCGTCGTCAACAGTTTTGATCTCAATTCCAGCATAGCCGACGCCAGGCTGACCGCTCCGGCGGAATTGCAGATTCAGGATGGCGTGACGCGGATTTCCAATGCGGTGCTGCAGGTTGGAAATGGCAGTATCCGGATTGATGGCAGTTCCGGGCAGCAGCTGGATATCCGTGTCGACATTGACAATCTGCCACTCAATATTGCCAACGCCATTGTGCCGGATCTGGCAATGCAAGGCCAGCTCAACGGCCAGGTGTTGATTACCGGCGAGACGGCCAATCCGAACGCCAGCTTCACGATACAGGGCTCCGGCCTGTCGGCCCGGCCATTGGTTGATGCCGGTATTTCTCCCTTGCAACTGACGGCCGATGGCACTTTTCAGAACAATATCCTGTCCCTCAACCGCGCCAGCGCCAACAACGCGCAGGGTGTCAATCTGACCGCCAGCGGCCAGGTTTCAGTGGCTGCTTCCACACTGGCAATCAATCTGTCGGGCAATGCACCGCTGTCGCTGGTCGATCCGGTGTTGCGTGCGCGCGGCTCCAGAGCAACCGGCATTGCCAGTCTGAATGTGGAAATTGGCGGGACGTTTCAGAACCCGGCGGTCAGTGGGAACCTGTCTGTCGATAACGGCACCTTTGCCGATCCTCTGTCCAATGCCCGCCTCAACAACATTACATTGTCGGCGTCCCTGCAGGGCAGCCAGGCCTTCATCGACCGGTTCAGTGCGGCGCTGGCCAGCGGCGGCACAGTGTCAGCCTCCGGCGTTGTCGGCATCTTCGATCAGTCGGCGACAAATCTGACGATCCGGCTGGATCAGGCGCGCTATACTGATGCCCAGACCTTCTCCACCGTTCTCAACGGAACGCTTTCGCTCACCGGCAATCTCACCCAGAACCCGTTTCTGTCAGGCGAGATCACGCTGGGGGAAACCGAGATCACAGTCCCGGAGACCTTCGCTTCCAGCTCTGAATTGCTGGATGTGCGTCATGTTTTGCCGCCCCCTGCGGTGCGCGAAACCCTCGCCAGAATTGCCCGGGCAACACCTGTGCCCACGCCCGCTTCGCGCCCCTTTGTCCTGACACTGGATGTGACAATTAATGCCCCGAACCGGATTTTCGTGCGCGGCCGTGGTCTGGACGCCGAACTTGGCGGGCGCATTCGCCTCACCGGTCCTACGTTTGACATCTCGCCGATTGGCCAGTTCGAACTCATCCGCGGCCGGCTTTCGGTCGTCGGCCAGCGTATCAACCTCGATGAAGGAACCATTTTCCTGCAGGGGGATCTGAATCCGCGGATCAATTTTCTGGCACGTGTCGCCACGGAAAGCGTGGATGCCTTCATTCGCATTGAAGGCCGGCTGGACGATATCAAAGTCACCTTCTCTTCGATGCCCTCGCTGCCTCAGGATGAAGTCCTGTCGCGTATCATTTTCGGACGCAGCATCGGCGAATTGTCACCCTTCCAGGTCGCCCGGCTGGCGTCCATCGCACTGGAACTCACTGGCGGCAACAGCCCGTCGCTGATTGACAATCTGCGCGAGGGCACCGGTCTCGACGACATCGATATTGTCAGTGACGGCAGCGGCAACACCGCTGTGCGCGTCGGCAAATATATCAACGACAATGTCTATCTGGGAGTGCAGGCAGGCCAGGAAGCTGAAGCCAGCATCAATCTCGATATCACTGAAGATCTGACGGCAAAAGGCACAGTCTCATCTGATGGCAATACCGGCATCGGCCTGTTCTTTGAAAAAGACTACTGACACCCTGTCCCGGTCAAATGATCCAATGTATCCATGAAACGCTCTGACCTTCTCATCGGCATAGATGTCGGAACCACGGCGGTGAAAGCCGGCCTGCTGGATCAGTCCGGGCAGATCCTTGATTATGTCAGCCAGCCCTGCCGGACGATGCGGCGCGAAGGCGGCATTGTCGAGCAAAATGCGAATGAATGGCTGCAACCCATAGAAATCGCATTCTCACAATTTTCCTCTGAGATGAAACATGTGGCTGCCATCGGCATGTGTTCGCAGGTCAACACCCATATTTTTGTCGGTAAGGATGGAGATCCGCTGGCCCCGGCTATTCTATGGCAGGATGTGCGGGCCGATGCGGAAGCCCGGGAACTGGACGCCGCTGTGTCTCCCGAGCAACGCATCGCATGGTGGGGTGCACCGATGCCGATCGACGCCAGCCATGTGCTGTCCCGCATGTTGTGGATGGCGCGTCACCGGCCGGATATCTGGCAAGACACCGCTTTTGTCATGCTGCCGAAGGATTATTGCGCCTTCAAACTGACTGGCCAGCTGGCAACGGATGGCCTCTCCAATATCGGCCTGGTGGATCAGCATCTGCAACCCATCCCGGATGTTCTGAAACTGGTGCCCGGTGCCGCCGACCGGCTGGTTCCGGTCAGGGATGTTCTGGCTGTCATCGGCGAAATCCGCGCTGGTCCCGCTGCCGGCATTGCCTTGGCCAACGGTACCATGGATGGCTGGACGGGTCTGCTCGGCTGCGGCGCCGCTGCTGAGGGGACCACTGCCTATCTCAGTGGCACCAGCGAAATTCTCGGGATCACCTCACAATCGGTGCAGCCGACGCCCGGCATCATTGTCTTTCCGCCCTGCCAGAACATCCGCATCCACGCCGGCCCGACACAATCCGGCGGTGCCGCGAAACTGTGGTATGGCCAGATGACGGGACAAAGTCCGCAGGAGATGGCGGCAACCGCTGCGGCATCGGATTTCGCCAAGCCGGCTCCGATCTTCATTCCCCATCTTCAGGGCGAGCGGGCGCCGATCTGGAGATCCCACACCAGAGGCGTGTTTCTTGGTCTGGACCACACCACCAGCGCAGCGGATATGGCGCGGTCCGTCTATGAGGGGGTGGCGTTTTCTGTGCGCTTGCTGCTGCAGGCACTGCAGCAATCCTCCGGCATTTCCAGCGGGCCCATCCATTGCGGTGGCGGAGGATTTCAGTCGGATATCTGGAATCAGATCCGCGCGGATATTCTCGGACGCGAGCTGCGCCGGGTTGCGGTGACCGACACTGGTGTGCTGGGAGCGGCTGGAATAGCGGCCTGCGCCGTCGGGCTGCATCCCTCGCTGTCTGCCGCCTTTGAGCAGATCGTGCGGTTTGACGCCGCCTATCAGCCCAATTCAAGCCTGAAAAGCCGCTATGACGCGCTGTTCGACATCTATGTCAATGCGATTGACGCCAATGAAGCGCTCAACCGGGCTTTTCTTGACGTCGCTAAATTATCCATTGATGCGAAATAGTCCTACCCATTCCCGCTGATTTCTGGCTTCATGAGGCAACTTCAAAAACGGGCGAGCGGAACGGCAACTTCAACCCGCGATCCTCTGCAAAACATCGGGAGACATTATGTTCAATTGTAAATCTGTCGCGGGCGCATTTCTGGTCGCAGCTATCAGCCTTGCGCCGGCGCTGGCTCAAAAAGTCACGGTGGTGACACCTTACCTTGCCCAGCCCGGCACCCAGATGTTTGTCGAAGGCTTCAAGGCCGAAGCGGATAGCATGGGCTGGGACGCCAATATCGTGGATACCGCTGGCGATGTCGCGGCTGTCATCAGCCGGATTGAGGATGCTGTCACCCAAGGCGTCGATGCAATTGTCATCAATGTTGATCCGGAACAGATTGCTGCCGGTCTGGAAGCGGCAAAGGAAGCTGGAATTCCGGTTATCGGCATGGACAGCGGCGCAAGCCCGCTGCTGGCGACCAATGTCACCTCCAACGGCTATGCCATGGCTGCCGAAACGTCAGTCTATGTGGCCAACCGCATCAAGGGCCAGGGCAATGTGGTGATGTTCGTGTTTGACCCGTTCCCGCCGGTCCAGATCCGCAGCGTCATTGCCGATGCAGTATTTGCCAATTTCCCCGATATCAAGGTCATCGACCGGGTCACCCCTGATGTGCAGGATGGCGGTATTGCCGACAGCCGCGCCAAGATGGAAGCGATACTGGCGGCCAATCCGGAACCCGGCAGCATTGCCGCAGTCTGGGCCGCCTGGGATCAGCCCGGCCTTGGCGCCCTGCAGGCGATTGAGGCCGCCGGGCGCGAAGGCGAGGGCATTGTCATTGTCGGCATTGACGCCAACCCGCAGGCCCGCGATGCCATTGCCGCCGGTGGCAATTTCGAAGCCTCTGTGGCGCAGGATTTCGTTGGCATCGGCAAGGCGACAGCCGGTGCTGTTTCACGCGCAATCAACGGCGAAGAAATCCGCGAAGACGTGATCTATGTGCCGACCGTGCTGATCACCAAGGCCAATGTTGAGCAATAGAGCATCGGCCGGAACTGATCAGGACTGAACGAAGTACCGAAATGGTTCCCGGGATAAGATGATGCGCGACCTTCTGATCAGGAATGTTTCGAAATCATTCTCGGGTGCCATGGCGCTCTCCTCGGTCAATTTGGACCTTGCCCCGGGCCGCATCCATGCCCTGATGGGCGAAAACGGAGCCGGTAAAAGCACTCTGATCAAAATTCTCGCCGGTGTGCAGCGCGCTGACACGCTGGAGCTTTACCGGAACGAAGAAGCTGTTCCGCTGACCAACGCCGGCGACGCCAAGAATGCCGGATTTCGGTTCATACATCAGGAACTCAACATTGTTCCGCACCTGTCTGTTGCGGAAAACATTCTGCTTGGCTGGTCATATCCCAAAAAATTCGGCCTTGCGATTAACTGGTCCCGCCTCAAACAACAGGCAGAGGCCGCCCTGCAGCGCCTTGGCGTTGATCATATCGATGTCACGCAGCAGGCGGCGCGTCTGTCGACAGGTGACCAGATGTTGATGAAAATTGCGGGCTCTCTGGTGTCTCTCGGTGGGGCGCAGGCGCAGCTTTATGTGCTGGATGAGCCCACCGCGGCCCTGTCGGAAGATGAATCGGAAAAACTGTTCGACGTTCTGGCGCAGTTGAAAGCAGCGGGTGTCGCCATTCTCTATGTCTCGCATCGCATGAATGAAGTGCTGCGGATATGCGACGACGTCACCGTTCTGCGCGATGGCAGGACCGTGTTTTCCTCGCCCGTCGCCAAAACCGGACGGCAGGAGATCATCTTTGCCATGACGGGCCGGCCGCTGGATGAGGCCTATCCGACGCGCCGCAAGCCGGTCGGCGAGATCATCACCTGCTCGGCAAAAGCCGCTGCAACGCGGCACATCAGGGCCATCGATTTCGATTTGCATGCCGGGGAAATCATCGGCATTGCCGGTCTGACCAACGCGGGACAGAGTGAAGTCCTGCGCATGATGATGGGTCTTGCTCCGCTGGTGAAAGGCGAGGCACGGGTCTGCGATCAGCCCCTGCCAGCATCGCCATGCGAGGCCTGGAATCGGCATATTGCCTATGTCCCGCGGGAACGCCGCAGCGAGGGACTGATGCTGCGCCGCAATGTGCGGGACAATATTGTCCTGCCGCATCTGGGCGCTGTGGCCAGAGCCGGTGGGCTTGCCGACCGCAATGCCGAAACGGCGACTGCGACACGACTGGGCAGGGCGGTTCGGTTGAAAGCTGCCTCACTGCGGCAGGCGGTCTATGAACTCTCCGGTGGCAATCAGCAGAAAGTGGTGTTTGCCCGTGCCGTCGGCGCCTCGCCGGCGCTGCTGTTGCTGGACGAACCGACACGCGGCGTTGATGTCGGCGCGAAGTTTGATATTTATTCCCTGTTGCGCAGCATGAGCGATGCGGGCTGCGGCATCCTGCTGACCTCATCGGACCTGCCGGAACTGATCGGCATCTGCGATCGCATCCTCATCATGCGCGATGGCATGCAGGCGGCGCTTGTGGAAACCGGTGCGATGAAACCTTCTGAGCTTCTGGCGCAGTTTTACCATTCCGAGGCGGCGTGAGTACCCCCACATGATCCGAACTCTCAGACTTTACGGCACCCTGATCGGGTTTCTCGCCATTGTGGTGTTTTTCTCCATCCAGTTGCCGGGCACATTTCTCACTGCCAGAAATCTCATCAACATTTCTCAGCAAATCAGCATGCTGGCTGTGGTCGCCAGTTCCATGACCCTTGTGATGGTGATGAATGATTTCGATCTGTCGGTCGGCTCCATGGCAAGTCTTGCCGGAGTGGTCGCCGCCGTTCTGTTTTCGCTTGGCTATCCGATCGCCGTCGGTGTGGGTGCCGCACTTCTGGTCGGAGTGCTGGGCGGTCTGTTCAACGGCGTGCTGGTGTCGGTTTTCGGCATTCTGCCATTTGTCGCCACGCTCGGCACACTGACCATGTTCAGCGGCATGGCGTTCCTCACCAGCGGCGGCAAAACCATTTTCGGACGCGATATTCCGGCAGCGTTTTCCGGCTTTGCCCGCAGCGGCATCCAGCTTGATGCAATTGGCCTCGCCGGCCTCAAACTGCCCTATCTCAGCATCGCCGGCCTCGTGGTGCTGCTGGTGATCTGGTTCATCCTCGAACAGACCACCTTCGGCCGCCGGCTGTATGCCATTGGCGGCAATTCCGAAGCCGCGCGTCTCGCTGGACTGAAGGTCAGAACCCTGCGGCTTGTCGCCTTTGCCATGACCGGTCTTGGCGCAGCCATTGCCGGGCTGATGTATGCCAGCCGGGTCGCGTCAGCCAACCCCACCCAAGGCAGCGGCCTGATGCTCGACGCCATCGCCGCGGTGTTTCTGGGCATGACCATGAGCGAGCAGGGCGAGCCACGGGTTCTTTACTCGATTGTCGGCGTTCTCATTCTGGGAATTCTCGATAACGGTCTGACGCAGTTGAGTGTCGATTCGTATATTCGCGAAATTCTTGTCGGCGCGATCATCGTCACCGCAGTGGCATTTTCCAGCATCACCAAACAGAACAGATAGCAAAATCGCTTCATGGTTACATGGAATCATTTGACCGGTTTTGCTCGTTTGCCGGCTAGGCACACTTCGCGCCGTGGTCTTCATGACCACAAGTGGAGTGTAACGACGTCCGGCGGGCGTGCAAACCCGGCCTTCGGTGATCCATATCAGCCCACCGGACAGCGTTAGCCAACTGGTACGATGCGCCGCCCCGAAACGTATTGGGCGCCGCGTTGACTGCCTTGCCGATGAACTGATCTGGAGCATCAAATGGTTCAATGTAACCATGAAACGATCTAGGCCACGAGCCGCCGCTACTTATTTGTCAGTCAGTGCCAGAGAGTTGAAAAACCATCTCTGAAAAATCAGCAGCAGGAAAAACGGCGGGATGATGGTGATCATGACAAGCGCCATGCCCGGCCCCGAGGACTGGCCGATCAATTGGATGCCGCGGACCAGCGTGTAAAGACTGTCATCGGTACTGATCATCAGCGGCCACAGATACTGGTTCCAGCCGATCATGAAGGCGATGACAAAAATCGCTCCGGTCCTCGGCCATGACAGCGGTATGACGATATCGCGCAGAAACTTCACCGGGCCTGCGCCATCCAGCATGGCGGCTTCCAGCAATTCCTCCGGCAGCGTTCGAAAAAACTGCCGGTAGAAAAACGTTCCAAGCGCGGCTGCCAGAACCGGCAGAATAACTCCGGTATGGCTGTTGATCAGCCCCAGATCCGATGTCACCTGAAACGTGTTGATGAACCTTGCTTCCAGAGGAAACAGCAGCGTCGTCAGGATCAGCCAGAAAATCCCGTTGGACCAGGGCAGGCGGAAGAACACGATTGCATAGGCACTCAGCAATGAGAACAGGGTTGTCAGAGTTGCAACACCAAACCCGACAATCATGGAATTCTTCAACATCGCAAGCGGCGTCACCTCGTCGCTGAAACCTGCTTCAAAATTGACGATGCTCCAATAGTTGCGCTGTAGATAGGCGCCCCAGCTCAGTTGCAGACCATCCGTTTGAAGCGTCGCCGTGCTGTGAGTGGAGGAGAAAAATAACAGTGCAATCGGTGTGATGAGAAACACCACACCCAGAACAAGAATGCCATGATTGATGATGGCTCTGACTGTCACCAGGCCGCCGCTGCATGAAACGCACTCATCCGGGGCGAGGGAATTTTTGTCGTCAAACGAGCCGCGCGCCAGTGTCTTTTTGGAACACCATTGCCCGCGTCGTGTCAAAATGCAGTTTCAGATTGCTGTCAATGTCGGGAAGCGTTTCGTGATCCGTTTTCAGGCAGATCTCGGTCTCATCGCCTTCAGTGGCGGCCGCGCCTTGCAGCACGCCATAGATCAGATTGTCAGCACCGTGCTGCTCGACAAGATCGACCCGCATCTCCAATCGAGAGGTGCCGTCCTGATGCAGCGCGTCGGGTCGGATCGCCAGCATCAGATCGGTGTTTTCCGGCAGATTTTCAAAACCGGCCAGTGAAATGCTGCCGCTGACCAGCTTACCGCCCTCAAACCGCGCCGGGATCAGATTGACTTGCGGCGACCCGATAAAGGAAGCGACGAACAGTGTCGCCGGGTTGTTGTAGAGTTCGATTGGTGCGCCCATCTGCTCAATGCGGCCATCACTGATCACAGCAAGCCGGTCGGCAAGGGTCATTGCCTCAGTCTGGTCGTGGGTCACATAGATGCTGGTCACGCCCATGCGCCGCTGCAGTCGCTTGATTTCGATGCGCATCTGGACGCGCAATTTGGCGTCGAGATTGGACAAAGGTTCGTCAAACAGAAACACCTTGGGTTCGCGCACAATGGCGCGGCCCATCGCAACCCGCTGGCGCTGGCCGCCGGACAGCTGGTTGGGCTGACGGTCGAGATAGTCATCAATGCGCAGCATCTGCGCCGCATCCACGACCTTCTGATGGATTTCTTTCTTTGGCAGGCCCCGGTTTTTCAGGCCATAGGACATGTTTCCCCGCACCGTCATATGCGGATAGAGGGCGTAATTCTGGAAAACCATCGCAACATCGCGTTCCGCTGGCGTTACGTCATTGATGACGCGCCCATCGATACTGATTTCCCCCTCGGTGATGGATTCCAGCCCCGCAACCATCCGCAACAGCGTGGATTTTCCGCAGCCTGACGGGCCGACAAAGACGATAAATTCGCCATCATCGATTTTCATGTCAACGCCGCGCACGGCCTCAGCTCCGTTCGGGTAGACTTTTTTGACTCCGGAAAGTTCAACGCCAGCCATTATTTTTCACTCTCCACAAGGCCCTTCACGAACCAATTTTGAAATACAAGCACAACCAGAACCGGCGGCAGGGTCGCCAGGATGGTCAGTGCAAACGCCTTTTGATATTGCGGCAACTCACCGCCTTCGGCCAGAATCTGGTAAATCTGCTTGATGCCGATCACCAGAGTGTAATTCTCTTCCTTGGTGGTCATCATCAGTGGCCACAGATACTGGTTCCAGCCCACCACAAACATGATGATCAGAATCGCCGCAATCATGGTTTTTGAAATCGGCACCAGAATATCGATGAAGAACCGCCAAGGCGTCGCCCCGTCCAGCCGTGCGGCTTCGAGTATTTCTTCCGGCACGGATTTGAAGAACTGGCGGAAAAAGAAAGTGCCGGTCGCCGAAGCGATCAGCGGAACGATGAGACCTGTCTGGGTGTCCAGCAGTCCCATGCCTGACACAACCTCATAGGAAGGAATGATGCGCACTTCCAACGGCAGCAGCAGAGTCATGAAAATGACCCAGAACAATGGCACCGCAAGCCGGAACCGGAAATAGACGATGGCATAGGCTGCCAGCATCGAAATGATCACCTTGCCGACCGCAAAACCGACACCCAGGATCATGCTGTTTTTCAGCATCGTCGTGCCGAGAACCGATTTCATCACGCCGCCTTCGACAAACAGCACTTCATAATAGGTGTCAAAGAAATTGCCGCCCGGCCAAAATTGCAGGCCGTTGCGCAGAATTGTTTCCGGCGAATGGGTGGATGTGGCAAATGCCACCCACACCGGCAGGCTCATGAACAGCACACCGACAATCAGAATTGCGTGGGTGTAGATCAGACGCCAATTTATGTTGCTCATGTCTGCGTCCCCCTAATAATGCACTTTGCGCTCGATGAAGCGGAATTGAACCACTGTCAGCGCCAGAACAATGAGCATCAGAACGACCGATTGTGCTGACGAACCGCCAAGATCCGCACCGCGGAAACCATCCTGGAACACCTTGTAAACCAGCGTATTCGTGGCACCGCCAGGGGCACCGCGCGTTGTGGTGTCGATAATGCCGAAGGTCTCGAAAAAGGCATAGGTGATGTTGATCACCATCAGGAAGAATGTCGTCGGTGCCAGCAATGGAAAGGTGATTGTCCAGAAGCGCCGTGTCGGGCTGCGGCAATCCATGGTCGCAGCTTCGGTTACCGATTTCGGGATGCCCTGCAATCCGGACAGGAAAAAGATGAAATTGACGCTGACCTGTTTCCAGACAGCAATCAGCACAACGACAAATCCTGCATCAAAACCATCCAGCTTGTGATTGAAATCCCAGCCGATTGCATTGAAAAACTTGTAGAGATCGCCGATCAGGGGATGGAACATCAAATTGCCCATCAGGCCCGCCACTGGCGGAGCAATGGCATAGGCCCACATCAAGGTTGTCTTGTAAGTGCGGGCGCCGCGAATGACCTCATTGGCCTTCACGGCAAGCAGCAGCGCGATGGCAAGCGAGAGGAACGTGACCAGTGCGGAAAATACCACGGTAAACCCGGCCGCTTGAAGCCACGAGCCGCTGAGGATCGTATCTTTGTAATTCTTGAACCAGACGAATTGGCTCGACAGGCCAAAGGCGTCTTCCAGCAGAAACGACTGATAGATGGCCTGAGCTGCAGGCCAGAGAAAAAACACAGAAATAATCAGGATTTGCGGCGTGATGAACAGATACGGAATCGCACTGTGTTCAAACTGAACGCGCTTCATTGACAGCTCCCCGGAAATAATGCCTGCCCATGATCAGACAGGCAGGTGGCGGGCTGGCGCCCGCCACCCTTATTCAGCTCAATTATATGTGGCGTTGAAACGCTCAAGAAGCGCGTTGGATTCTTCTTCCATGGCGTCGAAGGCTTCGTCAACAGTGGCATCGCCTGAGAAGATGTTGTCGAAGTTCTTGTACATCACGTCACGGATTTGCACATAGTAGCCAAGGCGGTAGCCCTTGGTCCACTCGCCGCCGGGCTGGCTCAACTGCAGAATGCCGATTTCAGCATCCGGTGTGGAATCGTAATAGCCCTCACTCTTGGCCAACTCATAAGCCGCTGTGGTGATTGGCACATAACCGGTTTCCTTATGCCAGAACACCTGGTTTTCCGGCAGAGTCAGAAAGGCGAAGAAATCAGCGACGCCCTTATATTCTTCATCGGTCTTGCCGGCCATTGCGAACAATGCGGCTCCGCCGATAAATGTGCCTTTGGGTTCGTCGATGATGCTCTTCCAATAGGGCAGGAAGGACGTGCCGAACTCAAAATCAGTGGATTTTTTCAGACCGCCGAATGAACCGGACGAACCGAGCCACATGGCAACTTTTTTCTGCACGAACGCGTCCTGATTATCACCCCAGGCGCGGCCGTAGAAACCGTAATAGCCCGCATCAAGCCACTCTTTCATCTTCGTCCAGTGCATTTTCAGCTGATCATTATTATAGAGCAGCTTCACATCGGTGGTGTCATAACCATTATTGCCGGTCGCCATCTGGATATTGTGACGGCTGGAAAAGTTTTCCGCCATGATCCACGGGCTGTGGCTCTGGGCAAGGGCGATATAACCGGCTTCTTTCAGCTTCGGTGCCATCGCCTCGAATTCTTCCCATGTGGCCGGTGGATTTTCGATACCGGCTTCGGCGAAGGCATCCTTGTTGTAATACAGCAGCGGCGTTGAGGAATTGAACGGCAGACCGATCATTTTTCCATCTGAATCCGCATAGAAATAGCGGACCCCGGTAATATAATCCTCGATATTGAAGCCTTTGCCATATTTCGTCATCAGATCTTCAACCGCAATGGTTGCGCCCTTGGCGTTGATGATTGTGGCAGCGCCGGCATCAAAGATCTGGATGATGTTCGGCTGTTGCTTGGCACGGAAAGCGGCGATGCCGGCTGTCATCGTATCCTCATAGCCACCCTTATAGGTGGGAATGAGATTATACTCGCTTTGGCTGGCATTGTAGTTTTCAGCAATTTCGTTGACGACTTCGCCCAGGCGTCCGCCCATGGCATGCCACCATTGAATGTCAGTTGTGGACGCGGACCACGCCGCTCCGGACATCAGTGTTGATGCGCCGAAAACACCGGCAATCAGCATAGATTTCAAGTTCATAATTCTCTCCCTTTTTGAGTGATGCAAGCGTACGGCCCCTTGAGATCATGGTTCCGTGACACTGACATGACATCCTTACGACAGACTGTTGTTTGAATTTGCCTGCTGAGGGAAGTGTATTCCTGTTTTTGTATTTTATGCAAACCCTCTGAGGCGGCTAACAAAAATCTCCCCATCTATTTGTCCTGACAAAGTCCTGCCGCACCGGGTTTTCGCTTGCCGAAAGCGCCACTTCGTGTCTGGATTGAACGGCTTGATATGGAGATTTTTTGAAATGCTGTTTCGCCTTGCAACTTTCTGCTTCTGCACTTTGCTGTACGTGTCCGGGGCATCTGCCTTTGAATTGCAGGGCCATCGCGGTGCCCGTGGGCTAATGCCGGAAAATACGCTGCCGGCATTCGCAAAGGCACTGTCCATCGGCGTATCCACCCTTGAGCTTGATCTGTCCGTGACCGCGGATAACCGTGTTGTGGTGTCACATAATCCGGCGCTGGACCCGGATCTGACGCGCGGTGCAGATGGTGCGTGGATTGCAGAACAGCTTCTGATCAACAGTCTCAACTATGAGGCGCTTCAAACATTTGATGTCGGGCGGATCCGGCCCGGATCGCGCGCCGCCTCGCGTTTTCCCGAGCAGCAGGCGGTTGATGGCACATCGCTTCCCTCGCTGGAACAGGTGTTTGATCTGGTCGAACGCTCCGGCAACACCTCTGTTCGCTTCAACATCGAAACCAAGATCAATCCGCTGGAACCGCAGGACACGGTGGATGCTGAAACATTTGCCACTCTGGTTCTGGCCATCGTCAAAGCACGCGGATTTGAGAACCGTGTCAGTATCCAATCTTTCGACTGGCGCACCTTGCAGGCGGTTCAGGCGAAAGCGCCTGATCTGGAAACAGTCTATCTGACGGCACAGCAGGACTGGCTCAACAATGTACAATCCACAGCCGGCACAGCCTCGAAGTGGACAGCGGGATTTAACCTTGATGATTACAGCGGCAATCTGCCGCAGATGGTCAAGGCCACCGGAGGCGATGTCTGGTCGCCGTTTTTCGGCGATGTCAGCCCCGCGCTGGTCAAACAGGCACAGGCGCTGGGCCTGAAAGTGATTCCCTGGACCGTCAATGATACGGCCATGATGGAGACGTTAATCGATACAGGTGTTGATGGTCTCATCACGGATTTTCCGGACCGGCTGCGGGCTGTCATGAAGGGCAGGGGCATGGCATTGCCCCCGGCAACTCCGGTCGAGCCCTGATTGCGCCCTCTGATCGCTGCTCAGTCTCCACTGCGCGGTTGCCAGGCAAACCGCTTCTTGATTCGCAGTGTCAGTTCATCGCGCAGCCCGCGATAGGCATCAAGGATCTGCGATCGCGAGCCGGTTGCCAGCGAAGGATCAAGTGTCGGCCAGTATTCCACATCGATTGCATGGGTTCGCGTCAGTTCAAGCGCCTTGTGATGCGCTTCCGGTGCCAGGGTGATAATCAGGTCGAAATTGGTGTCTTCAAGTTCTTCAAAGGAGCGTGGAACGTGGCGGCTGATATCGACGCCGATTTCATCCATCACGTTGCGCACGAATGGGTCGGGATCCCCCGGCCGCACGCCCGCTGAACGGGTGTAGATCTGGTTTGGGAACAGCTGCCGGGTCAGGGCCGCAGCAATCGGCGAGCGAATCACATTGATGCGGCATGCAAACAGCACTGCGCCGGGGCGCACATCGACGGATTTGTCGGAACTGGAAGGTTCGCCGGTCGGCGCGTTGTCAATCAACGCCTAGATCGTTTCATGGTTTGGAGTAAACACGCGACGATCAGCCTTTCCAGTGCAGAACACAGACAAGCGTAAACAGGCGCCGGGCTGTGTCAAAATCCATTTCTATCTTTCCAGCCAGCCGGTCCTGCAGCAATTGAGATCCTTCATTGTGCAATCCGCGCCGGCCCATATCAATCGCCTCGATCTGACTTGGCGTTGCCGTTTTGATCGCTGCATAATAGCTGTCGCAGACCATGTAGTAATCCTTGACGATTTTGCGAAACGGCGTCAGTGACAGGATATGGGTGGCGAGCGGCGCGCTGCTTTCGAACAGCACCTCAAACACCAGCCGGGCTTCCTGAAGCGAAAGATTCAGCCGGTAAGGTCCGTGAAAATCAGCTGACTCATTGTCTGACTGCTGCAGCGGCTGGAAACAATTTTCTTCTACCAGATCATAAATCGCAATGGCGCGCTCATGTTCGATCTCGTTGGAAGCGCGGCCGATGGTGCGTTCATCCAGGACAATTGCGCAAAGCCGTTCAGTGGAGCCGTCCGGCCTCCCAGAACTATTGCCAGAATTGGTGCCAGAGCCGGTATCCGAACTGGCCTCTGTATCAGGATGAGTTTCAGCCATTGCTCCGTCCCTTGCGCTACAGGTTCAGCCGGATGGCAATTGAGCGTCCATGCGCATCAAGCCCTTCCACATCCGCCAGCATGATCGCAGCCGGGCCGAGCGTCCGCAGACTATCAGCCGTGCAGCGCAGAATTGACGTGCGCTTCATGAAGTCCAAAACTGACAGCCCCGACGAAAACCGGGCCGAGCGTGCGGTCGGCAGGACATGATTTGAACCACCGACATAATCGCCAATGGCTTCCGGCGTGTGATGGCCTAAAAACACCGCGCCGGCGTGGCTGACAAGGTCGAGAAGCGCATCGGGATCGGCGACGCATAATTCCAAATGCTCCGCGGCAATCGCATCAATCAGATCTGCAGCCTGCATCACATCGGCAACGCGGATAATGGCCCCGAAATCACGCCAGCTGGGCCCGGCAATTGCAACGCGGGGCAGGGATTTCAACTGCGCTTCCACCGCTCGTTCCACAGCAATTGCCAGCTCTTCGCTGTCAGTGATGAGAATGGATTGCGCGGCTGTATCATGTTCTGCTTGGGCCAGCAGATCAGCTGCCACCCAATCGGCATTGGCGGTCTTGTCGGCGACCACCAGAATCTCCGAAGGTCCGGCGATCATGTCGATGCCGACGGTGCCGAAGACCTGGCGCTTGGCAGCGGCCACATAGGCATTGCCGGGTCCGACAATTTTGGCAACCGGAGCGATGGTCGCGGTGCCGAACGCCAGCGCTGCAACGGCCTGCGCACCGCCAATGCGGTAAATTTCCGTGACACCGGCAAGCCGTGCTGCCACCAGCACCAGAGGATTGAGCACGCCATCGGGGGTTGGCACCACCATGGCAATACGCTCAACGCCTGCCACGCGCGCCGGCACCGCATTCATCAGAACCGAACTTGGGTAATTGGCCGTGCCGCCCGGCACATAGAGGCCGACAGCGGAGATGGCCGACCAGCGATAGCCCAGTTCAACGCCCAGCGCATCGTGATAGCGCTGATCTTCAGGCAGCTGTTTTTGATGATGCGAGGTGATGCGGTCATGGGCAAGTGTCAGAGCCGCCAGCGTATCGGCATCGACACCGTCCACGGCCTGTTGAATCTCGTCCGCTGATATCTGCAGCGTGCCTGGCGTCAGCACAAGACGATCGAATTTTTCCGTCAGTTCCAGCACAGCGTCATCGCCGCGCAGCCGGACATCTTTGACAATGGCGCGCACAGCGGCATCGACATCCTCTGAAACCTCCCGCTTTGCAGCCAGCAAGGTCTTGAATTCGGATGAGAAATTCCGATCGGACTGGGACAGGCGGTAAACCAAGGCGAAGTTCCTTACAACACGAAACGGCTGTGCCCCTCAGCTGATCGGATGCCGGGGCCGGTTTCTTGTTTCCCATGCCGCGTCCAGATCGGCAAGGCGCACTTCAACACATTCCACATCCAGCCGGATGGAATGGCCCTCGGCGAGCAGCAGTTCGATCTGTCCGCAAACCCCATCAGCGTCCGCCAGAAATTCAATCGACAGCAGGTCAAACACCGTGTTGGGATCGGCCTGATCAAGGCCCTTGGTCTGCATCCGGGTGACCTGCTCGAAATGCAGCACCGCGTTGTGGCGTTCATAGGTTTTACGGCGCAGCAGCCCCATCACGCCAGAGCGCTGGCTCGCCTGTTCCCAGGCGAACCGGTTGAGCGAAATCAGAACCCGTTTTTCTGCGGCAAGCCAGGTGACATCAGCAGCTTTGAACACAGCGTCCTGGCAATAGGCCGACAGGACCGTCAGGTCCTCTTCATCCATTGCCATCATTTTCAGTGCGGACATGCTGTCCCCTTCAACCTGGTTAGTCTGAGCAGAATTCCTGCGTCAGACCGAAATACGTTCAATTTCTGCGCCGCAATTGCGCAGCTTTTCTTCCAGCCGCTCAAATCCGCGATCCAGATGATAGACCCGGTTGACGAAGGTCACCCCCTCGGCGGCCAGACCACCGATCACCAGCGATACCGAAGCGCGCAGATCGGTCGCCATCACCTGGGCACCGGTCAGATGATCGACCCCTTCGACAACCGCCTTCTGACCGTCGAGATGGATGTTCGCGCCCAGCCGGGCCAGTTCCTGAACATGCATGAAGCGGTTTTCAAAGATCGTCTCGACAATATCCGAATTGCCGTCCGCCCGTGTCATCAGTGCCATGAACTGGGCCTGCAGATCGGTGGGAAAGCCGGGATAGGGTTCGGTTGTCACACTGACGGCCTTGATGGGCCCGCCATTGCGCATGACCCGGATGCCCGAATTGGTCGGCTCAATCGTGGTGCCCGATGCCTTGATGGCGTCAAGTGCGGCTTCCAGCAGATCCATCCGCGCGCCATCCAGATGCACGTCGCCCCCGGTCATCGCGACGGCCATGGCATAGGTGCCGGTTTCAATGCGGTCCGGCAGCACCGAATGGGTCGCACCATGCAGCTTTTCGACGCCTTCAATGGTGATCGTGTCGGTACCGGCGCCGGAAATATCTGCGCCCATCGCAATCAGGCAGTCTGCAAGATCAACCACTTCCGGCTCCCGAGCGGCATTTTCAATCCGCGTCGTGCCTTTTGCCAGTGTTGCGGCCATCATCGTCACATGGGTTGCCCCGACGGAGGCTTTTGGAAACCGCACTGTTCCGCCAACCAGCCCGTTCGGCGCCTTGGCGACGACGTAGCCGCCGTCCAGTTCAATCTCGGCACCCAGAGCGCGCAAGCCGTCGAGGAAGAAATCCACCGGACGCGTTCCGATGGCACAGCCACCCGGCAGCGAGACACGGGCTTCATGCATGCGCGCCAGAAGCGGACCGATCACCCAGAAACTGGCCCGCATCTTCGACACCAGCTCATATGGCGAGGTGGTATCGACAATCTGCTCTGCGCACAAATCAAGCGTCTGCCCGGCCATATCCGGCTCGCCCGGACGTTTGCCCTTGATGGTGCAATCGACGCCGTGATTGACCAGAATACTCTGCAGCAGCGCGACATCGGCCAGGCGCGGCACATTCAAAAGCCGCAAGGTCTGATCGGTCAGCAGGCTGGCAATCATCAGCGGCAAAGCGGCGTTTTTCGCGCCGGAAATCTGGATGGTGCCATTCAGCCGGTTACCACCCCGAATACGGATCTTGTCCATTATGTTCTTTCGCTTGTTTGGTTGGCGCTCTTTTTAACGGGATTCATGATTGCATCAAGGTCCGGGAGGACACAAAGAGCGGGGAAACACCTGCATTACCCATCTTTTTGCGGCTTTTCTGTGCGCCGCTCCGAAATATCCTCCGGAATGCCGTCACGCGCCAGTTCATCGGCATTGCGCCGCGCCCGCATCTGCGCCTTGCGTTTCTGCAGATTGCCGCGCAACAGCGCAGACAGGCGGTCCTGTTTGCTGTCCTTGCCGGGTTTCCCGCTGGCCATGTTCCCTCCGCATTTTCCGGCTGTGCACTGCAGATAGCTTTATAATATGCGCTTTTCAATCCAAACCATCTTGCACCATGGCGTGGGATATGTCAGATGAGCCCGATCATCGATACATGCCGCACCGGCAGCGCCGCAGTAGCTCAGTGGTAGAGCGCGTCATTGGTAATGACGAGGTCGGGAGTTCAATCCTCCCCTGCGGCACCATTTTTTCAGACATGAAAACAGTGTTTTGCGCGGGCGCTGATCAGCCGGTCTACGGCAGCGACAAACAAATTTTGGCAATGTTTCGAACGTTCTGCATTTAAACCCTCCGGAACCGGGTCTCGGCCATTTTTTGAATTCGGACTGGTGCTGGTGCAAGGAACCGTGGGAGTCTGGAACAGATCAACCGATGCTAGGGTCTGAAGCGGCGTCGTGGGCTTTCGGGGGTGCTGACGAATTTCTGAGTATGAGTTGCACTTCGACTGAAGTGTGTTGTGACACCTCTTTGCCATTAAGTTTGTCCAGAAGATAGCCAGCCGCGTTGTGACCCATTTCCTCAGCGGGAACGTCAATTGTCGTAAGGGGTGGGTTGCAATGTTGGGAAAGCTCAAGATTGTCAAAACCGACGATAGAAATATCTTCGGGAACCTTAAGGCCTCTCGCTGTGCACTCGATTAGGGCACCAAGTGCGAGAACGTCGTTTCCGCATACAATGGCTGTGGGTTGCGGTTGATTGCGTGATAAAAGTGCCGCGCAGGCCAAACGTCCGTTCGAAATGGAATATGACCGCTCCACGACCATCGAATTGCTGAGTTCAATACCGTTTTTCAGAAGTTCCGTCCTGACACCCTTCAGCCGTTCTGTGGTACGGTCATTGTCTGTGGTGTTGCCAGATATTACGCAAATATTCTTGTGGCCCAAGTGAACGAGATGTCGAATGATCTTCGCTGCCGCAACCGAATTATCAAAACCGACTGTCGGATAGGTGCTATCCGGGTTGAATGCATAGGTATTCACGAAAGGAACGTCGAACTGTTCCAGCAGGCTATACAGCTTTGGCCTGTGGTGTTCGCCGATCAGGACTAGGGCCTCGGCACCCTGTTCCAGAAGAAGTCTCGCTTCCCTCAGTTCGGCATCCAGATCATAATCGAATGTCGCAATCAGCGTCGAGATGCCGGCGGCCGATAAGCGGTTATTGGCAGCGCCGACCAGACTGGCATAAAGCGCGTAATCCAATGTGGGAATCAGCACGCCAACCATGTGCGATCGCTGCGACCGCAATGCGCGTGCCGCGTAGTTTCGCACATATCCAAGTTCAAGCATGGCCTTTTCGATTCTGGAGCGCTTTTCGGGCGATACCGCGTCGGGGTTGTTGATCGCCCGAGACACTGTCGCGGGTGCACAGCAAGCTACCCTTGCAACGTCAGTTACACGAACGCGCGACTCTGGGTTTTGCAATCGATTTCTCTTTTCATGTGCCATTTCCCGTCAACCTCATTTGCATATTATCTCATTATAACAGGTATTTATTGGATCAGTTAAAAAATTCTTGACTCATCATTATAAATTTGATGAAATCGATTTCATATCTTAGCGCTTTGGGAGGAGTGGCAGTGGCTGAGGAAAGTGAAAGACAGCATTCGATGGTCTTGTCGTTGCTGCTCGCGGTCGCGCGGCACTCTATCATCGTGATTTCGGTTGTGATGGTCCTGGTCACGCTGGCTCAGGTTGTCTTTCGATACGTACTGGCCGCTCCATTGCCATGGTCGGAAGAATTGGCTCGCTATTGTTTTGTGTGGATCGTTTTTCTGGGCGCCGCGATCGGGCTCGAAAGGGGTTTTCACCTTGGCGTTGACTTGTTTGTCAATCTCTTGCCGCCAAGATTTCAAATCGGCTTGGATGTGCTCACAAGCGTGCTGATAGCGATCTTTGCAGCGGCGGTTATCTACGCAAGCTTTCCTGTCATCAGCATGAACCTTCTGCAACGCTCACCGGCTTTGGGTGTTCAGATGGCATGGATCTACCTGGCCATACCGATCTCAATGGTTTTGATCGGTCTGATCAGTATCAGCCGTGTGTTGGAAACCCTTCGCGGTCGCGCGGAAAAAGAGAATTAGGGTATTCGCAATGCTCACAATTCTTTTCACTACCTTCTTTGTACTCCTGGCCATCAACACCCCGATTGCCTTTGCACTCGGCATCGCTTCGGCTTTGACGTTGATTCTTGACGACACGCTTCCACTCAATAGTCTCGTCACACGAGCATTTGTCGGTGTGGATTCATTCACCCTTTTGGCGATCCCGTTCTTCATTATCGCCGGAGAACTGATGAATGCCTGTGGGATCACTGAGCGGATTGTAAACTTCTCCAGGTCACTGGTGGGCCATATTCGCGGTGGGCTGGCACATGTGACAATCGTGTCAAACATGTTCTTTTCTGGAATTTCTGGTTCTGCGACGGCCGACGCTTCGGCGTTGGGTTCAATGATGATCCCGGCGATGAAGAAAAATGGTTTTGATGCGGATTATGCGGTCGCGGTCAACGCTTCAGCCAGCGCCATGGGGCCGATTATCCCGCCTAGTATCTTGATGGTGATCTATGGCTCGATCGCGAACGTGTCGATTGCTCAACTCTTCATGGGTGGCTTCGTTCCCGGAGTTATGGTTGCGATCGGTTTGATGGGCATGGCCTATTACATCGCAAAAAAGCGCAACTATCCGGCCCCTCCACGCGCTGAACTGCCGCCCGTTCTACCCTCATTTCTGGACGCGCTATGGGCGCTTGCAATGCCGGTGATCATCCTCGGCGGCATTTTCTCGGGTGTCTTTACCGCCACAGAGGCCGGGGTGGTTGCGGTCGCCTATGCAACTCTCGTCGGGACATTCGTTTACCGGACCCTGACATTCAAACTGGTCGGAGAGCTATTGGTCGATGCAGCGGTAACCTCGGCGGCGGCCATGTTCTTGATCGCAACGGCGTCCTCCTTTGCGTGGCTTCTTGCCTGGGCCGGATTTGGGGTAGCGGTCCTGGATGTCCTCGGAGGGGTATCGAGCAATCCAAAAATCGCAGTTCTGCTCATCCTTGGTTTTATCCTGATCCTCGGTCTCTTCATTGAAGGTATTCCGATCCTGATTATCTTCACTCCTGTTTTACTGCCGGTGATTCAGGGTCTGGGTGTTGATCCAGTATACTTCGGTGTCATCCTGGTCATGGCTGTTGTCATCGGGTCAGTCACACCTCCGGTTGGTATCCTGACTTACATTTGCTGCGCAATCGCAGGGATAAGCATCTCCCAGGCTTTCCGCGGATTGGTTCCGTTCTGTGCGGTCCTGATCGCAGTTCTGCTGGCGGTTGCAGTGTTCCCGCAACTGGTCACGGCTGTCCCCAATTTCTTCAGCCGCTAAAACAACATTCGCAAAAGGAAAATGAAATTGGAAATCTCGCTTGAAGAACTCAAACAGAGGACGGAAAACCTGAGGCAGCGGATGAAGTCTGAGGGTTTTGATGCACTTGTCATCTATTCAGATGAATATCGTACCGGCCACGCGTCCTACGTCACAAATTACAAGCCGATTAACGTGATCGAGGAATCCCCTCAGTTAGTCATTCTGATTGGCGATCTGCAACCGGTAGTGCTGCTGGGTCGTTTAAACGCCTATGCGGCCAGGGATATGTGCTGGATTGAGGATGTCCGGGGCATCCACCGCCCCTACACTGATTTGCCAGAAATTTTTGCCTCAATCGTCGGACGTAAAAGCAGGATCGGGCTTATCGGTAAGAACATCCTTCCAGTGGAAATTTACGAGCAGATTGGTGATGCCGTCCCGGACGCAACTTTTGAGTCGCGCGATGATGTCATGCTTGACCTGCGCAAGATCAAGTCTGCGGCGGAAATTGATCTGATGGAGCGCGCGGCCGACATTAATGATGTGGTCCTGAAAGAAGCGGCGAAACTGGTCAAAGTCGGTATGACCGAGATCCAGGTTGCAGGGCTTGCCGAAAACATAGCCCGTCAGATGAACGCCGACATCGGCTCTGCCACTGTGGTCATGTCAGGACCCAACACCAATTACCCAGCCTGGCGCGCAACCGATCGCAAAATCCAACCAGGCGAATATGTCATGTTGGATTTTAATCCGGCGATCGGCAATTACTGCAATGATGGCGGCATCACCATTTTGATGCCAGGTGCCGATCCTGAACAGGAACGTGCTTTGGTTGTTGGTCACCGTGCCTTGAAAAAGGTCATTCCGACGATTCGCCCGGGCATCACAGCTCGCTCAATTTTCGACACTCTGCTGGAAGAGCTGGAGCCGCACGGCTTCGCAAAAAACTTCACTCCTTATGCAAAGGGTTTGCGTGGGGTCGGGCATGCGGTTGGCCTCGACGTGGTAGAGTTGCCGAACTTGAGCTCGGACAGCGATTTCGAGCTGGAGGCCGGCATGACACTTGCGGTCAAACTTGATCTTCATGATCTGCCAGGCGGCGGGTACCGCATCGAAGTTGTTGTTGCCGTTACCGAGGATGGTGTTCGACCGTTGAACAAGCTGGTCCTGGAACAGCCAGATGATTTTGCAGTGCAGCGTTGATTGACACGCAACATCAAGAATTCGACCCCAAAAGGGGCGAAGCTCTCTCGCCCAGGTGAGAGGCAAATTCGGAGAAGTCAATACTTTCTAAAAGGAGGAATACAATGCTAAATCGAAGATCTCTGCTTGCAGGTTTCAGTGGGGCTTTAGCCTTGCTGCTAGGTGGCTTGGCGCAACCGGCGCGTGCCGCCGAAGATGTGACGCTGCGTGTGGCATCAGTCACTGGTCCGTCCCACATCCACAACGTATCGCTGCGTTGGTTTGCCGACCGCATTGCCGCTCGCGATGTAGGTTTGACCATCCAGGTTCTCGACGGTGGTCAACTCGGAGGCGAACGGGACTACATCGAAGGTATGATGCTGGGAAGTATCCAGATGGCTCAGGTATCGACTGCACCGATAAGCGGGTTCATCCCCGAGTTTGACCTGTTCAGCTTGCCCTACCTGTTCCGGGATACAAATCAGTTCAAGAATGTGGTCTCCGGTCCGGTTGGCGAAAACTTCGGCAAATTGCTCGAAGCTCGGGGTATCAAGGTCTTGGCATGGTTCGACAATGGCTATCGAAACGTGTTCAACAAGGTTCGTCCCATTGTCACGCCTGAGGATATGAACGGTCTGAAGATCCGCGTTATGGAAAGCCCGCTGATGGTGAACACGGTGAACGCCATGGGCGGTTCGGCGACGCCAATGTCCTACAGCGAACTCTATACCGCGCTGGAGCAAGGCGTTCTGGATGGTGGCGAAAACGCAGCCGGCAACGTCCTGAACGACAAATTCTACGAAGTCAGTGGGTACTATTCCCTGACGAAGCACTTTCGTCCGCCTGGGGTGGTCGCCATCAGCTTGAAGGCCTGGAACCAACTGTCTTCCGAGCAACAAGCCGTTCTGACCGAAGAAGCAGCCGCGTTGCAGGATTACGAAATCCAGTTGAGCACGGAAGCCGGGGCATCAGCTCTCGAAGAACTGAAAGCTAAAGGTATGAAGATCAACGAAGTTGACGTCGCGGCATTCCGTGATCGGATGGGCCCTGTCTATGAAGATTTCATCGCCAAATTTGGTGCAGAGGTGCTTGAGCAGGTTCAGAACACTCAATAATGTCGCAAACCAATGGCTGTGGGCGGAAAATCTTTCCGCCTGCAGTTTTTCACGAAAGCGCTGTGGCAATCACTGTGTCGCTTACAATTTGCTGAAATCACCCAACTTAGTATCCGGTCAGACACTAAGAACCTGTCCATCGGGCAGCAACCCAACTTTGCGAATAATCTCCTTACTTTCTATGGCGAAAGCCTCGGTCACCAAATTCAGCTGATCACCCATAACCTTCGCATCGGCAGCGAATAGTCCCCAGCTGTAGGAAATCGGCTTGGCGATGGGGCGGATGGAAACGCCTGAAATCGGCACGCCATAGGCCGTCACCGGATCACAGATCGCTATTCCCAATCCGGCACGCGCGGCCATTGCCGCGTTGATGGAAGAGTTGGTGACGAACTCGCAGGCGGGTTTCACGCCGTGATCATCCAGGGACCGGTCTATGGCATGTCGGATGCGGTAACTGTTGCCAACCGTTGCCAGCCGCTCTTTGGCAAAAACTGTCAATGACAGCGGTTCCTGGATGTCATGGGGGCCTCCCTTTTGAACGAGAGCGACCAAAGTTGATTGAAAACGCTCCAGACACTCCAAACGATCATGGTCCAGCGGAAAAGCGGACATACCAAGATCAGCAGTTCGCTGCCGCAGCGCATGAACAACCCGTTCGGCGGTGGTCGTTTCGACATGGACGAAATCGGGCAAAATGGTCTTGATCCGGGACAGGATGGAGGCCACCAGCCCTGCGGACATGGTCGGTGTGGCGACAATGTCGATCGCTGCGATCCTGCCATCCCGTATGGCATGAGCGCGATTGGTCAGATGCGCGAGATTGGCAATCACACGTCTGGATTCCTCGAAAAATTGCATTCCCTTATCTGTCGGTGATATCTTGGGTCCGTTGCGTTCAAACAGATCGAAGCCAACCCGTTTCTCCAGATCCCGGATCATGCGCGTGACCGCTGGCTGGCTGATGTGCAGCATCTGTGCTGCGCCGGTCATCGAGCCACAACTCACAACGGCGGTGAAGGCTTCCAGGGTCCGTATATCCGGACGTTCAGTATTCCTTATTGACATATTTGCGAACCCAAAATTACAATGAGTTATTCTGGAGGCGATACTATACGTAAAACGTATAGCTGACCAAGTGACTATTAGTAGGGGGTAAGGACAGTGCCGTTCAAGAACGCAAGTGGCACTCAACAGCGGACGCATCAGGCCAGCCAGACAGATCCGCTGTGCGCAGCGTTCCTGCCTGTGCAAAAAGCCAAACATGTTTCGCGTGCAGAAAACATTGCAATATCAAATTGGTCGCCGTGTAATTTTGGGTTTAAAACTGGCATCACCGATTGTGTATTGGAGCGCTCGACTGTGACCCCGGACCACCATTCACCTTGTCAATTTCTGACAGCAGCGATGTCTCACGTCCGGTCGACATCGACTGGCAATTGTGGGCGCTCGGTTTGACCGGCCCGTTCGCAAATAAGACGTTTCGCCTTCTGTTTGCGGCGCAGATTTGCTCGTTGGTGGGCGTCGGGTTGCTGACAGTTGCGCTGTCTTTGCTGGCTTTTCGGATCGGCGGCACAGCGGCAGGCGGCCAGGTGCTTGGGCTCGTACTGGCATTGAAAATGGTGGCCTATGTGTTTCTGGCACCGCTGGCAGAGACCTTGTCAGCTGGAATATCCCGAAAACGGGTGATGGTCTCGCTCGATTTCGGCAGGATGCTGTTGCTGTTGCCGATGGCCTTTGCCACCGAGGGCTGGCAAATTGTGGCGCTGGCCTTTGCATTTTTTGCATTGTCGTCCGGTTTTACGCCGCTGTTTCAGTCGGTGGTCCCTGATGTGCTGCCCGATGAAAACGACTATACTCTGGCGCTGTCATGGTCACGCATAGCCTATACGCTGGAGGCAATTCTAAGTCCGGTCATTGCTGCAACGCTGCTGAATGTGGTCATCGGTGAAGCGCTGTTCTACGCAGCTGCACTGGCCTTTTCGGGGTCGGTTCTGGCGCTGCTCTGGGCGCGTCTGCCCCAAGGCATTTTCACCGGCCGCGGAGGAACGTTACTGAAACGCACAGGATACGGACTTTGGGTTCATTGGCATACACCAAGGTTGCGCGGACTGGTCCTTCTGAAATTTGCACTGTCGCTAGCAATGGCCTGGGTGTTGGTTAATTCCGTCGTCTATGCCGGAGCCCGCCTCGGCGATGCGGATAGGTTTTTCCCAATTCTCATGGCGTGCTACGGAGCAGGCGCTGTTCTGGGCGCCGTCATTGTTCCAGGAATGCTGCGCAAGAGCAGTGAGCGCACGACAATGTTCATAGGAACATTCGGGTTTGCGGTTGCCGGTGCCGCTTTTGCGCTATCACCGCCTTCAAGCCTTCCGGCATTGGGTCTGATCTGGCTGGTATTCGGTATTGCTTCGTCTTTGACATTGACCCCTGGAGGGCTGGTGATAGCCAGATCCGCCACCTCGCGAGATCGGCCAGCGGTATTTGCAGCGCAGTTTTCGTTGAGCCATGCCGGATGGATGTTTGCCTATCCGTTGGCAGGGTGGCTGGCTGGCTATACATCTCTGGAACTTGCTCTTCTCATATTGTCGATATTGTGTGCTGCAGTTGCGATCGCTGCGCTTGTCGTCTGGCCCGCAAATGATCCGCAGGAACGACCACATGCCCATCCGGATCTGCCGACCAATCACCCACACTTGACGAGCGTGCCCACCTTTGGCGCGCAGCACCAGCACGTCCATGCATTTCGCATTGACGATTTACACTCGAGCTGGGGCGAGGGGGCTGCCTGATGCTGAACCTTTCCCAGATATTCTGCAGGACGGTTTGAATGCAAGATAAGGACCTTTCGCCGATTGATGGAAGTGGCCTGCCTGCTCTTGAAGAGCGGATCAGGGAAGATCTGGCATTTCTATGCTATTCGGGGACCAGCTGGGTGCCACAGCAGGACGGCGTGAGTGATGTCGTCATCATTGGAGGCGGCATGTGCGGCCTGGTTGCGTGGCTGGCACTTTCCACCGGGGGTATAAAGAACATCCGCGTACTGGACCGCGCGGCGAAAGGCCTTGAAGGCCCGTGGCTCAGCTATGCGCGGATGGAAACGCTTCGCTCCCCAAAAGTGCTGACTGGCCCTGCATTCGGCCATGGAGCATTGACATTTCAGGCCTGGCATCGCGCCCAATTCGGGACAGAGGCCTGGCAGAAACTCGACAGGATTCCGCGCCCCATGTGGATGGACTATCTGTGCTGGTATCGTGATGTGCTTGATATTCCCGTGGAAAATGGCATCTCGGTCGACCATGTCGAACCAGAAGGCGATATGTTGCGTCTCACTGTTTCCGGCGCGCAAACGGGTACGATCCTGACCCGAAAACTGGTATTTGCGACAGGGCGTGACGGCACAGGCGGTCCGAATATTCCGAAATTCATCGAAGATTTGCCGCGCCATCTTTGGGCACACAGCGTCGACGAAATTGACTTCCCGGCGCTGCGGGACAAGCGGGTGGCAGTCATTGGCGTTGGCGCCTCCGCGGTCGATAATTCGGCAGAAGCCCTGGAACATGGAGCCGCGGAAGTGCGTCACCTGATCCGCCGCAAGGACATGCCCAGGGTCAATAAAATGATGGGCATTGGCAGCTATGGATTCACCGCAGGCTTTGCGGATCTGCCTGATGAGTGGCGCTGGCGATTCATGCAATATAGTTTTTCCACACAAACGCCGTCACCGCGCGGTTCGACGCTGCGTGTCAGCCGTCATGCGAATGCCTATTTTCATTTTGGAAAGGCCACCACCCGCATTGAAAAGTCCGGTGATGGTGCCATCATTCATTTTGCAGATGGCACGACTTATGAGGCTGATTTTGTGATCCTTGGAACCGGCTTTGTCATCGACCCCATGGCGCGGACCGAGTTTGGAGATGTCGCTGGCGAAATCCTTCTGTGGAAAGATGTCTATACGCCGCCGGAAGGAGAAGAATCCGCCGATCTGGGGCGTTTTCCATATCTCAACACGGATTTCACCTTCCAGGAGCGGCGACCCGGTGCGGCCCCCTGGCTGAACAATGTCTATTGTTTCAATTACGGAGCGTCAGCAAGTCTGGGCAAGGTAAGTGGTGACATCCCCGGTATCAGTCAGGGCGCTGCATGGTTGGCGCGCTCCGTTGCCGCCACCCTCTACGCTGAGGATGTGCAGACCCACTGGCAGGGCATGCAGGACTATGACACCCCAGAATTATTGGGTGATGAATGGGAGGCGACCGATCTGGAGACAACCGCACGGACTAAGGAGGGCAAGGTCGCATGAACCCCACTGATACAACTATTCTAAGCAAGGCTGGTCTTCGTCCGGATGGGGAAGTTGCAAAAGCAGCGATGCGACGCGCAAATATCATCCAGCTGTCTCAGGCCGCCGAGGACGCAGTGTTGCGACCAAAGGACTTTGGGGCTTTCGAACACGATCTGCGTGCTGCACTGGCCGCACGTGTGGCCCGATTGGCTGCAGATGACATTCTGGCCGAGCATTATCTTTCGGGTGCAGGTGACAGAGCCAACCTGGCCGACCCTGCAGAGACAGGAAAGGCACATCAACTGGAAACAGTGTTGGCGTTCGTCGACAAAGTCGCAAATCGAACCCGCGACATTGTCGCTGATGATGTTGTCCAGTTGCAGGCTGCCGGGATGTCGGATGCAGACATTGTGCGTCTTTGCGAACTTGTTGCGTTTCTGGCCTATCAGCTTCGGGTCATTGCCGGACTGCGACTTATGCAAAGCAGCGCTGGATGAGCCAGATCATACACAAATTTACCCGCAATGTGCCGCATTGGCAGCCCCGCGTTGAGCCGGTCAAACTGGAAGAGGCGACGCAGGCGCAACTCGATGCTCTTCAGGTCACGCCTTCCAACACGAAGGTTTCAGAATATGTGCTGACACTGGCACATGACGTTGAGAGCCTGACTGTCAGAACACCTCTGTTCAACGCCATCATGTATGACCCTGGCGGGATGTCGCGCGCTGAGCGCGAACTCGGTGCACTGGGCGCGTCGCTGGTAAATCGGTGTATATATTGTGCAGCTGTGCATGCGGATCGGCATGCAAAGTTGCAAAAGGATACGGCAGTGACCGACCAGCTTTTTGCCTATGGCGACAAGGCCGAATTGAGCCCCAGAGATCGTGCGATTTTTGAGTTTTCCCGAAAATCCGCCGAAGCTCCGCCGACCGCCGGTCCCGAAGACATGGACGCCTTGCGAAAAGCGGGTCTGTCGAACGACGAAATTCTTGATCTGATTCTGTCGTCAGCGCTTTTTGGCTGGGCTAACCGGTTGATGCATGTTCTTGGCGATCCCGTGCGGCAGAAAGGCACTTCATGAGTGACGGCAAACGTATAGGCATAGCAGGTGCCGGATCAATTGCATTTGGCACGGCGGCGCTTTTGCACCAGCAAGGACATGTGCCGATGCTCTGGTCTCCCTCCGGAGCCGGCACTGCAGCGCTGGCATCTGCGCCACTTTGTGCTGATGGCGCAATCAAAACAGAATTCAGGGTGCGGATTGCGCAATCCGCAAAACAACTGGCGGAGGACAACGACGCTTTGATCGTTGCGCTTCCTGCATATGGCCATAAAGCGGTTATGGACGCGCTGGCCCCGCATGTGCGCAATGGACAACACATTATTATTTCCTCTCACGCCTCCTTGGGCGCTGTTTACCTCACACAGGCTTTGGCAGCCCGCAATATCCGCGCGCCAGTCACCGCCTGGGGCACAACGGCAATTACCGGACGAAAGCAAAGCGGCACGGCGGTAAAGGTCAACACTGTGCGCAGCCTGATCGATTTATGTACCGTGCAGGACGCGGCTGCGGACGTGAATGGTCTGGCGTATTGCCAGCAGCTTTTCGGCGATTGCTTCCAGCAACGCGACGGTCTGCTGGCGATTTCGCTGTCCAATCTGAATCCGCAAAACCACCTGGGGATTGCCTTGGGCAACATCACCCGGATGGAGCACGGCGAGGTCTGGAGCCAAGGTCAAAACGTGACACCCAAAATTGGGCGGTTGCTTGAGCAACTGGACCTGGAGCGCCTTGCCATCGCCAAAGCACTGGATTTGAAAGTGAGAACGATTTTCGAACATTTCCATTTGAGTTTTCACGTTCCTGTCGCGTCTATTTCAGAGATGAATCAGGCGATGCACGCCCAGGGCAACGGAGGCATCGGTCCAGCGAGCGCTGACAGCCGCTACGTGACGGAGGATGTGCCTTACGGGCTGCAGTTGACGGCAGTTCTGGGAAGACTGGTGGGTCAACCCGCCACACTGCACGAGGCCGGAATAAATCTATTTTCCGCAATGTATGGCCGTGACTTCGCCAATGAAAACGACATTTTAAATGCGTTGGAGCTCAACCGCTTTGATCTGAACGACCTGCAACGGGCAGCCCGTACCGGCTTGTTGCAGGTGACACCTGAACCGGTGTCCCAAGACTGAATGATACGGACTCAACCTGACTTAACTGGGAGACACACAATATGACCAAACTAATTTTCAACCGCCGTCGCTTCTTGGGCACTGCTGCCTTGACCGGCGCCGCACTGGCCACCCCTGCCTATCTGCGCCGCGCCTATGCCGCGGGCGATGAAGTGAACATCTGGACCTATAATGATTTCGTCCCGACTGCCTTCAAGGAACAGTTCGAGAGCGAAACCGGCATCAAGGTGAATGTCCGTCTGGTCGATGATCAGGGCAAGCAGTTCAACTTGCTTGCGGCTGAAGCGCCCAACCCCACAGTGGACATCATGACCGTCGCGGGACACCGCTTTTTGCAGTTCATTGAAAACAAACTTCTGGCACCATTGGATACTGATCGCCTGAAGAACTGGGGCAACATCAACCCGACATTTTCGGAAAGCGACTGGTCGACCATCAATGGCAACAAATGGGGTGCTCCCATCCTGTCGGGAATGGAAGTTCTGGCTTACAACACCGATCTTGTCGATGCAGAGGAAGCCAAGAGCTGGGACGTGCTTTTCTCAGAGAAGTACAAACAGAAAAACGCCTATATCATTCAGGATATGATGTCGATCATCATGCTTAAGCTGGGCTATGATGGCAACATGGTCGCCTATATGGACGACCCGGACAAAGCGGCTGCAATTGTTGAAGAAGCCAAGCAATTCCTCATCGAAAAGAAACCCTATGTCCGCAAATACTACGATGGCGGTGCGGAAATTCAGCAAATGTTCGTCAATCAGGATATTGCACTCGGTCACAGTTGGAACGGCCCTGCCGCGGCTCTGATCAATGATGGCTTCCCGCTTGCAATGACGATTCCGCGCGAAGGGTCATACGGCTTTGTTTACACTTACAACATCGCCAACAATGCGCCCAACGAGGACAACGCCTATAAGTTCCTGGATGCTATTCTGGCATCGCCTGAGATTGGCGCGTCGATGACCAAGGCTTCAGGGTTTATCTCGACTTACAAAGGTGCGACAGAATTTCTCACCGATCTTGAGAAGAAGTCGACGGCGTTCACGGATGAAGAACTGGCGAATCTTCAGTTCTTCCGCGCTGAAGCGAACGAGATGAAATACGGGCTTGTTGATCCTGCTGTGGAAGCAATCAAAGCTGCCTGATCCGCATAAACATATCCTTGTTCGCCAATTCTGGCGGACAAGGTGCCCCGATACATTGGCATGAGGAATTCCCGAATGAGAAATGACGCAACTGCGAGAGCGGACCGCGTTGCTGTCGCACGGGGAGGGGCAGACCGCACATTTTGGGGTCGTCTGGCAAGTTGGACACCGTACCGCTCACTCGTTCGGTTGGCGACAGCTTCGCCACGCCGCCAATTTTGGATCCTGGCTTCTTTGCCGCTTCTGTGGGTTCTGAGCCAGCATTTGGGGCCAATGCTGCAGATGCTGCGTGTAAGTCTGACCGATGCCTATCCGGTTGCCGTGGGCGTTGAGCAGCACTTCACACTTGAGAATTACACGCGTTTCTTCGGGGATCGTATTTTCTGGCAACCTTTTTTCCGCACCCTGACCTTTGCAGGGGTTCTGACCTTTTGCACTTTAATCCTGACATATCCGGTCGCCTACTTTCTGGCGCGCCATGTCAGCCGTAAGAACCAGATGTTGATGTTGCTGTTGTTGCTGATCCCATTTTGGGTCGGCGAAATCGTTCGCACATATGCCATTATGATCCTTCTGGGAAACACAGGCGCAGTGAATCAGGCGTTGAAATGGCTGGGGTTAATCGATCAACCCATCCCGTTTATGTACACAAGCTTTTCTATGGGCATTGGCATCGTTTATCTGACGGCGCTCTATATGCTTCTACCGCTGTATTCTGCGTTGGAAAAACTTCCCAAGAGCTATCATGAAGCGGCGGCCGATCTTGGGGCTGGCGCCTGGACCCGGTTTCGTCGTGTAACCTTACCTTTGACCCTCGAAGGGATTTCTTCGGGATGCACTCTGGTCTTCCTGATATCGACCGGCTTTTACGCCACACCTGTTTTGCTGGGAGGGCCATCAACCACTGTGTTTTCCGAAACCATAGCGGGCTTCTTCCACACGGCTGGCGACGAATGGCCGACAGGTGCGGCCTTTGCCACCATCATGTTCCTCACGGCAATGCTTCTGACAGGAATATTCCAAAAATTGATGTATGCGTTGCGTAAGGGAGACACAAAATGAATCGCGGCAACCGAATTCTACTGGGATGCACCTATTGGGCATTTGTTCTGTATGTATTTGTCCCGTTGCTTCTGATGATCCTGATGGGGTTCAAGGACAGCAAATTCATCGGATTTCCGATCCGATCCTGGACATTGGATTGGTACACCGGCGTATTTTCTGATGGCGATGTGGTCTCGACATTGGGTTACTCGATGGTCATCGCAGTGCTCTCAACCCTGATTTCCGTCGCAATTGGCACGTGGATTGCGGTTCTGCTCGAAGGTCGCAAATTTCTTGGGCGCACGGCCGTTTTTGGGCTGACCATACTCCCTGCTCTGATTCCCGGAATTATCTCTGCCATTGCATTTCGCATCTATGCGCGTTGGCTTGGCATAGAACCCGGCATGGGGGCCATTATCTGGTCGCACGCTGTGCACAATGTTCCGTTTGTTGCACTTGTGGTCATGGCGCGGCTTTCCACATTGCCAAAAAGCCAGATCGAGGCAGCGCGCGATCTGGGCGCCGATCCGATCATCGCGTTCTTGCGCATCACGCTGCCTTATCTGGTCCCGGCCATTCTGGGCGCCAGCATCTTTTGTCTTCTTCTCAGCTTTGACGATTTTGTCCGCTCGTTCTTCCTTGGTGGTTACGAGCCGACTTTGCCGGTCTTGATCTTCGCCAAACTGAGATCGGGCATGTCGCCCGAAATCAATGCAATTGCGACCGTTGCACTGGTCCTGACAGCCGCCTTGGGCATATGGGCTGAAAGATTTACGCGCCGTATGAAGAAGGAAACCAATACATGACAGGCTCCTCTGCACTGGTGCGTATCGAGGGTGTTTCAAAGCACTTCGGTGATACGATAGCGCTGGACAATCTAACCCTGGATATTGCACGCGGCGAGTTCGTGACCTTTCTTGGTCCGTCCGGCTGCGGCAAGTCTACAACGTTGAGATTACTCGGCGGGTTTGAACGCCCATCATCCGGTCGCATCATTCTGGACGGCGAAGATGTAACCATGCAACCGCCGGAAAAACGCCATGTCAACATGGTGTTTCAGGACTACGCGCTGTTCCCGCACATGACGGTGCGGCAGAATATTTCGTTCGGACTGGAACTGATGGGCATGGACCGCCAGGGCATCGGGCGTCGTCTGGACGAAATCATGGCGTTTCTCGAACTCGATGGATACGGCGATCGTTATCCTGGCCAGCTATCGGGCGGGCAACGCCAAAGGGTCGCGCTCGCCCGGGCGCTGGCACCGGATCCGGCGCTGTTGCTGCTGGATGAACCTCTGGGTGCGCTTGACGCAAAGCTGCGTGCTCAAGTGCAACTGGAACTCAAGTCAATCCAGCGCCGCACAGATAAAACCTTTATCTTTGTAACGCACGATCAGGAAGAGGCGCTGACCATGTCCGATCGTATTGTTGTGATGAACAAGGGCCGGGTAGAGCAAGACGGCACGCCGGAAGAATTGTATTTCCATCCCGCCACCCGGTTTGTTGCCGAATTCATTGGCGAAACCAATCTGTTATCCGGCGAGATGCGTGGCAAGGATGGCGACAAGGTGATGATGAATTGGTTCGGTCAGACATTGAGCGGCCGCGCACCAGGCGGCGTTCCAAATGTTGGAGAAACCATCACAGCTTCGGTCCGTCTGGAAAAACTGGGCTTTTACACTGATCGGCCCGCCTCTGCGAATGCAGTACAGGGCAAAGTCGTCGCAAAAACGTTTCTCGGCAGTCGCCTGGCGGTAGATCTCGCCGTGGAGGAAGCACAAGGTGCAATCTTGCGAGCCTTTGTCGATACCGAAACCGGTCAGTCAATCGGCTCAGACCTTGTCTGGATAGGTTGGGACACGGACAGTATGGCAGTGCTCCGCGACTGATGAGCGGGCACAGACCTGGACACATGAATTGTAAAAGACTCAACTTGTTCTGACACCGCCGGTTTCCAACTGCATGGTCATGCACGCCAGGCTGCGCCGCCACTGCCATGGGCGGCAAGCCTTGCTGCAGGGCAAGGACTGGTCAGGTTCGTGCCGCTTCAAACTGCGCCCAAAGGTCCTCAAATTCAGACAGTGAAACCGCTCCCTTCTTCAACGGACCAAGTACAATCTCTTCATTTTTGGTAAGGGTTGCAATTGCCTGCGGCAAAACAGAAGGGCGAGGCACATCCATTTTGCCGGACCAGACCTTCAATTCGGGTGCGGAAGGTGTCGATCAATCCGATGCCAGCCCGTCGGAGTTGATGACCGCTCGCGAGATGTTTGAACCCGCTCTTGTGAAGCTTGTCGTGCTGAATGCCACCGACGGCGACATTCGAAAACTGCGCGATCTTGTCGAACAGCAGAAGAACGCCGGACCAGCCCTTGAATTTGAAGCCGGCGATATTGCTTTGCATCGGGCGATTGCCGCCGCCGCGCGCAACACATTATTGATGGACCTGGCAGAACGAATCCTGAGTGCGCGCAGAAATTCCGATTGGCGCAAACTGAAAGCCACCGTGGCACGCCGCAAACCCGAACGGCGTCTGCAGGCCATCGTCGAACATGAGCGTATCATCCAGGCCCTTGAAAACCGCGATGCCGACGAGGCCGGTGCTGCCATGCGCTCACACCTGGCCAGCGTGAGATACAATTTGATCGACACCCAGTATTAGCTTTCCAGCTATGGCATGGGCAATGATCGGGCCGGACGTTCAGTCCTCGTCTGGCGTGCCATCATTTTTCAAATGAAAACAGTGTGATGTGCTTCAACTTCTTGTCATATGAATTTTTACCAAACAAACAGTAACCACAAAGTAAGCACAAGAACCGGAAAATGTGCGAAAGATTCTTTGCGTTATCCGTCGTCTCACACCTCTGTTAGTCGTGGTCAGGTAGGTTTTGCTGCAGGTTGATCATGCTGTTGTCACTCGCGCAAATTCACCGTGCGAGGGCGGCCCAACCGCTTGACCGCAGGCAGACAGGGCTCAATCAAAACCCATTCATCATCTGTCATGTCGCTTGCATAGCTCAGGAAACTGCAGTCATAATCAGGGCAGGTGGTTTCAGTTCAAGGCATGTGACTCTCCGTTGTTATAGTAAACCACAGAGAATCACAACTTGCTGAAATCACTCAATTTCTTTTCCGGTCAGACATTAAGACTGACGTTCTGAGTAGAGGATTTTGCGAAATGGAATACATACCGATCCGCGTCAGTGATATTGTCAGGCGCGTTAATCGTGACTGGTATCTTCCGGCAATACAAAGGGAGCTGGTTTGGAAGACGGACAGGATCGAGCGTCTTTTTGATTCCATTATGGCGGATTTCCCTATTGGTTCGTTCTTGTTTTGGAAACTTGAACAGAAGAACAAGGATGAGTGGCCGGTTTACGAGTTTGTTCGAGAGTATGACGACGAAAATCCGCATAACTCTTTGGTGAGCATGGCGGGCATACAGAAGGACATTACTCTCGTGCTTGATGGACAGCAGAGGATCACTTCTCTCTTTGTTGGGCTTCGTGGGTCTTATCGATATTTTTATTATCGATGGCGAAAGGCGAAGCTTCATCTGAACCTTTTGAAGGAACCTGTGACTAACGACGAGAATCCTGAAGAGCTAACATATGAGTTTTCATTTCGCGAGAATGCAGAACAATCTGATAATCGGGAAGAGTTCTGGTATCCTGTCGGGCGCATTCTCGACTTTGACGACGCGGAAGACGCTAAGAGCGATATGAAAGAAGCGCTCTCCCAGTTTTCCGACCCACAGAAGGACAATGCCTACAAGCTACTTGGTCGGCTCCACAACCGCATCCATACGACTCTTGTCGGAAACTATTACGAGGAAAAGTCACAGGACTACGACAAGGTCTTGCAGGTTTTCGTCCGTGCAAATTCGGCGGGTCAGCCTTTGGAGTATTCCGATCTACTTCTAGCAACGGCCACCGCCAAATGGGAAACGCTTGATGCACGCAGCGAGATTCACAACTTCACGGATTCGCTCAACGACATAGGTGCGGGCTACAAGTTCGGGAAGGACTTCGTTCTGAAGGCCTGTCTCTATCTTTGCGAATCTCTACCTATCCAATACAAGGTTAAAAATTTTACAAAAACCAACCTACTCACGATCGAGGCCAATTGGGAATTTATCAAGGACGCGCTTGCATGTACGGTGCGCCTGATGTCGCGTTTCGGATTCCATTCCAAGAACGTCGTCGCACCATTGGCGCTGCTTCCCATCGCATACTATCTACTCAAACGTGGCAATTCAAACTTTGACACATCGTCAAAGGCTGAAGATGCAGAGGCTCAGGTCGCTATTCGTAGATGGTTTGTGTTTTCGACCTTGAAGAACGCCTTCGGTGGTTCGTCAGACACTACACTGAGGAGGCTCCGAGAGATTTTGATAGGCTGCGATTCTGACGCTCCATTTCCTGCGGGAGAATTATATAAATCCCTTGAGATAGAGCCTTCTCTGAGCGATACAGAAATAGATCGAGTTTTGGATTTTCAGTATCAGGGACGGTACACGAACTTGGTTTTGTCGTTGTTGTATCCAGACCGAGACTGGAAGGATGCTGTATTCCATGAGGATCACATATTTCCGCAGTCGGAATTCAACGTCCGTTCGCTTAAGAAACGAGGCTACGATGATGCACAAGTTCAACAATACGTTTCGGGTTTCAACACGCTCCCGAATCTTCAACTCCTTACTGATTCCGAGAATATGTCTAAGAACGCCACGCCTTTCGATGAATGGCTAAACACACGTGATGCAACGTTCCGTTCCAAGCATCTCATTCCGGATATTCCCAGCTATGGATTTGACTACTTTGTGGAATTCTCAAAAACACGCACGAAATTGATCGTTTCGGCGTTGAAAAGCCTGTCCTGACTGATCGGAGTCGATGCTGATGGGTTGTTTTCCAAACCTTATAGAATCGATAAGGTTTTATGGGAGTTCTTTGGCTAGCACATCAATAGGTGCATATGTTTAGGTTTATGGCTAGAGTCCCAATGTACATAGGTGCGGGCTTCTTGACCTTGAATACACAAATAGTCGAGTGTCTGCGCCTGAGTAACTTTGACCGTAGGCCACTGGATTATCAGGTGGTAGCTGGTGATCCAACCTCTGACGCAGTGTCTCCCCACCTGCACAGCGGGACTTCAATCCTTGCAGTGCAACATCTAGTTTCATTTAGAATCGCCACGTGAAATAAATTGATGTATTAGCGCATTAGAACTATATGCGCTGTGGGTATCCGAACCATCTTGCCTATCGACCGCGCCGGTCAGAATCCTGAAATTGAAAGAGATAGTCGATGTCTGTGGGCAGCCCTGGTGCCAATCTGCGAAGCAGCAATGCAATGTTGGCGACGATCTTCATGCTGGTTGGGGCCGTATTATTGGCGTTTGACGCGGTGCTCGTCCGGTTGCTGGCACAACAGGTCCACCCTTTCGTCATCGTGTTTTTCCGCAGCGTATTCGGACTGATGGTTGTGCTGCCCTGGATCGTTGCCCGCCGCCATGAAATGACGTCGCACTATCGTTTGATGCACTTTCTGCGCGCGGCCATGAAGATCGCGGCGTTGGCCGGTTTCTTCTTTGCCTTTGCCTTGGCGCCATTGGCGGATGTCACGGCCATCATGTTTACCGCGCCGATTTTCCTGACACTCGGCGGATGGCTCATCTTTGGCGAAACCTATTCGACGGCTCGATTGATTGCGGTGTTGGCAGGATTTGTCGGGGTCATCATCGTCATCAGTCCGGCAGGAGGCGATATGAGTTGGGCGCTGAGCTATGCCCTGATTGGCTCTGCCTTGACCGCTGCCATTCAGTTGATGCTGAAGAAGATGGCAAAGCATGACAGCACGCAAACTCTGGTGTCATGGAATCTGGTTCTGATGGTGCCGCTGGCATTCATACCGGCGCTGTATTTCTGGACCACGCCAACGCTGCCTCAATTGGGTCTGTTGGCGGTGCAGGGCATTCTGGGTGCGCTCAACATGTCACTCGTTACCCGCGCGCTCAGCATGGCTGATGCGTCCTTGTTGGCACCGCTGGACTTTGTCCGCCTGCCCATTGTTGCGATCTTTGCCTTCCTGTTTTTCGATGAATTGGCCAGCGTTGAAACCTGGATTGGCGCAAGCGTCATCTTTCTATCGACTTTGCTGGTCGCGGGCGGTGCCCACTGGAAACGCAGAAAATAGTTTCATGTTTTCAGTATCTTGACCTGCCAGATGAGGCCCTCGGAAAAAACCTCTGCATCAAGAATCAATCATAGATTCTTGATTGACAAATACACTAATATATTAGAGGATCACTTTGGGGAGAAACTCAAACCCTCATTTGAATTCAGATGGCGCGTTCGCAGCAGCTCGCTTTCTAACCATAAAAGCTGCACCGAAAAGGAGGAATTCATGCGTAAACTGTCTGTAGGTTTGCTGGGTGCGTCACTCGCAGTGACGATGATATCACCCGTCTTTGCACAGAGCACGGACATAACCATCGTGCTGAGTGAAGAGTTGGATCTGATTGATCCCTGCATGGCGTCGCAGTCCAATATTGGCCGCGTCGTACTGCAAAATATCTCAGAAACAATGACTGAGCTTGATGTCAGCGGCGCCGGCCTGAAACCGCGCCTGGCCGTGAGCTGGGAACCGGTCGATGACGACACTTGGCGGTTTAATCTGCGCAAGGGCGTTTCGTTCTCGGACGGCACAAGCTTTGGCGCCGAGGATGTTGCACATTCGCTGAAGCGCGTTGTCGCTCCGGAACTGGTCTGCGAGATTGGCGCCAAATATTTTGGCGGCTCGACCATCACCACAGAAATCATCGACGACTACACTATCGAAATTACCTCTGATCCGGCGCAGCCGATCATGCCGCTGCAATTGTCAGGTCTGACAATCGTTCCCTCTGAAACACCGATGGAATACACCCGCGAGCCGATCGGAACCGGCCCTTATGTTCTGTCCGAATGGAATGTCGGCCGCAATGTCATCCTGACCCGCCGTGATGACTATTGGGGCGAAACGCCGCCTGTCACCAAGGCAACCTATGTGTTCCGCTCCGACGATTCTGTGCGCGCTGCCATGGTTGCAACCGGCGAGGCGGATTTTGCTCCGAAAATCTCGGAACTGGATGCAACAAATCCGGCAACCGATTTTGCCTATCCAAACTCGGAAACAGTGTATCTGCGTCTCGACACAATGACGCCTCCACTGGATGACATTCGCGTTCGTCAGGCCCTGAACCTTGCGGTTGACCGCGAAGCCTTCATCGGGACAATCATTTCCGCCGAGGCCATTCTGGCCACTGCAATTGTGCCGCCGTCCACAATCGGCTGGAACCCTGATCTGAAGGTGCCGGCATTTGATCTCGAAAAAGCCCGTGCACTTCTGGCCGAGGCCAAGGCTGATGGCGTGCCCGTGGATGCGGAAATCACGTTGATCGGCAGAACCAACAACTTTGCCAATGTCACCGAGGTGATGGAAGCGCTGTTGGCGATGTATCAGGACGCCGGTTTCAACATGAAGCTGGAAATGTATGAAGTGGCGGAATGGCTTGACTTCTACTCCCAGCCTTTTGCCGAGGATCGCGGACCGCAGATTATCGAGGCAATGCACGACAACGCCAAGGGTGACCCGGTGTTCTCGATGTATTTCAAATATGATTCCGAGGGGCTGCAATCAGCCTTGCGTGATCCTGCCGTGGACCAGATGATCGCGGATGCCACTGCGGCAACCGGAGACGAACGAACTGCCATATGGTCGAAACTGTTCGCCTATCTGCATGATGAAATCGTAGCAGATGTTCAACTGTTCCACATGGTTGGCTTCAGCCGGGTCAGCGAACGGCTCGACTTCAAACCGACCATCGCCACCAACAGCGAAATTCAGATCTCGCAAATTCGCTTCAAATAGGCTTTGACTGAACAAGGGGGCAGCGCGTCTGCCCCCTTGACTTAACGCACGACTGCGAGAGGGTTGGACATGCGGCATTTTATTGGCAAGCGAGCCTTTGCAAGCGCTCTTTCGCTCCTTGGCCTCATCGTCCTGGTGTTCTTTCTGTCCCGGCTTACAGGTGATCCGACCTCACTGTTCCTGCCGCTCGACGCATCGCTGGAAAGCCGTGAACGATTCCGCGAACTGCACGGCCTGAATGACCCGATACTGGTTCAGTTTGGCGACTATGTCTGGAATGTTCTGAACCTCGATTTCGGTGATTCAATTCGCAAGGCCCGACCGGCCCTTGAGGTGGTTCTTCAGGCCTTTCAATGGACGCTGGTCCTGGCGTTGACCACTATTTTCCTCGTGACAGTCGCTGCCATCATCATGGGTTCTCTGGCCGCTTTCTATGCCGGTGGTGTGTTTGATCGTGTCGCCACATTTCTGTCGCTGATTGGGGCCAGCGCGCCGGACTTTTGGATTGCGATCGTGGCAATCGTTCTGTTTTCTGTAACTCTGGGCTGGCTGCCGACCTCGGGAACCGGAACAATCTGGCACTGGATCATGCCGGTCTCAGTTCTGTTCATCCGTCCCTTCGGTCTGGTTCTGCAGGTGGTTCGCGGCTCGATGATGACAGCATTGTCCTCGCCCTATGTTAAGACCGCCCGTGCCAAGGGCGTGCGCACCCGCCCGATAATTTTCGTCCATGCGCTGCGCAATGCTTTGCTTCCGGTGATCACCGTGATCGGCGATCTGTCTGCAGGCATGTTGAACGGCGCTGTTGTGGTCGAAACCATTTATGGCTTCCCCGGCATTGGAAAGCTGATGATTGATTCCATTCTGCAACGTGATTTTACCGTTGTTCTGGCGGCCATCATGGTGTCGGCCATGGCCATTTTTCTCATGAACCTTCTGATCGACATTGCCTATTCGGTGCTTGATCCCCGCATTCGGTATTAAGGGACAAACATGACCGATACCGACCAGGCGCCTGACGCATCAATCAACAAAGCCCCGAACGTCTTTGCGCAGATGCTGCGCATGCTGTGGCATGACAAAGTTGCTCTGGTCGCCGTGATCTTCCTGATCATCATCGCGTTCTGCGCCATCTTCGGGCCGTCGCTTCTGGACGCTGCGGCAACCAAACAGAATTTGCGCGGACGCAATTCCCTGCCGTTTGACCTGGCCAAGGGGTGGCTGTTTGTGCTTGGCGGTGACGCATTGGGCCGACCCTTATTGCCGCGCATCATTGTCGCTGCAAGCAACACCATCATGGTGGCAACCGGCGCTGTGCTCATCTCGATGGTGGTTGGCAGCACTCTTGGCCTGATTGCCGGTTACACCAAGACCAGGGCAAGCCAGATCATCCTGCGGCTCGCCGATGTCATCATGTCGTTCCCCTCGCTGCTGCTGGCAGTGATTGTGCTCTACATGCTGTCTCCCTCGGTCAGCAACATCATCATCGTTCTGGCGATCACCCGGATCCCCATTTACCTGCGGACCACCCGTGCCGAAGTGTTGGAAATACGCGAACGGATGTTCGTTCAGGCCGCTCGCGTCATGGGTGCCTCGGATATACGGATCATCTTCCGCCATATCCTGCCGATGGTCTTTCCCACGCTGCTGACCATTGCCACATTGGATTTCGCCTTTGTGATGCTGGCAGAAAGTGCGCTGTCGTTTCTGGGTATCGGCATTCAGCCACCCGAGATCACCTGGGGACTTATGGTCGCGCAGGGCAGGCCCTATCTGACAAATGCCTGGTGGCTGTCCTTCTGGCCCGGCCTCGCAATCATTCTGACCACGCTCAGCCTGAACCTTGTTTCAAACTGGATGCGTGTCGCGCTTGATCCGGTGCAGCGCTGGCGTCTGGAAATACGAGGCAAGAAACAATGAGCGCGCATCTGCTGGAAGTTCGCGACCTGTCGGTGGAGTTCCACACTCTGCAAGGCCAGGTGAAAGCGGTTCAGGGAGTCAGTTTTCACCTCGATCCCGCCGAAACACTGGTCATTCTCGGCGAAAGCGGATCGGGAAAGTCTGTCTCCGCGTCAGCGGTGATGAACCTGATCGACATGCCTCCCGGTGAAATAACCAGCGGCGAGGTTCTGTACCGGGGCCGCAGCCTGCTGCAGATGGCCGGCGAAGAGCGGCGCGCCATAAACGGTGCCAAGATCGCAATGATCTTTCAGGATCCGCTGGCCCATCTCAATCCGGTATACAGCGTCGGCTGGCAGATCATAGAGATGATGACCACCCACGGCATGCCCTCCGATCAGGCCAGGCAGCGTGCCATCGAATTGTTGAAGCGTGTTGGGATCCCTGACCCCGAGACCAGAATGAAGGCCTATCCGCATCAGTTTTCCGGTGGCCAGCGTCAGCGTCTGATGATTGCCATGGCTCTGGCACTAAAACCCGATATCCTGATTGCCGACGAGCCGACAACCGCACTTGATGTGACGGTCCAGGCACAGATTCTGGCCCTGCTGAAGGAATTGCAGGCCGAAACCGGCATGGGATTGCTGTTGATTACCCATGATCTGGGCGTCGTCGCCGAAGTGGCTGACAACGTTGTTGTCATGAATGCTGGCGAGATTGTCGAAACCGGCCGGGCCGCTGATGTCTATGCCAATCCGCAGCATCCCTATACCAAGCGCCTGATCGCTTCGGCGCCGGGTCGCGGGCAGATGGCAGAACCCGTTGCAGCCAAATGCGAGCCCTTGTTGCGGCTGGAGAAGGTCTCCAAGACCTTCGGGAAATTTGAAGCGCTCAAGGCGGCCAGCCTGACCGTCATGCCTGGCGAGATTGTCGCGATTGTCGGGGAAAGCGGATCTGGCAAATCCACCTTGGCGAAAACCCTTTTGCGACTGGAGGAACCGTCAGGCGGTGCAGCTTTCTATAAAGGGCGGGATTTGTTCAAGATGTCGCCGGCGGAGCTTTTTGGTATTCGTCGCGAAATCCAGATGGTGTTTCAGGATCCCACGCAGTCATTGAATCCGCGCATGTCGGTCTATCAACTGATTTCAGAGGCCTGGGCCATCCATCCCGAGATTCTGCCCAAGCCGAAATGGCGTGAGCGTGTGGCCGAACTTCTGCAACTGGTTGGCCTGTCAGCCGATCACGCGCGGCGTTATCCGCACCAGTTTTCCGGCGGTCAACGGCAACGCATCGCCATAGCACGGGTGCTGGCACTGGAACCCAAACTGGTGGTGTGTGACGAAGCTGTGTCGGCGCTTGATGTCTCCATTCAGGCCCAGGTGATTGATCTGCTTGACGGTCTGCGCCGCGATCTGGGGCTGTCCTACATCTTCATCGCTCATGACCTGCCAGTGGTCCGGGATTTTGCCGATCGGGTTGTGGTTATGCAAGAGGGGCGGATCGTCGAAGAAGGTACGGTGCGCGAGATATTTGAAGCCCCGCGCGATGCCTATACGCGTGCTTTGCTGGCCGCCAGCCTGGATCCCGACCCGGCCATACAGGCCAAACGCCGCGCCGCCCGGCTTGAACTGGAGGCGATGCAGACATGAAGCCTGACATATTGGTTATCTGGCCAAACCGGCCAGAGCAAATGGCGATGCTGGATGCAGCCTACACCCTGCATCGGCTAGATCATGCCGCGGATCCCAAGGCTTTGCTGGCCGAAGTTTCCGATCAGATTACAGCGGTTGTCACAACGGGTGGCAAGGGGCTGGATGCAGAGATGATCCGGCAACTGCCAAACCTTCAGATCGTGGCTTCATCAGGTGTCGGCTACGATACAATCGACATTGCTGCATGTACTGAACGCGGCATCGTGGTGACAAACACGCCTGATGTCCTGACGGATGACGTTGCCGACACAGCGATTATGCTGCTACTGGCTGCCCGCCGCCAACTGGTGCAGGCCGACCGTTATGTGCGCAGTGGCGAGTGGGGGCGCAAGGGTCCATATCCATTGTTGTCAGCAATGCGCGGCAAACGGCTTGGAATTGTCGGGCTTGGGCGGATCGGGCAGGCAATCGCTGCACGAGCGGCACCCATGGGATGCGAGATTGCCTATACCGGCAGAACAAAGAAGCCCGAAAGTGCATACAGCTTCGAACCAGATCTGAAAAGTCTGGCCCACTGGTCCGATATTCTGGTGGTTGCCACCTCTGGCGGGGCAGGGACGCAGGGGCTTATCGGAGCCGACATCATTTCCGCGCTGGGGCCAAAGGGCACCTTGATCAATATTGCGCGCGGAAGCGTCGTCGATGAAAAGGCCATGATCGCGGCGCTGAGCTCTGGCGATCTGGGTTCGGCCGGGCTGGATGTCTACTGTAACGAGCCCGACATTGATCCTCAATTTCGGCAATTGAAAAACACCGTACTATATCCACATCATGCATCAGGAACGATTGAAACCCGCAATGCCATGGCGCAATTGGTCGTCGATAATCTGGCAGCGTTTTTCCAGGATCAGCCCGTGCTGACTCCGGTTAACTGAACAGCTCACAAAGGGAACCTCATGGCGACGACACTTTGGTTTTTTCGCTGGCCATTTCTGGTGACAGCTCTGGGCCTTGCGCTGGCCTTCTGGCTGGGCTGGCAAGCGACCGGCACTGGCGCAGGCGCCATGACTTTTTTTATGATTGGCGCTATCCTGGCTGTCCTGGAGATATCGCTCAGTTTCGACAATGCCATTGTCAATGCAAACAAGCTGAAAGACATGTCGCCGGTTTGGCAGAAACGGTTTTTAACCTGGGGTATCCTGATCGCGGTCTTTGGGATGCGTATCGTCTTTCCACTCGCCATTGTTGCGATCGCGGCCCAGATCGGGCCATTCGCTGCCATTCATTTAGCCGCCACGGACCCGGCTGAATATGCCCGCCTGATAGACGAAGCACATTTGTCGATTTCAGCTTTCGGTGGGACATTCCTGATGATGGTCGGGCTGACCTATTTCATTGATGACAGCAAGGAAGTCGATTGGTTTTGCGCGCTGGAATGCCGATTGCGCAGATGCGCTTCGTTGCGCGGGCTGCAGGTCGGCATGGTTCTCATTCTGGTGATGGTTTTCGCCAGTTCCCTGCCGAAGGAAGAGTCCTTGACTTTCCTGTTTTCCGCGCTGTTGGGACTGTTGACATTTACCGCGGTTGATCTGCTTGGCCATGTGCTGGACTCCTCGCAGGAAGTTCGTGCTACGGCGCGTGTCGGCGGCCTGGGCGCATTCATGTATCTTGAAGTGCTTGATGCCAGTTTCAGTTTTGACGGGGTGATTGGCGCCTTCGCCTTGACGCAGAACCTGTTTCTGGTGGCAATCGGATTGGGGATCGGGGCGATGTATGTTCGCTCAATGACCATTATGCTGGTCGAACGGAAAACACTGGCACAATTCCGTTATCTTGAGCACGGGGCATTTTATTCGATTCTGACGCTCTCGGTCATCATGTTCGCCCAATCATTGTTTGACATTTCGGAGTTTGTAACCGGCGCGCTGGGTGCGGGGTTGATTGTCGCATCGCTCTACTCGTCGATCCGCTACAACAGGCACCCGATCGCCGACTGATCCTAGCGAGTTTCATGGTTCAATGTTTAACCATGAAACGCTCTATCGCGCTGTAAACCCGTCAAATGCTGTTGAAATAGTCTGGAAACTGGCTGCGAAGAGCTTCGACGCGTGAGATTGAGACTGTGTCTTTCAGATGATCTCTGATGGCTGCAATCGCCTGATTTTCATCGCCGGACTCAATCCCTGCAATAATATCGGCATGCCCCGTGAGGATCAGGTCGAATTTTCCCTCTGGCGGTGGGCCAAGCCGTCGGATGCGGCCCAGATGGCCTGATTTGGACTGCAGCAACTGGTGAAGGCCGCTTTGTCCCACGCCGTCGAAAAGCGTTTTGTGGAAGGCCTCATCAAAATCATAAAACATATCGATCTGCTCCACGTCATGAACGATGGTATGCTTCATGCGCAGTAACGATTTTGCTTTTGACAGCACTGATGGATCGCACTGATTGGCAAGACGGCGAACGACTTCGGTTTCAACGGCCACCCGCAGGAAATAGGCCTCGTACATCTGAGGTTCGTCAATGCGCGTAACAACGGTGCGCGACTGTGGAAAAATCTTGACCAGCCCGTCCTGTTCCAGCCGCTGCAAAGCTTCGCGCACCGGCGTCTGACTGACCTTGTACCGGTCAGTCAACTCAGCGCGGGACAGGGTCGTGTCCGGTGGCAGATGAAGATCAATGATCCTCTGCCGAAGATCCAGATAAATCCGGGATGCAGCGGACCCACCGGCTGATGCCGAAAACGGCGAAGCCTGCATATCCAAGGTCGGGAAATTCATGCCAGTTCCTTTTGTTTGCCCCATACCGCACTCTGTCAAAACAAATCAATGTCAGCCCGGTTTTTTGTTGTTTTTACTAAAGCACTAATATATTAGTTTATTATGCGGTAGAAACACAAGTTCAACTTATCACGAAATATTGCGACCTCTTCGGAAAAACACCATGCCAGGAAAAACCTATCAAAGCTTGCGGTCGGCGCGTTGGTTCGCGCCTGAGGATTTACGCTCGGTCGGTCATCGCAGCAGAGCCATGCAGATGGGCTACGGTGCCGAGGATTGGGAAGGCAAGCCAGTCATCGCAATCATCAACACCTGGTCGGAAGCGCAACCCTGCCACATGCATTTCCGTGACAGGGCGGAATGGGTGAAGCGCGGTGTTTTGCAGGCTGGTGGCTTCCCGATGGAATTGCCCGCCTTGTCGCTTTCAGAAACATTCATGAAACCCTCCACCATGCTGTATCGCAACCTTTTGGCGATGGAGACTGAAGAACAGCTGCGAGCACATCCGGTCGATGGCGTGGTCTTGATGGGTGGCTGCGACAAGACCACTCCGGCGCTGATCATGGGTGCCACAACCATGGGATTGCCATTTATTTTTCTGCCAGCTGGTCCCATGCTGCGTGGCAATTATGCCGGTCAGACACTGGGGTCCGGTACGGATATGTGGAAGTACTGGGATGAACGCCGCGCCGGTACGGTGTCCGAAGAGCAATGGCACGGGGTGGAAAGCGGAATAGCCCGGTCCTACGGCCATTGCATGACCATGGGCACAGCAAGCACCATGACAGCCATCGCCGAAGCCATGGGGCTCACGCTTCCTGGCGCCTCGTCGATTCCTGCGGCTGATGCAAACCATCAGAGAATGTCCGCAGCCTGCGGCCGCCGCGTGGTCGAAATGGTCTGGGATGATCTGACGCCTGACAAGATCATCACGCCGGCTGCTGTCGCCAATGCGGCCACCGTTGCCATGGCCACAGGATGTTCAACCAATGCGATCATCCATCTGATTGCCATGGCGCGCCGCGCCAATGTGCCGCTCGATCTGGACGATCTGGACCAAACCGGCCGCAACACGCCTGTGCTGGCCAATGTGCGCCCGTCCGGCAAGGGCTATCTGATGGAAGATTTCTATTATGCCGGAGGATTGCGCGCCCTGATGAAGCAACTCGGCGATAGGCTGGACGGTTCGGCAATAACCGTCTCCGGCCAGCCGATTGGCGAGGGATTGGACGAGGTGTCCGTCTACAATGACGATGTCATCCGGCCGCTGTCAAACCCGGTCTACCATGAAGGCTCGCTTGCAGTGCTGAGGGGAAACCTCGCCCCCGATGGTGCGGTTATCAAGCCCGCTGCCTGCGACGAAAAGTTCTATCAGCATTCCGGTCCTGCACTGGTGGCGAATTCCTATGCGGAAATGAAAGCCATCATAGATGATGCGGATTATCCCATGACACCGGACACCGTGCTGGTTCTGCGCAATGCCGGACCGCAGGGCGGCCCGGGCATGCCGGAATGGGGCATGATCCCGATGCCCAAGGCACTCCTCAAGGACGGCCACCGCGACATGGTCAGATTGAGCGATGCGCGCATGTCTGGAACCTCCTACGGGGCCTGCGTGCTGCATGCTGCGCCCGAATCCTTTGTCGGCGGGCCGTTGGCCCTGTTGCAGACCGGCGACATCATCGATCTGGATATTCCGGCACGCAGTCTGAATATGCGCGTTGATGAAGATGAGCTTGCGCGACGGCGCGCTGCATGGGTTGCACCGGAACCGCGCTACGAACGCGGCTATGGCTATGTCTTCTCCAAACATGTTGAACAGGCCGACAAGGGCTGTGATTTCGATTTTCTCACCTCGGAGTTCGGGCGTCCCGTGCCTGAGCCCGAGATCAATTGATCCCGGATACTGACATCATAAAAATAAGGAGGACCGACATGGCTGAAAATCTGTCTGCCGAGACGAAAGAAAAACTGATGCACGTATCGGTCGCGACGCTTGCAACGGCTCTCTATAAACGAGGCCTGCGAAATCAGGTCATCCAGGATGTGCGCCCGGTGGCTCGCAAGGGCCAGAATATGGTCGGTCCGGCCTTTACCCTTCGCTATATGCCTGCCCGTGAAGACCGCAACACACTGGCCGAGTTTCGCAACCCGATGCATAAGCAGCGCCAGGCGGTTGAACAATGCCCGCCGGGATCTGTTCTGATCATGGATTGCCGCAAGGATGCCCGTGCAGCTTCATCAGGGGATATTCTTATTACCCGGCTGATGGTGCGTGGTGCTGCCGGTGTCGTCACCGATGGCGGGTTCCGCGACAGCATGGTTATCGGCGAACTGGACATGCCAGCCTATCATTCGCGCCCGTCCAGTCCGACCAATCTGACGCTGCATGAAGCAATCGAGATCAATGGTCCGATCGGTTGCGGCGACGTCGCTGTCTTTCCAGGTGATACGCTTGTCGGCGATGATGACAGTGTCATTGTCATCCCGGCACATATGGTTGACGAAGTCGCCGACGAGGCGGTCGAGATGACCGTCTATGAAGACTTCGTCTCCGAAAAGGTCCTGGAGGGCGCGACCATCATCGGGCTCTACCCGGCGACCGAAGAAAAAAACCTGGAATTATTCGCACAATGGCGCGCTGCAAAAGGCCGCTGACACCTCACAACGCCGGATCGCGGAACCGCCAGGCGCGGGACCGCCACGGCGAGCAAACAATTGGCCAGGCGCCACGGGAGTAGATAATGACATTTGAACCGCACGGCAAACACCTGATCGCTGGCGAATGGGTGGCAGGGACGGACCAGTTTTCATCAAGCCCCGCCCACGGCCCGGCCCATAGTTTTTCTGTTGGCAATCCAAGCCACGTCGATGCCGCCTGTAGCGCCGCCGAAGATGCGTTCTGGTCCTATGGTTATTCTAAGCGCAGTGAGCGGGCGGATTTCCTCAACCGGATTGCCGACGAAATTGATAGTCGTGCAGACGCCATTACCCAAATCGGGACCCAGGAGACCGGCTTGCCGGAAGCGCGCCTTCAGGGCGAGCGCGGACGCACCACCGCTCAGTTGCGGCTGTTCGCAACGCATATCGAGGCGGGCGACTATCTTGACCGCCGCACTGACGCCGCGCTGCCGGATCGCCAGCCCTTGCCGCGCCCCGAGATCCACCTGATGCAGCGTCCCATAGGTCCTGTCGCGGTCTTCGGTGCGTCGAATTTCCCGCTGGCATTTTCCACGGCAGGCGGTGATACCGCCGCCGCGCTTGCTGCCGGATGCCCGGTCGTCGTGAAGGGCCATTCCGCCCATCCCGGCACCAGCGAAATCGTGGCTGAGGCAATTAACGCGGCGATCACGGCCCTTGGTCTGCACCCCGGTGTCTTCAGCCTGATCCAGGGTGGACGGCGCGACGTCGGCACCGCGCTGGTGCAGCACCCCCTGATCAAGGCCGTCGGCTTCACCGGCAGTCTGGCCGGAGGGCGCGCCTTGTTTGACTTGTGCGCGGCACGGCCCGAGCCAATTCCGTTTTTCGGCGAGCTCGGATCGGTCAATCCGATGTTTCTTCTGCCCGATGCGGTGGCCGCGCGAGGCACTGAAATCGGGACCGGCTGGGCAGGCTCGCTGTCGATGGGCGCGGGGCAGTTCTGTACCAATCCCGGCATCAGCGTGATTGTCGATGGGCCTGCAGCAGACAGCTATGTTGCAGCTGCCAAAGCCGCGCTTGCAAAGGTCAGGCCGCAGGTGATGCTGACCGACGGAATGGCAGAGGCCTATCGCGCAGGCCGCGATACAATTGCGCAGACAGCAGGCGTGCAGGACGTTCTGACCAGTGTCTGCGATCTGCGCAATGCCACGCCTTACCTGTTTGAGACAACCGGCCAAAACTGGCTGGCAAACCACGATCTGGGTGAGGAGGTCTTTGGCCCGCTTGGTCTGATTGTGCGTGTCACGGACGGCGATGAGATGCTGGCAATTGCAAAAAGCCTGGTCGGCCAACTGACCTGCACTTTGCATATGGACAAAGGCGACACCGATCTTGCGCGTCGTCTGATGCCGGTCCTGGAACGCAAGGCCGGCCGGGTGCTGGCAAACAGCTTTCCCACAGGTGTCGAAGTCTGCGACGCCATGGTGCATGGCGGGCCGTATCCGGCTTCCACCAATTTTGGTGCCACCTCAGTGGGAACCATGGCCATCCGTCGTTTTCTGCGCCCTGTCAGTTATCAGAACATACCGCACGATGTTTTGCCCCAGGATATTGCCTGATTTGCGGCACTCCCAAACCATGAGTTGGACTTGAAATGATCGCTCCCGATGAGCTGAAATCCATCATCCGAACCGGCCTGCTGTCGTTTCCGGTGACGCCATTTGATGCCGAGGACACTGTCGATACTGCCGCGTTCAGCGCGCATCTGGAGTGGTTGTCCGGATATCCCGTAGGCGGGTTGATAGTCGCCGGTGGCACCGGCGAGATGTTCTCGCTGACCCCGGCCGAAATTGTGCAGATCGTGCGCGCCGCCAAGGCTGTTTCGGGTGATGCCCCGATCATCTCGGGCTGTGGCTATGGCACCAAAATGGCGTGTGAATTGGCGCAGGGCATTGAACAGGCAGGGGGAGACGGTATCCTTTTATTGCCGCACTACCTCATCGGCGCCCCTCAGGATGGCATTGAGGCGCGGATACGCGCGGTCTGCAACTCCACGAAAATGGCGGTCATCGTCTATAATCGGGGGGCAAGCCGTGTGTCGGTCGAAACTCTGCAGCGGCTGGCCGATGAATGCCCGAACCTGATCGGTTTCAAGGACGGCACGGGCGACATCAACACGGTGCGCCGTGTGACCCTGACGATGGGCGATCGTCTGGCCTATATCGGCGGAATGCCGACCCATGAATTATTTGCTCAGGCCTATCGGGGTGCCGGCATGGCGACCTATTCCTCGGCTGTATTCAATTTCGTTCCTGAAACTGCCCTGACCTTCCACAAGGCATTTGTCGCTGGCGATGATGCTACCTGCAATCAGCTTCTGACCGAATTTTACTATCCCTTCACCGCCATTCGGGATCGCAAGACCGGCTATGAGGTATCGGCGATCAAGGCGGGTGTTCGCATTCGCGGCTTTGCGGCGGGCCACGTCCGAAGCCCGTTGATCGATCTGGCCGAGGAAGAGGATGACATGATGCGAAACCTGATCGAGGGGAGGGGATGACAATGGACATTCCAAAGAATGCCTTTAAACAAGCGCTGCGCGAAGGCCGCCAGCAAATCGGGCTGTGGTGCACGTTGCCGGATCCCTATCTGACCGAAATTCTGTCCGGCGCCGGCTTTGACTGGCTGTTGCTGGATGCCGAACATTCACCCAGTGATATCCGCTCCATGATGGCGCAGTTGCAGGTTGGACGCGCCGGTCCCAGTGCACTGGTTGTGCGTCCACCGGTCAATGATACTGTGTTGATCAAACAATATCTCGATATCGGTGCTCAGACATTGCTGTTGCCGATGATCCAGTCGGCCGAGGAAGCCAGAGCAGCAGTGTCTGCCATGCGCTATCCGCCCGCAGGCGTGCGCGGCGTGGCCGGAATGACTCGTGCCTCCCGCTTTGGCCGTGCCAAAAACTATCTGCAACGCGCAGAAGAGGAATTGTGCCTGTTGGTGCAGGTGGAAACCAAAGGCGCGCTGGAGCAGATTGAAGCGATTGCCGCCGTCGATGGCGTTGATGGCGTTTTTGTCGGACCATCGGATCTGGCCGCCAGCCTTGGTCATCGCGGCGAATCGTTTCACCCCGAGGTCGTCGCAGCGATAGATTCGGCAATTGCCCGCATCACAGCTGCCGGAAAGCCCGCCGGCATTCTGACACCCGACATCGATTTCGCCCGGCGCTGCATAGATCTCGGAACGCGCTTCACCGCTGTCGGCAGTGATATGGCAGTGCTGCTGAACGGCGCCGAAGCGCTCGCGCTGAAATTTGCTGGCAAGAAATAGGTGGTGACGGATTTGCGGCACTGAAGTCGGCTGCGAGTGTACTTTTGTGTTTGGTCAGCACCGACAACAAGACGGATATCCACAGTCTCGTTTAAGAGATGCACCGCCCATTTTCCAATTCGCTAGAAAGGGGGCGGCGTCAAGTCAAGATGTGTTGTATATATCTACTTTTCGACGAGTAGAGGCCAAGGAATTTCCCCACCCGGAGTTTCCTTTGAAAACAACTTTTCTTCAGAAGCGCAATGTTTTTGCGCGAATGAATCGCAGTCGCTCTTCGATGCCGGGCCGAATGCACGATAATGAATTGCAGTTACCAGAAAATCCGCTGGAACAATAAGGCAGCCATGATGCGCATCGCCGATTTTTGGTAGTTTTGCGTATACAATATACTGATCCTGTTCCGCAGCGGACTTCAGCGCTTCACTGTTGTTCGTTGGCGAAAGGTGTTCCTGAATCGGAACCTGGTGCTCACCAGTTGCGTCGGTTACGCTAATCGACGTCGCGCCTTCGGCATTGAGTATGATCGCTTCGACATCAAAAAACTTCAGCGCTTTCAAGCAATAATCTTCTTGAAAGAATACCATATTCCACATCGGGGGAAGGACTCGCTCTGGCCTCATTTCAAGTTGCGCTTCGTAATTACAGCATGGCAAAACGCCTTTAGCAGTCAACCGTACCATAAAACTTCGAGCGATCCATCGCGCCTCGTATTCGGCCACACCTAGCACGCGTTGGGTTTTTGCTTGTTCAGTCATTCTAACCTCCAAAAATAGATTGCGAACTACCTTCAACTCGTTAGTGTGCCTCGGAGACTTTCATGCTGACGCAGGATTTCCCCTCAAATATCACTTCAACATCGGTATACTGATCTTTGACAGCGGGCTTTTCAAACCGGGTATCTCTATAGTTTATGTCGGCGGTTCCAATTCCGCCGCTGTCCACAATCGTCAGATTGAGGAGCAGGATTTTTGGATTAATACCCTGAGGGTCAGCCTCTACAAGATGGGGCTGTAAACTGCCAGAGTTGGTCTCAACTCTGCCTGTGACGATCAGTTTGGGTTCAGTGCCTGGCATTAGATTGATCCATGCAGAGAAATCTTTGGTGTTGGGACAAGCCATCTTTTAATGAACTCCTTTCAACAAAATCTGGAAATACTGCAGATTAGCGCTGCTATCATAAGTGATAGTAAATAGAATTTGCAATACTTTTGGTTGATTTTGTTCAGAGAACGATACAGGGCTGGCAGCGCGTTGTCCCAACGAAGAACCGCCACTTGTTTGGTGAGGTGGAGTATTGATATTGCACAGGAATAGGCGCGCTCAACTTCGAGACAATAGGCACCGTCGCGAAAAGCTCTAAATTTTTACCGCTGAATCGTCATGACGGGGCGCTGAAATCTGACAATTTCTGCGAATCCGGCACGATGCCAAGGCCGGGGCGGTCCGAGGCACTTGCCAGTCCGTTCTCCACGTCGAATGCCCCGTTGGAAAACGCCGTTCTTAATGGATTTTTGGTGACATCGACTTCCAGCCAGCTGGCACCAAGGGCGATGGCGGCATGGGCGGTTGCAACAAGGCCGATGCCGATTGCCAGGGTTCACCGGGCATCGCTCGGATTGATCTGCAGTGCAATTTCTGCCTTCAGGCCCGGCGAATTGTCGCTCAGTTTCAGCTCCCCGCCAAGCCTGCGGGCGATCGCTGCAACAAGATTAAGTCCAAGTCCTGTTCCTGAGGTGTTGCGGCTCGAATCCATCCGGTAGAACCGGCGGGTTACTTTTTCTCGCTCTGCCGTAGGGATGCCCGGGCCATTGTCTGAAACGGCAATAATGGCGCGTGTTTCCTCGCGTTTCACCGCGATCTGCACCTCGGTCGCTACAGGGCAATATCGGAATGCGTTGTCAACCAGGTTCACCACAGCCTGTGTCAGCAAATCCTCGTCACCCTGGACGTGGACCGGAGCCATGGGAAGTGACAACTCCAGCGTATGCCCAAGATCCTCGGCCACGGGAGCCAGCATTTCGTGAACCCTGCCTGCCACATGCCCAAGGTCCACCTGTTTCAGGTTGACCGGCGCAGCTCCGCCTTCAAGCTGAGCCAGATTCAGGATCGCATCGAAGGTCGAGGCAATAGTTTCGATCTCCCCAAGCGCCTTGATCAGCGCGCCGCGGGTTTCATCCGGAAGACCATCGCGCTGGATTTCTGGTTCAAGGCGGATGTGCAAACGTGTCAGGGGCGCGCGCAGGTCATGTGCAATATCGGCGGTCACCTGCTGAATCCGGTCAACATTGCCCTGCAGGTCCTCAAGCATCCGGTTGATACCGGCGGCGACCATGGCAATGTCGTCTTGAACTGCGGTGGTATCGGTAAAACGGCTGCGAAGATTCCCCGTGGCGGCCGCAGCAAGGACCGCATTCAAGCGTTCTATCCTGGCAGCATTGCGACGCGCCAACATGACGCCTGCAAGCATGCTGGCCAAAAGTGCCATGCCAAGCCCCAAGCCAACCGACTGCGCCAGCACCTCCTGGCTGTCGGTGATCCACTGGCTGTCGCGCGCGGCATATATCCAGCCCTCGCCTATCTTCAGGCCATAGGCGAAATAGATGTCGCCTTGATTCCTGCCAGCCTTGCCACGACTGACAAAATCGGTTCCGGCGGCCAACTCTTTTGGTCCCGTGAAAAGCTGGATGGGTTGGAAACTTCCGTGCACGCTACGGTCCAGAGCAATGAAAGCAACCAGTTCATTTTCGCCCGCCGCACTTGAAGCCCTGTAATCCAATTGCCGCAGGAAATCCGCAGTCCCGGCGGTCTCGCGAAGATCCGCCAGTCTTGTCGCGGTCAGGCGGGCATCATCAAACAGACGGGCGCGCAATTCGTCAGAAAGGATATTGTAAGAGATCCAGGCAGCGAGGATCGCCGCCAAAGTAAAAATCCCCGACAGGGCCAACGCAAACCGCATCGAGGATGACAATCCGCGAAAGCGGCGCGCCAGGCCGGTAGTATTTTGCGGCGTGCTGCTCATGGCTGGAACACATAGCCGACACCGTGCAAGGTCTTCAGGCATGGAAAATCGAATGGCTTGTCGACCTTGGCCCGAAGTCGGCTGATATGGGTCTCGACGACACTCGTTTTGGGGTCAAAATGCAGGTCCCAGACCGCCTCGAGCAACATGGTGCGGGTCTGCACGCGCCCGGGCCGTTCCATGAAATGCTTCAGCAGAAAAAATTCGCGTGGTTGCAACTCGACAATCTGCCCATCGCGGATCGCGGTGCGGGTCAGCAGGTCAAGTTTCAACGGCCCAACCATTAATTCTGTAACTTCTGGCTTCAGCTTTGGCCGCCGCGAGATCGCCGCAATGCGGGCTGAAAGCTCGGCCAGGGCAAAGGGTTTCACCAGATAGTCGTCGGCGCCAGCGCCAAGCCCTTCCACCTTGTCGTTGACTCCCCCCAGCGCCGTTAAAAAAATCGCAGGTGCATCTATCCGCGCGGCCCGGATTGCCCGCAGCAGGGACAGACCATCCAGCCCGGGCATCATTCTGTCGATGATGAACAGATCATAATCCTGCATGCTGGCCTGTGTCAGGGCTTGGCGCCCATCACCAACTTGATCGACAGTGTGGCCTTCAGCCGAGAGCCTCTTGCGGATATAGTCCGCTGTCTCAAGATCATCTTCGGCGACTAGGATTTTCATTCACTACCCTTGTATTGCAACGGGTCGAAAAGACCATGGATCAACAGCCAGCCCGAGATCTTCAGAACATCGGGTCTGGCCATTGTCTTCGTTATCCATCACAGAAGCCAGCCTTTTGCCGGCACACCGACGATATCGGCGACGGCCCATTTAGCAAGCGGTTGGGTGTGTCAGTCCGCGAGTTCCGCGCCGCCTGCGTCTTTGGCTATCTCAACGGTGACCGGTTGATAGCCGTCCGCCTTCAGTTCAACGGTAAACTGTTTGGCCGCCTGGCTGGTCTTGTAGATCGAGTTGGGGTTGGAACGGAAATGATCCGGCAAGCCGCTGTCGTCGAAGTGGATCCGCGTTTCGCCTCCTGCGGGCACTGAGAAGCCGTCCAGCATGGCAAAATAAGCCTCGGTAGAGCCATCATCCTTGTCGGTGATCGTGGTGTAGATCGAGAACCCGGTCAGAACATCTCCCGTTGGGTTGACGATCTGCAGTTCCAGGTGGTCGGTGGCGTCCTTACGGGCGGCGTAATCATAGTTGTTTTCGACCAGAGCCTCCTTGATTGTAAAGGGCGCAGCGGCGCCTTCCGCGGTGATCGGATTTGCGGCAAACACCGGGTTATCGTCGGCAAGATCGTTCATCCCGTCGCCATCAGTATCAGCGTTTTGCGGATCGGTATGGATCAGTGGCTCGGCGCTGTCGGGTACGCCGTCGCCGTCGGTGTCCTGGGCGGCCAGCACGGGTGCAGCTGTGGCGATGCCAAAGGCGGCAATCATGGCAAGCAGCGAAGTTTTGGTCAGTGGTTTCATTTTGTCTTACTCCTTGGTCAGACGGGCAGATTTGAGCGGGCGGGCGAACATCACGAACGCCAGCCCAAGGGACGTGAGAAAAATCCAGAAGAAGTCACCGCTTTTCTCGACCAGGATTTGACCGAGAGGCTTGCCGGTATAGTTGTCCTTGATGCCCAGCACAGCGAAGCTGAAGCGCTCGAAGTGCTTGGTGATTGAGGAGACTTCGATGCCGTTGCGGATGGTTTCGAAGGTGGCATAGCCGGCCTTGATCCGCTCCTGTTCGTCCTTTGGCACCATCAACTGTTTGAAGACGCCGCCCGCCACCTGGTTGTCGGGATCAAGCGTGTCGCCGATCTGGGGCGCGACCAGCACAACCATTAGCCAGACTGCAAAGCTGATCAGCAGAGCATTGGCCGGACGCTTCATCCACAAAGTGGCGACGAAGGTGAAGGTGAAGAACGCCATCACATAGATTGAGGCCACGGCCCAGACGATCACGATACGTCCCAGATCGCCAAAACCAAGCCCGACACCCGAAATCAGTTGCAACAGAACAGCGGCCAGCACGAAAACCGCCAGCAGCCCGGTCGAGATCAGCGCCGCACCGGCGGCCAGCTTGCCCGCCAGGAACTGCCACTGCTGCAAAGGCCGGGTCATGATCAGCGCCAGAGTCTGACGGCCGCGTTCGCTGAGCGCGGCCCGGAACCCGGCGAGGATGCCCAGCACGGCGCCGATGATTTCGATCTGCTCAATCGCCCCGCGCAACAGCTTGAGCGGATAGAATTCGGGCGCGGCGATGCTGTCCAGCGTCTTGCCCAGTGCCAGAAGTGTTGCCTTGGCGTCGTTGTAGGTGGCCACGTCTGTGGCTAAAGCGATCGCGCCGGTGACCAGCGACGTCAGGGCGGCCAGTGCAATGAATCCGATCACGATGAGGATGAACCGGTCACGCAATGCATCGGTGACATCTTTGCGGGCGATGGCGTTCACGGGGTTGGTCAGGTCAGACATCGTAATCTCCACGGGTCATGTCCATGCGCGAGAGACCGCGCACGGCAAGCCAGCCGGCACCGGTCAGCGCCAGCAGAAGGTCAGGGAGTGGGGGCAGCATCGAACGGACCCGTACCGTCGCTGGCAGGTAGTCCAACAGGCCCGCAGCCAGGTATTTGAAGCTTTCCGCGACCGACAGCGGGCCCAACAGCCAGCCGGTCCAGTTGAAGAAAGCAGTGTCGGGCGGTGGTGCCAGTGCGGAAATCGGGTTGATCGCTGCGGTGGGGTGAATGTTGGCGGTTAGCGATGGCAGGATAAACGTCACGGTCAGCCAGATGGTGACCGGCACCAACAGACCCACTGATTGCGAACGAGAGCTGGCGGCGGTGGCCATTGCCAGCAAGCCGAACAGCATCATGTATGAAAAGGACAGCGCGAAGAAGGCCAACAACTTGACCCAGCCCATCGCGCCTGGTGACACCGACGGCAGGATCAGGAGTGATCCGACCGCTATGAGTGTTGCAACACCCATCAGCACGCCATTGGCCTTTGCCAGGGCGGAGATCTTGCCGCTTGCATAGGCGAACCGCTCCACAGGGCGCGATCCGATCAGCGGCAGAATGCCGGACTTTCGATCAGCCGAGATCAACTGATAACCGATCACGATGGCCGCCAGCACCCCTATCAGGCTGACATAAGTCGACATGTTGCGCATCAGCGACAGGGGTGAAATGTCATTGACCGGGTTGGGTGGAACAGCCTGGCCTGCGCCTTGCAGATAGACCACAGCATCGACATAGATTGCGTTCACGGTACTGGTCGCCGACCAGCCCAGATATGCCGAGACCAGCACCAGCACCGCGAACAGCCCGGCCAGCAAGGTCACCGTGCGTTCGCGCAGGATGATCCGCAGCGACTGGGCTGAGACGATCCGTGCTGACGACAGCTTGACGTCAGACATCACGCCGCCTCCCCATTGGCCTGCACCGGCACGACCGAAAGGTAGAGTTCTTCCAGCGCAGCATCGTCGCCAAACCGTTTGGTCACCGCTTCGATGCTATCGTGATAGACAAGCTGGCCGTGGCTTAAAACGCCGATGGAAGTGCAGGTTTTCGCGATCTCGGAAATCAGATGGGTATTCATGAAGATCGTCATGTCCCACTCACGGTTCAGCCGGATGATCAGGTCCCGCAGCATCTTCATACCCATCGGATCGAGCCCCGAGGACGGCTCGTCCAGAAACAGCACCTTGGGGCGATGCAGGATCGCCTGAGCCAGCCCCACGCGCTGACGCATGCCCTTTGAAAACTCACCCACACGGCGGTCGACGAGATCGCTGATCGACAGAAATCCCAATGTTTCGTCAACCCGGGCGGGGATGTCCTGGACGCCAGACAGACGGGCAAAGAATGTCAGGTTTTCACGGGTGGTCAGCGTATCGTAGAGGCGCACATTTTCCGGCACATAACCGATTTCACGCCGCACACCCATTGGGTTGGCGACGATGTCGTGGCCCGCAACCAGAGCAGTTCCGGAGGTCGGCTGCGCAAGCGTGGTGAGCATGTGAATGGTGGTGGTCTTTCCGGCGCCGTTATGGCCGAGAAACCCGAAGATTTCCCCCTCGGGAACAACGAACGAAACATCCCGCACGGCGTGAAGGTTATCGAACTTCTGGTTCAGTTTCTGTATGTCGATAGCGCTCGTCGCCATAGTTGCGTCCTGACCTGTGGTTATCTGTCAATGGCAAACATGGTGTGGTGATTCAGGGAAGTTTTGTCGGCAGTTTTACTTTTTTGTAAAACCCGGCCGATCCGCTGCACGTCGGGGCAGGTTCAGCATTGACGAAGCGCTTTAAAGTCCGACAAATGCTCCGGATCAGGCGACAGGCCAAGGCCGGGGCGATCCGATACACCAGCCAGGCCGTTCTTCACGTCAAATGCCCCTTCGGAAAACGCTGTTCGCAACGGGTTCTCGGTGACATCGACTTCGAGCCAGCTGGCACCAAGGGCGATGGCGGCGTGGGCAGTCGCAACAAGGCCGATACCGCTGCCGAGAAAATGCGGCGCAAAGGCCGCGCCGGTCGCGGCAGCAACCTGATGGATCGCGATCAGCCCGGACAGCCCGCCCCATTTGATGGCGTCCGGTTGCAGAATGCTGACACCGCTGTTGGCCGCAGCGCGAAAGGCGTCCACCTTGCGCAGGTTTTCGCCGGCGGCCAGCGGCACCGGCTGGCCTAGGGCAACCTGGGTCCAGTCGTCGCCGGGCCGGTCCGCCGCAATCGGCTCTTCAAGCCACAGCAACTCAAAGTCTGCCAGAGCCTGCCCGGCGGCAATCGCCTGGTCCGGCGTCCAGGCCTGATTGGCATCGACCATAATGGCTGCATCGCCGACCAGTCGGCGCAGACTTTCCACCGCCGCCCTGTCAGCGCTGGCGCCGAATCCGACCTTGACCTTGAATCCCTGCCAGCCGGTCTGCGTCAGCGCCGGCACCAGTTTGTCGAGTGTCTGCGCGGTGAGGGCGCTGGCATAGGCCGGAACATCATGGCGCTGGCCCGGTGCCAGCACATCGTAAAGCGGCCGGTTCTCGCGCCGCGCCGCCATATCCCAGGCGGCAATGTCCAGTCCGGCAATGGATTGCTCGAAGGGTCCCGGCTCATTGGCCTGAAGTGCAAGCGCATGGGTTTCCTCAGTCAGACACTGCCACATCTGCGAGGGGCCGGCAAAACTCCGACCGATCAGTTTGGGCGCAAGAATCTGCTCAATGATCTTCTTGCGATGCGCCGCAGCAAAAGCCGGCCAGTTGCAGAACACTTCGCCCCAGCCTTCATGACCGGAGGCATCGGTCAGCCGCAGCAGCAGCGCAGGCCGCGCATGCATGGTTCCAAAGGCATTGGAGCGCGGGGTCTTGAGCGGCGCTTCAAGGTGAAACACATCGATGCGTGCGGGTGTAACCGGGAACTCGCTCATGGACGGTCGCTGCGCCAGGCCGAGCGAATCTGCCAGAGCAGCAGGCCGAGCGACAGCACGGCAAAAACCGCGACAATCGGTTTGCTCAGCAGGGCGGCCGGATCGTCGCCGTAGAGAATGACAAATCGCACAAAATCCTCATCAATCTGGCGTCCGAGAAACAGCCCGATCATCAGCGAAATCAGGGTGAAATGATGCCGCCGGAAAAAATAGCCGATCAGTCCGAACAGGAATGTAATCACGATATCTTCCCAATAGCCGCGAAAACTGTAGGCCCCGAGCGCCAGTATGATTGCCAGCACCGGGGCCAGCAGGCGCGAGGGAACCGTGACAATTCGTGCCACCTGGCTGGCGACAATCACGGCAAACACCCCAAGCACCGCCATTTGCGCCAGATTGCCGAGGATCAGGCCATAGACCATTGCGCCATTATCGATGAACAGCCTTGGCCCCGGCACCAGGCCATGCAACAGAAACGCTCCGGAAATCACCGCGGTCGACGCGCTGCCAGGAATGCCGAGCGACATCAGGATCGCCATCGCGCCGCCTTCCGAGGCATTGTTGGCGCTTTCAGCTGCGACCACACCTTTCGGCTCGCCCTCGCCGAACCTGTCGCCCGGTCTGGCGCGCTTGGCGGCGGTGGCGTAGGACAGCAGCGAGGCAATCGTTGCACCGGCCGCCGGCAGCAGGCCGATAAACGTGCCGATCAGAGACCCGCGTGCCCATGTGCCAACTTCACGGGTTGCCTGTCTGACGCCTCGCAACAGCGCGCGCAGATCACTCGACGAGCCCTGCGCGCTGGGTGCGATTGACGGGCGCGCCACAATTGAAATGAGTTCGGGAATGGCAAACATGCCAATCACGCTCAAAATGATCGGCAGCCCGTCCTCAAGCGCGTCGAGCCCAAATGTGCCGCGCGCCACTCCGGTGGTGACACTGGTGCCGATGGTCGACAACAACAGCCCGATCAGGCCGGCAAAAATTGTCCGGGCAAAGCTGCGGCGCTGCAGGGTTGCAATCAGCAGCATGACGAAAATCGTCAGAAACAGCATTTCCGCAGAGCCGAACAGCAGCGCAAACTGCGCCATTGGCTGGATGAAAACAAGCAGGATCAGATAGCTGATCGCGCCGCCGATCACCGATGCGGCAATCTGCAGGCCAAGCGCCTCATTCTGGCGGCCGGCCTTCGCCATCGGGTAGCCGTCAAATGTAGTGGCGGCGGCACCCGGCGTGCCGGGCGTGTTGATGAGTATAGCCAGAAACCCGCCGCCGGTCAGCGATCCGGTATAGACCGATGTCATCAGCACCAGGGCGGTCAATGCATCGAGCTGGAATGTAAGAGGCAGTATGGCTGCCAGGCCAAGCGCGGCTGTCATGCCGGGAATCGCGCCGATCACGAGGCCGAGCAGCATGCCGCCGAAAATCGCCAGCGGCATCTGCCAGGTCCAGAGCAGCGATGCGCCTTCCGCGATCAGGCCGAAATCGAGCATTTAGAACCCCATCGGCCAGAGCGGCAGCTTGACACCGAGCGCCCAGTCAAACCCGAGATAAATCAGCGCCAGCATGCCAAGGGTCATGGCTGTGATCAGCAGCGGGCGTCGTTCACCGGACATAAGAATGATGGCTGGCAGATAGATGATCGTGGCCGCAATAAAGCCGAGCAGCCAGATCAGTCCAGCCAGAACCGGCAGGCTGATGACAAATCTGTAGCGCGCCGCAACACCCAGACCCTCGTCCCGATCAAGCTGCAGCCGCTGCGGAAACGGACCGATGGCCGACCAGATGACGAAGGGCGCTGTGGCCCATGCCGCAATCAGAATCGGGGTAATCAGCCAAGCGGCTTCCGCTTCATCATCCGGATTGTTGCGGGTCGACCAGACATACCAGCTTGCCCAGGCGAGCGCGACAAGGGTCATCGCAATGGTGACCCAGTCGATTTGCCGCGATCCGCCCGTGCTGCCAGTACTGCCCGTGCTGCCAGTATTATTTGTCTCGTCATCCGCAGAGACGAGCGACATTATCCGTCAGCCTCGTCTTGCAAGATTTTGGTGAAGCGCGCATCGACTTCTTCAATCAGGGACTGGGCAGCCTCTGCACCTTGCCAGTCTGTGCCAACGCCGCTTTTGGCGGCGGCATCCTTGAAGGCCTGATTGTTGTTGATGGTTTCCTCAAAAGCTTTCACCAGAGTTTCAAACCGTTCCGGATGGTTCTTTTTCACATCGCTGTGGACGGCAAAGAACCGATAGGCCCCACCTTCGGGCACTGATACGTTCATCGCAGCAAGTTCAGCATTGATCGACGGCGCATCGGGCCAGTCCGGGGCCGTCCCAGCGTCACTGAACAGTCCCAGGACCACCGCATCATCCTTGATCGATGTTGCACCGCCGGCACCGGCAGCGGTCAGTTGAATCTCGCCGGATGCAAAGGCTTTGCGCGCCGCGCCGCCGCCCTTGTAGGGCACGATCTTGATGTCGAGCTCCAGTTCGTCGAACATCGCCCGCGCCAGAATCGGCCCGACTGAGCCTTTGCCGGAGGACCCGAACGTCACCTTGCCCGGATTTGCCTTGGCATAGGCAATCATGTCGGCCAGCGAAGTCCAGCCAGCATCCTTCTGGGCGAGCAGAATGGCCGGATCGGTCCACATCACATTGATAATGGCCAGATCAGACAGGCTGAAAATATCTGGATCGGTAAATTTGGCATAGGTCGTGGCTGGCGCAAACGCGGTGAGAATGGTGTAGCCATCGCGCTCCGCTTCCATGAATTTCTTCAGCCCGGTCTTGCCACCGGCTCCGCCGATATTTTCAACGATGACGTTCTGGCCTAGCGCTTCCGGCAGAAATGGCTGGATCGCGCGTGCCGTGCGGTCGACAGCGCCACCGGCGCCATAATTGACCAGAAGGGTAATTTCCTTCGACGGAAAACTTTGCGCAAACAGTGGGGATGCGCTGGCCAGAAGTGCAGCTGTCGCGGTGAATGTGCCGAATTGGCGACGTGTCAATTTCATAGGTTATTCCTCCCGTTAAACGTCAGCTAAATGTCCTCGTCACTATAGTAGTCACATTTTGACTACTATAGCAATATCTGTCATTCTTGGCTAGAGTCAGAGCCAGTCAAAGGGTTGTATGGGTGCAGCAGGGTTTGTCGGCTGCAGCACGAAGCTTTGGCTGGAGGCACGTTCAGGGGGTTGAAATGCAGACATCGCTGACAACAGCAAAATCAAAAGACGGCGATGCTACGTTGCTGGACAATCTGGCGCGGCTTGGTTTTACCACTCCGGAAGCGCGGACCTATGAAGCGTTGATCCAGGTGCAGCCCGCCACTGCCTATGAGCTGGCGAAAACCTCCGGTCTGGCGCGCGCCAACTCCTATAATGCGGTCACCAATCTGGTGCTGAAAGGGGCCATTCAGCCGGTTTCCTCGCATCCGGTCCGCTACGCCATAACTTCGCCGCAGCATTTCTTCGCCAAGATTGCTGACGACGTGCAAGAGACGGCAACGCAGATTCAGGATCAGGTGTTGCGCACCTATGCTCCGATGGGGTCCGATTTCGTCGAAGTTTCTGAAGGCCGTTTCGCGGTCGAGGACAAGGTTCGGTCACTGATCGGCCGCGCCAAATCCGAACTGCATTTTAAGGCGTCGGACCAACTGATCGCACCGTTCGAGGACGCCATTCTTGAGGTCATGGAACGCGGTGTCCGCGTCACCATCGTTGCCACCGGCGAGGCATGGACCACGTTGGGTGATGCCGGCGCACGTATCGTACCCCATGAGGGCAGCGGCTCCGCTCCGAGCCGGGCCAACGATGTGGCCATGACCGTTGTAGCCGATGCAGAAGCCAGTTTTGTCGGCACGCTGAAGCCGCTCTACCGCGGATATTCTGCAGAAAATCCGACCCTGGTCTATGTCATTCAAACCATGATCCTGCATGAGATTTACCTGTCCGAAATCGTCACGGCGATTGGTCTGGACAGACTGGCGGAATTGGGTCTGAGTTTTGAGGCTTTGCGCCTGAAATTCAGACCCGAACAGCATGGCCATCGCATGGCCGAAAACCCGTGACCGGATTATCCTTGCTCAACATCCCGCCGACCAGCGCGGCGATGGACAGCATCTGGTGCGACGAGACCTTCCTGAATGCCAGTCTGGAAATTGAGCGCTCGTGGGTGATGGCTGCAATCGCAGAAGGCTTTGCGCCGGACAGCCTCGAAGCTGAACTTGACGCGGCCATTGAACGTGTCAAAGCGAACCCGGCACCCATATTCGCGGGCACCCTGTCAGCCGGCCGGCCCGTTGCACCGCTGGTCGATGAGTTGCTGGAAAATGCTTCTCAAGAACTCCAGCAAGTGCTGCATCTGGGATTGACGACACAGGACATCATCGATGGGGCGCTGACCCTGCTGCGTGGCCATGCGATCCGCGTAATTCTGGCTGACGCAGAGAAATGCCGGGCAAATCTGCAGGACCTCGCTGCCCGTCACAGCACCACCGTAATGCTGGGACGGACAAACCTTCAGGCGGCTTCACCAATTACCTTCGGCCTGTTTGTTGCCGAAGGCTGCGGCGAACTCCAGCGTAATTGCGACCGTATTCGACAACGCCACACGGCAGCACAGACGGTGACCCTGTCCGGCGCCGTCGGCCTGTCCGCGCCATTTGCGGAAAAATCAGATGCTGTGCGCCACCGCGCGGCGGCTGATCTGGGTCTGAGCTATGATCCAAAGATGCGATCTGCGCCGCGTGACCATATTATCGATCTGTTGTTCGCCGCTGGCCTGCTGGCCAAAGGACTGGGACGCATGGCGCGCAGCATAAGTCACCTGCAATCCGATGCCACAGGCGAGCTTGCCGAGGCCCGGTCAGGCGGCAGCAGCGCCATGCCCCACAAGCAAAATCCACGCCTGGCGGAGCGCATCATCATGCTGTCCGGTCAGGTTGACGGAATTCTTCTCAACCTGATGAACGCAACCCAGACACTCCATCAAAGATCCGGTGACAGCTGGATGGCCGAATGGGTGGGCATGGCGGCCATGTTCCAATGCGTCCATGCGCAAATTCTCAGCTTTCTGACACTGACCGAAACACTGGTGGTCGAACAGCAGCGCATGCGCGATAACCTCAACCATCATGGTCTGGCGGTTCTGTCGGATCGGCTGTTCACCGCCCTGTCAGCTGCGGTCGGGCGGCACCAGGCCAAACCAATCGTCAAAGCCGCTTTGGCAGAGCGGATTTCCATTGATCGCCTGATCGCATTTCTTGAGCATCATGTATCGCCTCAGCAGGCCCGCACTATCGCAGCTGCCTGCTCTCTGGAGGCGATCATAGAAAGCGCCCAAAACCAGCAGGCCTGCATGATCGAGGATCTGGAAGCCGCTGCTCTAGGATGAGCCACGCCCCGCCAGCGCCCGCTGTATGCTTTCCTTGCTGTAGGGTTTCTGGATGAAAACGATGTCGGGAAATTTGGCTGAAAAGCTTGTCCCTTCGCCGTAACCGGTGGCAAAGGCGAATGGAATACCGGCTTTTTGCAGGTTTTCGGCGATCGGTTCGCTGGTCTGCGAGTCAAGATTCACATCCAGGATGGCGAAGTTGAATGTGTGCTCCGACATCAGTCGCTCCGCTTCATTGACACTTGAAGCCAGACTGACTTGTTGCGCACCCAACTGCAGCGAGATTTCCTCTGCATCCATGGCAATGATGAGATTGTCCTCGACAACAAGCACATGGCCGGACAGCGTAATCATACTATAGTCACCTTTATCACCCGTTTGTTTGCCCTTCATTTCTGCCGGATCGACGAATTCGCTGACGCCATTGGCCGGGATCATGAATTCAGCCCGCAATCCGCCGATATCGAAATTCAGCTTCGCGGTGCCTTTCAATTCATGAGGAATGGACCTCTCGATGATGGTGCTGCCAAACCCTCTGCGCTTGGGTGCGCGAACCGGAGGACCGCCGATTTCCTGCCATTTGATACGCAGAGCGCCATCATCCTCGGCCACAAGGTCGATTTCGATGCGCCCGCCGGCATCGCCCATTGCACCATATTTTGCCGAGTTTGTAATCATCTCGTGCATCACCAGCGCCAGCGTTGAAAAAGCTTCCGGCTGCAACAGCGCGTCGGGACCTCTCAGCACCAGCCGGTCGCGTTTCGATCCCAGATACGCATCAATTTCAGTGGCAAGCAGCTCATGCAAAGAGGCTGCATTCCAGTTTTCCCGTGTGATTTTGTCGTGAGCGCGCGCCAGCGCATCGATCCGCCCGCCGACATTGCTGGTGAAATCGGCAATGTTTCGGGCTTCCGTGCCGCTTTGCGCAACCAGTCCCCGGATCAGATTGAGAATGTTGCGCACCCGGTGGTTCAATTCCGCGATCAGCAACTCCTGGTGATCATTGGCGCGTTCACGATCTTTGGTGGCCGCATCCGTGACCCGCAGAACCACTTCCAGAAGTGTCATTCTGAGAGAGTTGGCCACCCGGATTTCCGAAGCAGACCACGGCTGGCTCTGATTTCTGACAATTTCCCTCCAGGTCTCAAAACTCTTTCGCGGCGTCAGTCGCGTTCCGTTGGGGCCGGGCTCGACCGGCTTTTCCGGATTGCCGGCCCAAAGCACGGTGCGGGAAATTTCCTGTCGGAACAGGATCAGATAATCCCGCGGAGAGCGTGAGACTGGCAACACCAGAATCCCCGCTGAACAGTCCGAGAATTCCTCTGCCGCCGGATAGCTGTCAGACAGGCGGTCAGTGGCAAAAATGCGGCTGGCGGCTGTGGTGTTCAAAAACCGCAGCAGCGGCAGCATTTCATCTTTGGAAGGCGTTCGGCCCTGGGATCTGAATTCACCATTGATCCATGTCGCAATGCCATCACAGGCAATGACACTGGTGACAGCATCGGCGATGGGACCGAAGTTTTCGAGAATGGATTGGCCTTCGGCAAGACGGGCCATCAGATCGTCGTGCATCTGCCGTGCCAGTTCAGCTTCGCTGCGTTCCAGATCACCCTGTCTCTAGTCAAGCACGTAAGCAAACATCTGCGCAAACAGCTCGGTTCCCGTTCCGGCCTTGTAGGACAGTATTTTGGGGCTGCGATGGTGGCACGCAAACAATCCCCAAAGCTTGCCACGAACCACAATCGAGACAGACATGGAGGCTGCTACATCCATATTTTTCAGATATTCCAGATGTATCGAAGAGACGGCACGCAGACTGCTCAGGCTCAGATCAAGTGGCTCGCCTTCGGGGCTCGTCGGCGGCAGGATGGGGACATTCTCGCCGTCGACCGCACTGATGATGCGTAGCAGGCTACGTTTATAAAGCGCGCGAGCCTGCGCCGGAATATCAGATGCAGGGAAATGCAGTCCCAGCATTGGTTCCATATCGGGCATTCTTGCCTCGGCAATCACCTCGCCGGAATCATCTGGCGCAAAGCGGTAGGCCATGACCCGGTCAAATCCGGTAATCGCCTTGATTTGCCGGGCCGCGACGGTGCACATGGTTTCGATGGAGGACGCCGACTGCACCCGGTCAAGCATCGGTCGCAAATAGCCGGCATAGTCGGTGACATCGCTGGCATCCGATCGCTCGAATTCCATGATGATGGAATGTCCCGAGCGATGCAGCGCCACATCGAACAGACCGCCATTTTCCACCACTTTCAGCTCAAAAATTCGCTCAACCGCGTCGGCATGAGACAGCATCTGGAGCCGGCCGCGGATGGTGTGGACAAAATCCGGCAGAACATAATTATTGAGCGGGTTGCCAATCAGATCGCCATGATCAATGCCCAGAATGTCATTTGTGTTGAGCGAGGCGTGATTGATAATCCAGTCGTTGCAAACGGAAATCAGGCAGCCAAAAGACTGGACGTGACCCAGAATGTGAATCGGCTCACGCTCGCAATTGGTAAGATCAATCTTTGAGTCAGCCGGAATTGCGGGCGTCAAATTCTGTTTTATCATGATCGAGTTCCGTATTTGCCCATTTAAGTGCGTCACCAAACAGCTTAAATGTCAACCTTGCTGACCGATTCATGGCGGTTCGGTTGTCGTCCGGGGGCAGCAGTCCATCAAGGTGTTTCACGAATCGTCGCCAATAATTATCATAGGCGCCGCTGCTCAGATACTGTCCCGCTCGCAGCACCTGGGGGTCCAGTGATTGCGCCCATCTGCGTTGCAACAGTTTGGTACCCAGCCGCGATCCAGCCATGACATAAACTATGCCAAGGCTGTTCATATGCCCTTCCAGTGCCGGTTCCTGAGGTTTGCGAGGACTGACGCCGAGCGCCTGCAGGTCCGCCTGGATTTCCGGCAACAGGCAAGGTGGGCGAAGCGTGGCCGGCAGATCGTCCAGCCGGTCGAGACGGGCATGGCAAATGGACAGTGCCGAGAAATGGCTTAACAGGAAACGCGACAAGCCGTCCCGGCTGGTCAAATCAAGCGCGCTGAAAGCTGCGTCCAGCTGTTCATGCTCCATCCTCGTCGATGTTCTTAAATGATGACGCAATGACTGCATCAGCGAAAATATCCTTGCAGGTGATGGAGGGGTCAGCGGAGGGTTGGACTTAGTCCCCACCTATGGATCATTCAAGCAGTTTTTCAGGCGCAGGGGTCTCGTCAGATCGTGGCCCGGCCAAACGATTCAATTTAAAGATGAATCGCTCTAGAAAGTGGGCGGTGTGCAGGCGCTGACCACAATGCATTCCGCATCGCTCTTGTTGTGAAAGCGGTGCGGCACGCGGCTGTCGAATGCGTAGGCGTCGCCCGGTCCAAGGATGGCGGTCTGCCCGCCGACGGTCACTTCAATACAGCCTGATATGACGAACCCGACTTCTTCGCCGGTGTGCTGGTAGGGCTCGGTGCCGGTGTCGCTGCCCGGCGCATAATGCTCATGCAGCATCTGGATCGTTGAATTATGTCCTCGGCCCGCTTGCCGCAGCGACAGGCCGCTGCAGTCACCCGCCATGGCTCCGAACACCGATTGCGGGTTCAATTCCTGCAATTCGGCGGCGCGAAAGAATATCTGCTCATTGTCTGCGCTGTCTCCGGAAAAGAACTCAGACAGCGTCAATGGCAGCGCATCCAGAATACGCTTCAGCGAGGATACGCTGGGGCTGGTATTGTTGCCTTCGATCTGTGAGATCATGCCGTTGGTCACACCGGATTTGCGCGCCAGTTCGCGCTGCGACAAGTTGCGCTCAGTGCGGGCCGCCTTCAGCCGCTGGCCGATGTTGAACTCGGGATTCATCTGCGCATCCATGAAGTCTCCTGTTTTGACAGAATGTCCGCCTGCCATATCGGCTAGTTTGACGGTTTATTTAACGCTATTGAATAATATATTAAACATTGATATCTTCAATCCCCAACCGGGAGCAATGTCTTTTGATGAATGACACCAATGGAAATGGCGATCTGCCTTCCCCTTGTTTTGCACCTTTTCGATTTGCCAATCGGGCGATTTTCAGCCCGATTTTCTAGAGTAAGAATCAGCTATGCACCACAATGCAACTCTTCTTGAGCGCCGTCACTCTGCCATTCCGCGCGGCATCGGCACAGCCGCGCCAATTTTTGTGGATCGCGCCGAGAATGGCGAAATCTGGGATGTGGAGGGCAAGCGCTACATCGATTTTGCCTCCGGGATTGCAGTCACCAACACCGGCCACCGCCACCCTAAAATCATGGCTGCAGTGGCAGAGCAGGCCGAGAAATTCACTCATGTCGCGTTTCAGGTCACGGGCTATGAGATATATCTGCGGCTGGCGGAGCGGCTCAACGCCGCAGCTCCGATCAAGAACGCCAAGACGCTGTTTTTCACCACCGGTGCGGAAGCCACCGAAAACGCTGTCAAGATTGCCCGCGCCCATACCGGCCGTCCCGGCATTATCACCTTTACCGGTGCGTTTCATGGTCGCACCCAACTGACCATGGCGATGACCGGGAAAGCCGCGCCATACCGCACCCGCGGAACACCGCCGGGCGCCGGGATCTTTCACGTGCCATTCCCGATCCCGCATCACGGGGTCACCGAGGAAGACGCGCTGAAGGCGCTTTATCATGTGTTCAAGGCGGATATCGAGCCCTCCAGCGTGGCGGCGATTGTCATTGAACCGGTGCAGGGTGAGGGCGGGTTTTACCAGACACCGGTCCCCTTCATGCAGAAGCTGCGGGACATCTGCGACGAGCACGGCATCTGTCTGGTGGCGGACGAAGTCCAGACCGGCTTTGCCCGTACCGGCAAACTGTTTGCCATTGAACATTACGGCATCGAGCCGGACCTCATTCCGGTGGCAAAGGCGCTTGGCGGCGGCTTTCCGATTTCCGGCGTGATCGGCCGCGCCGACATCATGGATGCGGCAGAACCCGGCGGTCTTGGCGGCACATATGGCGGAAATCCGATTTCCGTGGCAGCAGCCCTGGCCGTGCTGGATGTAATTGAAGAGGAGAAATTGTGCGAGCGCGCGGATAGGATAGGCACCGTGATGATCGACCGGCTGAAAGCCATGCGGCAGAAAAACAGTCTGCGGCCCATCGGCGATGTTCGCGGTCTGGGTGCGATGGTCGCCTTTGAACTGATCAAGGAGCGCGGCGCTCATGAACCCGATCCTGCGGCGATCAAGCCGGTGACGGATGCAGCGCTGGAATCCGGCCTCATTTTGCTGTCCTGCGGCTATTACGGCAACACGATCCGCATTCTGGCACCACTCACCATAGACATGGATCATCTGACGGAAGGGCTCGATAAACTGGAAGCAGCGCTGACACTCTGAGTTAGATCCGACGCAATAACCGTCTCTGCATTATCTGCCAACAAACGGCCAGGTCAACTCTACCCCTGTTTGAGTTTTGATCGTCAGGGAGTAGGGTGACACAGGCCAGTCACCGACAATGCTGCCGGGATAATGCTGCCAGAAACAAAACTGCCAGAAACAAAACTGCACAATTTAACGAGTTCGGAATTTATGACACCTTTTGCAATTGCCGGCATACAAATGCATGTGAATGCGGTTCAGCCCAATGTCGAGGCTATGATGCACCGGCTGGACGTGCTGATGGCCCGCTTCCCCTGGACCCAGATGGTCGTATTCAGTGAACTGGCACCTTTCGGACCGCTGACTAAATTCGCGCTGCCGCTGTTTAACGAAACGGTCGAGCGCTTTCAGGCCGCCGCCAGCAAACACCATGTCTGGTTGATCCCCGGCTCCATGTTTGAAACCGCCGACGATGGCCTGATCTACAACACCACGACGGTCATCAACCCCGAAGGCGAGATTGTCTCTCATTACCGGAAAATGTTCCCCTTCCGGCCCTATGAGGCAGGTGTCGCAGCGGGCAGTGAATTCTGCATCTTTGATGTCCCCGCGGTTGGACGCTTCGGCGTTTCCATCTGCTACGATATCTGGTTCCCTGAAACCACACGTCACCTCACCAGCCAGGGCGTGGAAGTTCTGATTCATCCCGTTCTGACCGGTACCTCCGACCGCGATGCGGAACTCTCGATTGCCCGCTCCACGGCCGCGCAGTTCCAGTGTTATGTCTTTGACATCAACGGACTGGGGGCGGGCGGCAATGGACGCTCACTTGTGGTGGATCCGTCTGCCACGATTTTGCATCAGGCTGCCGGACAAGAAGACATGTTTGCCCTTGAAATCGACCTTGATCAGGTTCGCCGCCAGCGCGAAACCGGCATCAAGGGTCTGGGTCAGGTGCTGAAAAGCTTCCGCGATCGCTCGGTTGATTTTCCGGTCTATGACCGGGCCAGCGGCGCGGACGCCTATCTTCATCAACTGGGTAAACTGGAAGTGCCGACGCAAGGCTCACTCGCCGGGCTCAGAACCGCAGATGCCGAGGTGGCAAGTGCCGGATTACAGGCATCACCGGACGCGAACAACGCCTATGACGGACGTTTCGACGTCGCCGCCGGCATGCCACCATTGGCAGGAAAAACAGTAACCGGCTGAGAACTGCAGGAGCGCGGCGCGTCAAGGCGCGCCCGTAAACTTTGCATGTTTTCGTCCGGAGGGGGAAAGGGAACAATCCATGCAGTCAATGAGCGATTATTATTCCGCTATTCAACTTCGATCTGATCGATGGAGCGCGCTGCGCGAAGCTTTGGAATTTCTGAAACGCGATCCGGGAGGCCGCAAGGAAAAGCAGACCCGGACGAAGATATCGGACCTTTTGGAGTCCCTGTCCCTGATTGAGCCCTATTGGGCCTTTCCCGGCATGGCGGCGTTCAGCCACCTGCAACGCCAGTTCGAGCATGGCAGTGTTGATGATGCAGCGTTTTCGGTGCGCCGAATAACCCGCGCGCTGACCACCGGTGCCTACAGACGTCGCCATATTCCGCTGGAGCGCGACGTCATTGATGCGGAAGAAAATGAAGACGAGGCGGTGCTGTCTCCGGAAGCCCGGGCGCTGTCAAAGCCGTATTTTGAAGTCATGATTGTCGATGACCTCAATGAACACCAGGAACGCTGGCTGAAGAAAAGCATCCAGAGCATGCGCGGCGTCGAAGATGCCTTTACCTACGAAGCGGTCGTTGTGCCGAGCCTGCAGGACGCGTTGATTGGAGTTCTGTTCAACCATAATATTCAGGCCATTGTCGTGCGGCCCGGACTGAAGCTTGAATCCAAGGTCGAACTGTCCATCCTGACACGCTATCTCAACCGGGCAGGCGGCGTTGATGAAATCGAGGAAATCGCTCCCGAGGACTACGGTCCTGAACTCTGCCGCCTGATTGCAAAAGTGCGCCCGGAACTGGATGCCTATCTCGTCACCGACCGCTCGGTGGAAGCCATTGCCGGGCTCGATCTGGGTATCTGCCGGCGTGTCTTCTACAATCAGGAAGACTTCATGGAGCTGCACCTCAATATTTTGCGGGGTGTCCAGGCGCGCTACAAAACGCCATTTTTCTCGGCGTTGAAAGAATACTCAAAACAGCCCACCGGCGTGTTTCATGCCATGCCGATCAGCCGCGGCAAATCCATCACCCGCTCGCACTGGATTCAGGATATGGGGGCATTCTATGGCCCCAATATCTTCATGGCCGAAACTTCGGCCACCAGCGGCGGTCTCGACAGTCTGCTGGAACCGCACGGCCCGATCAAGGAAGCCCAGGAACTGGCTGCCCGCGCCTTCGGTGCCAAACAGACCTTCTTTTCCACCAATGGCACTTCGACCTGCAACAAAATCGTGGTGCAGGCGCTGGTCCGGCCGGGCGATATTGTGCTGGTCGACCGTGATTGTCACAAATCCCATCATTACGGCATGGTTCTGGCCGGAGCTCAGGTTGTCTATCTAGACAGTTATCCGCTCAATGAATATTCCATGTATGGTGCCGTGCCATTGCGCGAAATCAAACATCAATTGCTCAAGCTGAAGGCTGCCGGCAAACTCGACAGGGTGCGGATGCTGCTCCTGACCAACTGCACATTCGACGGCATCGTCTACAATGTGGAGCGGGTCATGGAGGAATGCCTCGCCATCAAGTCCGACCTGGTGTTCCTCTGGGATGAAGCCTGGTTTGCCTTTGCCCGGTTCGGACCGACCTACCGCCAGCGCACGGGCATGAATGTCGCAAATTCGATGCGCCAAAGACTGCGCACCCCGGAACACGCCAAGGCTTATGAGCGCCAGCAGGCCAAGTTGCAGGATGCCGATGACGAGACCCTGCTCAAAACCCGCTTGATAGCACCGCCCGGCTCCCGCATCCGGGTCTATTCAACCCAGTCTACCCACAAGACACTAACCGCTTTGCGACAGGGATCGATGATCCATGTCAATGATCAGGATTTTAAGGGCGAGGTCGAGCAGAGCTTTCACGAAGCCTATATGACCCACACGTCAACCTCGCCGAACTATCAGATCGTTGCCTCGCTCGATGTCGGCCGACGCCAGGTTGAACTGGAAGGATTTGAGTTTGTCCAACGCCAGGTCGAGGCCGCCATGTCGATGCGGCGCGCCATTTCAACCCACCCGCTGCTGACGAAATATTTCAAGGTTCTGACGGCCGGAGACATGATTCCCGAAGAGCACCGGGAAAGCGGCGTCACCAGCTATTATGACCCGCATCAGGGCTGGACCGATATCTGGGATTGCTGGGAAAAGGATGAATTTGTCCTGGATGCCACACGCGTTACTGTTGCCGTCGGCGGTACCGGCTGGGATGGCGATACCTTCAAGACCAAGATCCTGATGGACAAATACGGCATTCAGATCAACAAAACCTCACGCAACACCGTGTTGTTCATGACCAATATCGGCACAACGCGCTCCTCGGTCGCCTATCTCATTGAAGTGCTGGTGGAAATCGCAAAAGATCTCGATGATCTGCTCGACGATGCCTCCCGCATGGAACGGCTCGGATTTGAACGGCGCGTCAAGAATTTGATGCAGGATCTGCCACCACTGCCGGATTTCAGCCGCTTTCATGATGCGTTCCGCAGCGGCGGCGACACGATTGAAGGTGATATTCGCGCCGCATTCTTTCTGTCCTATGACGATAACAATTGCGATTATCTGGAATTGGACGGGTCGATCAAGCAGGCCATGGACGAGGGCAGGGAAGTGGTCTCCGCCTCCTTCATCATTCCCTATCCGCCGGGCTTTCCGATCCTGGTTCCGGGGCAGGTCGTCTCGCGCGAGATTCTGCAATTCATGCGCGCGCTGGATGTCAGCGAAATTCATGGTTACCGGCCTGATCTGGGGCTGCGTGTCTTCACGCAGGAGGCGCTGAACAAACATGCCGGGTTACACCTGGCAGACAAATCCAAAAACAAGGGGGAATAACGTGCCAAAAAAGTCACTCAGGAATATTTCAGAAATCAGGCGGTTCTTTCATCGCAATGAGGAGCCGGTCTATTTTGTATCCGCGACCAATTTCAACCTTCTGGGTATTGATGAATGGTGCAAGAACTTCAAATATATCTGCTACATCGACTGCTATGATGGCCGCCATCCAAATGTGTTCTGTCCCACTGAACAGCCTCATGCGGAATTCCAGTCGATCGAGGATATCAACAATTATCTGCTGCAGCACAAGGAAGTCGTGGACCTTGTGAAGCGTCGTGGCGGCAAGCCGAAATTCGTCTTTCTGATGTTCGATGAGGAAACCGAGCGTCTCGCCAAGGAACTGGGCGGAGATGTCTGGTTCCCCAAGGCCAGCCTGCGCACATCGATGGACAACAAGATCGAAACCGTGCGGATCGGCAACAAGGCCGGCGTGCCGTCAGTACCCAATGTGCTGGCCGAAGTCACATCTTATGAAAATCTGCGCGCGACCTGCGAGAAGGCCGGTATCGGGCATGATCTGGTGTTGCAGTCGGCCTTCGGCGACAGCGGACACACCACCTTCTTCATCAAGTCGGAAGCTGATTTCCGCCGCCACGCCCATGAAATCATCGGCGAGGGCGAGATCAAGATCATGAAGCGGATTGATTGCCGCGGATCGGCGATTGAAGCCTGCGCCACCTCAAAAGGCACCATTGTCGGGCCGTTGATGACCGAACTGGTGGGGTTCAAGGAACTAACCCCCTATCGCGGTGGCTGGTGCGGCAATGAAATCTTTTCCACAGCATTTGCGCCAAAGGTCCGCGAGAAAGCGCGCGAGCTGACCTTCAAATTCGGTGAGCAGCTTCGCAAGGAAGGCTATCGTGGCTATTTCGAGCTGGATTTTCTGATCGACAAGAAAACCGGTGATATCTGGCTGGGTGAGTTGAACCCGCGCATTACCGGCGCCAGTTCAATGACAAATCATGCTGCCTTTGCCCATGCGGATGCGCCCTTGTTCCTGTTCCATCTGCTTGAATTCTCCAAGAAGAAATTCGATCTGGACATTGAAGAACTGAATGCCCGCTGGGCTGACCGCGACATGATCGACAGCTGGAGCCAGATGGTCATCAAACACACAGACGACAGTGTCGACATCATCACCGAGGCACCCCAGAGCGGGATTTACAAGATGCGTGAAGACGGCACAGTGGTGTTCGATCGGTTCGACTATCACAGACGCGCCGTTGAAAGCGAAAATGAAGCCTTTTTCCTGCGCATCCAGAAACCGGGTGACTACAGATATGAAGGTGCCGATCTTGGCATTCTGGTAACCAGAGGGCGCTCCATGACTGAGAATTTCCAGTTGAATGAACGTGCCAGGAAATGGATTCACGGCATCAAGAGCAGTTTTGTCGCTACACCGCTTCAGGCAGCGGAAGCCGGTCCCGCCTTTGCGGACCCTGCGTTCAAGATTCTTTGAGACGAAGAGAGCCGGCAGCGCATGCAATATCTGTGGCGGTCAGTCAGTGAAATGCAGCCCGGACCGAAATGGGCTGGGCTGTTTCATGAATTCTGGCCGGATTACAACAAATGGTGGATCCGGGAAGGCGCCGATGCCAGGCCGACCTACTGGCAGTGCCTGCAGGCGCTGAAACTGCATATGCCGGAATTGCTGCCTTTGTATGAGCAATTATGCAGTCTGGCAGGCGGCGGCGACCATGCCGCCCGCTTTCTCAGTTTTTACGGACCACCGCCCTATCTGTCAGCCTGCTCGCAAGCCATCTGGCCGGGGCAGGAGCCGGTCCTGGTGCGCAATTATGATTACAGCCCGCTGGCGTTTGATCGGCTCATCATGCAGACCGGCTGGCTTGGCCGCAAAGTGGTTGGCATGTCGGACGGGCTTTGGGGTCTGGTCGACGGCATGAATGATGCCGGTCTTGCTGTCTCGCTGACCTTTGGCGGTCGCCGCATCGTCGGCGACGGCTTCGGCGTTCCCCTGATTTTGCGATATGTTCTGCAGGTCTGTGAAACTGCCGGGCAGGCGGCCAAGGTTCTGGCCCGGGTGCCGAGCCATATGAGTTATAATGTCACAGTCATTGACGCTGAACGCAATTACATCACTGCTTTCATGGCTCCCGACCGCCCGGCGCAGATCACCCATGCCGCCGTTGCCACCAATCATCAGGACAAGGTGGAATGGGCAGCCCATGCCCGCTTTACCGCCACGGTCGAACGCGAGCGATATCTGTTGCAGCGACTGTCACTGCATGTCGACACGGAGGAAAAATTCATTTCCGCCTTTCTCAAACCACCCTTGTATTCATCGGCCTTCGCCGACGGCTTTGGCACGCTTTACACGGCGGTATACCGGCCCCGGTTGCAGCAGATGGAGTTGCGCTGGCCGCGAGGCACCTGGCACCTGAATATGGAAACTTTTGTCGAGGATCAGCGCATCATCCACGTTCCGGCAACGGCTGTGAATGTGATGTGATCCGGATATTTCACAATTTGCTCACACGCTTTGCCGCCAGGTCGATCAATCGGGTCGATCAGTGGCTGGCAAATCCCCACCTAATAATCTAAGTCGATGTCAGAAACACTCAGACATTGCGATGAAGGAGAAATACATGACCAATTCATCATCAAAACTGGCAGACATGCTGGCAGACCCCTCTCTGCTGGTAACAAAGGCCTTTTCCGGTGGCGACTGGGTGGACGCCGCTGACGGCAAGACGTTCGATGTCACCAACCCGGCCACCGGCAAGGTGATTGCCAGCGTGGCGGATCTGAGCCGCGCCGAAGCCGGTGAGGCGATTGCCAAGGCCGCGAAAGCGCAGCGCGAATGGGCCCGGCAGACCGGCAAGGAACGCTCCGCCATTTTGCGCAAATGGTATGAGCTGATGGTCGAAAATGCCGACGATCTGGGTACCATTCTGACCGCTGAACAAGGAAAACCCCATGCCGAGGCAAAGGGCGAGGTTCTCTATGGCGCGTCCTTCATCGAATGGTTCGCCGAGGAAGCCAAACGCGTGTATGGCGAAACCATCCCCGGCCATCAGCGCGACAAGCGCATCACCGTCATTCGCCAGCCGATTGGGGTTGCCGCCTCGATCACACCCTGGAACTTTCCCAATGCCATGATCACCCGCAAAGTTGGCCCGGCCCTTGCGGTCGGCTGCACATTTGTTGCAAGACCGGCGGCGGAAACACCATTGTCGGCGCTGGCACTTGGCGTTCTGGCCGAACGTGCCGGCATGCCAAAGGGCATATTGTCGATCATCTCCTCCTCGCGTTCCTCCGACATCGGCAAGGAATTCTGCGAGAATCCGTCGATCCGCAAACTGACCTTTACCGGCTCCACCGAGGTCGGCCGCATTCTGCTCAAACAGGCCGCAGATCAGATCATGAAATGCTCCATGGAGCTTGGTGGCAACGCACCCTTCATCGTGTTTGACGATGCCGACATTGATGCGGCCGTCGAAGGCGCGATGATTTCAAAATACCGCAACAATGGACAGACCTGTGTCTGTGCCAACCGGTTATATGTGCAGGCTGGCGTTTACGACGCCTTTGCCAGGAAACTTGCCGAAGCTGTTGGCAAGATGAAGGTTGGCGATGGTCTGAGCGAAGGCTCGCAACTTGGCCCCTTGATCAATTCCGATGCAGTCGACAAGGTCAAGGAACACATTGCCGACGCCAAATCCAAAGGCGGCAAGGTTCTGGCCGGCGGCAAACCTCACGCCCTTGGCGGTACCTTCTTTGAACCGACCATCATCACCGGGGCGACAAAGGACATGCTGTTTGCCACGGAGGAAACTTTTGGCCCGGTGGCTCCGTTGTTCAAATTCGATACGGTCGACGAGGTGATCGAGCTTGCCAATGACACGATTTTTGGTCTGGCCTGCTATTTCTATGCCAATGATCTGTCCCGCGTGACCAAGGTTGCCGAAGCGCTGGAATATGGCATGGTTGGCATCAATACCGGGCTGATTTCCACTGAGGTTGCACCATTCGGTGGCGTCAAACAGTCCGGCCTTGGCCGCGAAGGCAGCCATCACGGGATCGATGACTATCTGGAAATGAAATATATCTGTGTGTCAGTCTAAGGCCTGAAACTGTCAAGTAGCTTCGCAGCGGGCCGCAACACGGACCCTCTGCAGAGGCCTCATGATTCCGGGGGCGCCTTCGATCTGGAAATATCGACCTTGATGCCGTCGGGCATGTAAAGATCGCGCTTGGCGTAGGGGATTTCGATATTGTTTTCTTTCAGCACATCCCAAATCGCGAACAGAATATCGCTTTTGATGTTGGCCAGTCCGCCGGCCGGGTCCTGAATCCAGAACCGGTAGGCCATGTCCAGAGAACTTTCCCCGAACTGAACGAATTGCACGATTGGCGCCGGCGAGGCGAGCACACGCGGATGTTCACCGACCGTGCTTTCCACAAGTCTCTTGACCTCATGCGGATCGCAGTCATAGCTAACTCCGAATGTAATTTCGAGCCGGATGTTGCGGTTGGAATATGACCAGTTGACCACTTCCTGAGCGATCAGATTCTCATTGGGAATAAGGTGTTCGCGGCCATCGCGTGTGATCACGGACGTGTATCTGGTGTTGAGCTGGGTGATCCAGCCAAATGTGTCACCGACCGAAATGACGTCGCCCGGCTTGATGGATTTGTCCAGCAGCAGCGAAATACCGCTGACGAAATTGGAAACGGTTTTCTGCAGGCCAAGCCCGACACCGACGCCGACAGCACCGGAGAATATGGCGAAGGCTGTCAGATCAATGCCGACCGAAGACAGGGTCAGCAATACCGCTGCCGCGACCAGGAAAATGCGCACCAGCTTGCTGATCAGCACTTTCATCGACGGCGAGATATCCTTGCTGGCGGCAACGCCTTTGTCAGCCAATCTGCCAAGCAGGCCGACGCCCCAGGCAAGGATTGCCAGAATGGCGATCGCCTTCATGACGACAAGGGCAGACAACCGGGATTCGCCAAAGCTGAACGCAATACCGTCGAGCCACTCCACCACTTGCGGCAGGACCCCCAGGATTGACAGCGACGCAATGATCCACAACGTGATCGAGACCACCCGGAACAGGAACCGGTTGCGGATAACCGTGGCAAGAATGTTGATGATGATCCAGGCTGTGGTCAGCTTGGCGACGGTGGCAAGGATCAGCGTATTGCCTGACCAGGTAATGCTGCGGAACAGCGCCAGCAGCAGCCAGATCGCAACCAGGAAAATGGCCGGCGAGACCCGTTCCAGGATTTCGCGCTTCCAACTGCGCAGCCAGTGCCCCTCATGGCTGCCGAGATAGGTTTTCAGCCGCCGCGACAGGCTTTTGGCGAACAGATAGGAACACAACGCAGCCACCAGAATGGCGATGCCCTGATAAAGCACCCAGGTGCCGGTCGCACGCTGAACGAACTCGGACATCTGATCCAGATAGGGTTGCAGACTGGCAGGCAGCTCCATTGAAATTCCTTTCCGCGGCTGTTCAAGACTAGCCGCAATTCGGAACGATTGCATAGCGCTGACTTGGCGGATTGGCAGCGGCACAGGGCCACAGGCGAGCTACAACGACAGCAGCCATTGTAAGTGCGGGTGTGTCTTAGGCGTCTTCTTCCGCCAGCTCTTCCCAGCGGTGGCAGGCGACATCATGTTCCATTCCCGAATGTGTCAGTTCCGGCTCTTCTGTCTTGCAAATATCAATCGCATATGGACAGCGGGTATGGAATTTGCAGCCTGGGGGCGGATTGGTGGGCGAGGGTATTTCACCTTCCAGCTTCAGCTTGTTGCCGCGATTATCCGGATCAAGCGAGGGGATCGCTGATAACAGCGCTTTGGTATAGGGATGGCGCGGTGCGGCAAACAGCTCGCGGGTCGGTGCGGTTTCCACCAGCCGGCCGAGATACATCACCGCCACATGGTCGCAGATATGAGCCACCACCGACAGATCGTGGCTGATGAACAGATAGGTCAGACCGAGTTCGGTCTGCAGATCCTTCAGAAGGTTCAGAATATCGGCCTGAATCGATACATCCAGCGCCGCAACGCTTTCATCGGCGACCACAAAGCGTGGGTTGGACACCAGAGCCCGCGCAATGGAAATCCTCTGGCGCTGGCCGCCCGAAAATGCGTGTGGAAAGCGCCGCAGATGCTCCAGATTGAGACGGCATTTGGCGGCAATGGCCCGCACCCGCTCATCGGTCTCCTCGCGCGATGAGGTCAGTCCCATTACCTCCAGCGGTTCAGCGATAATATCGCGAACCGTCATGCGCGGGCTGAGCGCGGCATAAGGATCCTGAAAGATCAGCTGCGCCCGTGTGCGATAATCCCGCAGCTTGTCCTTGGGCAGGGTGACCAGATCATAATCCACCTCGCCATCATTATAGCGCGCTTCGCCGCGCGAAATCGTGACTGCCTTCAAAAACGCCCGTCCGAGTGTGGTTTTGCCCGAACCGCTTTCCCCGACCAGTCCGAAGAACGAGCCTTTGGGAATATTCAGATTGACCGCTTCAACCGCTTTCAGGGTCTGGACTTTGAACAGTGATCCGCCGCGCAGGGCAAAATGCACGGACAGATCGCGGGCTGAAATGATCGGCTGGTCGGTCATGCAGCGCTCCGTTCGCGGGCCGCGACAAAACAGGCTGCTTTATGGTTCCTGTCAAATTCTGTCATGGCGGGAACCTGCGCGCTGCAAATCGGCTCGGCAACCGGACAGCGGGTGTGAAATACGCATCCCGAGGGCCGTTCCAGAGGGCTGGGAATATCACCGGCAATAGGGGTCAGTTCCGAATCCAGATTATCCAGTTTTGGAATCGCATTGATCAGGCCGATTGTATAGGGGTGCACCGGGGTACGGATGACATCCCGCACCGAACCGTGCTCGACGATATTGCCGAGATACATCACCGCAACCTTGTCGGCGGTCTGCGCGATCACACCCAGATCATGGGTGATGAAGATGATGCCCATGTTGAACTCGGTCACCAGATCCTTCATCAGATCGATCACCTGGGCCTGAATCGTTACATCCAGCGCCGTCGTTGGCTCGTCCGCTATCAGCAGCTTTGGGTTGGTTGACAGGGCCATCGCAATCATCGCGCGCTGGCGCATGCCGCCGGACAATTCGAAGGCATACTGGTCGAACCGTTTGTCCGCATCAGAAATGCCGACCCGTTCCAGCATATCCACGGAAATGGATTTGGCCTGTTTTTTGGAGATTTTCTTGTGCAGCACCAGTTGTTCCACCATCTGGTCGCCAATGGTAATCGCCGGCGCAAAACTGGCCATCGGTTCCTGAAAAATCATCGAAACAGCACCGCCGCGAACGACCCGCAGGGATTTGTTGTCTTTCAGCGTCAGGACATCAACTTCGCCCTCATCCAGGGACAGGGTGATTTTGCTTTTCGGGCCGTAGATTCCATTGTCCGGATTAAGCCGCATCAGCGATTTGGCGGTGACCGATTTACCCGAGCCGGACTCCCCCACCAGGCCCAGAACCTCCCCGGCATTCACTTCAAACGAGACATCGTCCACGGCTGTGATGCGGCCTTCATCAGTATCGAATTGCAGCGTCAGGTTTTCAACAGACAGCAGGGTCATTTTTTCACGCTCGAATAGGGATCGGCAGCATCGCGCAATCCATCGCCGACAAACACGAATGCCAGCACCAGAGCTACGAAAAACAGGACAGGAATGAAATACCATTGATAGTTCAGCAGAACATCAGCCTGCGACACATTCTGCATCATCGAGCCAAGCGAATTGACCGGATCCTTGAGGCCCAGACCAATGAAGGACAGGGCGGTTTCAGAGCGCACCATATAGGGAAATGATATCATCAGATCGACGATGATATAGCTGGTGAAACTGGGCAGCAGATGCTTGCGGATGATGTGCCCTGACGAGGCGCCGCACAGTTCCGCTGCCAGCACATATTCCTGACTGCGTTCAGTCAGCAGGTGGGTACGGATGCGGCGCGCCAGTGTCGGCCAGCCGATCAGCCCCAGAATGATGGAAATGAAAAAGAACCGGGTTTCCGAACTCCACGTATCCGGCATGAACGCGGCCAGTGCCATAAACAGTGGAATGGGCGGCACCGTTCGAATGGCGTCTGTCAGCATCTGCAGCGCTGAATCAATCCAGCCGCCGAAATAGCCTGCCACCCCGCCGATCACCAGTGCCAGGACAAACGAGATGAGGACGCCAAGCGTGCCGACTGCCAGCGATGTCCAGATGGCATGCAGCGTGCGGCCAAAGATATCCTTGCCGCTGGCATCGGTTCCAAACAGATGAATGCCGCCTTCGGCGACCCCAAACAGATGAGTTTCAAATGTCAGGGTTTCAACATTGATATCAAGCAGGGTACCGGGCAGATCCCATTCGATGTCTATCAGGCTGTATCTCCAGCCCTTGACGAAAAATTCGACATAACGCCGCTCGGTGCGATCCACTGTTGTGACCCAGCGGAAATTTGTCTGAATCGAGCGCTCGCGGGTGGATGAGTAAATGAAAGGCCGCGGCGAAAAGCCGTTCTCGTCCCAGAATTTGGGGATTTGCGGCGCGCCGTTTTCGTAATCCTTGTCGCGCCCGGCAATGGTCGGATTATACGGCGACAGAAAGGGTGCAAAAATACCCATCGAAACCATGATGATCAGCGCCCACAGCGCAATCATCGCAGAGCGGCTGCTTTTGAACCGGGCCCAGATCAACTGCCCCTGAGACGCTGTGAAATAGTCTTCCTTCAGCTTGGCGGCTTTGTCCAGATCTCTGGCGTCTGCAACTGTGCTCATCATCTACCCCATCATCCCGCGGCGCACGCGCGGGTCCATCAGCGCCAGAAGAATATCGGTGACAAAATTCAGCGCGACAATTGTTGCCGTCAGAAGAAAGATAATCGCGCCGGCCAGTTGCTGGTCGTTTGAGCGCGCCAGTGCATCAATCAACAGCGCTCCAGCTTCTGTCAGAGTGAGAATCAGGGCGATGATCGGCAATTCGTTGAAAATCCGGTTGAGGTCAAAGCCGAGCGAGTTGATCACCGGACCAAGCGCATGGCGTGCCGGATAACGCCACAACAGGTTCCAGCCGGCAATTCCGCGCGCCGAAGCAGCGGTCACATAGAGTTTGCCCGATTCATCCAGCATCAGCGCCCTGACGGTCTGCAACGCAAAAGCCGTGGCCGACCACCCGAGAATGAAAATCGGCAGCCAGGCGCGCGACAGAAAATCCCAGAATTTGCCCATCGACCAGGCGGCGTCGCGGTATTCCTTCGAAAACAGTCCGGTCAAGGAATCGCCAAAAACCACGGTTGAGAACAGCATGATTATCAGCGCCAGCAGAAAATTCGGCAAGGCAAGGCCCAGATAGGAAACGAATCTCAGCGAATTGTTGGCAAATGCGTTTTTGGAGGACGCCGAAATAATTCCCACGGGTATGGCAATCAGATAGGCGACAAACAGGGCCGACAGGCTTATCGCCAGGCTGATCCAGAATTTGTCGCTGAGCAGCTGGTTGATATCGAGACGCAGAATGCAACTGTCGCCGAACTCACCGCGCAGCGTCACATTGCCAACCCAGCTGACCCACCGCACAACGAACGGCCGGTCGAGGCCGAGGCGACGCTCTTCCGCCTGGATGTCATCAATGGTAATTTGCGCGCCCTGGGTATTCTTGAAGGCGAGATAGCGCTCGGCACAGCTGCCCGGCACCAGTTCCATCAGTGTAAACACAATCAGCGAAACAGTGAGCAGCGTAAAAATCGCCATCACCGCCCGCATCAGTGTGAACTGTAAGAACCGCCCCATTTACCCAACCTACCCCAAAACCCGGAAACTGCTTAACAGCATGCCTTTGCTGTTGTAGATGGCGCTGGCGGCGGTGTGACCGCCGCCAGCGCCATCCGGTTCGTGACTACTCTTCGAGGAACCACTGTGCTCCGCGATAAGGGTATGTCCGGTAATACTCATAGGAGGCGGTCTTGAATTCCGGCACGTTTTTCAGCTTGTTGTTCACATAGATCGGATCGGGCGTCAGCGCCGTTCCGATGAACAACAGATTGCTGGTCATGTTTTCGACCAACCGCGCACCGATTTCCTTCGATTTGTCTGTGCCAACTGGTTCTGATTGAAACGCATTCACGTCGTCGATCAGTTGCGTGACATAGGCGGGAGGCTCGACGCCTTTGGCCCCATTGGAATCGACGTATTCAGCCCACAGCATTCCAACGCGGTGTGCAAAATAGTTTTCAAATGGTGGTACCCAGAGCTCATTATTGCCCAGGATAATGCCAAGCGGCTGGCCTTTTTCCCAAAGCCCGACATCGAGCTGATTGGAAGATTGTGCCGAACGATACTCATCCGGTGTCACTTCCTTGACAGTCGTCTTGACGCCGACATCCGCCCAGTACTGACCCACCAGTTCAACCACCTGTCCGGCGATGCCCTGTGTTGCAAATTGCAGGTTCAGAACCAGAGAATTGCCATTCGGAAGATCGCGGAATCCGTCATTGTCCTTGTCGACAAGACCAATTTCGTCGAGCAGCCGGTTGGCTTCATCGGGATCAAATTCTGTGGCAAAGGTTTTCCATTTTTCATCGACAAAATCCGGAACGGGTGAGAACCCCGTATATTGCTGGATCGTGCCCTGGCCGAAATAGGCCACTTCATTGAGCTCTTCCCGGTTGATTGCAATCGACATCGCCTTGCGAAAATTGAGATCACCGAAGACTTTGCGTTTTTCTTCATCAGCGGATGTGACGTTGAACGAAATCGCATGCATCGCGATTTTCGGTTTCAGCTGAATGGTATAGCCGCCTTTTTCCTGATTTTGCAGCAGCAGCGGCGCATCAGACAATTGCAGTGACTGGGTTTTGTAATCCACCTCACCATTGACCAGCTTTAGCAAACGCACCTGATTGTCATTGGCGTAAACCTCGTCCTGCTCGTTGATATATGGCAGTTGGTTGCCGGCAGTATCCACCATGAAGAAATAGGGATTGGCAACGTAACGCCGGCCTTCTGTGGTGTCGGAAATCGTTATGAAGGATTCCAGCGTCGGCATAACAGCGGCGGGCATATTTGCCACCTTGTCCGGGCTGTTCAGCAAAGGTGACGGAGTATCAGTCCAGTCGGAATTGCCGAAATAGGCCTTGATGACGTCATAGCCACTTTCAAAGCCCAGTTCCTTGGCTCTCGCATCAGCATCCGGATTGATATCGGGATGAAACTGGCCGAGGAAATGCTTGGGCTGGAAGCCCTGCGCGAAAGACGTTGCGAAGTGAGCGATCAGGCCCGGCTTCGGCGCAGGCAGTATGAACTTCACGGTTTGCGGATCGATGACTTCAACTGTCATGCGTTCACCGCCGACCAGCACATAATCCTTCGGTTTTTCATTGACCTTTGGATCAAGCGCAAGATTGTCGTACCAGAATTTGACATCTTCGGCCGTGAACGGCACGCCGTCAGACCATTTGTGGCCCTTGCGCAGCGAGAAGGTCACTTCTGTATAATCATCGTTCCATGACCAGCTTTTGGCAACATTTGGCACGATGGTTTGCAGATCGTCGGAATAACGCACCAGATTAACGTGTCTGATAGACAGGAAATCAGAGGTACCGGCTTCCGTGGCGTTTGACAGGGCGTCAAGCGTTCCGCCATATTTGCCGATCATTTCGTAAGGCGCTACGACCAGTGGTTCCGATGGCAGACGCTCAGCCAGGGGCGGAAGCTCAGGATTGCCCTGAATTTGTCCGTTCAATTCACCGATTGCCGGATTTTCCTGGAAGGAAAGCGTGCAATTTCCTGCCGCTTCAAACTCGGCCAGCTCGAACTGTTGCGGAAACTCTCCCGCCGCAACGCCGTTCATGTCCGCAACTGTCGCTTCCGGGCATCCGCCGGCAAAGGCAGTGCCAGTCAGCGCGACAAGCGCAACACTGGTTAAAAATAATTGTCTCATGGAATTCCTCTCCTTAGGGTGTAGTCAGATCTTTTTGTCATTAGCTTTTCTGAATGAAGCTTTTACAACCTGACCATCATCAAAGCCCCTTTGCAGGTGCCCGTCAAATGCATTCGATTCTGACTATCCCAAATTCCCACCTCAAAACGATCACGGCTTCTGCTATGATCGCGGAAAGCGTACGAACGGGGCAATTATCAGTGAAATCGTTTCTTCTTATCGATGAATAAATAAATCTGATGGTCGACAGCTTCGCGAAACCATTATGTTTCTCCCAATCCGAGGCGGCATGCCGCTGTAGCCTCGCTGATTGCGCAATTCGGAGTGAACCTTGAAGAACAAAATTCTGTTGATCGTCCTGGATCAGTTCCGGACAGATTGCCTTAATGGCGCATTTTCAGAGCGGTTCGACATGCCGCATCTGCGCCAGTTGATGGGCGAAAGTGTCACGTTCAATCGCCATTATACCGTGACCTCGCCCTGCGGGCCCTCGCGTGCCAGCCTGCTGACCGGGCTGTATGCTATGAACCACCGCTCGATCCGCAACGGCACACCTTTGCCGCAGCAGCATCCCACAATGGCCTCGGAGCTTCGCAAAGCCGGGTATGAGCCAATGCTGTTCGGTTACACCGATGTCAGCGCGGATCCGCAGAACCGCCATCCGAATGATCCCGATCTGAAGACCTATGAAGGGCTTGCGCCGGGGTTTTCAGAAATCGTCAGAATGCGGCTCGATAGCAATTCCTCGTGGATCGGATATCTGAAGGCCAAAGGTTATCAGCTGCCGCAGAATTACTGGGATCTGTTCAAGCCGGTCGCTGCCGATGGCGGCCAGGGCCCGGCGATTTCCGACCCGGCGCTTTACAGCGCCGCAGATAGCGATACCGCCTTTCTGACAGACCGGACCCTTGAAGAACTCAGCGCAAGAGAGGACCAGGACTGGTTTTCGCTGCTGACCTATATCCGCCCGCACCCACCGCTCGTGGCGCCGGTACCTTACAATAAAATTGTGGCGGCGGCGGACATGCCCGCACCGGTAAGGCCGGAAAGCGTAGAACGGCACACCGCCATGCACCCCTATTTCGCCGCCGATTTTTCACGCCCGTCCAACAGCCATCTCTATATCGGTTTTGACGGCCGCCCGCAGGATATGCCGGATGAGGATATTGCGGAACTGCGCGCCGTCTATGCCGGACTGGCCTTGGAAGTGGACCACCATATCGGCCGGGTAGTGGATTATCTGAAACGCAGCGGCCAGTATGACGACACCCTGATCATTGTCACCGCCGATCACGGCGAAATGCTCGGCGATCACTATATGTGGGGCAAGGAGGCCCCGTTTGAAGCGGCATTGCATGTTCCGCTGATCATCCGCGACCCGCGCGCGCCGCAAGGCCATGGCACCACAGTCGATCATTTTACCGAATCCATCGACATCGCACCAACACTGGTCGACTGGGTCGGCAGAACACCCGATATCAGCTTTAACGGACAATCCCTGTTGCCGTTTCTGGCCGGCGCTGCGCCCGAAACCTGGCGCAGTTCGATATTCTGCGAGGTCGATTTTGGCGATCCGCTGACACCGACGCGGTTTCAGGAAGAGATGGACCTGTCACAGTTTCAAAGCAATTTTGCCGTGCTGCGCGATGAGCACTTCAAATATGTCCATTTCAACGGTGGTCTGCCGCCGTTGCTGTTCGATCTCAAAGCTGATCCGCATGAACTGACCGATCTGGCCGCGTCGCCGTCGCACCGCGATCATCTTCTGCATTACGCAAATCTGATGCTCGACCACCGCATGTCCTTTGCCCATCACGCCATGAGCCGCATGCTGATAACAAGCACCGGCATTCAGAGCCGGTAGCGGTTTCCCGGCTCTACCGAAACGAAGCCCTGTAATTCATGGCTTGCAAATTGAGTTGATCTTCCAACGGCGGCGCAATCTCGAATGCTTTTGCGCTTTTGGCAAAATCATACAGCCTGAAAATACGCAATGCGTCGGCGCGTTCGTTGGCAAAGTCTTTTTCATTGCGGCTCAGGAAAAAGGGTGTAGTGCGGTGGCCAAGAGTGGTTTTAACTTCGAGAAGCCGTTCCTCACCTGTCGTGGTGAATGAGAGGATATCGTAACCCGCACCATCACCATCTTCCTGCGATACCCACCGCACAGCCCGTGCCAGATCATCCCGGCCTGCCTGTCGCAAACGTGCATGTTCGTGTCTGACAACTCGCTCTTCCCCTGCAAGACCGAGAGCCCGGTTGCGCTGGTCTCGAGCAGCGGGATCGAATTTACGTAACAAGCGGGATAGTGCAGGATGAGCTTCCTCTGCAACGTCCAGTTTAATCGGTGTCGGCTCAATATAAAGAGCGTCTTCGTCCTGTAAGATGGTCTGTTTGTGAGTTTTGGGAAGTTCAAACCGTATCCCGCTGTGCAGACGGCGTTCAATTCCGTCAATGAGCGACATCTGAAAATTCATTTTGGGCTTATAGCCAGCAATCCAAGGCTCGCCGAGGGTCATCAGAACCGCACTGATGTTCTGATGCTTGAATTCGATTGAGCCTTTTGATCTTTTGATCAAGCTGCGCAACGCTTCATTTCGATGGGCTTTTACAAATTGCTCGCCTGCAAGTTCCATCTCGAGCATCTTGAAATAGTCGGCAACAATCAGGTCTATTTCCCCATCGGACCAGTTTTGACCAGTTTTCTCAGCTTCAGTCACGACGCAACAGCACCAGTTCGCAGGTCATCAGCACGGCATTTTCGTCCGCTTGCAGCAGGCCCTGCTCAATCTCGCCATCCAGCCCGACAATCAGAATGTCGATTTGCGCCCCGGAATCTTTGTCGTTCAGGGCAATGCGGCCGCCGCGGATCAGAAATTCCGTGGCATAGCTCTGCAGTGTCCGCCCGTCATCAAACCGGGCGCCAATCAGGCTGCCGATTCCGTGCAGTTGCGCGCCGGACCAGCCGAGAGTGCGGCAGATGTTGGCCAATTCCTGACCGATTTCGACATTCGGTCTCAGCCGCACCAGGGCGGCGTTATGCTGCGGTGCGGGTTCGGTTCCGGTTGGCTGAAACAGGGTGAAATTGGTTTCAGGGTCAAAACCGCCTTCAAACCGCGCATCAGCAAACACCCAGCCCTGCAGGGTTGCCGGTTCTTGCAGGATGCATCGGTCCGGCAGCATATGCCCGGCAAAGTGGTGTCCGGCTTTGTCCCGCCACGCACCATGACAGTGAATGAATGCGCCACCGTCGCGCCAGCCGAACACCAGACCGGCTTCGCTCACTTCGCCCGGTCCGGCAAGTGTCCTTGTGTCACTCCACCATGCCGCATGATCAGCGTCGGGTGAGGGTGCGGGGATGACGAAATCCAACTGGCTTACCGCAGAATTGTGCATGGTGAGATAGGCTGAATTGTTGCCCCGCGCCTCAAGCGCCGCTGTCACTCCCGCTAACAGCGTTTCTCCGGCATTCAGGGCAATGCTGATTTCCTCGGCTCTGGTGGTGCTGACCAGGTGGCGCTGCTGATCAGCCAGACCGGGTTGCTGGACAAAACGCATCATCGGTCGGCATCCTCGCCAGTCAGCCTGCGCTCATATTCGGCGCGCACCAGCTTCTTGGTAATTTTGCCATAGCCGGATTTCGGCAGAGCCTCCCAGAACACGAATTTTTTTGGCACTTTATAACTGGCGAGTTTCGGCAACAGCCAGTCCCGCAGCGCCGACGGTTCAATCTCGCCGCCCGATTTGACAACACAGACCGCAACGCCGACCTCGCCCCATTTTTCATCCGGCAGACCAAAAATCGCGACTTCCGAAACAGCCGGGTGAAGCAGAATTTTTTCTTCAATTTCGCGCGGATAAATATTCGAGCCGCCGGAAATATACATGTCGGATTGCCGGCCCGTCAGATAGAAAAATCCCTCTGCATCCATATGGCCGACATCGCCGGTGCGAAACCAGCCATTACGAAACGCCTTGGCATTGGCTTCCGCATTGTTCCAGTAGCCAGCAAAGACGGCCGGTCCCGCAACGCAGAATTCGCCGGTGTTTCCGGGGGCGACTTCCTGGCCTGCGTCATCCTGCACCTGCACCTGCATGCCGGTTCTGGCCATTCCGCAGCTGCCTTCCCGGATGGCGGCGCCGGTACCGGCTTCGTGCTGATCCGGGCGCAGCACCGTAATCGCTCCGGTGACTTCGCCAAGTCCGAAATACTGCACCAGAACCGGACCGAGTTTATTGAGTGCAAACAGCTGGTCGGCGCGGTACATCGGCGCGCCGGCATAAATCACATGACGCAGCGAACTGTGATCCACCTGATCGACCGCCGGATGCTCCACCAGCATTTTTAAAATCGTCGGCACCGTAAACAGATTGCTGACACGCCAGCGCGCGATCAACTGCCAGATTTCCGCCGCATCAAACCGCACTGATGCGGGAAGCACGGTGGCCGCACCGCGTGCAACCTGCAGCACAGCATGAAGCCCGGCACCATGGGACAGCGGCGCCACAGCAATAGAAGCATCCTGTTCGCTGGTGCCCGGGATGAGATCGCTGAGATGATTATTGATAACAAACGCCATCTGACCGTGGGTCAGCACCCCCGCTTTGGGATTGCCTGTTGTGCCCGATGTATAAAACAACCAGCAGGGGTCGTCATACTCGACATCTGCAAGCGGCACAGTCAGGCCGGCCGGATCGGAAATCAACGTGTCATAATCGGCGGCAAAGCCAGACGTGCCGATGGAAATAATGAATTGCAGATTATCGGCACAATGGCTGGCATGTCCGGCATAATCGGCATCAATGATCAGCCCGCTGGCACCGCTGGACTCCACGATCCACGCCAGATCCTCCGGTATACCGCGAAAATTTGCCGGAACCCAGATTGCACCGAGACGCCAGCAGGCAAAGGCCGATTCCAGCAGCTGATTACAGTTCGGCGACTGCACGACAATCCGGTCACCCTTGCGCACGCCATAGCTATCGGCAAGGATTGTTGCCATCGCATTGACGCGGATATCGAGGGCCGCCCAGTTCCACTCCGCCTCGCCCCATATCAGACCCGGACTGTCCGGCAGCCGCCGCGCCGACTGCTCCAGAAAATGCGCCAGATTCATCACCCGGTTCGAGACTCGTTTCACGATGAAATACCCTAATGAATGCGTTCAAGAACGGAGACATAATTCGACACGGCGGCACCTCCCATATTGAACACAGCGCCCATTTCAGCGTCGGCAATCTGCATGCCGCCGGCTTCTCCCATCAATTGCATGGCCGCCATGACATGCATCGAAACGCCGGTCGCCCCGATCGGGTGGCCCTTCGATTTCAGACCACCCGACGGATTGACCGGTAAAATGCCGTCCTTGCGCGTCCAGCCTTCGCGCGCCGCCTTCCAGCCTTCGCCGCGCGCTGTCAGGCCCATCGCTTCATATTCGATCATTTCGGCAATGGTGAAACAGTCATGGGTTTCAACAAAGTCGAGGTCTTTCAGATCAATTCCGGCAAGTGATTTGGCTGCATCCCAGGCTTTACGGGCACCGTCAAACGCAGTGATATCGCGGCGCGACAGGGGAAATATATCATTGCGGCTGGCCCGCGCGCGAAAACCGATGGCGCGTGCCATATCCTGTGCCGTCTCCCGGTCGGCCAGCACCAGCGCTGCCGCACCATCGGAGACCAGCGAACAGTCGGTGCGGCGCAGCGGAGCCGCCACCAGCGGATTTTTATCGGACACGGTGTTGCAGAAACTGAAGCCGAAATCACGCTGCAAATGGGCATAGGGATTGTGCACGCCATTGGCATGGTTTTTGGCGGCAATCATTGCCATTTCAGCGCTGCGGTCGCCATTCTTCTGGAAATAGGATTGCGCAATCTGTGCGAAAATGCCGGCAAAGCCGCCACTGACGTCGGCTTCCTCCTTGCGGTAGGATGCGCTCAGCAGAATGTCACCAATTTCAGCATTGCTGCTGGCGGTCATTTTTTCAGCGCCCACCACCAGTGCAATGCGGCCGCGTCCACTGGCGATGAAATCCGCCGCGCTGTACAGCGCCGCCGTGCCTGTCGCACAGGCGTTTTCGCTGCGCTGCGCCGGTGTGTGTTCCAGACCCGGAACCGCAACACTGATCAGCCCGGCTTCAAGGCCCTGGCGGGAAAATCCGTTGTTGAAAACGCCGACCGAGGCAAAATCCACATCCTGCGGATCGATCCCGGCATGGACCAGAGCCGCGCCGCCGGTTTCCGCCATCAGGGCTTCCACATCCGGCGCTTCGCTTTTGCCAAAATGGCTGTGCGCCCAGCCGATGATCACAGCATCCGAGTTCATGTCGTCTCTCCGCGCTTCTGTCTCGCCAGTCGACCCTGAATGCAGTTTCAGTTCAAGTGTTTCTTTGCCCGGAGTAACCCAACTCCAGACGTCTAACCCTGCGGTGTCATGACTTCGCGCTGGCGGGCGCGCTCCAGGCCCAGTTTGCGTTCCCGGTAGATGATGATCAGACCGGCCAAGATAACCAGAGCCACTCCAGCAACGGTAAAACTGTTCGGGATCTCGTCAAACACGAAATAGCCGACAATGACTGCCAGCAAAATCGACAGATATTCAAACGGCGCAATCACCGATGTATCCGCATGACGGTAGGACAGGGTGAGGAGAATCTGCCCGACGCCGCCAAGCAGACCTGCCAGGATCAGCAATGCGGCATCACTCCAGTTCGGAACAACCCAGCCGAAAGGCAGTGTCAGCAGGGACAGCAGCGTGGCTGTAACGGAGAAGTAAAACACGATTGCCGCCGTGCTTTCCGTGCTGACAAGTTTGCGCACAAACACCTGTGCGAGGGCCACGAACACAGCACCCATCAGCATCAGAAAGGCCCCGGCGGTTTCCAGCTTGTCAACCGTCTCTATGTTTAAAACCGTGAGCCGTGGTATCAAAATGACAATCACACCCAACAGGCCGAGGGCCACAGCAGACAGGCGAAAGGCGCGCACTTCTTCGCCCAAAAACATGGCTGCGAAAATCACCGTCAGCACCGGTGCGGCGTAGCCGATCGCGGTGACCTCGGGCAGGGGCAGCAGCCCCAGCGCGGTAAAGCTCATCGCCATCGCTGCGGTGCCCACCAACCCGCGCCAGACATGGCCCATCGGATTTTTGGTCTTCAGCCCATGGGCCAGATTATGATGCCACGCCAGCCAGCCCAGAATGACCGGAATGGCGAACAGCGAGCGGAAAAACACCGTTTCGCCCGGCGGCACAGTGTCTGCGACCGTCTTGATGCAGGTGACCATTGCCACGAAAACGGTCACCGACATCAGTTTCAGGAAAATTCCGCGCAACGGATTCATGGCAGGGGTCCCGACAGGATTGATTTAACTGGAAACTGGATGGCCAGCTGGCCATCGCCATGTCCGGTTTTAGCCGAGTGCTTGGTTTCAACCTACCCCAAAAAAGTATATCCGTGCAAAAATCCGCGATTGAAGCTGAGTGCCGGAAAATGCGATGCTGCCAGTGCGCAGACACGGGCAGGGACGGCCCGCCTGGTGTCGGCCCGGAGAGCTGTTGATGATTGCCAGTCTGATGATGTATCACCGCCCGCAACTGGCAGCAGCGCATGACGCTTACTGGGATCTGATCCGCCGGCATCTGGCCGAAGCCGGCATCGACAGCCCGCCAGCCCTGTCACAACGAGAAGATGAAATGTCGCTATGGACCGATCCGCAACTGGTACTGAGCCAGACCTGCGGTCTGCCGTACCGGACGCAATTGCATCACAGGGTCAGCCTGATCGGCACCCCGGATTTCGCGGTTGAGGGCTGCGCACCGGGCTATTATCGCAGCGCCATCGTGGTGCGCAAATCAGACCGCCGGACTCGAATTGAAGATTTCCGTGACGCGGTGTTTGCCTATAATCAGACCGGATCCCAATCCGGCTACGCCGCGCCCTTCTGGCATGTAAAGGCCCACGGATTCTGGTTTGAAAACCGCCTGCAGACCGGGCAGCATTTCAAGTCGGCACAGGCCGTGGCCGAAGGCCTAGCTGATCTGACAGCGCTGGATGCGGTATCCTGGCGGCTGATGCAGGAATATGAGCCATTCAGCGATGATTTGAAAGTTCTGGACTGGACCACACCAACCCCCGGCCTGCCATATATTTCCGCGCCCGAGGCCAATCAGCCGGCCATCTTCCAGGCCGTGCGGCAGGCCATCCAAGACCTGACAGAAGAAGACCGCCGCGCCCTCGGCCTCAGGGATCTGGTCTATATCGACAAGCAGACCTATCTCGCCGTTCCCACGCCCTAGATCCTGTATTGAAAGTTGTTGGATGCCGACAGACCAAGGCATTGTGACGGCCACCCTCATTCAGCAGTACAGTGCCACACCTGTCATCAAGAGCGCAGCGCGCGCGCATCGCACGGTTTTGCAGTCCCGCTATGGGATGATCGTCGGGGTCCATGACACATCTGGATTTCCGCAGGCTTTGCCTTGCTTTTGCTTCCACCAAGCGGAGCCGAATGAGCTTCGGAAAACGCCTTGGCTTGTTGTCCTAGATCAATACTGCGAAACGCAGCATCGGCTAATGTAGCCGTCAGGAACTGGGCGCTCGTGATAGCAGCACCGGGTTGCCATCAGGTTTGTAATTTTGAGGGCGAGAGCCATGGAAAATCACCGCACACCACCGGAGCCGGCCAATCAGCCTCAGCTGAAACAGCTTTTGTGGCTCTTTATGGTCGGTCTGGCTGTCTTTATTTTGTATTCAGTCCAGTCGCCGACAAATCTGAGCGCACCGTCAGTTGTTTCCTACAGCGCAATCAAGCAACTGATCCGCAGTGGCGATGTCAGCGAAGTGACACTCGAAGCGACGGCCATTGTGGCCGTTCTGGACGCGCCGACCACCGAAGGTGTTGAACGGTTGCGGGCGATCATGCCGCAACAACCTGATCCGGATTTGTTGCCATTGCTTGAAAGTGCAGGCGTTATCATCAACGCCGAAGAGCCGGCAAATCCGTCGGTTCTTCTGTCGTTCCTGCCCTGGATCGTGATCCTCGCCTTCTATTTCTGGCTCAGCCGCCGGATGATGGGCGGCGGTACCAGCGGCGGGTTGCCTGGCGGGGTCGGAAAATTTCTCGGCGGTCGGTCCACCCAGCCGACAAAACCCACCCGCAAGGTCACCTTCGCGGATGTCGCGGGCCAGGACGAGGCCAAGCGCGAGGTCTCCGAACTTGTCGAGTTCCTGCGTGATCCGGACCGGTTCCAGAAAGTGGGCGCTACGGTGCCGCATGGTGTCTTGCTGATGGGCCCGCCTGGTACCGGCAAGACGCTGTTGGCTCGTGCGCTTGCCGGAGAAGCTGATGTGCCGTTCTTTTCCACGTCAGGTTCGGAATTCATCGAGATGTTTGTGGGGGTCGGCGCAGGCCGGGTGCGCAACATGTTTGAAGAGGCGCGCAAACAGGCCCCGTCGATCATCTTCATTGACGAATTGGACAGCATCGGGCGTACCCGTGGTACCGGCCTTGGCGGCGGTCATGACGAGCGCGAACAGACGTTGAACCAGATCCTGGCCGAATTGGATGGCTTTACGGAGCGCGAGGCAGTGGTGGTTCTGGCCGCGACCAACCGTCCCGATGTGCTGGACCCTGCACTGTTGCGCCCGGGCCGGTTCGACCGCCACGTCACTCTGTCGCTGCCGGACAAGGTGGCGCGCCGAGCAATCCTGGATGTTCATGTCAAGAACCTGCCAATGCACAGCGATGTCGATCTGGATCAGGTGGCGGCAGGCACGCCGGGCTTCTCGGGTGCTGACCTGAAGAACCTGTTGAACGAAGCGGCAATAACAGCTGCCCGCCGTTCAGCCAGAGCAATTATGCTCGCCGATCTGGACGAGGCACGCGACAAGGTAATGATGGGAACCGTGCGCACCCTGGCAATCCAGCCCGACGAAAAACACCGACTGGCAGTACATGAGGCCGGGCATACGGCGGCCGCCTATTACTACCCCGGTGCCGATCCGCTTTACAAGGTCACGATCATACCGCGCGGGCGCAGCCTTGGCAGCACTCATTCGTTGCCGGAAAACGAGCGCCATACCTTGCCCGAGGCCTATTTGCGCGTCCAGCTGACAACGCTTCTGGCCGGGCGCGCGGCGGAAAAGCTGCTGTTGGGTTCGGTCAGTTCGGGGGCAGATGACGACATTCGGCGGGCTACCGCGCTGGCGCGTTCGATGGTGGCACGCTGGGGGATGGATCCCGATATCGGCCCGGTGGATCTGCGCGAAAGCGAGGATCACCCATTTCTCGGCCAGCAGATGATCCAACCTCGGAGCTTTGCCGACGAAACAGCAGCGCGCGTGGATCAGGCGGTGATGAAACTGCTTTACGCCGCAGAAAACCAGGCAACGCAACTTATCAGCGACCACCGCGACCAGGTGTCGATGCTTGTGGCGCGGCTGGAAGCTGAGGAAACACTGGATCTGGACGCTATCAAAGCCAGTCTTGAATCGAGTGAAAAGATCCGGCCTTTCGTGATGAAACGCAAAGGCGGCAATCCCGCAGATTCGGAACAGCGCGAATGAGCGACACCAAAAAGAAGCCGCAGACCACAGTGAAACACACGGTACGAGAACCGGTGAAATCCCCGCTTCAGGCGGTGGCTAAGCCCAAACAACGCCACCCGCACCAAAATGTGGACCGGGCTATAAGTGCCAATATCGCGCGTTTATCGGGCGGTGTTTCGTCGCATGCCTTTATTGAAGCATGGAGTGACTGGGCGCTGCATTTGGCTCGCTCTCCAGGGCGGATGCTGGAACTTTCCGAACGCGCTCGAACGAATGCACTGAAATTGACCGCTGCTGCGAACAGCGCAAAAACGGATGTTGAGCCACCTTTTTCTCCCAAGAGCTACGACACGCGCTTTAACCACTCCGGATGGCGGAAATCTCCCTTTTGGACGTGGCAACAGGGATTTCTGGCAGCGCAGGACTGGTGGGACTACGCCACCGACCCGATGCGCGGATTACGACGGGACGATGCGGACCGGGCCCGGTTCATGACCCGGCAGATGCTTGATGTCGTGTCGCCGTCCAATTTCCCCTGGCTGAACCCGGAGATCATTGAAGAGACGATGAAAACCGGCGGCCGCAATCTGGGCGAAGGCGCTGCGCATTTCTGGGGCGATTGGCTGAAGACCGTGTCTCAGGTGCACGAACCGGCACCCGAAGGATTTGAAATCGGCAAAAATCTGGCCTGTGCGCCGGGCGAAGTGGTGTATCGCAACGACCTGTTCGAACTGATCCAATATGCCCCGCAAACAGATGAAGTTCAGGCCGAGCCAATCCTGATCGTTCCAGCATGGATCATGAAATACTACATCCTTGATCTGTCGCCGCAGAATTCGATGGTGAACTATCTGGTCGGTCAGGGCTTCACTGTGTTTATGATCTCGTGGTGCAATCCGACGGCCGATCAGGCCGAACTGTCTCTGGAGGATTACCGCAAGCGCGGGATCATGGCCGCGCTGGCAGTGGTCAATGCGATTGTCCCAAGGCAAAAAGTGCAGGCCGTTGGCTATTGCCTCGGCGGCACGATGCTGGCGATCGCCGCAGCCACGATGGCGCGTGACGGTGATGACAGGCTGGCCTCAATCACGCTGATGGCGGCCCAGATTGATTTTGTCGAAGCTGGCGAGTTGCTGTTGTTTCTTGATGAAAGCCAAATCGCCTTTGTCGAAGACATGATGTGGGATCAGGGGTTTCTTGACCGGCCTCAGATGTCGTGGGCCTTTGCCGCGATCCGGTCTGAGGATCTGATATATACCCGCGCGGTCAGGCGCTACTTCCTTGGCCACGAGGATTTGCCCTCCGATCTCGGCGTCTGGAGTGCAGACACTACCCGGATGCCGGCGCGGATGCATTCGGAATATCTGCGCAGCCTGTTTCTGGAAAACCGCCTGACCGCCGGGCGTTTTGCGGTCGAGGGCCGGATCATTGCATTGAAGGATATCGCTGCACCGATGTTCGTGATCGGCACTGAAACTGATCACATCGCGCCGTGGGAATCGGTATACAAGACCAAGCTTTTTACCGATTGTGATCTGACCTTCGTGCTGACCAAGGGCGGCCACAATGGAGGTATCCTCAGCGAACCGGGGCATCCCCGGCGGCACTACCGGATATCCCACCGCCCGGCCGGGGCGCTCTATGTCGGGCCCGGCGCCTGGCATCTCCAGCAACAGGTGAAGGACGGGTCCTGGTGGCTGGAATGGGCACAATGGCTGGTGGCAAACAGCAGCGGCACGCGCCCGCTGCCCGCGATGGCAGACGCAATCTGCGCAGCGCCAGGTTCATATGTTCTGCAAAGCTAATTACAAATTTTGTGAGGCCTCTCATGACACGACCCCGCCTGACGTTTCACGGTGCCGCCCGTTCTGTCACCGGATCGTGTTTCCGTCTGGAAACGGATCAAGGTCAAGTCCTGGTCGATTGCGGGCTATTTCAGGGATCCAAGACTGAAAAAGAGCTCAATTATCGCCCGTTTCCCTTTGTACCCAAAGAGATCGCCGCGGTCATCCTCAGCCATGCACATATCGATCATTCCGGTCTGTTGCCAAAGTTGGTGCGTGACGGGTTCTCGGGCGCGATCCATGCCACGCCCGCCAGCATCGATCTGGCCGGGGTGATGCTGCCTGACAGCGCCCATATTCAGGAATTCGAGGTTAAACACTTTAACCGCCGCGCTGCGCAGCGCAATCGTCGCTCGGTGACGCCGATTTATTCGGGCAAGGATGCGATAGCCTGTCTGAAAACGTTTCACCCGGAGCCATACAACACCTGGTTTGCCGTCATTCCCGGCCTGCGCGCGCGGTTCTGGAACGCGGGCCATATGCTGGGTTCAGCATCAATCGAGATCGAGATTACGCAAGACAATACGGCCGTGCCCATGCGGCTTCTGTTCTCGGCGGACATTGGGCCGGATTACAAGCTAATGCACCCCGATCCTGAGGGCCCCAGCGGTGTGGACTACCTGATATGCGAATCCACCTATGGTGACCGTGATCGCATTGATGCCAGTGCTGAACGCCGCCGCACGCTGCTGCGTGATGAAGTGTTGGCCGCGACCCACGACAATGGTGCGCTGTTGATCCCGTCCTTTGCGGTGGAGCGCGCACAAGAGCTTATCAGCGACCTGAGCCGCCTGATGTCTGAAGCAGTGTTGCCGCAGATCCCCATCTATTTAGACAGCCCATTGGCCATCAAGGCCACCAAAGTATTTGCCAAGCATTTCCATGAACTGGAAGAAGGTACCGTGCTCGTGGCAGGGCTCAAATCGCCACTTTTGCATTTCACCCAGACAAGGGCGCAAAGCGTCGCGCTGGACCGGGTGAAGGGCTTTCACATCGTCATTGCCGCTTCAGGCATGTGCGACGCCGGGCGGATCCGGCACCGGCTAAAGAACTGGCTGTGGCGGGATGAGGCAACGGTGCTGTTTACCGGCTTTCAGGCTGAAGGCACCTTGGGCCGCATCTTACAAAGCGGCGCTCGGTCAGTGCGAATTCAGGGTGAAGAATTCGTCGTCCGCGCAAGGATCCGGTCGCTGGATCTGTATTCCGGTCATGCCGACGGCACCGAACTTGTCGAATGGGTCCAGGCCCGTCTTCCGCTCCGTCACGATTTGTTCCTGGTACATGGCGAAGCTGTCGCCATCGACGCGCTGGCAGCGCGGCTGGGCGGCATTCTTGATGCGGGCCGGGTGTACCGGCCGATTCTGGACGAAAGCTTCGAGTTGACTGCAAAAGGTGCAGGGCGTCTGTCCGTGCCAACTCTGCCACGTCTGGCTCCTGAGCGTGTGGCCCGGTTGGACTGGCACAATAATGCATCCAAACTGATTCTCGATATCAACGAGGCGTTGTCCAGCAGTGCGGATGAAAAGGCGCGCGATGTGCTTATCCGCCGTTTGCAGCGCGTCCTGAAAGACGAGGTTGTCGAAGAGCCAGGCAAGCGCCACCATTAGAACCGGTGGCGCCGGCGGTTTTATTGCGCCACGAAGCCGCCGTCGATCGGAACATGCACGCCGGTAATGAATGACGCCTTGTCCGAGCACAGCCAGACTATCAGATCGGCCACTTCATCGGGTGTCCCGATACGGCCCATCGGATGCTGGCTGTCCATCATCTGTCGGCTGGTCATCGTGCCCCCCGTGGCTTGTTCGGCCAGGGAATCCAGCATGCGGGTGTCAATTCCACCTGGACAGACCGAATTCACGCGGATGCCCTCCTTGGCATACTCCAGTGCCGCGTTTTTGGTCAGCCCGTTAACGCCGTGTTTGGAAGCAACGTAAGACGAAAGGCCGGGAAAACCGATCAGCCCGGCTATCGACGAGAGGTTGACAATTGCACCGCCCCCCTGTTTTTGCATCTGCGCGATCTCGGCTTTCAGGCACAGGAATGTACCTTTGAGATTGACCGCGATCGTGCGATCAAAATTCTCTTCGGTTTGATCACAAAAAGGAGCAATTGCGCCCTCGATGCCGGCATTATTGCAGGCGCAATCAAGCCTTCCATAAGCGGCCAGTGCTGCAGCGATCAGAGCCGCAACATCCGATGCCTTCGATACGTCGGCGCGTACAAATTGGGCATCGCCACCGGCAGAGCGGATCATGGCGACAGTCTGCTCACCGCCGGTCTCGACGACGTCGGACACGATGACCTGTGCGCCTTCCTCGGCGAATTTCAGTGCTGTCGCGCGGCCGATCCCAGCGGCAGCACCGGTCACGAGTGCCGTTTTTCCCGAAACAATTCCCATAGCAAATCATCCTCCATTGAGCCAATCTCCCTATGAGTGTACGCGGCCTGTACGAAGGCGCGTTGATCAAGATCAATCGCAGATTAAATGGAGTTCACTACAAACCGGGCATTCTCGCAGACCGGTCGGAAACACTGGAGCAAGTGACGGCATCGGCCGGAAGTTGTTTGCGTTTTCGTCAGGGCGACTTTGGACCCTCTGTGGGTGCCGGGAACATCTCATCTGCGATTGATTTGCGGGAGCGCGCTGGAAAGCTCGCCTGATTCAGAATGGTTCCCGACTGATCCACAACAAACCGGGCCGCCCGGTCCTGGTAATGGAATGTCAGGCGCGTGCGCCCCGCATCTTCGTCAGTGCCGGTCTCGCAAAGCGAGGTGATCTGGCCACTCCGCATCAATGTTTGGACGTCTTCTGGCTGAAGGTTGAAAGCTTCTGCTAGCAGCGTTGCATCGACGACAAAATCATCCTGATTTTTTTCGACCCGCGTCATGAGGTTTCTCTCCGAACTCCGTTGGCGGCAGCGACAGTTGCAAAATGCATGGCAGCACCCTGGCCTGGTTCGATCAGCGCCTCAAAATTGGCCGCATCATCGAGATGCTGCATTTCTTCAGGTGTTTTTGTAATCAGCGTGGGACGCCCGGTTGTCATCTGTCTCTCCCTTTGTTCGGGGAGGAGTTTCATGTCGCAGAATGCGCCAGGCATTGCCTTCGGGGTCATCGAACTGATTATTGTGCAGAGCCCAGAAGAAGGCTGCGACACCGATCAGACCCAAACCGATAGACAGCGGTATGAGAACAACGAAGTTCATGTGGCATCTCTCCATATTGCTCTGTAAGCATGCCATGTACCATGTCCGAGTACGGGAAAAACAACGGCCAATCCCACCAGGCCTGTCAGCACACTCAAGCCAAGACCGACAACGATAATTGCACCCCAGGTGAGCGTGACCGGCAGGTTCTGCAGGGTCATCGAAAAACTCAGCCCCAGGGCGGTCAAAGCATCGCGTTTGCGGGTGAGCATCATCGGAATTGAAAAAAGACTGAGGGCGAAGGCAAAGGACGCAAAAAGACCGCCAACAGCGCCCCCGACCAAAATCAGAGCCCAGCCTCGTCCTGTCGTCAGCACATTGGCGAATGCGTCTTGCGCCCCGGGAAAAGGGACCATCCCGAAAAACAGGGCATACAGCAGATCCGCTGCCCGCAGCCAGAACAGTATCAGCAGACCAAGCAGCAGACCGGCATAGGCCAACTGACCTGGAGATGCCGGGCGCACCAGCACCATGCGCCACAGCGAGACAGGCTCGCCCTGCTCAAGTGCGCGGCTCTTCTCATAGAGGCCAAGAGCCAGAAACGGCCCGACGATCAGGAAACCTGCAATTGCCGGAAGCGCGAGATACAACAAACCGGCTGCCGCCAGGACCCAAAGTGCAGCATATGAGAGTACGACGAGGAAAAAACCGTAGGCAAGGCTTGGTCCGGGATGAGCGCACAGATCGTTCCAACCGGCTGCCAGCCATCTGAAAGCCTCTTGTGCCGGCAAGGAGCGTGAAAAAGCCAAAGCCGGTCTTTTGGGTGGGCGAAGCGTCGGGAGAGGTTCAAGCATGTCAGACCTTTCAGCAGGCGGGTTTGGCAGCAGTCGCCGCCGCAAGCGTGCAATCGGGCTGCGACAGGATAGCAACTGTAAACAGATGCACATTTGCGGCGATGAAGATGCCGATAAATACCAATGCGGCCGCGATGGCCAATCTGCGCTGCCAGATAACGCTCATTCCTGCGCCTCCGATGATTGCCCGGCCATTTCGGCAACATAGACAGCGAGCAGGTTTATCTCTGCGCCGGTAAGTCGGTCGGACCAGGCAGGCATTACGCCCTGTCGTCCGTGGCGCAGTGTCTGCAACACCGTGCCACGGTCCTGCCCATAAATAACCGAGGCATCTGTGAGGGATGGTGCGCCGGTCTTCAACTCACCTGCGCCCCTTTCGCCGTGGCACGCACTGCAGTTATCGGCAAACAGGGTGGCCGCAGGCGCGCTTTCATCGAAGGTGCCATTGGCCATCGCCGACACAAAGCCGGCCAGCGCAGTCTGGTCGCTTTTTTCCATCCAGTCGAAAGCGGGCATTTGCGCCCACCTTGTATCCTCATTGGTCGCATTGATCCCGATGTGAAGCGTCTCGGCAATTGTCTCCGGATCGCCGCCCCAGAGCCAGTAATTGTCATTCAGCGCCGGGAAGCCGGGCCCTCCGCCGCCTTCGCTGCCATGACAGGCGGCGCAATTATCGCGAAACAGCCGGGCGGCTGCCGGCATGGCGCGCGCCATCAACGCATCATCGTCGCGAAGCAGCCCGAACTCTTCTGATTCAAATCTTGCCAGCCAGTCGTTGCGTCTGGTGTTCATGTCCTGAAAACCCTCGACCGCCAGTTCACCCTGATCGAGGCCAAGAATTCCGCGGGTGAAATCCCGCCCGACCGGCCATGCGGGCAAAAGCACCCAGGCAATGAGGGAATAAATGAAGGTGAGCACCAGCGTCCAGATCACGATCCTTGGAAACGGCGTGTTGAGTTCCCGAATGCCGTTCCAGTCGTGTCCCGTGGTGTCATATCCGGTAACAGGATCGACCTCGGTGTGCTCGCCATGCGGATCGTTCATTGATCATCCTCCGCCGAATGTTGCGTCAGGATTGAACGGGCGGCTCTGTCGTGGGCAGCGCGTCTTTTGGGACTGTAAGCGCGGATTATGACGATCAGGAAGAACCCCATCATCCAGATCGGCCCGAAGGTTTTGGCGAGGAAGGCCAGCGTTTCATACGTCATTCGGTTTCTCCCGCAAGGATTTCATAGGGAGCATTTGTCAGCGTGCCGAGTGATTGCAGATAGGCCACCAGCGCGTCCATCTCGGTTAATCGCGATGGGTCACCATCGAAAGCCCGCACGGCAATGTCATCGCCATAGCGGGCGAGCAAAGCCTCGGCATCATCGGAGTCAGGCTGACTTTGAGCGCGTGCATCACTCACCGCTGCCGCGATCATTTCGGGGTTGTAGGGCACACCAAGGCGGGCCAGTGTTCCAAGTTGGCGGGACAGCAATTGTGTATCGAGCGAGCGCGTAAGCCAGGGATAGGCGGGCATGATCGATGCGGGCACAACATTACGCGGATTGATCAGATGCGCGCTATGCCAGTCGTCGGAATACTTCTCTCCGAGCCGCGCAAGATCCGGCCCGGTCCGTTTTGATCCCCACAGCATTGGATGATCGTAGACGCTTTCCGCTGCAAGTGAATACGGGCCGTATCGGTCCAACTCATCGGCGAGGCTGCGCACCATCTGGCTGTGGCAGGCGTAGCAGCCTTCACGAATGTAGATTTCGCGCCCTGCCAACTCAAGCGGCGTATGGGGCCGCATGTCTTCGGGCACCTGAATGGTTTCCTCGATCATGAACAAAGGTGCGATTTCCACGATGCCGCCGATGGAGGCGGCAAAAATGATTGCCCCGACCAGACCCATCGACACTTTTTCCAGGTTATAATGCAGTTTCAGCATGACTTACTCCGCCGGTTGCGGCTTGAGAGGATGGTCGCGGGGTTGGTGCAACGGCGCCGCAGCGCGGTAGGTTGCCCAGCAGTTGAGGGCACAGATGACCGTGCCGGTCAGGAACATCGCTCCGCCGATTGTGCGCAGCAGATAATACGGTGCCATTGCCTGGACCGATTCCACAAAACTGTAGGAAAGCGCACCGTTCTCATCATAGGCGCGCCACATCAAACCCTGCGTGATGCCTGCGTTCCACATTGATATCACGTAGATCAGCGTTCCCACTATGGCGAGCCAGAAGTGCCACTCGATCGCGCGGGGCCAGGCCATCGTCTCGCGGCCCGAGAGGTGGGGAACGAGCGTATATATGGCGCCAAAGATAATCATCGCGACCCAGCCAAGTGTTCCGGAATGAACGTGTCCAACCGTCCAGTCCGTATAGTGGCTCAGGGCGTTGACCGGCCTGATCGCCAGGAATGATCCTTCGAAAGTCGAAAGCCCATAAAACACCGCAGCGACGAACATGAATCGCAGCGTCGCATCATCGCGAACCTTGTGCCAGGCTCCGTTCAAAGTTGCGATTGCGTTCCCGGCAGAGGCCCAGGAGGGCACCAGAAGCATCACCGAAAACGTCATGCCTAGCGTTTGAACCCAGTAGGGCAGGGCCGTGTAGTGCAGATGATGTGAGCCGACCCAGATATAGAAAAACACGATGCCCCAGAAGCTGACAATCGAAAGCCGATACGACCAGATCGGGCGCCCGGACCGCACCGGCAGGAAATAGTACAGCATTCCCAGAAAACCGGCGGTCAGAAAGAACGCAACGGCGTTATGCCCGTACCACCACTGGATCATGGCATCCTGCACACCCGCCCAGATCGTGAAACTGTCAGCCGCACCAAAGCTCACCGGCAGCGCAAGATTGTTGACGATATGAAGCATCGCCACGACCAGGATGAAGGCCATATAATACCAGTTGGCGACGTATATGTGCGGCTCATGCCGCCGCGCCAGAGTGCGGATATACAGTATGAAATAAGTTACCCAGACGACAACGAGCCACAGATCGGCATACCACTCCGCCTCGGCATATTCCTTGGATTGCGTGCTGCCCATCAGATAACCGGTGACGGCCCATGCGCAGAACAGATTGAAACCGATCAGAACAAACCAGGGACTGATTGAATCAGCCAACCGTGTCCGGGACGTGCGCTGAAGAACGTAGAATGACGTTGCGATCAGTGCGTTGCCGCCAAACCCGAAGATCACGCTCGTTGTGTGCACAGGACGCAACCGGCCAAAACTGGTCCACGGCAGGGCTGGAGTTGCTTCTGGCCAATAGAGAAGTGCTGCAACCCAGACACCTGCCGCCATACCGATGATCGCCCAGATCAACGTCATGGAGATGCCAAAGCGCGTTGGCGCGTCGTAATACTGGTGTTGACGATCCGCATCTGGTTCCGAACCATAAAACGCCCCGCCGATACGAATGACCAGAAATATCCCCAGTATCATGGCCATTGCGCCATGAACGGCCATGACCCCCTGACGTGCGGCTATCGCCATAGTCAGACCAAGGAGCACAAGCGCAACCGACAGGCCGACACCAATCCGCCGTTCAGAGTGACTGAGTGTTGATGCTGCGGTCATCCTGGCATTCCTTTAGAGATACAGACGGTGGGAACTGTGAGCCCAAGTGCACGAAGCGCACGGACACGAGCGTAGATTTGTACCACGATCCGGTCAACCGACGTCTCTGTGGCTGAGATGCACACCGCCATGGTCATACGACAACGATCCAGACGACGATCAGGCTCAGCACGAGATAGACGAACGTGTTGACCATCCAGCGGATCAGACCCGCATCCTCTTCCGACTCCACCCCCAGATACTGGCATACCTTGGTTCCCGGCCAGAGAAAAACTTCGGATAGTGACATGGAGTCCACCTCTTAATAGGTATTTTCTATGCGCATTATCTACTGCTTTTAAATACCCATTGTAAATGCTAAATATAGCGCTATGCAGCTGGACAAATTCACCGATTACGCTCTTCGTGTCCTCATGACCCTGGCGGTACATGCGCCTGCACGGGTTCCTACTTCAGAGATTGCGACGATCTTCGGGTTGTCGGAAAACCACCTGTCCAAAGTCGCAACCCACCTGGCCCGAGAGGGTTTTGTCGCCTCGGAAAGAGGGCGCAATGGCGGCCTTACCCTTGCGCGCCCTGCGGATCAGATTCTCGTTGGTGAGGTTGTGCGGGCCATGAAACGCAATGACCCTGTGGTGGAATGTTTCGGGACAGACAAATCCTGCCTTATCCTGCCCGCCTGCGATCTGCGTGAGCCTTTGGCCCAGGCCCAGGAGGCTTTCTTCGCGACGCTCGATCACTATACGCTCGCTGATGTGACGCGCTCCCGGCGCGCACTTGCCGCATTGCTGGAAATCTGAGCGGCAAATACCGATGCCGGACGCTCATGCCGTGACTGTAAGTTGGCACCAGAATTCTGGTCATTAATGCCAAATCAGACTACAATGAGCATTCTTTAGAGTCGATTGCATCTCAGGAGGAAGAAATGGATCGTCTCGAGTGTGACCGGATGTTCATCGCTGTCATGGAGACCGGCAGTTTTGTTGGCGCGGCGGAACGCTTGAAGACCAGTTCCGGTCAGGCCTCCAAGCTGCTGTCACGGTTGGAGAGTGATCTTGGCGTGCGGCTTTTGAACCGCACAACGCGTTCGGTTTCGCCGACTGAGGCAGGACGTGCCTATTACGACCGGCTGCGTCCGCTGATTGATGAAATCGATACGCTGGACCTCGACATCCGCAACATCTCGCAATCGCCACGTGGGCGGCTTCGCCTTACCGCGCCGCTCACTTTCGGCATCCTTGAGCTTACGCCGGTCCTCACTCAGTTCGCCGCCGAGTACCCTGATATCGAATTCGATGTGAGTTTCTCGGACCGGTTGACAAACCTGGTGGATGAAGGCTTCGACATGGCAGTTCGGGTAGGCCGACCGGGGGATTCCAGCCTGATCATCCGCAAGCTGTGCGCCGTCCGCATCGTGGTTGTCGGTGCGCCCGATTATCTTGAGCAGCACGGCGTGCCACAATCGCCAGAAGATTTGAGGCATCATAGCTGCATCATCGATACCAATTTTGCTGATCCCAAAAAATGGCCTTTCAGAAATGCGAGCGGTCAACCCGAGAATGTGAGCATTGATGGCCGCATTCGCTTTTCCAATGCCGAGGCCTGTCTGTTGGCCGCCGAAGCGGGCCTGGGCCTGGCTTGCGTACCCGGCTTTGTCGCCGGCGACGCCATCCGCTCCGGTCGTGTGATCCGGCTTTTGCAGTCTTTCGAGACAGAGCCCTACGATGTGCATGTGCTTTATCCCCACAGCCGCCATCTTGCCGCCAAGGTGCGGTTGCTCGTCGATACCCTTGTCGAACGATACAAGGATCTGCCTCATTGGGAGGTGGGATGGTAAGACTGCTTCCATAATGGAAGTAATCATCTTCCCATTGTGTGGATTATCGCCGGGGGTGATCAGGCCCATATTGTTCTCGAAGACGCAAAATGCGCCCCTCATCACGTTGGGCTATGGCCTTGGCCATGGCACCTCCCGACAACAAGGAACACAATAATGACCATCTCAACCGTTCAAAACTCCGCCCCTCCCGCTCTCTTTGCCGGTGTGGCAAATGCCGATCTCGCCGCGACCGTCCTGCGCGTCTCGATGGGCGTTCTGTTTCTCGCCCATGGCGGGCTGAAGCTGTTCGTTTTCACTCCGGCCGGGACAGCAGGCTATTTCGCCAGCCTCGGCCTTCCCGGTCCGCTCGCCTATTTCGTCATCGCGGCTGAACTCTTCGGCGGCATCGCCCTGATCCTCGGCGTCTACAGCCGCTGGGTGTCACTTGCGCTGGTGCCGATCCTGCTCGGGTCGATCTATGCCCCGCACGGTGCGGCCGGCTTCATCTTCTCGAATGAAGGTGGCGGCTGGGAATTCCCCGCCTTCTGGGCGGTGGCACTGATCGTGCAGGCACTGCTCGGTGACGGCGCTTTTGCGTTGAAGCGCGACCGGACCTGATCCGATTTATCTGGCCGCGGGCATTGTCCCGCGGCCGCAAGTCTTTCCAGTCAAGGAGTGCCGCCATGTCCACTGTGACCGAATATTTCGATATGACTGCCGCGCCGATGCGGATCGGGAGCGTACGACTGAAGGTACGCGACCTTGAGACGGTTTCCACTTTTTACCAGTCGGTCCTCGGGCTTGCCCCGCTCAACACCGACGCCCGCCGCATCACACTCGGCACTGGCTCGACGCCGCTGCTTGAACTCGTGGGCGACCCCGCGCTCACCCCCCATGACCCGCGCCAGGCCGGGCTGTTTCACACCGCGTTCCTGATGCCATCGCGCGCCGATCTCGCCCGCTGGCTCACCCATGCGGTGGCCGCTGACGTGCCGCTTCAGGGCGCCTCCGACCATATTGTAAGCGAGGCGATCTACCTTACCGATCCGGAAGGCAACGGCATTGAGGTCTATGCTGATCGCCCGCTCGCCCATTGGCGCAGTCCGAACGGCGAGATCCGGCTATCGACAGAACCGCTTGATGTGGAGGACCTGCTGAAGGCCGCAAGCGGCACGGATTGGGCGGGCTTTCCGCAAGATGGCATCATCGGCCATGTTCACCTGCAGGTGGGAGACACTGCGGACGCGGACCGGTTTTATCGCGACGTCCTCAAATTTGACATCGCCGCGACTTATCCCGGCGCAAGCTTCTACAGCAGTGGCGGGTATCACCACCAGCTCGCCGGCAATGTCTGGAACAGCCGCCGCGCCGGGGCGCGGCCGGACAACATGGCCGGGCTCGATGCGGTGGAGATTATCCTCCGCGATCCCGCGGATCTTGCAGGGATCGCCGCGCGCGCCAACAGCGCCGGCGTCGCCATCACCGAACACACCGGCGGCACCACCCTGCACGACCCTTGGGGCACCGCCATCACACTGAAAGTGTGAGGAGACGACCATGCTTGAAAACGGAAAATGGATGGCTGACTGGCAGCCGGTTCAGGCCAGCGACGAGAAGGGCGGCTTCGTGCGGCAAACCTCGAGCTTCCGCAACTGGGTCACGCCAGATGGCCGTGCAGGCCCGACCGTCGAAGGCGGCTTTACGGCCGAGGCCGGTCGCTACCACCTTTACGTCGCGCTGATCTGCCCCTGGGCATCGCGCGCGCTGATCGGGCGCAAGCTCAAGAAGCTTGAGGATGTGATTTCGGTGTCCGTTGTCGAGCCGGCCTTGTCGGAGCAGGGCTGGCGCTTCGGCGACTACCCTGGCTCGAACCGGGATGAGTTGAACGGCGCGAACTACATCCATGAGCTCTATACCCGTTCCGATCCTGCAATCAGCGGCCGGGCGACGGTGCCGGTGCTGTGGGACAAGCAGCGCGGCACTATCGTCAACAACGAGTCCGCCGATATTCTGCGGATGCTGAACTCGGGCTTCGGCGATCTCGCCGCTGCGGATATCGACCTCTATCCCTTCGACCTGCGGGACGAGATCGATGCGCTCAATGCCCGCATTTATCCCACGCTGAACAATGGGGTCTACCGTGCGGGCTTTGCGACCACGCAACTGGCCTATGAAGAGGCTTTCGCGCAGGTCTTCGCCATGCTGGACGAGCTGGAAGCGAGGCTCGGTGACGAGCGCAGCTACCTTTTCGGCGAGCGCTTCACCGAGGCCGATATCCGCCTCTTCGTGACGCTGATCCGCTTCGATGTAGCCTATCACGGCCTCTTCAAATGCAACCTGCGGCGCATCGCGGACTATCCCGGCCTCAGCGCCTACCAGGCGCGCATCCTCGCCATCCCCGGCATTTCAGAGACCGTCAGCATCGACCACATCAAGCGCGGCTACTACTCGATCAAGGCGTTGAACCCAACTGGCATCATGCCGGCGGGCCCCGAATTGCCCGCCTCGCTGGCCGCCTGAGATGAAGCGGCAGGGGCCGCCGCGTGTCATCACGACACTGATGCGGTCAAACTCAGCGCTGGGCGGTCTTCCAGTCGGGATGCAGCCACGGCTTGGCGTTGGAGCGGCTTAGCGGTGCTTTGCCCAGAATATGATCGGCTGCCTTTTCGCCGACCATGATCGAGGGCGCGTTCAGATTGCCGTTGGTAATGCGCGGAAAAATCGAACTGTCGGCAACCCGCAGCCCGTCAACACCGATGACACGGCAGGCCGGATCGACCACTGCCATCGGATCATCCGCCCGGCCCATTTTGGCGGTTCCGCACGGGTGGTAGGCGCTTTCGGCGTGTTCGCGAATGAACCCGTCCAGCTCGTCATCGCTCTGCAGCGCTTTGCCGGGCTGGATTTCATGAGACACATAGGGCTGGAATGCCGGTTGCGCAAAAATCTCGCGTGTCAATCTGATGCAGGTTCTGAAATCTGCCCAGTCGCTGTCATGGCTCATATAATTGAAGCTGATTTTCGGTGCATCGTCCGGATTGCCCGAGCGCAGTGTGACAGCGCCGCGTGAGGCGGATCGCATTGGGCCGACATGGGCCTGGAAGCCATGGCCTTCCGCCGCCGCCTGGCCGTCATAGCGCACCGCAATCGGCAGAAAATGATATTGAATATCAGGATAGGCAACGCCGGCTTTGGAACGGATGAAAGCGGCCGATTCAAACTGGTTGGAGGCGCCCATTCCGGTTTTTGTAAACAGCCATTGCGCTCCGATCAGCGCCTTGCCCCACAGGTTCCAGTATTTGAAAAGCGTGATCGGCTGGCTCGCCGCCATCTGGATATAAAGCTCCAGATGATCCTGCAGATTCTGGCCGACGCCGGCCCGCTCAGCAATCACCGGCACGCCGTGTTCGGCCAGATGCGCGCCCGGCCCGATGCCTGACAGCATCAAAAGTTTCGGCGAGTTGATGGAGGAGGCTGCGACAATCACCTCGCGGTTGGCTCGGATGGTCTCAAGCTTGCCGCCGCGCCTGACCTGCACACCTGTGGCCCGGCCATCCTCGAACACGATCTTTTCGGCCATGGCGCGGATGAGATTGCAATTCGGCCGCTTCAGCGCCGGTTTCAGATAGGCATTGGCGGCTGACCAGCGCAGGCCGCGCCATACGGTCTGCTCCATCGGGCCAAAGCCTTCCTGCTGCTCGCCATTATAATCCGCAGTGACCGGGTAGCCTGCCTGCTGGCCGGCATCGACAAAGGCCTGAAACAGCGGGTTCTTGCGCGGTCCGCGCGTGACATGCAGCGGTCCGTCCGTGCCGCGCCACGCCAGGTCTCCGCCATGGCCGCCATCATGCCAGTGTTCCATGCGTTTGTAATAAGGCAGGACATCGGCATAGGCCCAGCCATCGGCACCGCTCTCGGCCCAGTGGTCGAAATCCTTTGCATGGCCGCGCACATAGACCATGCCATTGATCGACGATGACCCGCCGATCACCTTGCCGCGCGGAACCACCAGTTCGCGTCCGCCCAGATTGGGCTCCGGTTCCGATTTGTAGCCCCAGTCATAGCGCTTCATGTTCATCGGATAGGACAGCGCGGCAGGCATTTGAATGAACGGGCCGGCATCGGTGCCGCCGAACTCGATCACCAGCACCGAGTGTTTGCCGTTTTCCGACAGGCGGTAAGCCATGGCACACCCGGCGGAGCCGGCACCGATGATGACGAAATCGGCCTGCATCAGTACGGTGCCTCAACCGGACCCATGGCAACATAGACGGATTTGAGCTGGGTATAATGCTCAATCGCCGCTTTCGAGTTTTCCCGTCCAACGCCGGATTGTTTGACGCCGCCAAATGGCGCTTCGACCGGAGCCAGATTATAGGTGTTGATCCAGCAGGACCCGGCCTCCAACTCGGCAATCAAACGGTGGGCGCGGGTCAGATCCTGAGTGAAGACACCGGCTGACAGGCCGAAATCGGTGGCGTTGGCACGGGCGATGGCCTCGGCCTCATCGCTGAAACTCAGCACCGACATCACAGGGCCGAAAATCTCCTCGCGGGCAATGCGCATATCATCGGTGACATCGGCAAATACGGTCGGTTCCAGATAGAAGCCATTGCGCCCTTCAACCCGGTTACCACCGGTGACCAGCCGTGCGCCCTCAGCCTTGCCGATCTCGATATAGGACAGCACCTTGTCCATCTGCGCTTCCGAAACCAGCGGCCCCATCTGCGTGGCTTCGTCCATCGGGTCGCCCAGAAGGATGGCTTCTGTGCGGGCGGATAATTGCTGCAGAAAGCCCGGCAGGATGCCATCTTGCACAAACACCCGTGTGCCGTTTGAGCAGACCTGGCCGGAGGAATAGAAATTCCCCAGCATGGCACCGCCGACGGCATCTGCCAGATTGGCATCGTCAAACACAATCAGCGGTGATTTGCCGCCCAGTTCCATGGTGACATGTTTCACGCCGGCCCCGGCCGCTGCATAGACTTTTTTCCCGGTTGGCACTGAGCCGGTCAGCGAGACCTTGTCGACCCGTGGATCGGAGACCAGTGCCGATCCCACATCGCCCAGCCCCTGAACCACATTATAAAGCCCGGCCGGCAGACCAGCCTCAACCAGAATTTCGGCAATTTTCAAGGCGCATAGAGGTGTGGTTTCTGATGGCTTGAAGACGACCGCATTGCCGCAGGCCAGGGCAGGGGCCGCTTTCCAGCAGGCAATCTGGGTCGGATAGTTCCAGGCTCCAATGCCGACGCAGACGCCAAGGGGCTCGCGAATCGTATAGACAAAATCCGTTCCCAGCGAAATATGCTCTCCCGTCAGCGCACCGGCCAGGCCGCCGAAATATTCCAGTGCATCAGCTCCGGACGTCGCATCCGCCACCAGGGTTTCCTGCAACGGCTTGCCGGTATCCAGGGTTTCCAGCGTGCTGAGCTCGCGGTTGCGCGCCCGGATGAGATCGGCCGCGCGGCGCAAAACCCGGCCGCGCTCGGTGCCGCTGGTCCGCGCCCAGCTCTTCTGTGCAGCTTGTGCTGCCGCCAGCGCCTGTTCGACAATGGCGGGCGTGGCAGAATACACTTTTGCGATTGTCTCGCCGCTGGCAGGATAGATCACATCAATCGGCGTGCCTTGCGTGTCTTCAACATAGGCACCATTGATAAAATGGCTGGCGGTTGGTTGTGCGTTCATGAAAGGCCTCCGGCCGGCTGGACTTTGTGTTTCAATTGCAAATGCAGATACTCAGCCACCATGGCCATCGTGTCCAACCGGCTGGGGGCGATGTCCTGCAGCGCCTTGCGGATGTAAAATCCGTCGATCATCGCCGCCAGACCCTGGGCAATGTGTTCCGCCCGGCTTGGATCGGTCAATTGCAGCAGGCTGAACAGAAGGTTGGAGTGCAGCCGCCTTGCATAGACCTGCAACAGGCGCTGTGCCTCTTTCGAGGTCTGGGCCTGAACATAAAACGCAAGCCAGGCCGCAACCACTTCTGCGGCAAAGTTACGCGGGTGAAAGCTTGCGGTGATGATCGCCTCCAGCCGGTCCAGCGGCGTATCCACCAGTGACAATTCGTGGCGCACATGATCGCCGAAAATTTTCAGAATATGACGCATCGCCGCCAGCAATATCTGGTCTTTGCCGCCAAGATAGTGATGCGCCAGCCCGCTGGAGACACCGGCGCGCTTGGCAATTCGTCCGACGGTCACCTCCAGAGATCCGACCTCTCCGATCTCCAGAATGGTCGCATCAATCAGAGCCTGTCGGCGAATCGGCTCCATTCCGACCTTCGGCATGATGGTCCTCTTTGAGTTTCGCGCATGGTGCCTTACAGGGCGAGGGCTTGCTATGTTCAGGGAATACGTTTTTAATTGACGCGTCAATTAATAAAAATGCTGAATTTTGCAGCCATCAATCAAACGAACTTACGGGGACCATCATGAAACTCTTCAGGACAACAGCGGCCAGCCTGCTTGTACTTGGCGCTCTTTCCACCGCCGCCCAGGCAGATTGCAGCACAGTGACCTTCTCGGATGTGGGCTGGACCGACATCACCGCAACCACCGCAACCACCGCCGTTTTGCTGGAAGCGCTGGGCTATGAGGCAGATATCAAGGTTCTGTCCGTTCCGGTTACCTACAAATCCATGGAGCGCGGCGATATTGACGTCTTTCTCGGTAACTGGATGCCAACCATGGAGGCCGATATTGCGCCTTACCGTGAGGCCGGCACCGTCGATACGGTCCGGGAAAACCTTGAAGGCGCCAAATACACTCTGGCGACAAATGCTGCCGGTGCTAAGCTTGGCATCACCGATTTTGCCAGCATTGCTAAAAATAAAGACGCACTGGAAGGCAAGATCTATGGCATCGAGCCAGGCAATGACGGCAACCGTCTGATCATTGATATGATCGAATCGGATGCTTTCGGCCTGAAAGGTTTTGAAGTCGCTGAATCATCCGAGCAGGGCATGCTTGCCCAGGTCGGCCGTGCCGACAAACGCGACGAGCCGGTGGTCTTTCTCGGCTGGGAGCCGCATCCGATGAATGCCAATTTCGATTTGACCTATCTGCAGGGCGGCGATGACTATTTCGGTCCTGATCTTGGCGGCGCTACGGTCTACACCAACACACGGGCCGGTTACGCGTCCGAGTGCCCGAATGTCGGCCAGCTTCTGAAAAATCTGAAATTCACCCTCGCCATGGAAAATGAGATCATGGGTGCTATTCTGAACGATGGTGAGGATCCCGAGGACGCGGCAACGGCCTGGTTGAAAGCCAATACGGATGTTCTGGCCGGCTGGCTGAATGACGTAACAACTGAAGATGGCGGCGACGCTCTGGCCGCAGTGACGAAACAACTCGGCCTCTGAAAGATGTGAAATCCGGCCAGCGCGGCCGGCACGCAAATTTCTCCCGGTCAGTATTGCTGGCCGGGAGATAGCAGATCGGGAGACGAAAAATCGGGGTAACTTTCATGATGGGCGGGCTTAACGAACAATGGAATGGCTGACAGCGAATAAAATTCCGGTTGGCAAGTCGGCACAATCAGTGTTCGACTGGCTTCAGGCCAATGCGGCCTGGTTCTTCGACGGACTTGCAATCGGTCTGGAAACCCTGATTGACGGCATACTTTGGGTGCTGCAGACACCGCATCCGCTTTTCATCATTGCTTTCTTTGTCGGACTGACCTGGTATTTGCAGCGTTCCTGGAAAACCTGCCTGCTTATTCTGCTCGGATTTCTGTTCATTCTCAATCAGGATTACTGGGAAGAAACCACCGAAAGCCTTACCCTGGTTCTTTCGGCCTGTGTGGTCTGCATGGCCGTCGGCGTTCCGATTGGTATCGCAGCCGCCCATCGGCCGGCGTTGTACCGCACCATGCGTCCGGTTCTGGATTTGATGCAGACACTGCCGACATTCGTTTACCTGATACCGGCGATTGTATTTTTTGGCATCGGCATGGTGCCAGGCCTGATGGCCACGGTCATTTTTGTGGTGCCGGCCCCGATCCGGCTGACCCATCTGGGTATTTCCTCCACGCCGCAGCCATTGCTGGAAGCGGCAGACGCGTTTGGTGCAACCGGATTTCAGAAATTGTGGAAAGTCGAGTTGCCCTATGCGGTGCCGCAGATCATGGCCGGTCTCAACCAGACCATCATGCTGTCTCTGTCGATGGTCGTGATTGCTGCCCTGGTCGGTGCCGACGGTCTGGGAGTGCCGGTTGTCCGGGCGCTCAACCAGGTCAATGCCGCACTGGGGTTTGAAAGCGGATTTGTCATTGTTGTGGTCGCAATCATGCTGGACCGCATGCTGCGTGTGGAGCGTCGCAAATGAGCAATGCCGTTGAATTTGATGCGGTCTCAATCGTCTTCGGACCAAAGCCCGAAACCGCCTTACCTTATATGGATGAGGGCAAAACCCGGGCCGAGGTTCAGGAGCTCAGCGGCCAGGTTCTGGGTGTTCATGACTGTTCGCTGACCGTCAAGGCCGGTGAAATTCTGGTCCTGATGGGTCTGTCCGGCTCCGGAAAATCCACCCTGTTGCGCGCGGTCAACGGTCTCAATCCGGTGGTGCGCGGCTCGGTTCGAGTCAATGATGGCAGCCGCATGGTCGATATCACCTCGGCAGATGCGGCAACTCTGCGCGAGATGCGCCTGAAGCGCATCGCCATGGTGTTTCAGCAATTCGGCCTGCTGCCATGGCGCAGCGTGCGCGAAAATGTCGGTCTTGGTCTGGAATTTGGCGGCATGGCGCTGGCAGAGCGCAATGAGCAGGTTGACAAACAACTGGCTCTGGTAGGATTGACCGACTGGGCCGAGCGCCGCGTCGCAGAACTGTCAGGCGGCATGCAGCAGCGCGTCGGACTGGCCAGAGCGTTTGCTACCGAAGCGCCGATCCTGCTGATGGATGAACCGTTTTCAGCGCTGGATCCGCTGATCCGAACCCGGCTGCAGGACGAATTGCTGGATTTGCAGAGCAGCCTCAAACGCACCATCATCTTCGTCAGCCACGATCTGGATGAAGCTTTCAAGATCGGGGATCGTATCGCCATACTGGAGGGCGGCCGCATCATCCAGTGTGGCACGCCGCAGCAGATTTTCTCTGATCCCGCCAATGAATATGTCGCAGATTTTGTCGCCCACATGAACCCGCTCAACGTGTTGTGCGCACAGGATGTGATGCGGCCTTTACAAGGCGACCCGCCCATTGTCACCGTGACGGGCGAAGAAATGATTCAGAACGTCATGGAACAGATGAAAACCAATGGTGCCAGCGTCGGAGTGGAGAAAGACGGCGTCGTTGTCGGCGAAATCACCCAGGAAAGCGTGCTGTCGGCGCTGCTCGACCCGCGCGGTGAAGTCAACAGATAGACCGAATTTGTCGGCGTGAAACGGCCTATTGCCGGGCCTTGTTCTGCTCTGCAATCTGGTTCATCTCGTCATGTCTGGCCTGCATTTCCTTCGGCCAGCGTGATTTGATGTAAGACAGGGCTGCGATGATCTCATCATCGCTCAGAACGTCTTCGAAGATAGGCATTCCGTTTTTGTAGCCGTCCAGGCCGGAAAATTCGGAGACGCCATATTTGGTAATGCCGAACAGCATGTCATCGGTGTGGTGCCAGGTATGGCCGTTTTCGTCATGGGGCGGTGCTGGCATAAGGCCATCTTCGCCCGGGCTTCGCCAGTCCGGCTGGCCTTTCAGATCCTGGCCATGGCAGGAAGCGCAGTTGGCCGCGTATACCGCGCTGCCGCGTTCGACAATGGCTGAATCCCGTGGCTTGAAAAGGCCGGCGGAACTGCCGGCCCTGAAAAAATTGTTCTGAGCGGCGAGCATATAGGCACCGCCGCCAAGAACAATCACTGCAAGCACCCACAATACAGGTCCGGGTTTCAGCATGTCTGCGCTTAGATCACCAGAATCGGAGCTTTTGGCGGCACACGCGTATACAGATCAATAACATCCTGATTGATCATGCGTACGCATCCGCTGGAAACCGCTTTACCGATGGTCCAGTACTCAGGCGTGCCATGAATCCGATATAACGTGTCTTTGTTGTTCTGGAATATATATAATGCGCGTGCGCCGAGCGGATTGTTGATACCGGGTTGCATGCCACCATTTTGGGCACTGTATTTCTCCAATTCCGGTAGTCTGGCAATCATGTCCGCTGGCGGCGTCCAGGTTGGCCATGGCCGCTTCCAGCCCACTCTGGCCCGGCCCGACCATTCAAATCCGGCTCGGCCCAGACCCACCCCATAACGCATTGCCTTACCGTCAGGCTCGATGAAATGCAGGTAGAACGTAGATGTGTTGACGATGATCGTGCCCGGTTTTTCCGCAGTGTCGAAATCAACACGCTGGCGCCGGAATCTTGGCGGAACTTTATCGATTTCAATCCCCGGAATGGGAAATTGTTCGTCCGGCATGGGACCGTACATCAGGGCGTATTTTCGTGTCTCAGCAGGGTCGCTGATAGCTACGGTTCGGGTTGCCGCTGTTGAACAGCCGGACACTGCCAGCCCCATAACGCCGACACTGCCAAGAACAAAGGCACGTCGCGACGGCCTGCGAATTGTTTGATCATCGAAACTCATATTACCACTACCTTTGGACAAATTTTGATGTGTTCATAAACTTCTTGCACACAATCATTAACCATACGGATACATCCGTTCGAAAAATTTTTGCTGCCGGACCATGGCGTCTTCACGCCATGAATTCTGAATGTCATGCCGACAGCGAACCGTTGAGCTTGTTTGAGAGCAGGGTTGCCCACTGACGTGACGGATACAAGCTGCGGCAATCTGCGTTTGGGTGAATGTCTGGACGGCCCCCTGAATGTCAAACCCGATGTGTCTGCGTTCAATCCGCAACTCCGGGCCGGAGCCGGTTTTGCAATCGGACGTAACAATTGATTACGCGCGTCGACCGCAATAGTTCCAGTAAATCCGCCAATCTGCTGCAAGTCATTTGCCAGATGTAGCGAACCGGTTCTGTTGTTGTTCTGTTTTACTGCACGAATGGGCACAGGCATCGTCCTGAGGACCGCAGCATTGCCATTTAGAAAATTTTGTCTGGAGGGCATTCTATGCCTCGTAAATTATCTGACGGAAAGAGCAATCCGCGTAACAGCAAAATTGCCGGCTTTAAAGAGTTGCGTCAGACTATCGGAGGCCTAAACAGCGCATTTCCAAATACTGTATTCTGGTGTTTCTTTGCTCCACTGCCAAGTATCCGCGCGCTGAACCCAGCAGTCAAACCAAAATCCGCCGTGATTGTACAATCGTAGATGCAAGGTGCGGCACTGTTCGTAGCTTGCGGCTTGTCATCCTGACTGCAACATCTTTCCAGCATGGCGACACTGGCATTATCAAGCGATTTCATCGGAGCAAGCAGATTTTGTCCTGTCGGGATCGCCACATCGAAGGTTCCAACAGTCGAGGCGTTACTCGCAAACAGCCCCTGGCTGCCAGCGAATAACAGTAACAGACATAGAACAATTACATTCCTCATGATGCTCTCATACCTACAACCGGCGCGAAAATCCAGACCCGAACGTTCACCTTGCCGTGAGTTCAGCCCACCTCAAACCAGGTGATCATTCCCGCCGCTGCATGTTCCAGCATGTGGCAGTGCAGCAGCCATTTTCCGGCATTGTCGGCAACAAACGCTATCTTTGTGGTCTGATCAGGGCCGATCAGAAAAGTATCACGCCATGGTTGTCCTTCATCGATATCGCTGCCGCTGCGTTCCAGCACGCGAAAATGATGTCCATGGATGTGCATCGCGTGAATAAACCCGGTGCGATTAATGGTTTCCACAACGACAGTTTCCCCGCGCTGCACGGAAAAGAACGGCTCTTCGGCCAGATTGGCAATGCCGTTGAATGCCCAGACCTGTGCAGTGTCTCTGAAATCGTCGCCTTCCAGCTTTTTGCCATTATAGACCGTATCGACGATCTGCCCCATTGCGCCGCCGGTCATATCAAGCCTGAAGCTGCGGGCCTTCGCAAGATCGGGTTCCGGCAGGCTGTTCGGGATCAGCGCCGGTGTAACCAATTTGCTGTCCGGCTTTTCAGCCACATCGAAGCTGGCAAAGGCAAATGGCTGGCTTCCGGAGACTTCGTTGAGTTCGATGGTTTCCCCGGCTTTGGGAACCACCAGCAGATCCACCCGTTGCGCCGGGCCGAGCAACAGGGGCTGGTAGGTCAGATCAGACGGCTCAGGCAGGCTCTGACCGTCATAGGCCAGAATTCGGCCGCCGAATTGTGTCGGATCAAGCCCCAGCACACGGGCATTTGAGGCGTTGATCAGGCGCAACCGGTAGGCTTCGTTTGCATTCAGACTGTATCGGGGCAGGCTTTTGCCGTTGACTGTCAGCCAGTTTCCGATACGCCCGCCATGAGTCCAGTCCATCAAACTGCCGAGACTGGCTGTGTCCAATTTGCCCTGTTGGTCCAAAAGCCAATCATCAATAACAAGTGTGCGGTCATGTTCGGCATCAAATTCCGCTGTATCAGCTTCAACGATCAGAACACCATACAGCCCGCGCGCGACCTGGTTCCAGCTTCGGTTATGGGCATGATACCAGTAGGTGCCCGCATCCGGCACGACGAAATCATAGTCAAAGCTTTCGCCCGGCTCCACAGCATCCTGTGTCAGGCCGGCTACGCCATCCATAGCATTGGCAATGCGGATGCCGTGCCAGTGGATGGAGGTGGGCTCGTCAAGGCGGTTGATGAGCCGGACTTTGACACGGTCTCCGCGTTTGACCCTTATTTCAGGTCCTGGAGCGGTGCCATTATAGGTCCACAGATCCGAGGCCGGTGCTGTATCCGAGTAAAGCGATTGCTGCGATGGCGCTGCGGAGATTTCAAGAAATCCGTCAGCGGCGAACGCCGTGTGAAAGCTGATTGGCAATACGGCAACAGCTGCGCCGCCAGCGCTGGACTTCAGGAATTGTCGTCTGTTGATCGGCATTGTTTGATATCCAAAACTATCGTCGAATCCGGCCGCTTTCGCTTCACTAATTAATGCCGTTGGCGCGTTGCAGCGCCCGCACATAGGTGACGATCTGGCTGACATCTTCGGCACTGACGCCTTCGACAGGAGGCATGTTGCCGAATGTCCAGTGATGCGCCCTGACGCCGAGTTGGGCTGCTCGTTGAAAGGCAATATCAGCGTGATGATTTGGCTCATAGATGCGATGTACCAGAGGCGGTGCAAAACCATCCTTTCCTGCCGCATTGTCGCCATGGCATTTGGCACAATTAGCGTCAAATACAGCCTTCCCGGCGGTCTCTGCGGCGGTAAGCTCTGGAACTTTGACATCAGCCAGGGCTTCGCCCGAGCCGCCGACACCGTCCGAAGCCAGAAACCGCCACAGCGCCAAGGCAACAATGACACCGGCAATCAGAATGGTTTTAAAATGCTTTTTCAATGTTTCAATCCTCCGGCCAGATCGTCAATAATCGGGCATTCCGGTTTATCGTCACCGTGGCAGTTTTCGGCCAGCGCCGACAAAGTCATTCTCAATGAATTCAATTCCGATAATTTGCGATCAATTTCGTTGATCTTTTCCAGAGCCAGTTTTTTGACGTCAGCGCTGGCCCGCTTACGGTCTTTATAGAGTGACAGCAGCAGGCGGCATTCGTCGATCGAAAACCCCAGACTTCTGGCGCGTTGCAGGAAGCGCAGGCGATGCACATCCGCTTCAGAATAAGTGCGATATCCATTGCCAGCGCGCATTGGCCGAATGAGTTCGATTTCCTCATAATACCGAATGGTCTTTGTTGGCAAATGCGATGCCAGCGATGCCTGTCCAATATTCATGTCTGGTCCTTCTGGATAATTCAAACCCATCTTTGAGCGCTCTAACATTTTTTCCCGCCAGCCTGCCACGTAATTTCAGCTTTGTGTCCAAAGTTCAAGTCTGCGCCATCGCAAAACATTGGAAAGTACCAATACCGCGTACAGGCCATCGCTGCCGCGGCCGGCATGGGCGACACCAGCGCGCCGGTGAGTGGATACAGGACACCTGCTGCCACGGGGTCACCTAAGCCTTGGTTGAGCCCGGTTTGCAGCGGGCTATGATTTTACAGCATCAGTTATGTAAAGATTCCAGTAACCGGAAGGTCAAGTGGGGCCTGAAAAATCATTTCGGCGGAATCTGCCGGCTCGTTCGCCGCGGCCGGTTGCTGCCGCAGCGACTATCCCGATCCTTTTGCGAGCCCTGTCAGATGGCATAATGTTCGGAGCCAGTTGACTCGACATTTACAGACCCTAATCTCCACCGATTGCTCCCGATTGGGCCCGAACATGCAGAACCCTGAGATAGATCTTGTCATTTTCGATTGCGACGGTGTGCTCATTGACAGCGAGATCATCAGTTCCACCATTCTGATTTCTGAACTGGAAGCAGCCGGTGTTTCCGTCACTTATGATTATTTTCAGCGCTGGTTTCTGGGTCGCAGCTTTCCCAAGGTGGCAGAATCCGTGCGCCGGACATTCCAGGTGGCGTTGCCGCCGGATTTTGAGGAATCCTATCGCACCAGATTATTCCACGCATTCAGCAGCGAGTTGAAAACGACGCCGGGGGTGACCCACATTCTTGCAAATCTGGCACGGCCCGCCTGTGTGGCAACAAGCAGCACGCCGGCTCGTGTTGAAAAATCATTGCAACTGACAGGGCTGGCGGCGTTTTTCGGCAAAAATGTGTTTACCGCGTCGGAAGTGAAATTTGGCAAGCCAGCCCCGGATCTGTTTTATCATACGGCGCGGCAGATGCAGGCGAAGCCGGAAAAATGCCTGGTCATTGAAGACAGCGGACCCGGACTGGAAGCAGCCCTCGCTGCCGGCATGATTGTCTGGCGATATACCGGAGGCAGCCATCTCAAAGACATGCCGGTAGAAGATGATTCCAGGTTTTCAAACGTACCGAATTTTGACAATTGGGCGAAATTCTTTGAAATGGCCCCTCAATTGAAACAGCACGAACACAGTATCGGGGACATAAGTGGCCGCTAAATCCGACAATGAATTCAGCCGCCTTGACGAGGCCGCGCGGGCTGGATGGTTATATTATGTCGCTGGCAACACCCAGGATGAAATCGCCCGCAAACTCGGCGTCTCGCGCCAGTCGGCACAGCGCCTTGTGTCGCTGGCAGTCAGCGAGCGCCTGATCAAGGTTCGCGTCGATCATCCGATCGCGAAATGCATGGAACTGGGCAAAAAACTGACCGAGCGCTTTGATCTGACGGCCTGTGAGGTGGTCCCAAGTGATCCGGAAGCCCCGGCATCGACGGTCGGGATTGCCCAGGCCGGCGCGGCAGAAATGGAGCGTCATCTGAAATCCAGCCAACCCAAGATCATCGCCATTGGAACTGGCCGCGCGTTACGCGCCTGTGTCGAACAACTGCCCGCCATGGATTGCCCCCAGCACCGCATCGTCTCGCTGCTGGGCAACATGATGTCCGATGGCTCGGCGACGGCCTATAATGTCATCATCCGCATGGCAGACCGCGTCAATGCCCGGCATTTCCCAATGCCACTGCCGGTATTTGCCACAACTCCGGAAGAAAGAAAGCTCTTGCACGGGCAGGAACCGGTCCGCAATATTCTTGAGCTGGCCCGACAGGCTGATGTCACCTTTGTCGGTATTGGCCAGATGAATGAAAGCGCGCAACTCGTTGTCGATGGTTTTGTGACCAGGGATGAGGCGAAATCCCTCAACCAGATGGGCGCCATCGGAGAAATCACCAGCTGGGTGTACGACAAGGACGGCAAATTGATTGATGGCCACATCAATGACCGCGTCGCGAGCGCGCCACTGCATGCCGATCAGAATCATCCGGTGTTCGGAATAGCCGTTGGCGAGCCCAAGGTCCCTGCAATCCGGGGCGCCTTGCGCGGACGACTGATCAATGCTTTGATTACAAATGAAGCTACAGCCGAGCTATTGCTCAATCATTGAGCAAATGCCCAAACTGTTACTGCGTTGAAATATAAAGATTTTTTTCCTTCTGATTTTGAGTTATTAAGAAAAATTTAGCATCCCTCTTGACATTGAGATCAGTTTGTGTGAATATTTGCTCGCTGAATAAGCAAATGCTCAAACTGGTTCTGGGAGGACCTTATGAAATTTTTCACACATGCCCTGGTGGGCGTATCTGCGCTTGCCTTGCTGGCATCTCCGGCTGTTGCCGAAACGCTGACAATCGCAACCGTCAATAATGGTGACATGATCCGGATGCAGAAGCTGACCGGTGACTTCACAGCCAAAAATCCAGACATCGAACTTGAGTGGGTCACACTGGAAGAAAACATTCTTCGCCAGCGCGTCACCACTGATGTTGCCACCAAAGGCGGGCAATATGATGTCATGACTATCGGCACTTACGAAGTGCCGATCTGGGGCGGCAAGGGCTGGCTCGTATCCTTGAACGATCTGCCTGCATCCTATGATGTCGATGATATTCTTCCCGCCATTCGTGGCGGTCTGACTGTGGATGGCGAGCTGTATGCCGCGCCATTCTACGGCGAAAGCTCCATGGTCATGTACCGCAAGGACCTGATGGAAAAAGCCGGTCTGGAAATGCCGGAGGCTCCGAGCTGGGAGTTCATCGGCAAAGCCGCTCGTGCCATGACGGACAAGGACAATGAAATCTACGGCGTCTGCCTCCGCGGCAAGGCCGGCTGGGGTGAGAACATGGCGTTCCTCACTGCAATGGGCAATTCGTTCGGGGCCAAATGGTTCGATATGGACTGGAAACCGCAGTTCGACAGCCCTGCGTGGAAAGAAACCATCACCTTCTATGTCAATCTGCTGAATGATGCTGGCCCCCCTGGTGCGTCCAACAACGGCTTCAATGAAAACCTGTCGCTGTTCCAGACCGGAAAATGCGGCATGTGGATCGATGCCACGGTCGCAGCTTCCTTTGTCACAAACCCGGATGACAGCCAGGTGGCTGATCAGGTTGGATTTGCTCTTGCACCGGACAACGGACTTGGCAAGCGTGGCAACTGGTTGTGGGCGTGGTCTCTGGCCATCCCGTCCGGCACACAGAAAGCTGAAGCAGCGAAGAAATTCGTCGCATGGGCGACATCGAAGGAATATCTGGCACTGGTCGCCGAAAATGAAGGTTGGGCAAATGTGCCTCCTGGCACGCGTACCTCGCTTTACGAGAATCCGGAATATGCCAAAGTGCCATTTGCCAAAATGACACTTGAAAGCATCAATTCGGCTGATCCGAAGAACCCGACTGTGGATCCGGTTCCTTATGTCGGTGTTCAGTTTGTTGCCATTCCTGAATTTCAGGGCATCGCAACCTCCACTGGGCAGCAGTTTTCCGCTGCTCTGGCTGGATCGACCTCCATCGACGACGCCCTTCAGAACGCCCAGAACCTCACCGAGCGTGAGATGACGAAGGCCGGTTACATCAAGTAACTGTCCCTCCTCGGGGCCGGCTTTCCCGGCCGGCCCCATTTCGGAATTTTCCGTCCCTGGGTTTTTCATCCCAGTAATGCATCAGCGTTCGCAGATTGCGTTAACGATCCGATTTGCTAATATGATCCATTGATCCTGACAAAGGGGGAGTTGTCATGGCTACCGCACATTCAAGAACCGCTGCGCGCTTAATGATCTCACCGGCAGTCGTGCTGCTGCTAGCCTGGATGATCATCCCGCTGGCGATGACGATTTATTTCTCGTTTCTGCGCTACAACCTGTTGTCCCCGGGCGAGGAAACCTTCACAGGGTTTGCAAATTATCGCTATTTCCTCACGGACCCGGCCTTTTTTGACGCCTTCTTCAACACCATCATTCTGGTCGTTGGTGTTCTGATCATCACCGTTGTGTTCGGAATCGCGCTGGCGGTGCTGCTGGATCAACCGATGTGGGGGCAGGGGATCGTCCGCATTCTGGTGATCGCACCATTCTTTGTCATGCCGACCGTGTCCGCTCTCGTGTGGAAGAACATGTTCATGGATCCGGTCAATGGTCTGTTTGCCCACATCGCCAAGGCGCTCGGTCTGCAGCCATTCGAGTTCTTAAGTCAGGCGCCGCTGGCCTCAATCATCCTGATTGTGTCTTGGCAATGGCTGCCTTTCGCCACGCTCATACTACTGACCGCCATGCAGTCTCTGGATCAGGAGCAGCTTGAGGCGGCAGAGATGGACGGCGCCAGCGCGACAAGCCGCTTTGTGTATATGGTGCTGCCGCATCTGTCCCGGGCCATCACAGTTGTTGTGTTGATCCAGACAATCTTCCTGCTCTCGGTCTTTGCTGAAATTCTTGTCACGACCAATGGCGGGCCAGGCACGGCCTCAACCAACATCACCTATCTGGTATACGCGCAGTCTTTGCTGCAGTTCGATGTTGGCGGCGGATCAGCAGGCGGTATCATAGCGGTCATTCTAGCTAACATTGTTGCGATCTTCCTGATGCGGATGATCGGTAAGAACCTGGAGGCCTAAGACCATGCCACGTGCTGTTACCAACCAACGCAAACTCATCGTGACGCTTGCCGCATGGACAATTGGAATGGCGATCTTTTTCCCCATCCTCTGGACCTTTCTGACAAGTTTCAAGACCGAGGCTGAAGCGATTGCGTCACCGCCTTCCTTCCTGTTCTTTGAATGGACCACGGAAAATTATTCGGAAGTCCAGTCACGGTCGAACTATCCGCGCCACTTCATGAATTCGGTCATCATTTCCCTGGGCTCAACGGTGCTGGGTCTGTTGATTGCCATTCCGGCAGCCTGGTCGATGGCATTTGTTCCCGGCAAACGCACCAAAGACGTTTTGATGTGGATGCTGTCTACCAAGATGCTGCCGCCGGTCGGAGTGCTGATTCCGATCTACCTGATTTTCCGCGATACCGGCCTGCTGGATTCGCGTGTCGGTCTGGTGCTGGTGCTAACATTGATCAATCTGCCGATCATCGTCTGGATGCTGTACACCTACTTCAAGGAAATTCCCGGAGAAATTCTGGAAGCTGCACGCATGGATGGTGCGGGTCTATGGTCGGAAGTGCTTTACGTGCTGACGCCGATGGCGGTTCCCGGCATTGCCTCCACGCTTTTGCTGAATGTCATTCTGGCCTGGAATGAAGCGTTCTGGACGCTCAATCTGACAGCTTCCAAAGCCGCGCCGCTGACAGCCTTCATTGCCAGTTATTCCAGCCCTGAAGGGCTGTTCTACGCCAAATTGTCAGCCGCATCGACTATGGCCATCGCTCCCATCGTCATTCTTGGCTGGTTCAGCCAGAAACAACTGGTGCGCGGTCTGACCTTCGGCGCAGTGAAATAGGGTTCAAAGGGGAATTCGATCATGGGAAATATTACACTTAAGCAGGTAACGAAGAGTTTCGGCACCACCGAAGTCATTCCGCCTTTGAATCTGGAAATCGTCGACGGCGAATTCGTTGTCTTTGTCGGGCCGTCGGGCTGCGGCAAGTCGACCTTGCTGCGGCTGATTGCCGGACTGGAAGATGTCAGCAGCGGCCTGATCGAAATTGACGGCAATGACGCAACGTCGCTGCCGCCTGCCAAACGCAAACTGGCTATGGTGTTCCAGTCCTATGCGCTTTATCCACATATGTCGGTGCGCAAGAACATCGCCTTTCCTCTGAAGATGGCCGGTCTTGATGCCGAAGAGCGTGAGCGCAAGGTCGAGGGCGCTGCCAAGGTGCTGAACCTGACGAATTATCTCGACCGCCGTCCGGGGCAATTATCCGGCGGCCAGCGCCAGCGTGTCGCCATCGGTCGTGCCATTGTGCGCGAACCGGAAGCCTTCCTGTTCGATGAGCCTTTGTCCAATCTGGATGCCGCTCTGCGGGTGAATATGCGTCTGGAAATTACCGAACTGCATCAAAGCCTGAAGACAACGATGATTTACGTGACCCACGATCAGGTCGAGGCCATGACTATGGCCGACAAGATTGTGGTGCTGCATGACGGCCATATCGAACAGGTCGGCTCGCCGATGGAGTTGTATCGCAGTCCGGCAAATGTGTTTGTCGCAGGCTTTATCGGCTCGCCGAAAATGAACCTGATCAGCGGTCCGGAAGCGGACAAGATGGGCGCCCATACGATTGGCGTTCGCCCGGAGCATATCCTGATTTCAAAACAGGAAGGTGGCTGGAAGGGTAAGGTTGGTGTTTCCGAGCATCTCGGCTCCGACACATTCCTGCGCGTCCATGTTGACGGGATGGAAATGCTGACAGTGCGGACCGAAGGCGATGTCGATCTGCATCATGGTGATGAGGTCTACCTGACGCCTGATGTCAACCGCATCCACAAATTTGATGCAGCCGGCCTTGCGCAGTGATCAACGCGATGTTCGCCAGATAACAAATCCTGCCTCTGGGGAAAATGAAGATCTGACTGGCATGGCCGGGTTTCTGGCCAGTTCTGGCAGCGAATATGTGGTGGCACAGACATTAATGTCGATCGTGAAAACTGGATGAGTTGATGACATTCACGAAATTGAATCAAGCCGCTCTGGCGGCACTGCCGGAAAATGTTGCGGTTCCCTCTTATGATCGCCACGCGCTGAAACCCGGTATCATGCATATTGGCGTAGGGAATTTTCATCGCGCCCATCAGGCCGTCTATCTGCACGAATTGTTTTCGCTGGGCGAAGATCATGATTGGGGCCTGATTGGCGCTGGCATCAAGCCCTATGACGCGGTCATGCGCGAGCGGCTGCGCCAGCAGGACTGGCTGTCGACCATCGTTGAATTGGACCCGAACGGCTTCACTGCAAAAATCTGTGGATCGATGATTGATTTTGTCGAGGTCGATCCTGCAGCTGTGGTTGAACGGCTGACATCGCCTGATATTCGCATCGTTTCGCTGACCATCACCGAGGGCGGCTATTTTCTCGATGCGCGCAGCGGTAGCTTCGACGCCACTCATCCCGACATAGTCCACGACATCAACAATCCCGATGCGCCGGAAACGGTTTTTGGCACTCTGATCGCTGCACTGAAGCAACGCCGAGCCAAGAACATCGTGCCCTTTACCATCATGTCATGCGATAATCTGCCGGAAAACGGCATCATCACCCGGCAGGCTGTCCTCGGGCTGGGCGGCGAGATGTCCGATGAACTGGCGGACTGGATCGGCGACAATGTCGCCTTTCCCAACAGTATGGTGGATTGCATCACACCTGCAACTTCCGACCGTGAGCGCGCCATGGTTGAACAGAAATTCGGCATCAGCGATGCGGTTCCGGTTGCCTGCGAACCGTTTCGCCAGTGGGTTCTGGAAGACAAATTTACCGCCGGCAGACCGTCACTGGAAAAAGTCGGTGTCGAATTTGTCGCTGACGTTGCGCCTTACGAGTTGATGAAATTGCGTATTCTCAATGGCGGTCACGCCGCGATCGCTTATCCGGCGGCGCTGATGGGCATCGAATTCGTCCATGACGCCATGGCGGAACCGCTGGTTAGTGGTTTCCTGACGCGCCTGGAAACAACAGAAATCATCCCCACGGTGCCAGCAGTGCCTGGTGTCGATTTCCTCACCTATCTGGACAAGGTCCGGGAGCGTTTTTCAAACGCCGCCGTCGCCGATACAATTCCCCGCCTTTGCCTTGACGGCTCGAACCGGCAACCCAAATTCATCCTGCCGACAATTCGCGAAAATCTGGCTGCCGGCCGGACGGTGAACGGCTTGGCACTGGAGGTTGCGCTGTGGTGCCGTTATTGCGCCGGAACTGATGATGCAGGCAACGACATTGTCGTTGCCGATGAAAAGGCCCCGCGCCTCAGGGACCACGCCTTGCGTGCCCGGACAAATCCGGCAGTCTTTCTGGAAATGAGCGATATTTTCGGAGCTCTGGGTGCCAATGAAGTCTTTGCGCAGGCCTTTTCAGCGGCGCTGCGATCCTTGTGGAAAAACGGCACGAAAGCCACTTTGCAGGCCTATCTGGCCTGACAGAGCAGCTTTCAGTCTGCGCCGCGGCGCGCCGTTCAACTCAGAACGTAGCGCAGTATCTCGACTACTTGCGAGGGCTGTTCAGCCACAGCCAGCGCAGCAGCATCGACCTCTTTCAGCGCATGCTGGTGATCCGGACCGTGCAGTACGATCAGCGATTTTCCAAGTGCCGCCGCATAGCCGGCATCAAAGGCAGCATTCCACTGCTTGTATTTGTCGCCAAAGCGGACGACGACGACGTCAGCATCTTCAAGGCCCTTGCGCGTGCGGATCGCATTCAGTTTCGCGCCTTTGTGATCGTGCCAGAATTTATTCTCTTCCGCTCCCATGATGGCCACACCACAATCGTCAGAGGCGCTGTGATCCGTGACCGGCGCGGAAAATTCCACATTCAGATCCGCTGCGCCGGACATGATTTCCTCACGCCAGTCTGAGTGAATTTCACCGGACAAATAGACTTTAAGCTTCATATCAACTGGTTTCCTGATTGAGTTTTTCTTTGGTACTGCCGCGCTGTTATAGCCGACCTACTCAAGGCCCGGCTTTGATGCCGATCAATCCAAATCCCGACGGCCGCGCAGAAATAACACCTCTTGCCGTTCTTTACAAAAGCCCGACAGAAAGTCCCTTGTCACAACCCCTTTCAATGATTATTGAGGAGTGTAACTTTATAACATTTTTAGTCAAAGGATGTTTTATGCGCATTGTTCGCACTCTTGCGCTGGCAGTTTTGCTCGGCGCATTGACAAATCCGCTTTCCGGCCGTTTTGAAAGCGAGGCATCAGAAGGCGTCAACCATATCGTCACATCCATCAAACCGGTGCACGCTCTGGTGTCATCTGTTCTGGCCGGCATCGCAGAGCCGGAACTTCTTCTTGGTGGCGCATCCTCGCCCCACACTTACAGCCTCAAACCGTCGCAGGCCCGCAGTCTGCAGCAGGCCAGTCTGATTTTCTGGATCGGTGAGGAACTCGAGCTGTTTCTGGTGAAGCCGCTATCCACACTTGGGCGGGAAGCCGGCGTGGTAACCCTGGAAGAAACGCCCGGCGTGAAACGGCTGGCTGTCCGCGAGGGGGGCGCTTTTGCATCATCGAAGACAGCGGAGGATGGAAATTCCGCACTGCAAGTCCAGCCCGGCGCCAACAGCGGCAATGAACAGGACAATCCAATTGTCTATGATCCGCATATCTGGCTTGATCCGCTCAATGCCGAACTGATGGTGAGTTATATTGCCGGACGTCTGGCAGAGCTGGATCCGGACAATGCCGCACAATTTACCGCCAATGCGGCCGCCATGCGAGAGCGGTTGCAGCAACTGACTGAACAGGTCAACACTTTGCTGGAACCGGTTCGCGACCGTCCCTTCGTGGTTTTCCACGACGGATTCCGCTATTTTGAAGACCGCTTCGGCCTGAACGCCATCGGCTCGCTGACCGTCAATCCAGATACAATGCCCGGCGTGGCGCGCATTACGGAAATCAAGAACAAGGTCAAGGATCTGGAAGCGGCCTGCGTCTTTTCAGAGCCGCAGTTTCAAAGTCGTATCGTGAATGTCATCCGCGAAGGCACAGACGCCGGCGCCGGCGTTCTCGACCCGCTTGGCAGCGATCTGGAGGAGGGCCCTGAGCTGTATTTCCAGTTGATCCTGAATATGGCCGAGAGCTTTCGCCAATGCCTCTCTGAAAAATCGTGATTATGCTCTAAGACCCAAAACGGTCGCGCTGATGCGGCTCCGACCAGTCGATCAGCGGGCCGGCCGGAACGATCCGGGTCGGGTTGATGCTTTCATGGCTCTGATAATAGTGTTTTCTGGCATGTTCCAGATTGATCGTGCCGGCAATGCCGGGCCATTGGTAGATCTCGCGGGCATAGGCCCAAAGGTTCGGATAATCAATCAGCCGCCTCAAATTGCACTTGAAGTGGCCATGATAGACCGCATCAAATCGCAGCAATGTGGGAAATAGACGCCAATCGGCTTCAGTGGGTTGATCGGCAACCAGAAAGCGCTTTTCCGCGAGCATCATTTCCAGCATGTCGAGGGTGTCAAACACCGGCCCCACGGCTTCTTCATAACTGTCCTGGGTCGTAGCAAAGCCTGATTTGTAAACCCCGTTATTCAAAGTATCATAAATGATGGTGTTGAGCCGGTCGATTTCCGCACGGTGCTGCTGCGGGTAAAAATCGCCCGGTTTTGCACCCACATCATCAAATGCTGAATTGAACATTCGGATTATTTCTGACGATTCATTGGAAACAATGGTGCCGCGTTCCTTGTCCCACAACACCGGAACCGTCGCCCGTCCGGAAATATTCGGGTCAGCCTTTTGATATATTTTATACAACCGATCGCTGTGAAACAGCCGGTCGCCGACAATGCCATTTTCATCCGCATCAAAAGTCCAGCCGTTATCGCCCAGGAACCAGTGGACATGCGACACATCAATCAGATCTTCCAGCCCTTTCAGCACGCGGTAGATCAGAGTGCGGTGCGCCCAGGGGCAGGCATAGGACACATAAAGATGATAACGGCCGGGCTCCGCCTTGAAGCCAGCCTCGCCGGAAGGTCCCGCTGAGCCATCGGCTGTCACCCAGTTTCGGCACATCGTATCTTTGCGGATAAATTTACCGCTGGTTTCTTTTTTCTGAGTTGCATCACTCTGCCACTCGCCATTTACCAGAATACCCACAAATTTCTCCGACTTTTCCTGACCAGTCACGGGCTTGCCACGTCCTGCAGACGAATTCAATCTGAACACAATGTTCAATAAAAATGACACAGCGGTTGCCGACCGTAATCAGATCGGATGCTGCCATCGCATGTGTTGTGTAAAGTAGACGCTGATGACCGGATTATCTCGCGAGAACACACCATGAAGATCGCATATTTGAAGTATCTGCCTGCTGCACTTCGCAGTGTCAGCGCAACTGCCATGATTGCAACCGCGCTGGCCGGCGGTGCCGTTCTGCAATCCGGCAGCGACGCACAGGCTGCTTTCCAAACGATTTCCTGTCCGCTGGAAAATCTCAGGCGCGAGGTCACCACAGATCTGCCTGAAGGATGGTGGAGCACGCCACAGATATGGCCTTTGCAAACCACCAGGATCATTGAACTGGGTGGCCGGACAGCCTTGCAGTGTGACTACGGCCCGTCCGGCAGCATACAAATCTATGCGCCTGATGCGGCAAATTGCGAAGCACGCGCTGCAGGTTTCCGTTGCGAAAGCACAGCAGCGGCACCGGTTCCGCGCACTTATTCGACAGGGGAAATCAACATCCCGCAAACCTATCTGGCGGATCTGGACCGTGGCAGGGTTGGCAGCGTTGGAGCTGATATCTGGTTTCAGGCTGACACGCCCGATCAGCTGTATCTGGCACCGAAAAACGGCTCTGCGATTGGCGTTGGCGACCGTTCAAACCGCGGCTATAGCGGTTGCTCCACTGCACGCTTTACCAATGCACGGGTGTTACTGCGCGACATTCCGGTCGGGTCTTATGTCTGCCTCAGGACCGACCAGGGCCGGATCAGCCAGTTCCGTGTCAACCGCATCTCCGGCGGGTCGCCGAAATCAGTGACAATCGGCTACACGACTTATGAATAGACATGATAAGAACTATCCGGTAGCTCGCTTCGCAGGTGATCAATTCCCACACAGGGCAGAAAAATGACTGATATTCAAATAGCCGTTCCTGCAGCAAACTGGTGCGGCGAGGGTCCGGTCTGGTCGGCAGCCAATCAGGCCTTGTACTGGACTGACATCAACCGCTTTCTGTGGCAGCGCTATCATCCCGAAACCGCCACAGTCAGACATTGGATATTTGACGAACCGGTCTGTGCTGCGGCCTTGACCGAGCGGCCCGGCGTGTTTTTGCTGGCACTGGGATCGAAGCTGATCGTGTGGGATGAAGCCAATGACAGCAGAACCCCGTTTGCGGCGCCGGAAACAAATTGGCCGGCAAGCCGTCTCAACGATGGCCGGCCCAGCCCGTTCGGTGATTTCTGGGTCGGTTCGATGCAGAACAATGTTGACGAACAGGGCCAGGCAACTCCGGTGACCGAAAAGCATCTTGGTACGCTTTACCGGGTTCTGGCTGATGGCAGTGCGACGGTTGAAGACCGTGAATTGGGCATTTCAAATACTCTGTGCTGGTCGCCGGACAAGACACGGTTTTACTTCGGTGACACCATGCAGAATACGATATTTGTCTTCGACTATGACGCAACGACAGGCCAGATTGCCAATAAGCGCCCGTTCTTTTCCGGCTTTGATCGCGGCAGACCGGATGGCTCGGCGGTCGATAGCGATGGCTATTTGTGGAATGCCCGCTATGGCGGCTCCTGCCTGGTGCGTGTCGCCCCTGACGGTTCGGTTGACCGGGTCATCGACATGCCGGTCAGCAATCTGACCAGTTGCACCTTTGGCGGCCCGGATCTGAAGACGCTGTTTGTGACCAGTGCGCGGCATCCCGGAGAACTGCGCGCCGGCAGTGTGTTTTCGCTCAATGTCGAAGTCGCCGGTCTGCCGGAACACATCTTCTCTTTGCCTGACTGACGCCCGCACTTACAGCCGGTCACGAAGCGCGAACCAGCCCATGCCCAGCGCCAGGGCTGCCGGCCGCAGCAGCTTGCCGCCCGGAAACGCCGGTGTCGGCAAAGCGGCAAAGGCTTCAAGCCGGTCCGGGCGGCCGAGCACAGCCTCCGCCAGAATCTGACCCGCAAGAGGTGCAATCGTAACGCCTTGTCCGGAAAAGCCGGCTGCGGTCCAGAGCTGATCCTTGAGGCGCTGCAGCAGCGGAACCCGGTGAACCGTCACCGCCAGCGTGCCGCCCCAGGCATAGTCAATCTCGATGTCTTTGAATTGCGGATAGATTTGTGAGAGGGGCTTGCGGACAAACGCCTTGATATCCCGCGGAAATCTGGCGGAGTAATTTTCACCGCCGCCAAACAGCAGCCTTTTATCCGCGCTCATGCGCCAGTAATTTATCACAAACCGGCTATCAGAGGCGCATTCATCGCCCGGCAGCGGAATTTCCGCTGGGCTCAGCGGGCGCGTCGCGGCGATGAAATTGTTGATCGGCATCACTCGGGCATCGAGCTCGGGCACCAGACCGCTCATATAGCCGTTGCCGCACAGTAAAAGTTTGTTCGCCCGCACCATTCCGCCCGGCGTCACCAGGGTCGGCTGGTCCCAATCGTTGATTTTCAGCACCGGCGTATTTTCAAAAATCAGTGCCCCTTCGGCAATCGCCGCGTCTGCCAGACCAAGGGCGAATTTCAGCGGATGCAGATGCCCCGCAGTGGGATCATAAACCGCCCCGAAATAGGCATCGGTGCCAAGCCGGTGTGCGGTTTCTTCCCGGTCAAGCCACGCCAGCGGATGATTGTAGCGCTCGTTCATATGCGTCACATGATCACGATAGGCGGACACATAGCTTTGCTTGTGAGCGGCATGGATCAATCCGGCTTTCAACTCGCAGGCGATGCGGTGTTTTTCGATCAGCCTGTGCACCAGAGCTTTGGCATCTTCCCCGATCTGGAAGAATTTCCTCGCAACCGCGTCGTCGTAGCGCGCTTCAAACCATTCCGGGTCCTGACGCTGCCCGGAATGGATCTGGCCGCCATTGCGCCCCGAGGCGCCCCATCCGATGCGCTTTGCTTCAAAAACCGCGACGCGAACGCCAGCCTGGGCCAGATGCAGCGCGGCACTGAGCCCGGTATAGCCACCGCCGATAATGGCCACATCGACCCGGCAATCCCCTGCCAGCGGCGGACGGGCTTCAGGCAGGGCGGCGGAATGAGTGTAATAGCTGTCCGGGGGATAGGAGTTAGAGCCGTCTTGCTCGCTCATGCAGACAGGCGTCCCGTGCTGCGCAGGGTATGTTCCGTATCATCAAGCGTTTTTTCGACCAGAGCCACCAGCAGATCGACTTCCTCTTCGGTGATGGTCAACGGCGGTGAGATGATCATGGTATCGCGCACAGCCCGCATCACCAGCCCGTTCTTGAAAGAATGATCGCGGCAGATCGTGCCGGCCAGCCCTGCATCGGCGAAGCGCTTGCGTGAAGGCTTCTCGGGCACCAATTCCAGAGCGCCGACCAGCCCGACCATGCGGGCTTCACCGACCAGCGGATGATCGCCAAGCGCTTTCCATCTGGCCTGCAGATAGGGCCCGATATGATCGCGCACCCGCTCGACAATCCGCTCGCGCTGCAGAATTTCAATGTTTTTCAGGGCGGCTGCGCAGGCGGCAGGATGCCCTGAATAGGTGAAGCCGTGATAGAACTCACCGCCACCGGATGTGATCACATCTCCGACCCTATCCTTCACCAGAACGCCGCCGATCGGCAGATATCCCGACGACAATCCCTTGGCGATCGGCATCAGATCCGGCTCGATGCCGAATGTTTCGCTGCCCCACCACGCGCCGGTCCGTCCAAAGCCGCAAATCACCTCGTCGGCCACCAGCAGAATGTTACGTTCCCGGCAGATCCGGTTGGTCTCGGGCCAGTAGGTTCGCGGTGGAATGATGACGCCGCCGGCACCCTGCAGCGGCTCGGCGATAAAGGCGGCAACCTTGTCCTCGCCAAGCCGGTCAATCTCCTCTTCCAGCGCCCTGGCGCAGAGCAGGCCGAATGCGTCCGGATCGAGATCTCCGCCCTCGTCAAACCAGTAGGGCTGGCGGATATGGCTGATGCCGCTCAACACACCGCCCTGGGCATGCATGCCGCTCATGCCGCCTAGGCTTGCGCCTGCCACTGTCGAACCGTGATAGCCGTTCTTGCGGCCGATAATGTGGGACTTTTCCGGCCGGCCCAAAATCGCCCAGTGATGGCGCACCATGCGCAGCACAGTATCATTTGCCTCCGACCCGGAGCCGGCAAAAAACACCCGGTTGAAACCGGCTGGTGCCAGTTCAGCCAGTTTCTCCGACAGGGCCACCACCGGTGGATGGGTGGTTTTGAAGAAAGTGTTATAAAATGATAATTGCAGCATCTGTTCATGCACGGCGTCGGCAATCTCCCGGCGCCCGTGACCGACATTCACGCACCACAGGCCGGCCATGCCATCCATGATCCGGTTGCCGTCGGAATCCCACAGAAACACGCCCTCGCCACGCACGATCACCCGGCTCTTTTCCCGGATCAGCGCCTCATGGTCGCTGAAGGGGTGCAGGTGATGGGCGGCATCGGAATTCTGCAGTTCGGCAGTCGGGAAATGATTGGATAACTGGTTCATAGGCCTCACACGTTCAACAACAGAAATTCGCGTTCCCAGGGACTGATGACCGCCATGAAGGTTTCGTATTCTTCCAGCTTGATGGCACAGAAGGTGGCGACAAATCTGGCACCCAGCATGTCAATCAGTTCCGGGCATTTTTCGAACCGGTCAACCGCTTCCAGCAGCCCGCGCGGAACGCCGTAAGGCAGGCCTTCGCCCGACCCGGATAGCGGCGGCGGCGGGTCCATTTTCTTCTGAATCCCGATCAGTCCGCAGGCCAGACTGGCGGCGATGGACAGATATGGATTGGCATCGGAGCACGGAATCCGGTTTTCCACTCGGCGCGCCTGCGCTCCGGCCAGCGGCACGCGCAATCCGACAGTCCTGTTGTCATAGTCCCAGTTCACATTGATGGCGACTTCGGTCTTGCGCGCCAGGCGGCGATAGGAATTCACGTAAGGCGCCAGAATGCACATCACATTCGGCAGAAAGGCATTCTGCCCGGCAATGAAACTGTAAAACAGATCGGTCGGCTCACCGCCGGGCCCGGAAAACGCGTTGTCCCCGGTTTCAATGCTGACCACCGACTGGTGAATGTGCATTGAGGAGGCCGGTTCACCGGCAATCGGCTTGGCCATGAAAGTGGCGTACATATTGTGCCGTAGAGCAGCTTCCCGGATGGTGCGCTTGAACAGAAACACCTGATCGGCCAGCATCAACGGATCGCCGTGGCGCAGATTGATTTCCATCTGCCCGGCACCTTCCTCATGCACCAGCGTATCGATCTCCAGACCCTGCGCTTCGGAATAATCATAGATGTCGTCAAACAGATCATCGAATTCATTGACCGCGGAAATGGAGTATAATTGCCGGCCGCTTTCGGAGCGCCCGGACCGCCCGACCGGCGGTTCCAGCGGATAATCGGGATCTGTATTCGGCTTCACCAGATAAAATTCCAGCTCGGGCGCGATGATCGGTTGCAGACCCATATCGGCGTACATCGCCAGGATTTTTTTCAGCACATTGCGTGGCGAAATATCGACCGGATCGCCGTTCTTGTAATAAGCATCATGGATGATCTGGCCAGTCGGATCGCTGGCCCAGGGTACCACGGTCAATGTCGACAGATCGGGTTTCAAAACCAGATCGCTGTCAACCGGGTCGTGTTGGAATGTGTCATTATCCAGCGCGTAATCACCGGTTATGGTCTGGGTCAGAACAGAACTCGGGATGTTCATGTCCGGCGTATTGAAGAATTTTTCAGCTGGCATCAGCTTGCCCCGGGCGACGCCGGCCTGATCGCAGGTCATGCACTCAAGATCTTCAATCTGGCGTTCGGCAAGCCACTTTCTGGCGGCAGCCATGTCGGGAACGCCGCGCAGCATCTGCAGCGTGCCGGAGGTGTCGGAAATCGTCATAAAAACCCGTAATATGCATTGCAAGATTGCCAAAGCGTATCACGGGGCGTAGTCACAAATGAAGCGAATTATCCGTCGAAAATGCGTCCCAGGCCATTATGTTGAAACAAGCAGACACTGAACCCGAAGCCTTTATTGCAGAGCATCCGGAGATCGCAATTGTTGAATTTCTGATATCTGATCTGAACGGCATTCTGCGCGGCAAGTGGGCTCCTGTCACGGCTCTGAAAAAGGCCTATGGCGAGGGCGTCAATTTTCCTCTCTCCCTGTTCGGGCTTGATGTCTGGGGACGCGAGGTCAATGACACAGGCCTGCATATAGATACCGGAGACCGCGACGGTTTCTGCTTTGCCGTTCCCGGCACGCTGAGCCAGAGCGGTACCGGCACCCAGAATGCCGCCCAGCTGATATTGACCATGAAGGATGAGAACGGGGTGCCATTTCTGGGCGACCCGCGGCAGATACTGGCGCGCCAGGTTGACCTGCTCGCCGCCGAAGGGCTGACCGCCTGCGCCGCTTTCGAACTTGAATTCTTTCTGTTTGATCCGCACAGGCTGAACGGCGAGGGGGACCCGTTGCCGGTGGGTCACGGACCCGGTCCTGAGCGTCAGAATATGTATTCTCTGCAGTCGCTTGAGCAATATTCGGCTGTCTTTGACGACATCAATAAAGCTGCCGCACGGCAGGGCGTCGCGGTGGATACGATTGTGTCGGAAGCGGCACCCGGTCAGTTCGAAGTCAATCTCAACCATCGCACCGATGTCATGCGCGCCACCGACGAGGCTGTCCTGCTAAAGCGTATTATTGCCGAATGCGCCAAGGCGCATGGCCTGAAAGCCAGCTTTATGGCCAAACCGTTCCCCGGTCAGGCTGGCAATGGCATGCATGTTCACATCAGTCTGCTGGATGATACCGGCAGCAATATTTTCTCAACTGCACAAGGCGAGGCGCTCCTTCGATACGCCATTGCCGGCACTCTGGATACCATGGCCGAGTGCACCCTTGTTTTTATCAATACGATTAATGGATTTCGCAGGCTGCGCCCGGGATCCTATGCCCCGACGCGGGCGGTCTGGGGCCGCAATAACCGCTCCGTCGCGGTGCGCATTCCCGCTTCACCGCCCAGTGCGGCACGGCTCGAACATCGCATCTCCGGGGCCGATGCAAATCCGTATCTGGTGATGACAGCCTTGCTGGCGGCCATCCGCAAGGGGCTTAAAGAGGCCGCAGAACCTGCAGCTCCAATTGAACAAAATGCTTACGACACGCATGACGGACACCTGCCGATAAGCCCGGATGCGGCGCTGCAGCTGTTTTATGACAGCGCATTTGCCAAAGAAGCCTTCACGCCGCTTGGCCATAAAATCATCTGCGCCTTGAAACAGGCCGAGATTGATGAATTTGCAGCAGAAATCACGCCTCTGGAACGCAGTACCTACGGTTGAAACCTGACTTTTACACGCCTCGACTAGGGTAGAAAATTCTTGAGGTCGATCAAATTCCCTCCTATCGTTTTATGACAGGCGCAGTCTTCCAACGCATTCAGCCACTCCCGGCTCGGGGTTCTTTTTTTTTGAGGCATTGTATGATCAGATCCAAATCAGCATTCAAATTCAGCCTGTTCACCCTTTCACTGGCCATCAGCACAACGGCGGCTTTTGCCCAGGAACGCGTCGTCAATGTGTTTAACTGGTCCGATTACATCGACGAGGAGATTCTTTCAGATTTTACCGCTGAGACCGGAATCAAAATTGTGTATGACGTTTTTGATTCAAACGAAGTTCTTGAAACCAAATTGCTGGCCGGCGGAACAGGCTATGACGTTGTCGTGCCGACCGGCACTTTTCTGGAGCGGCAGATAGAGGCCGGTGTATTCCAGAAGCTGGACAAATCAAAATTGTCCAATCTGAAAAACATGTGGCCTGAAATCGAAGCCCGTGTCGCCAAATATGATCCCGGCAACATTTACTCCATCAATTATATGTGGGGCACGACCGGTATTGGTTACAATGTCGACATGATTGCAGAACGCATGGCCGATGCGCCTGTCGATAGCTGGGATCTGATTTTCGATCCGGCCATTCTGTCGAAATTCCAGGATTGCGGAATTCATTTTCTCGATGCGCCCACCGAACTGGTCCCGGCGGCGCTGAATTATCTTGGTCTTGACCCTGATACCAAGGATGCCGAAGCTCTTGCCAAGGCTGAGGAACTGCTGCTCAGCATCCGGCCTTACGTACAGAAATTCCATTCCTCAGAATATATCAACGCACTGGCCAATGGCGATATCTGTCTGGCAGTCGGCTGGTCCGGCGATATCCTGCAGGCGCGTGACCGGGCAGCGGAAGCCGACAACGGGGTTTCAGTTGAATATTCAATCCCGAAAGAGGGCGCTTTGATGTGGTTTGACCAATTGGCAATTCCTGCCGATGCCAAAAACGTCGCTGAAGCCCATGAATTCCTCAATTATATCATGCGCGCTGAGGTCATCGCCAAGGCGACGAATTATGTCTATTACGCCAATGGCAACAAAGCCTCGCAGCCATTGTTGGATGAAGAGGTCATCACCGATCCGGCGATCTATCCGACACCGCAGGCCACTGAAAATCTCTATACAGTGACCGCTGCCGCACCCAAACAACAGCGCCTGCTGACGCGCACCTGGACAAGGGTCAAGACTGGTCAGTAAGATGGTCTGCAAAGCCCGGTTCTGACAGATCGGGCTTTTGCATAATGTGCCCGGTATCGCGCATCCGGTATCTGGTATCTGGTATCTGGTATCTGGTATCTGGTATCTGGTATCTGGTATCTGGCATCCGGCATCCGTGACATTTGAAAGCGCAAGATCGTATGGCAAAAACTCTGGGGCCGGTCCGGCGGGACTTTACGCCGTGGAACGATCCTGATGCTGTGCCTTTTATTTCCTTCAGGAACGTCACCAAGCGGTTCGGCAATTTCACCGCTGTTGATGATCTGTCGCTCGACATTCATGAACGCGAATTCTTCGCACTGCTCGGCCCGTCAGGATGTGGCAAGACGACGATGATGCGGATGCTGGCCGGTTTTGATGCACCGACCAGCGGCACCATCCTGCTTGACGGAACCGATCTGACCGGCATCCCGCCCCATAAACGGCCGATCAATATGATGTTTCAGTCCTATGCGCTGTTTCCTCATATGAATGTTGAGAAAAACATCGCTTTCGGCTTGAAGCAAGATGGCATGAGCGCGGCCGATTTGAAGGCCCGTGTTGAGGAGATGCTGGAACTTGTGAAGCTGGAGGCTTTTGCCCGGCGCAAACCGCACCAATTGTCCGGTGGTCAGCGCCAGCGGGTCGCTCTTGCCCGTTCACTGGCAAAGCGTCCCAAAGCATTGTTGCTGGACGAACCGATGGGTGCGCTGGATAAAAAGCTGCGCGAGGAAACCCAGTTCGAGTTGATGGATCTGCAGGAACGTCTTGGCACGACTTTCATGATTGTCACCCATGATCAGGAAGAGGCGATGACCGTTGCCGACCGGATTGCTGTCATGGACCGGGGACGCATCATCCAGATCGCCACACCATCGGAGATCTATGAACAGCCGGCGTCGCGTTATGTCGCCGATTTTATCGGCGATATCAATTTGCTGGAAGGCCGGCTTGATGGCTTCGCTGACCAGCAGGCCAGCATGCATTGTTCCGGCATCGGGCCGGGTCCGGATAATGGGCTGGAGCTGCGCATTCAATGTGAAAACACCGGCAGCCTGTCAGCCGGAGACACCGGATGGTTCGCGATACGTCCCGAAAAGGTCCACCTGTCGCTCGATGTGCCGGACGGCATCGATCCGGCCAATCCTGTCAATGCGGTCGAAGGCGTGATCTACGACATTGCATATCTGGGAAACGTCTCTGTGTATCACGTCAAGATCGGAAACGGGCGCATCATCCAAGCGACACAGACAAACTCCACCCGCCTGGTGGAGCGGCCCTTGTCATGGGAGGACAAGGTCTGGCTGTCTTGGGGAGAGGATGCCGGCATCCTTCTGGCATCGTGAAGGGCCTGAAGCGATTGTTCAGCACGCGGCTGCTGCTGATCGGCGTGCCCTATCTGTGGCTGCTCGTGCTGTTTGCTGTGCCCTTTCTGATTGTTCTCAAAATTTCGCTGTCAGAACCGGCCATATCAATCCCGCCTTACAGTCCCAAACTGGATATCAGCGCCGGGCTGTCGGCGCTGTGGCAACAGATGCAGCAGTTCAGCCTGGAGAACTACGCGTTTTTATTCGAGGAGCCGCTGTTTTACCGTTCCTATCTGTCGAGCGTCACCATCGCGTTTTTTGCAACTTTGCTCACTCTGTTGGTGGGTTATCCGCTGGCCTATGCCATGGCGCGGGCACCGCATGCCTGGCGCGCCACTTTGCTGATGCTTGTGATCCTGCCATTCTGGACATCATTCTTGATCCGTGTCTACGCGTGGATCGGCATCCTGAAAAAGGAGGGTCTACTTAATCAACTGCTACTGGCGCTTGGCGTGATTTCCGAGCCTTTGACAATTCTCAACACCAACACCGCAGTCTATATCGGCATTGTCTATTCCTACCTGCCATTTCTGGTACTGCCGCTTTATGCATCGCTGGAGCGCATGGATGAGCGGTTGCTGGAAGCGGCAGCCGATCTTGGATGCGCGCCGATCAAAGCGTTCTGGAAAATCACATTTCCGATTTCGCTGCCCGGTGTAGCAGCAGGATGTTTTCTGGTGTTTATCCCGGCAGTTGGCGAGTTTGTCATTCCCGATCTTCTCGGTGGGTCGGAAACACTGATGATCGGGCGAACTCTGTGGGTGGAATTTTTCAACAATCGGGACTGGCCTGTGGCCAGCGCAGTGGCCATCATCCTGCTGCTGCTTCTGGTGATTCCGATCGTCCTGTTTCAAAATGCACAAGTGCGCGCTGAGGAGAAAATCTCGTGAAGCGCACCAGCTGGTTCAACATAACATCTCTCATTTTCGGCTTCGCATTCCTCTATCTGCCGATCCTGCTGCTGGTGATATTCTCATTCAATGAGTCCCGTCTGGTCACCGTATGGGGTGGGTTTTCGACCCGGTGGTATGCGGAAATCTGGCAGAATGAAGGTCTTTTGAATGCTGCCTGGGTGACGTTACGGGTCGGGGTATTGTCGGCGACGATTGCCACCATTCTCGGTACCATGGCAGCACTGGCGCTGTCCCGGCATAAACGGTTTGCGGGACGCACATTGTTTACCGGAATGATCTACGCGCCCCTGGTCATGCCTGAAGTCATCACCGGATTGTCGCTGCTGCTGCTCTTCGTGGCGATTGATTTTGCCCGCGGCTTCTGGGCGGTTACACTGGCCCACATAACCTTCGCCATGTGTTTTGTTGCCGTCGTCGTGCAATCCCGGCTGGTGACTTTCGACCGCTCACTGGAAGAGGCTGCCGGCGACCTTGGCTGTCCACCGGCAAAGACGTTTTTCGTCATAACCCTGCCGGTAATTGCACCGGCGATTATTGCCGGCTGGATGCTGGCCTTCACGCTGTCTCTTGATGATCTGGTGATTGCAAGCTTCACGACCGGTCCGGGAGCCACCACTTTGCCGATGAAAATCTACAGCCAGGTGCGTCTGGGTGTGACACCGGAAATCAACGCGGTCAGCACCATCATGATCGCGTTGGTGACGACCGGTGTGCTGATTGCATCCTATGTGACCCGCCGTCAGAACCGGCAGCACGGCCAGGTTTAGAGGCCAAGTTTAGAGGTCAGGCGAAATCAGGGAAGAAATGGTACAGCTGAGTGGGGTTGAACCACCGACCTCCGGATCCACAATCCGGCGCTCTAACCAACTGAGCTACAGCTGCACATGCCAGCCCTTGTTACAGGCGCAGGCGAAACCGTGTGTAAGCCGACGCCGAAGGCATTTCAAGCAAAACTTTGCCATAGTTCCAATGGCGCGGCTGTGACGATTGTCTGGCTGCGGTTTCCCTCACGCAGGTACGGCACGCGGCACCTGTTGTATGGAAAGCAACCTTGAAAACAGAAAAACCCGGACGCAAATCCGGGTTCTTCATAGGGAATTCAGAGGGTTGCTGCTTAAGCGGCCTTCATGGCTTTTTCAGCGGCATCCTTGGCTGGCTTGAAAGATTCTGTAGCAGCCTTTCCAGCCAGTTCGGACATGTCTTTGGTCTGTGCGCTCAGCATTTCAAACTGCTGGCGGGCGAAGGAAGTCTGCAACTCAACGGCTTCAGACACTGATTTCACGCCGAACATGTCTTTGAAGAAATCATAAACCGCATCCGTGCTGGCCTTGGCATTGTCGATGGCTCTCTGCTGGTATTCCAGGCTGGTTTCGCGAACGGTTTCGAGGGTTTCTTCAACCGCGTCGATCGAATCTTCAGCAGCGGCTTTTGCCTTGGCATAGCCGTCTTTGCTCTGAGACACAGCTTTTTCAGCCATATCGCGAACCATTGCAGGGACTTCCATGTTTTTCACGTCGTATTTGGACAGATCAAACATATTTGTGTCTCCAAAAGGAATTTCAGGGACTTTGAATGCTTCAAAGTTGGGCATTCCGGGAATGATCGGTGCAGCAACTGTTTCGGTTGCAGCTGCTTTTGCAGTTGGTTTGGCAGCGGGTTTGCTGGCTGCAGTTTTCGTTTTTGCAGTGGTTTTTGCAGTGGTCATGTGAATTACTCCAGGTTCTGGTTTGGCCTGCAGCGTGAACATCATGTCTCGGCAAGCCGTTGCATTCTTTATATAGGAAAGAAATGGTGCGTTGCAACAAAATTTTGCAACGCACCATAGATTTTCAGGAGTCAGGCTTTGAATTTGTCCTGAACGTCCTTTACCGCACTGACGGCTTCTTCGCCCATGGACTGGGCCTGTTTGGTCAGCGCATCAATCTGATCGCGGATGTATTTGGTCTGCAATTCCAGCGCTTCCTGCGGATCTTTTGCCGTGACCAGCTTTTCGGCCTGGCTAAAAGCTGCATTCATATGCGCTTCGGTCATAGAGATCGCTTTTTTACTGGCCTCACTGGTTTTTGACTGCAGGTCGCTGCTGGAGCTTTCCAGCTTGCCAACGGTTTGCTGCATTGTTTCCATGTAAGTGTCGAATGCCTTGCGGGCCTGATCCATGCCTTGCTCAGCAAAAGCGCGCATCTGTTCTGTCATGTCGTATTTTTTGGTCATTGTCCCTACCTTCACAAGTTTGAAATGGTTATGCTGCACTGCAATATAATCAATTATTTGTGCAGTGCAATATAAAAATTGCCGGCGGGCCTTTTTTCATCCGCGTCCCCAGCCTGTGGAACGTGGGGATTGGCGCGGATTTTAACTCTGTTTGCAATCAAAATGCCGTATTTGGCACAATAGATGGACCCGCTCGGCACTTTGTATTAACAAATTCTTAACAATGGCGCTGATTTTGATTGGGTTGACCAAGGTCCTGACCGTTGAAGCCGGTGGTGAAATCCGGTGCGTTGAACTGCGTTGAACAGCTGCGGTGCAATTGGGAAAAGTGGAGAGCACTTGTCGAAACGTCGTGACAATCGGGCATTTATGGCTTGGACCGCCTGCGAACCGCTCAGCACGCTGGTGCTGTCCGGTGAGCCTGCATTGGTTCTGTCGCCCGATGGCGGCCAGTTGCTCTGGGCCAATCCGGCCGGCGCGCAGCGTCTGGGCGCGGACAACCTTGAAACATTGTTGAGTGAGGAATTTCCGCAGGATCTGCCCTTGCGCAAACAGATCCGGCATTTATACGGCTGGTTGCGCAGTGACCGCGAGCAAGTTCAGCGTCTGCGCCTGGGCCGCAGCGCCGCAACGCCGCTGGAAATGGTTACTGTCAGCAAATTGCGAAATATGGACGGTGTATCCGGTGTGCTGCTGCGCCCGGCAACCGTGCCGGCAGCAAGCGATTTTGAAACCCGCGCCGATCTGCTCGCCAACTGGCTTGGATCAGGTCATCACTATGCCGCTTTGTTGTCAGCCGGCGGCGATGTGATCGCGTCTTCAGGGGCATTCAGCGATTTGCGCCATGCCGCCGAAACCCTTCAGACCCTGCTGGAGGATGCCGCAGACAGTGTCGCGCCGGTGTCGCAACAAATCAACATCCAGAGCGGCATGCGCCATCTCATCACCGCGCTGAAATTGCCGGTCGAACAAGATGCGCTCTTCCTGCTGCTGGTCGATGCGGAAGACAGTCCATTGCAACGCGCAGTGCAGCAGAGCCAGCCGGGCAGAATGGCCGCTTCCGCGATCAGGGTTCCGACGCCGGCCAATGACACAAGGCCGCAACAACTGCCGCAGGAAACACTTGCGGCATCCCAACCGCTTCCGCCAGAAGCCGACAGCAAGCAGCGCGAGCCCGATCTGATGCGCTTTGTCTGGCGTATGGAAGAGGCTTGCAAATTTACCTTTGTATCTCCCGAATTCCAGACCCTTGTCGGATTGCGCGGCGCGTTTGAAGGCCGCAGCTGGCAGGATCTGGCGGGTGATTTTCAATTGGACCCGTCCGGCGAAGTGCGTGCCGCGATTGCCTCGAAGGACAGCTGGAGCGGCAAGCAGTTCGACTGGAAGCTTCCAAAACGCAAAATGGTGGCAGAGATCGAACTGTCTGCCATGCCGGTGTTCGATGCAGACAAGCGTTTTCTGGGTTATCGCGGATTTGGTGCCTGTCAGCTGCGTGCCGAACACAGCGTATCCAGCCCTGGTTCTTCGCAAAATGACAATCAGGCAGAGAACGACATAGCCAGTGCAAGCCGGGCAAAGCCGGCCCGTGGCGCTGATGCCGCTTCTGTGCAATCCGCACCGGAAATTCCGGCCATCATCGACACAAGGCCCGCCAACATAGCGGATGATGTGAAGAGTCGCTTGAGGGGCCTGACTGCAGAAGAACGGCACGCGTTTGAGGAAATCGGCAAATCTCTTGGCAAAAAGCCATTCAGCCGGTCAACTGCTCCAACGGCCGACCAGATCGGTCAACCACCAAAACTGGAAACTGGCGTTGCGCCGCAGGTCGGACACAATGTCCGACAAATCGCGCAGCCCGCGATTGTCGCCAAACAGAATACCGAAGCCGCGACCGAGAGGGCACTGCGCACGGTGCTGGATCAGCTGCAGACCGGTATCCTTGTGGTACGCGAAGACAAGCTGCTGTTTGCAAACAAAGCGCTCGCCGAACTGGCCGGCTATGACGATGCAGCTGCCTTCCTTGCAGCAGATGCGACTGCGCTGATGTCGGGCTTTTCGCTGGATCGTGTTGGTGACAGCGGTGTCATGCAGTTTACCGGCAGGGACGAGATTGCCCATAGTGTGCGCGCCACCATCGGCCGCATTGACTGGACCGGCCGACCCGCCAGTCTTTTGATCGTGGAGCCTGTCGATAACGCCGCAGATGATGCCGATGTGGCACAGCCCGCACGACGGGATGATGAAGTCTGGAATGCCGAGGAACTTCTCTCCATCCTCAATACCGCGACCGAAGGCGTTCTGATGATTGATGTCGAGGGCAGAATTCTGGCGCTGAATCACGGTGCCGAAGCGCTGTTTGATGAGCATCAGGCCAGTCTGATCGGGCGCGACATGACTGCTTTGCTTGCACCGGAGAGCCACAAGACAGCACATGATTATCTGGCCGGCATCACCGGTGCCGGCGTGGCATCGATTCTCAATGATGGCCGCGAAGTGATCGGCCAGACCGCAAAAGGCGGCTACATGCCGTTATTCATGACCATGGGCCGTGTTGGCGAGCAAGCCTCCGGCGAAGATGCCGAGACCCGCCTGTGTGTAGTGTTGCGCGACATAACCCAGTGGAAGCGCGCAGAAGATGATCTGATCGCGGCGCGCCACAGTGCAGAGAAGGCCAGCACCGCAAAATCGGATTTTCTTGCCAAAATCAGCCACGAAATCCGCACGCCGCTGAACGCCATACTCGGCTTTTCTGAAGTCATGCTTGAAGAGCGTTTTGGCCCCATCGGCAATCCGCGCTACAAGGATTACATCAACGATATTCACACTTCCGGCGCGCATGTCATCAATCTTGTCAATGACATGCTGGATATTTCTAAAATAGAAGCCGGTCAGCTGGAGATGAGCTTTACCGCCGTTGATCTGGTTGAAATCCTGAAAGAATGCGTCGCCCTGATGCAGCCTCAGGCCAATGAAGGCCGCGTCATCATCCGCACCAGTTTCAGCGAGGATCTGCCCCGCGTGGTGGCGGACGCAAAAACCCTGCGCCAGATCGCTCTCAACCTGTTGTCCAATTCGATCAAATTCACCGCTGAAGGCGGCCAGGTGATTGTCTCTGCCGTCGTCGAGAAGGACGGATCTTTGATCCTGCGTGTGCGCGATACCGGAATTGGCATGAGTGAAGCCGATCTGGCGACCGCTATGGAGCCTTTCCGGCAGCTTCAACAGATTGAAAACACTTCGGGTAATGACAGAAAGCGCAAATCCTCGGTGGGGACCGGGCTTGGTCTGCCGCTAACCAAGGCTCTGGTGGAAGCCAATCGCGCCCAGTTTCTGATTGAAAGCACGCCGGCCAAAGGCACCCTGATCCGGGTAATTTTCCCGAACACGCGGGTGCTGGCCGAATAAGCCGGCCAAATCCGGCATCCTCTTGAATCAAGCGAAAAAAGCCGCCCGGAAGACCGGGCGGCCAGGTTAGCCAATGTGGCAGCCGTGGTACGGGCCAAAATAGGCTTCAGCCTGTCACCACATCACGAGGGGGCCGTGCTGCCGGCTTGGCTGTTACAGCGCAGTGGAGCAATCAGACCCGCAATGGGCCATGTCGCGGCGATCGGTTGATCTGTATTGCTCAGAGCCTGAGCCCACCATCTGCCGGGCGCGCTCGGTTCGGCGCAGTTGCATTTCCCTGGCCCGTGCCCGCACCGAAGCCCGTCTTTCCACGGCCAGACAGTGGAGCCGCCCGGTCGGATCATCAGAATAGGGCAGAGACGCAACAAGCTGAACGTCGCCCCGCGTAATCCCCATATCCTTCAACATATGGTCTTCAAGGGTAACAAGCCTGGCCATCGCGCGGCGATCATTCCAGAATTTCCATGCCGAAGTGATGGATTTCATGACAGTAAGGGCGCTTGCTTTCACAAACGCAATTCTCGGTGCTGGTAACGTGCTGATCGAGGTTTCAATACAGTTTCTGGATGTCACGGACATGGCAATCTCCTGTGTTTGTAGTGTCGGTTTTAGTCGACCAACTACAATTGTGGGCTTTCCATCTATTAGACCAGCGAATGTTTCTGATCTCATTTGTGAGTTTTTCTGATGGATGTTCGGAGCAGCTACGAAGCTATGGGGTCGCCCGGTAGGCGTCGCGCATGTCCGCAATTTCGCTGAGAGTTGAATGCAGTAGCGACCAGTCATCGGCTTCTGCAATCGGTTGCCAGATGGCTTCCACCTCATCAATCAGCATGGTGCGCGGCGTGGCGCGCTGAAAATAGCCATGATCCAGATTGGCATTACCCGCCATCTGGAAAGTCTCCGCCAGCAGCGCTGCAACCGGCTGGAAGCTCGGATCGGAATACAGCTCCGCGATGGGACTTTTGGTCAACCGCTCAGAGGAGGCAGCGCCGCCGCGCAGATCGAACATCACCTGTTCAAATGGTGCCTGCGTCGCTGTCCAGAATTCAATCAGCGCCCGCAACAGCGACAAACCGCTTTCCGTGCCGTTGCCGCTGTTCACCGGTTCAACCCCAAGGCGGCGGCAGAAATTGATGGAAAGCGCGGACTGGAACGCATCCCAGAATCCGGACAGCGCCTGTTCCAACTCCTTTGGCTCGGCAAAATCCAGCAGTGATTCCGCCAGACGGGCCAGATTCCACAACAGTGTCTCCGGCTGGCGGCCGAACGAATAGAGGCCGGTCGTGTCAAAATAGGCCGCCGTGAAAGCCGGATCATAGCTCGGCAGGAACCGCCACGGCCCGTAATCGAAGCTCTCGCCGGTGATGTTGATATTATCGGTGTTGAGCACACCATGGACAAATCCGGCGGCTGTCCATGCTGCCCCGGTCCGGGCTACATTTTCGGCAACCTGCGTCAGGAAGGCCAGCGTGCGCTGGGTGCGGTCATCATGCCAGACATGCGGCATGTAATGGCGGATGGCATGGTTCATCAGTTTTTCAAGATTGTCCGGCCGCTGCAGCGCCGCCTGTCTCTGGAAACTGCCGATCCTGATATGGCTGTGCGACAGGCGCACCATCACCGCCGAGCGCGTTGGCGAGGGCTCATCGCCGCGCACCAGCTCCTCGCCGGTTTCAATCAGGGAAAAGGTCCTCGATGTGTCAACGCCAAGCGCTTCCAGCATTTCGGTGGCCAGAACCTCGCGCACGCCGCCCTTCAGGGTCAGCCGGCCGTCACCGCCGCGCGACCAGGGTGTCTGGCCGGAGCCCTTGGTGCCCAGATCCAGCAGCCGTCCATCCTCCAGATCGCGCATCTGCGCGAACAGAAAGCCGCGGCCATCGCCAAGATCGGGATTGTATGAGCGGAACTGATGGCCGTGATAGCGCAGCGCCAGAGGCGTTTCAAAACTGCCCGCAAGAGGGGCAAACCGGCCGAAATGATCCAGCCATGCCGCATCTGACAGAGTGTCGAGGCCGACCCGCCGGGCCCATCGCTGATTGCGATAGCGCAGGATGTGCTGCGGAAAGCTGGCGGCGCTGACCTCATCGAAAAAATCGGCACCAAGGTCGCTGTGAATGATTTCAGGACGAAAGTTCAAAAATCAATCCTTCGCTTTGGAGTGCTGTAGACGCTCGGGAAACCGGGAGAGAACCGCGCCGCCTCAATAGGCGAAATCTTCGAACACGCGGTCGATATCACCGCCCCATTCGCCATGATATTTGCCGAGCATCAGCTCCGCCGGGGTTTTGCCGGAGACAACGGTTTCGTCAACCGGCGTGAGATACTGGCTTTCATCAAACCCGGCGCCATTCAACTGGTTGCGCCGTATCAGACCCTGATGCGACAGCATCACCACACGCTTGGCCACATCGAGCAATTTGCCTTTGCGGAACGGCATGTTGAGCGCCAGCTTCGGCACTGTGTCACGCATGGTCTGGCGTTCTTCATTGGTCCAGTCGGCCAGATAATCTTCCGTTTCGGCGAGCGTGTCCTCATCATACAGCAGGCCGACCCAGAACGCCGGCAAAGCGCAGATACGACGCCACGGATTGCCGTCGGCACCGCGCATTTCCAGAAAGCTTTTCAGCCTCACGTCAGGAAACACGGTGGACAGGTGATTTTTCCAGTCGCCCTGCGTGACATCGGCCTTTTCAGCGCCGGTCGGGCGTTTGCCATTCATATATTCGCGAAACGTAACGCTGGTTGCATCGATATAATCAGCCCCGCGCTTGATGAAATACATTGGAATATCCAGCGCGTAATCCACATAGGATTCAAAGCCGAAACCCGCGTCAAAGGCGAATGGCAACAGGCCGGAGCGGTTATTGTCGACATCCCGCCAGATTTCGCCGCGATAGGACAGAAACCCATTGGGCTTGCCGTTCAAAAACGGTGAACTGGCAAACAATGCTGTGGCCACCGCCTGCAGCGACAGCCCAACACGCATTTTGCGCACCATATCGGCTTCGCTTTCAAAATCCAGATTGACCTGAATGGTGCAGGTCCGGTGCATCATATCAAGCCCGTGCCGGCCGACTTTAGGCATGTAATTGCGCATGATGTCATAGCGCGATTTCGGCATTTGCGGGGTCTCTTCCAGGGTCCATTTCGGACTGGCACCGAGGCCCAGAAATCCAATTCCCAAAGCATCGGAAATCTCGCGGACATGGGCCAGATGCCCATGCACCTCACGGCAGGTCTGATGCAGGGTCTCCAATGGCGCGCCGGACAATTCAAACTGCCCGCCCGGTTCCAGTGAAATGGCACCGCCGCCAACCGGGTCAAACAGCCCGATAATGCGCTCATGATCGTAAATACCGTCCCAGCCGAGATTCGCCTTCATGCCCTCCAGAAGGGCTTTGACACCGCGCTTGCCTTCATAGGGAATCGGCGAATAATCATCGGTGTAAAAGCCGAATTTCTCGTGTTCCGTGCCAATCCGCCAGGCGTCTTTCGGCTTGCAGCCTTCGCTCAGCGCTTCAATCAGCGCAGCGCGGCTCTCAAGCGGCGTATCGTCAGCAGTATCACGGGCCATATGCCGAATTCCTTATTGCCAAAGCGGCGCGACCATACTGCGCCATCGCGGAGCATGGCAACCCTTTATCGGTAATCACCGATAAAAGCCTGAATGATCGCCAGTGCGGCCACAGCAGCAGTGTCGGCGCGCAGGATTCGCGGGCCCAGCGACAGCGCATGAACAAAGGATTTGCTGTGCAGCAAATGCCGCTCATCTTCGGAAAATCCACCTTCCGGCCCAATCAGCACGGCCAGCGGCCGCCCGTCAATGGCCGTCAGCCCCTGCGCGCTGGCGGGAGCTTCTGCCAGTTCATCGCAGAAAATCAGCACCCGGTTGCTCTGTTCCAACGGCCAGGTCTCTAACATACGCTCCAGAGCTATCGGCGCGCCCATCTCTGGAACCGTCAGAATGCCACATTGCTCTGCCGCTTCCAGCATGTTGGCTTGCATCCGCTCCGCATTGAGCTTTTGCACCTGCGTATAGCGGGTGATCACCGGCTGCAGATATCCGGCCCCCATTTCCACCGCCTTTTGCACCATGTAATCCAGCCGGGCCTGTTTCAAAGGCGCGAAATAAAGCTGCAGATCATACGGCTCCGGCTGCGGGCGCAGCTGTTTTTGCGGCACCAGCGTACAGGCTTTGCGGCCGCCGGGCACAATATCCGCCAGCCATTCCCCGTCACGTCCATTGAACAGCAGCACCGCATCGCCGGATTTCAGCCGCAGCACATTCAGCAGATAATTCGCCTTGGGGCGATCCGCCTCGACGGCCTGTCCCGCCGACAGGGCATCTTCCACATACAGCCGTTTGGTTCGAAAGTCGGTGCGCTCGCTCATCATGCTCTTTCTTGACGCAGTGCCAAATTGGGTGACACACACATAGCTATCTGGTCAAGATTTTCGAATCGCGGCAATCTTGAATCGCGCCCCTGAACCCGGACACAGCAAGCCATGAGTGAGACAGACAAGATACAAGCCGGCTCCTCTCTGGAGAGTTCTTCCAGTGACAGCAATGTCGCCGAATTCTCGGTCACCGAGATCTCAGCCGCGTTGAAGCGCACTGTTGAAGACACATTCGGCTATGTCCGCGTGCGTGGCGAGATTTCCGGCTATCGCGGCCCGCATTCATCCGGCCATGCCTATTTCTCGATGAAAGACGACCGTGCCCGGCTCGAGGCCGTTATCTGGCGCGGTGTTTTCTCAAAGCTGAAAATCCGCCCGGAGGAGGGCATGGAGGTGATTGCCACCGGCAAGCTCACCACCTATCCCGGCTCGTCGAAATACCAGATTGTCATCGAGCGCATCGAGCCTGCCGGCATCGGCGCGCTGATGGCACTTCTGGAGGAGCGCCGCAAGAAACTTGCGGCGGAAGGCCTGTTCGACGAGGAACGCAAGAAACCCCTTCCGTTCCTGCCAAACACCATCGGCGTCGTGACATCGCCGACCGGGGCCGTGATCCGCGATATTCTGCACCGCTTGCGTGACCGCTTTCCGGTTCATGTTCTGGTCTGGCCGGTGCGGGTTCAGGGCGAGACCAGCGGCCACGAGGTGGCGAGCGCCATCGATGGTTTCAACCGGTTCACCGGCGATGATATTCCAAGGCCCGATCTGCTGATTGTGGCGCGCGGCGGCGGCAGTCTGGAAGATCTCTGGGGCTTCAATGATGAAGCGGTGGTCCGCGCGGCGGCCGCTTCGCAAATCCCGCTCATTTCGGCGGTCGGACACGAAACCGACTGGACGCTGCTCGACCATGTGGCCGACCGGCGCGCACCAACCCCGACCGGCGCCGCTGAAATGGCGGTTCCGGTGCGCCACGATCTTGAAAACACTGTGGACACATTGAGCCTGCGCAATGCCCAGGCCATGCGCCGCAGCCTCGATCAGCAGCGCAATGGCCTGCGCGCCCTCAGCCGGGCGATGCCCTCGCTCGACAGCCTGTTCGGCCTGCCGCGCCAACGCTTCGACACCGCCGCCCAGCGCCTGACCAGCGCCTTGTCGGCCAATACCGCAGCCCACCGCAACCGGCTGATTGCCACAGGCAGCCACATGCGGCCACGCATTCTGGCGCTGCATTTTTCCCGCGCCCGCGACAGCAAGGACCAGGCGGCGCTGCGTCTTGGCACAGTCATGGCGCGCAATTTTGAGCGCCGCCGAGAAGACTGGAAGCGCGTTGGAGCCCTGAAACCGTCCGTACTGCTGCGCCAGACCACGCTGGCCAGAACAGCGCTGACCGAGCGCACCGCACGCCTGCACCGCGCCTTTGCCGCCAGAATGGACAGGTTTCGGCAAAACCTTGACGGCCAGTCCCAATTGCTGCGGCTGGTCTCCTATCAAAGCGTCCTGCAACGCGGCTTTGCCCTGGTCCGCGACGAGGCCGGCCAGCCGATCCGCGCCGCGTCCCAGACCACAAGACACCAGCGCATCTCCCTGGAATTCGCCGACGCAAGAATTGCCGCCGTGGTCGAAGACGGCCCGGTGCCGGAGCAAAAACCAAAAACCAAAAAAACCGCAGCGGCCAAACCGCCAGGCAATCAGGGATCTTTGTTTTAGGGCGTGTGCGCAGAGTGCGGTTTAGGTATATCGGAGGATGCTTTCGTAGGGCAGGTTAGTGTCCGCTAGAGACTATGAGAAAAGTGTCGACATTGGAACAACCGGCCTTTTACAGCCGTTCGCGATTTTCTCTGATGCCGCGCTGGAGCTTCAGCAAACCAGACATTAGTCTACAAGTTTAGAACCCGGATTCTGGCTTTCAAGAAAACTGTCTTGCCCCGCTGGTTCGATACTGGCACTTGTAAGGGCGGTTAGGAGAATTGAGGATGACAGACCAAGATGTCAGCGCCGTAAATTCCGATATTGTTCGGAGTGGATCGTTAAACTTCAAGGTGGATTTGGAGTTCAAGCGGTCCTTTAAAACTTGCGCCGCCAACCGTGGGCTAACGATGTTTGATCTTCCCAAAGAGGGCTTCGCATTCTATCAGGCAACGTCGCGGGAATGATAGATTTCAGACATATATCCGGTGCAGATGATGACGGAACGACGACACCCAATTCAACCCTCTGGCTCAGACGTCTTGATCAAGATGCAGTGACGACAGTGGATGGTCTGGTACTCGTATCGACCTACAAGACGGATGGGCGTCCACCTGAAGAAGTTGCTATATTGGAGAAGGCGCGGGCGTACGATGCCCATGCCGTGTTTTTCGAAGCGGGGCGGCATGGCCGGCCTTCAGTTGCGCAGGCCTTCATCTTCTTATCGACCGGCCCGCCAGACGATGACGCATTTGCCGAACTTCACAAGCGCCTTTGGAGTTGGGGCGGGGTGCCGCTGCTTTATCGAAAGACACCAGGGCTGGTGCAACTGTTTCGATGCGCTCACGGACCTGATTTTGTCAGTTCCGACGGAGGCTTGGTCTGCAATCCGATCGAGACACTAATTCTGGCATCCAAAATTGCTTCGACTGAAGCATGGTGGGATGCGGGACAGCTCCGCAACGGCACGCTCTGGGATGATCCGGCTGTCTGTACTCGTATGCTGTCGTCGGAAAAATCGGCCCATAGACAACTTATTAAAGCCATCCGCGGGCTAAACAACGATCTTGCGTCGAAAGATTTGCTGGGGCCGGACCTGCGCAGGCGATTGTTGATCCTGTCACTCCTCATAGCCTATTTGGAGGAACGGAGCGTTCTGCTGCCGGACTTTTTTGCTCAGTATTTGCCTGGCGCATCGCGGTTTTTTGAAGTCTTGGGGAATGGGCCGGCGCTTGTACAAATGTTGCGGGACCTCGAAGCCCGCTTCAACGGTCACGTCTTCTCGCTTTCTGACGGCGAGCGCAGCGAACTGGCGGGCACAGACCAGCTCGATCGCTTTGCCAAGCTGGTGGAAGGGCATGAGGAAGCCAACGGGCAATTGACGTTCTGGAAACTCTATTCGTTTCGTGACCTTCCCGTGGAATTGATCAGCCATATCTATCAGCTTTTTGTTGTTAATACTGATAGCTCGATCTACACCCCGCCAGCCTTGGTACGCCTTGTTCTCGAAGAAACTCTAAGCTGGCCAGTTCTCGACCGGCTTATCGAACGGGATGAGGTGATCCTCGATCCTGCTTGCGGTTCCGGTGTATTTCTAGTCGAATCCTTTAAGCGGCTGGTTCTCCACTGGCGGAACCGACACCATTGGAAACGTCCTAATGACCAAGATCTTAGAGGGCTGCTTCAGCATGTTCATGGCGTCGATCTGGATCAGGGCGCGGTCGAGCTTGCAGCCTTCAGCCTTTGTCTGGCTCTCTGCGATGCTCTTGAACCCGAAGACATACGGTCGAGCGTCAATTTGTTTCCGATCCTCGACGGTCATACCGTTCATCACAGTTGCTTCTTCGAGGCTAAGGAAGACAATCTGCTTCCCGAACGGATAGGCGTCATTGTCGGAAATCCGCCATTCGATTCCAAATTGACGACTCCGGGCGCGGAGCGGAGCTTCGCACGGTATAAGCGAGAGTACGGAGCGGTGCCTGACAAACAGCTCGCTTATCTCTTCCTCCACGAGTCCATGGAAGCTCTAAGCGAGGGCGGCGTTTTAAGCATGCTCCAGCAATACGGGTTTCTTTACAATCATCTTACGACGAAGTTCCGCGACAGGTTCTTCGCGACTTGGGATGTAAGGCAGATTTTCGATTTCATCTCGATACGTGGTCTTTTCGGAAAGGGCGGGGCGGATACGAAGGTCGTCGTCATCACGGCCATCGCAGGTCGACCGAGCGCGACAACTAAGATTTTACATGCAGTTTTCCGCCGAAACGGACGTGCTAATGCGGACTTAGGTTTCGACATCGATTACTATGATTTGCACTGGATACCGCGCTCTATGCTAGGGGATGGGCCATCCCCTTGGCGCGCAAATCTTTTCGGTGGTGGCCGCGTCTACGATCTCGTCAAACGACTGAACGGTTATCCGACCCTTGCAGAACACGCCAAAAAGCTCGGATGGATTTTCGGTGAAGGATTTATCGACGGTGCAAGGCAGATTTCCAAGCCGGCGGAACATATCATCGGAAAACCTGTGTTCCCGCCGGTAGCTCTATCTGACAACCGGATAGACGAGACGCGCTTTACAGACGTGGCCGAGAAGCCAATTGAAGCTCCACGAACGAAGGCGCAATTCACCCCTCCCTATCTGGCGGTCAGAAAGCATCAGAGTCTCGCGCACGCCGTGTGGTCTGGAAAGTATTTGACGTTTAGAAGTGAGATTTTTGGCTTTGCTGATCCGAGTGGAGAGACCGACGATCTCGACCGTGTTGCAGCATACCTAGGTGAAGAGACCATCGGCCTGAAAGCCTACACTGCGATTACGAGTATCCGGATGATTTCTCGAAAAGCGACTTCCCTGTCCGGGGCAGATATTAAGGCTATTCCATTTCCCAAAAGCCGAACACTTGACCTAAGCGATAACGAGAATATTCTGGCCGAAGATATCGTCAAGTTCCAAAGCGATTTGATTCGCCTTGGTGACGATGCAACTGTGCTCAGGGAGCACGCTGGCGATGGGCTGGCGGCCTACGCCGAATGTTATATGCGGCAGGTCAATACGGTCTATAACAGTACGCCGCTTGTCGCACTTCCTCACCAGTTCTGGCCTGGCGTGATCTGCTTTCCCTTCTGCTTCGGAGAGGGATCGATTGAATGGACCGGAGCTGATCTTTTGAATGATCGTTTGGATCAACTGCTCAAGGATCAGCGTAGCGAGACCTTATCTATCACGCGGATGGCTCGTATCTATGATGATAGGTTCATCTTCATACTCAAGCCTGACCGACTTCGGTACTGGCTTCGTTCAGTGGCCCTTCGCGATGCCGATGAGACTCTTGCAGACTTGCGGGAACAGGGTTTCTAGAGATGCTGGCAGACGAAGGGGCGACACGCATCCATACTGGTACGCTTGCTGAAGGCATTCATTTGGCGGCAACGTCATTGATAAGCCTGCTCGACTATATTGCCGCAGAACTGCCCATATGGCGCGATCGACCAGGACGGAAGGTGGAGACGGCCGAAACTGCGCTGACCTCGCAGCTCTGTGCCCATTTGATCAGCCGCGCACGACATTCGAGCTGGGATTTTCTTCAATTCCGTGTCGAGGAACCGGATGTTGTGAAAAAGGGCCGGAAAATCGATCTTATCGCTGCTCCTTTGAGTTGTGTCGTATGGGTAGAGGGCCGAAAGCACATCGATTTCGACACTCTCCTGCCGATCGAATGCAAGCTTTTACCTACTCCGCGCGGAACTGGGCGAGACAAGCGGGAATATCTATACAACAGGCATAAGAGCACGGGAGGCGTCGCCCGATTCAAAGCTGGTCATCACGGCGCGGCGCACGCCATCGGCGGTATGATTGCTTTTGTTCAGAGCGGCTCGATTTCAGACTGGCATGCCAAAATCGATCGGTGGATCGGGGCGATGTCCCGTGCAAAAGTCGTCAACTGGACGACAGGAGATCAGATTACATTGCGCCGACATGAGCCTCCTGAGAGACTTGCTGTCCTGAGTTCTCGACATGATCGGGCCGGAAAATTGGACCCAATCGATCTGCGGCACCTATGGATTGAAATGCGGTAAAGGCGAAAGCGGTGCGGAGATTGTTTCGGACGGACCCAATGTCCTAACCACCATCAAGCGGACGCAACGATATACGTTAATCGCACTGATCAGACCAATGCTGCGCAGTACAGTTGCTAGCTTGCGAGCCTGACGACAAAATACCACAGCCACTCAGGTTGTCTTAGCGGGTGCCTTCGCCTTCTTACGCCTTGGCTTAGCAGGGATGTTATTTCTAATGCTTAACGCTTTTTGGCCAACAATAAATGCGCGTTGCAGAAAGACCTCCATAGCATCCAAAAGCTGTGTGGCATCAGTTTCATCAGGTGACCAACCACGATGGGCAGCAGCATTTCCTGCATCCGTTATCACTCCAAGAATATCGTGCTCTGTTGCTCCAATCCATCCGCCCGACTGCAGTTCCGCCAACTTCTCTGCAAATGTCTTGGCTGGATCAATGCTTAACACTTCAGTACCACGATCGAGGGCGGTGCGTAGCCCAATGGCTGTAAGGATGTAGGCTTGGTTGTTGTAAGCCACGTACATCTCATCAAGAATGTATTGCAATTGCGCATCAATCTTGCCGATTGCATCGAACCAGACCGGCTTTGTCCTATTCTCAGGTCTTGGGTGTGTGACTTTTGTGCGTACTGCTTCACCCTGTGTCTTACCATTATGGTCATACCAATGGTCTACATCGTTTTCATTCCAGCTATCGTCTAAATAGAATACAGTTTCGCATCCCCGGCATTGCAGCAATGAATGATCGACGCCGCCACTCATGGAGTTGCCTTGACGATCCTCCCAATGCCAAGGCACGTAAACGTGACCGTGAATATCGCATGTGCGCTCACCGTCACACGTCGGGCAATGCTCTTTAACTGGGTTCTGCTTTTTGCTCTCAGAGTTTTTCTCAGTCATCCAATATCTTAACTAGTCTATTGATTTAGTGGAAATATAACACGCATGAGACTACGTTACCCCTCTTTTCATCAGGGCAATGCCTCGCGTGATCCCTCCATCCGGCGACCAATGCGTAGATTGATTGACCGCTTTGGGTTGGTAAGATCGAATAAATCAAAATTGCAAGGAACAACCGCTCCCGGCCCATTTCGACAACCGACGGTCATTTTTTGGTCCAGTTGCATCGCCCGCAAAGTGGACCAACCGACGCTTCGTAAACGACTTTCGCTAAGTCCCCAAACCCAACCCTAATTCTCATCCTGCGGCGTGCGCCGGATGCGGCGCACCACATACCACATCACCGCGACAACCACCGGCACCGGCTGTCAGAACCGCGCTGATATAGGCGTAGCCGAAGAGTGCCTGCAGTGGCGTGTCGATGCCTTTCAGCAGAGTGGCAATCAGGCCGACCACATAAGAGCTGGCTGAGCCATGCGTTGAAATTCCATGACGCATATTCAATTGTCGATTATGGTAAACCCTGCAAATCGCGGGTTTAAGGAGTACCGAACATGAAGATATTTGTGCTGGCGATCACGCTGATGCTTGTTGCTGGCGTGGCGGGGGCCGAAGTCACGGTGCGTATCACCAGGGACATGCCGTCCGTCACTGTGCAGACAACCGGCGGTCCGGCCGAGATCAGCAGAATTCAGGATACCGAGAACACGATACAAGGCGAATGGGCCAGGACCTCCCGCCCTTGCCCCGACTTTTGCATTCAGCCGATCACGCCCGCGAAAGGGGTGACCACCATTGGCGAACTGGAGTTGATCGAGATGCTTCAGGACTCAGAGGCGGTCGTCATTGACAGCCGCACGAATGATTGGTTTCAAGGCGGCACGATCCCTGGGGCGCTCAACATTCCTTACACCTATATTCTCGACGAGTTGGTCCAGTTGGGGTGCGAGCCGGACTTTGACGGTTGGATCTGCGATAATGCGAAACGTGTCGCACTTTTCTGCAACGGTATCTGGTGCGGTCAATCCCCCACGGCAATCCGCAACATGATCGAAGCGGGATACCCGGCAGATCGTATTTTTTACTATCGCGGCGGGATGCAGGTCTGGCGGATGCTGGGTCTGACCGTCACCGCAGAGCAGTGACGGTTTCGGATGGACCATGGGGGAATGTCCGCAAAACGGACCAACACGATTTTCGGAAACGACTTGAGCTAGCGGCCTTAATCCCAACCCTATTTCTCATCCAGTGGCGTGCGCCGGATGCGGCGGACCACATACCACATCACCGCGACAACCACCGGAACCGACAAAGCTGTCAGAACCGCGCTGATATAGGCATAGCCGAACAGCGCCTGCAGCGGCGTGTCGATGCCTTTCAGCAGATAGGCAATCAGGCCGACCACATAATAGCTGACCGCCGCAATCGACAGGCCTTCGACGGTCTGCTGCAGCCGCAATTGCTGTTTTGCGCGGTGGTTCATTGACGACAGCAGATCGCGGTTCTGCCGTTCCAGTTCCACATCAACCCGGGTGCGCAAAAGATTGGCGGCCCGTGACAGTTTGCGCGACAAATTGGCCTGGCGTTCCTCCAGCGCATGAATGGTCTGCATCGCCGGCTGCAGACGCCGGATCAAAAAGGCTTCGAGGGTGGGATGATGTTCGTAACTGACCTCCTGAATGGCATCGAGGCGCAGACGGACGATCTCGTGATAGGCTCTGCTGGCGCCGAATCTGAACAGGCAGGACGCCGCATTGGCTTCCAGATCCGCCGACAGGCGGGTGATCTCGTCCAGCAGGCGTTCGCTGATGCCGTGCGGATGGTCCTTCAGATCGGCGGTGATGGCGGCCAGACTGGTTTCGATGCCGCTGACAATCGGCGCGGTGCGCTGCGCCAGCGGCAGGCCGAGCAGCGCCAGTGTGCGGTAGGTTTCAATTTCCAGCAGCCGCTGCACCAGCCCGCCGGTGGCGATTTCCGTGGCGCTCTGGTTGATAATCGTCATCCGCGTCGCGCCATCATCGGACTGGCGGAAATCCGTGGCGATCAGGGCCACGCCGTTTTCCACTTTTGAAACGCACAGCGAGCGGTTGTCGTAGATCTTTTCAAAATTCACATCGCTGTCATGTTCCAGCACGTCAATCCGGGTCATGGAAATCACCTGGCCGAGCGGCTTTGTAGCCCGCTCGATAATCAGGGCCAGCCCGTCATGGGCGTTGCGCGGCGGCGCGTCCCAGGTCAGCGAGCCGAATTCGGAATGTTGTTCCCATCGCAGCCGCCCGCCGAACGCATTGAGCACATAATACCGCACTTGCGGCGCCGGCGGCGCAACACCGGCTTCGGTCGCGCAGTGAGAGATGGCCTCATGCAGCGCTTCCGCTTCCTCGGCCCCGGTCAGCAAAGCGACATGGCGCACGACGCGCGGCGTCGGCATCGGCTCGAAGGGCCGTGCGTGGACTTCTCCCAGAACCCGCGCCCTTTCCGGGTGGGTGGTGATGATTTGCGACATGCTGATGGCTCCGATTCGCACGACAGGCTGATTTATCATCACCCTTGGCACAAAAGCGAAGCAAAGGCTTGGATTATCCAGCCCTCTGCCAGTGGGCAATTTTATTGACCACTCGTCGGATGTGGCTGTAATGTCTGGCTCAATGAGCAAGGAATGAATCAGCCCGGCATGATATTTTCTGAAATTTCCCACTCCCGCACCGCCGATGAGGTGATGCACCAGATTGAAGAGCTGGTGCTGCAGGGCGTCTTGAAGCCGGGCGACCGGATTCCGGGGGAGCGCAGCCTGTCCAAATCTCTCAACGTGTCGCGCCCGGTTCTGCGCGATGCCTTGCAGGATCTGGAAGCGCGCGGATTGCTGCAAACCCGCCAGGGCGAGGGCACGGTCGTCGCCGATGTTGTCGGCACCGTGTTCCGTGATCCGATTGTCCAGCTGATCCGCAAACACCCCAAAGCCACCGCCGATTATGTCGAGTTCCGCCGCCAGATCGAAGGCATTACCGCCTTCATGGCGGCAAGCCGGGCCAATGAGGCAGACCGGGAACTGCTGACGCGGTTGATCGGCACCATGACGGAGGCTCATAGTGTGCAGGATTTTTCTGCCGAGGCCGCAGTCGATGTGGAGTTCCATCAGGCCATCGGCGAATGCGCCCACAATATTGTGTTGCTTCACACATTGCGTGCCTGCTACCGCTTGCTGGAGCAGGGGGTCTTCGTCAACCGAAGCCTGTTATACGGCCACAAAGGCTCGCGCGATGCCCTGCTGTCCCAGCACAAGGCGATTTATCACGCCATCATGCAGCGCAATCCAGAGGCGGCTCGACATGCGGCGGAAGCCCATATGGATTTTGTCGCAGCGGCGGTGAAGGACGTGGAAATTGTTGGGGAACGTGAGGCGGTCTCCCGCATGCGCTTGGCGCAACACGACACCCAGCATAAACTGGAACAAGCTGTCAAACCAGCCAGAGTAAAGTAGATCATGAGCGAATCAGACGCCAACCTGCCTCCCGAAACCAGTGCCATTGAAACCCCCAGAAATGTCGGCTTGTTCGTCACCTGTCTGGTCGATCTGTTTCGACCCTCTGTCGGATTTGCCAGTGTCAAATTGCTGGAAGATGCCGGCTGCACCATATCCGTGCCACCGGCCCAGACCTGCTGCGGACAGCCGGCCTATAATTCCGGCGACAAGGCCGACACCCGCGATATTGCCATGCAGGTCATCAAGTCCTTTGAGGATTATGACGCTGTGGTGGCACCTTCCGGCTCCTGCGCCGCAATGATCAAGGTTCACTATCTGGAATTGTTCGAGGCCGGCACGCCGTGGCATGACCGCGCCCGCAAACTGGCTGACAAGACGTTCGAGCTGACCAGTTTTCTGACCGATATTCTGGGGCGCAATCCGGTGACGGCGCATTTTGATGGCACGGTCACCTATCACGACAGTTGTTCCGGCCTGCGCGAGCTTGGCGTCGAAAAACAGCCCCGCCGTCTGCTGGCGGCGGTTGACGGGCTGGAATTGAAAGAAATGAAAGACAGCGATGTGTGCTGCGGCTTTGGTGGCACCTTCTGCATCAAATATCCCGACATTTCCAATGCCATCGTGCAGAAGAAAACCAAGAATATTGAGGCGACAGAGGCAGGTACGTTGCTTGCTGGCGATCTCGGCTGCCTGTTGAATATGGCCGGCAAGCTGAAACGCGAAGGCAGCAATGTCGATGTCCGCCACGTTGCCGAAGTTCTGGCCGGAATGACCGATGTGCCGCCCATCGGCAAAAACCGGAATGAAGCGAGCGACCCGGATAAAACCAGCCCGACGACAAGCGGCGAGAAGGGATAAGACGCATATGCAGATCACGTCACCCTATTTTAAGGAAAAATCCTCCGAAGCGCTGAAAGACGCGAACCTGCAGAAGGCGCTGGGCAATGTTGAGCGCGGCTTTATCGACAAACGCGCCAAGGCTGCGGCCAATCTGCCGGAATTTGAAGCGCTGCGCGACCGCTCGAGAGACATCAAAGACCATGTGCTCGGCCATCTGGATCATTATCTGGAGGCCTATGAGGCCAAGGTTCAGGACAGTGGCGGCCGTGTCCACTGGGCGGCAGGTGCCCAGGATGCCCGCAATATCATCCTCGATATCTGCAAGCGCGCCAATGCCAAAACCGTCACCAAGGGCAAGTCGATGATCGCCGAGGAAATCGCGATCAATGAGCACCTGGAACGCAATGGTATTGAACCCATCGAAACCGATCTGGGCGAATATATCATTCAACTGCGCAACGAGCCGCCAAGCCACATCATTGCGCCGGCGGTGCATGTCAACAAGGAAGAGGTTGAGGCGGATTTCCGCCGAGTCCACCGCCATTTGCCACCGGGCCGCAATCTTGACGACCCGACCAGCCTTTTGTCCGAGGCCAGAGGGGTTCTGCGCGACAAGTTCCTCGCCGCTGATGTCGGCATTACCGGGGCCAATTTTCTGGTTGCCGAATCCGGCACGTCCATCATTGTCACCAATGAGGGCAATGGCGATCTGACCCAGATTCTGCCAAAGGTTCACATTGTCATTGCCTCGATAGAGAAGATTGTCCCGACGCTGGAGGATGTCAGCCAGATCTTGCGTGTTCTGGCGCGCTCCGCCACCGGCCAGGACATGTCGGTCTACACCACATTTTCCACCGGCCCGCGCCGCAAGGATGATCCTGATGGCCCGGAAGAATATCATGTGGTGCTGCTCGACAATGGCCGCTCCGACATGCTGGGAACCGAATTTCAGGACATGCTGCGCTGCATCAGATGCGGCGCCTGCATGAATCACTGTCCGGTCTATCATGCGGTCGGCGGCCATTCCTATGGCTGGGTCTATCCCGGACCGATGGGTGCCGTTTTGACGCCAACCCTGATCGGTGTTGAAAAGGCCGGCCACCTGCCCAATGCATCAACCTTTTGCGGGCGCTGTGAAGCGGTTTGCCCGATGCGTATTCCACTGCCGAAAATGATGCGGCACTGGCGCGAAAAGGAATTTGAACGTCATATTGCGCCGGGCGGATTGCGGCGTGGCCTTGGCGTCTGGGCCTGGGTGGCGAAACGGCCGGTCATTTACCATGCGGCGACCAGACTGGCGATCAAAATGCTCGGCGTATTGGGCAAAGGCAAGGGCGCCTTCAAATCCCTGCCCATGGCCGGAGGCTGGACCGAGCACAGAGACCTTCCTGTACCGGAAGGCCAGACCTTCCAGCAACAATGGGCGGCGCGGCACAAAAACTCCAAAGCAGGACAAAGCGCATGAATGAACGGGCAGGATCCGGCAATCGAACAGCTGCCGGAGGGCGCAGCGGTATTCTGGCCAGAATACGGAAGAATATTCCTGATGCTGACGATCCCGCGCGCGCAGTCAGAGTGAAGGAGCGGCTTGCCAAAACTCCGTCCGGATTGATTCCTGCTCGTGGCCGCAAACCCCATGACAAGCAGGTCGATCTGTTCTGTGAACAGGCCGCCAAGGTTCAGGCCACGGTCACCCGGATCAGTACTATAGCCGATCTGCCGGCGGCTCTGGCGGATTATCTGCGCGGTCGAAACCTGCCGAAACGGGTGCGCATGGGCGATGCACCGCTTCTGGCTGGAGCGGACTGGGAGAAGGCCGCCGGGCTGGAAATCTCGAAAGGCGCTTCTGACGGATCTGATCCGGTGGGCCTGTCCCACGCCTTTGCCGGCGTGGCCGAATCCGGAACACTGATGCTGGAATCCGGCAGCGAAAACCCCACCACTTTGAATTTCCTGCCGGAAACCCATTGTGTCGTGGTGCGCGCATCCGACATTGCCGGCGATTATGAAAGCGTCTGGAGCCGGGTGCGTGAAAAGCACGGCAAGGGCCAGATGCCGCGAACCGTCAACATGATCACCGGACCATCGCGATCCGGCGATATTGAACAGACCCTTCTGCTGGGAGCCCATGGCCCGCGCTCACTGCAGATATTCGTGCTCGACAGTGATGGCTGAGAACAGGCCAAGACAGAAGAAAGCCGCGAACACGGCGTGTTCGCGGCTTTAATTCGTTGAAAGTATGAAGGGTCCGGCTATTCAGCCATGTTTCCCTCTTCATCGAATTGCGCCAGATAGGCGATGACATTCTCAAGGTCGTCTTCTTTTTTCAGACCGCGAAACGACATCTTCGTGCCTTTCAACGCTTTGCGCGGATCGGCGAGAAATTCGCTCAGCGTTTCTTCATCCCAGGTTGTGTCCGCAGCCAACATCGCTTTGGAATATTTATATCCCTCAAGGGTGCCTGCCTCGCGCCCGAAAACACCATTCAGAATTGGACCAACCTTGTTCTTGGCGTCCGGACCCACAGCGTGGCAGGACGCGCATTTTTTAAAGACGGCTGCGCCGGCTTCGGCATCACCTTCAAGATCATCATGGCCATTGGCATAGGCTGCAAATGGCATCAGCATGCTCAAAACGCCTGCAAGAATGATTTTTTTCATGCTTATTTCTCCTCAATTACCTTCACGTGTCCGGCGAAAATCCGGAACAACTCGCACACCCGATGGGTTTGTCGAATGTATTGCATCCGCCGTCAAGTCCACAACCCGTATTGTGAATGTCGAGCCATTTACAAATGCTTTATCCCGGAACGGTCTTCCTCAGTCACGGAAGCGGGTAGTTAACTGGTAAAAAAAATTGACCAGTTAGAAAAACTCTGACAGAATTACAGCAGTTTATGGAGGAAATCATGGGCACGATTGCAATACCCGAACCGGATCCGGCCATTCTGGCGCGCCGCGGCGAGATTGTCCGCGATCTGGGCAAACTGGTGTCCGGGGAAGGTGTCATCAGCGATCCGACTGAACTGGTGCCTTTCGAAACTGACGCGTTTACCGCCTATCGCCGTGTGCCGCTCGCCGTGGTTTTGCCGCAATCCACCGAAGAAGTCGCTGCGGTGCTGAAATACTGCCACCGGGCGGGTCTGCCGGTGATCCCGCGCGGAGCCGGGACCTCTCTGTCCGGCGGTGCCATTCCGCAGCAGGACGCGGTGGTGATAGGGATTGCCAAAATGAGCCGGGTGCTGAATGTCAATTATGACAATCGCACGGCCACGGTTCAGGCCGGGATTACCAATCTGCGGGTGTCCGATCATGTCGGGCCGGACGGGTTTTTCTATGCGCCGGACCCGTCATCGCAATTGGCCTGCACCATTGCCGGCAATATCGGCATGAATTCAGGCGGTGCCCATTGTTTGAAATATGGTGTGACCACCAACAATCTGCTTGGCGTCAAAATGGTCATGCTGGATGGCACTGTGCTGGATATTGGCGGCGAACACCACGATGCACCGGGATATGATCTGCTTGGCCTTGTCTGCGGATCGGAGGGCCAGATCGGCATTATCACCGAAGCGGTGGTGCGCATTCTGCCTAAGCCGGAAGGCGCGCAACCGGTGCTGTTCGGCTTTCCCACCGCAGAAAGCGCCGGGGCCTGTGTCGCCAGCATCATCGCTGCCGGTCTGGTGCCGGTGGCGATGGAGTTCATGGACAAGCTGGCCATTGAAATCTGCGAAGCCTTTGCCAAAGCGGGCTATCCGATGGACGTTGATGCGCTGCTGATCATCGAGGTCGAAGGCTCTGACGCGGAAATGCGTGAACAGCTCGACAAGATCGTCGAGATAGCCAAACAGCACGGCGTCAAGACCATCAAGGAAAGCCAGTCGGCGATGGAAGCGGCGGCCATCTGGAAAGGCCGCAAATCCGCTTTTGGCGCTACCGGCCGTGTCGCGGACTATATCTGCATGGATGGCACCATCCCGACCGGTCAACTGCCCTATGTGCTGTCGCGGATGAGCCAGATCATCGACCATTACGGCCTGCGGGTTGCCAATGTGTTTCACGCCGGTGACGGAAATCTGCATCCGCTGATTCTGTATGATGTCAACGATCCGGCAGAGCGGCAAAAGGCGGAAGATGCCGGCAATGAGATCCTCACCCTGTGTGTCGAGGTCGGCGGTTGCCTGACCGGAGAGCATGGTGTGGGCATTGAAAAGCGCGACCTGATGCGTGTCCAATTCACCGAAGAGGATCTGCGCCAGCAGATGCTGGTCCGGGCGGTGTTCGACCCGGCCTGGCAGATGAACCCGGCCAAGGTGTTTCCGCTGGATGGCCGTATCACGGTGCAGGCCGCATGAAAATTGTGACGCCAGCCAGTGAAGCAGACCTGATCGAGAGCATCCGCGAAGCAATTGACAAGGCTGCACCGCTGCAGGTTCAGGGCAATGGATCACGAGCCGGCCTTGGCCGCCCTGCATCGGGCTCGACCAAACTCAGCATGGCAGAACTGTCCGGCATCACCTTGCTGGAGCCGGCCGAGATGGTGTTTTCCGCCAAAGCCGGCACGCCGGTTGCGGTCGTGGAAGCCGCGCTTGCCGAACACGGCCAGGCCCTGACCTTTGAGCCAATGGACCATCGTCCGCTTTACGGATCCAGCGGCGAGCCAACCATCGGCGCAGTTGCAGCCGGCAATATTTCCGGTCCGCGCCGGATTTCAGCCGGAGCCGCCAGAGACAGTCTGATCGGCGTAAGGTTGGTCAATGGCAGGGGCGAACTGATCAAAAACGGCGGCCGTGTCATGAAGAATGTCACTGGTCTTGATCTGGTCAAGCTGCTGTCCGGGTCATGGGGCACCCTTGGCGTCCTCAGCGAAGTCACCTTCAAGGTCCTGCCGAAGCCGGCAAACAGCACGACACTGCAACTCAGCGGACTGGCAGATGACACGGCTATTGTCGCGCTCTGCCGGGCGATGACATCGCCGTTCGAACCCACCGGGGTCGCACATCTGCCCGCCGGAATTGCAGGAGATGCGGCACGAACTCTGGTGCGGCTGGAAGGCTTTGATACGCAATTGCGCTATCGCTTTGAGCAGACCGCCCTGCACCTGGCTGAATTCGGCAAGGCGGAGGAGGTGGCAGGGCCGGACAGCGAGGCCCTGTGGCGCGATATCCGCGATGTCGTTCCTCTGGTCGAACCCTCGGATCGCGCAATCTGGAAAATTTCAGTGGCTCCCACCAAAGGCGCGGATATCATGCGCCGCTTTGCCGAGCAGCACGAAACCAGGCATTTCTTTGACTGGAGCGGCGGGCTGATCTGGGTTGCGATTGATCCGGCCGAGGATGGCGATGCCGGCGCGGCGGCGCTGCATGAAATTCTGGCTGAAGCTGGCGGCCATGCCACCCTGATGCGCGGCCCGGACGAGTTGCGCGCACGCATTGATGTATTTCAGCCCTTGTCAGCACCCATGATGAAACTCACCGCGGGCATCAAGCAGACATTTGATCCCAAGGGTATCTTCAATCCCGGCTTCATGTATTCCGGCGTATAGAGCGCTTTTTTGTTTAGGTTGACCCATGCAGACAAATTTTACTGAGGCTCAGCTTCAGGACCCGCAAATTGCCGCGTCAGAGAAAATTCTGCGCAGCTGTGTGCATTGTGGCTTCTGCACTGCCACCTGCCCAACCTATCAGCTTCTGGGCGATGAACTGGATAGCCCACGCGGCCGGATTTACCTGATCAAGGACATGCTGGAACATGACAGGCCCGCCGATGACAAGGTCGTCAAGCACATTGACCGCTGCCTGTCCTGTCTGTCCTGCATGACAACCTGCCCCTCCGGCGTGAACTACATGCATCTGGTCGATCATGCCCGCTCGCATATTGAAAAAACCTATACAAGGTCCTGGCATCAGCGGCTGATGCGCGCTGTGCTGGCCGGAGTTCTGCCCTATCCCGGCCGGTTCCGCCTCGCTTTGGCAGCGGCCTTCTTCGGCAAACCGTTTGCCGGATTGCTGAAAAGGCTCGGCGGGCCGTTCCGCCAGATCGGGGCGATGCTGGAACTGGCGCCTTCACGGATAGAACCACGCAGCGCGCTGTCGGCCGGCGATGTGTTCAAGCCGCAACAAGCGGTTTCAGGCCGTGTTGCGTTGCTGACCGGCTGCGCCCAGCCGGTGCTCAATCCGGGAATCAATGAAGCGACGGTAGAGCTGTTGAACCGAGCCGGCATCGAGATTGTGCTGCCGAAAGGCGAGGGCTGCTGCGGCGCTCTGGTGCATCATATGGGCAAGGATGACGCCAGCCATCACCAGGCCAGGATAAATATTGACGCCTGGTGGCGGGAGATTGAGGGAGATGGTCTGGATGCCATCATCATCACAGCGTCGGGCTGCGGCACGACGATCAAGGATTACGGCCATATGCTGCGCCATGATCCCGAATACGCTGATAAGGCGGCCCGCGTGTCAGCGCTGGCGAAAGACGTTACCGAATATCTTGGCGCTATTGACCTTGGTCAGCCGCAACGCGGGTTTGATCTGACAATTGCCTACCACTCGGCTTGCTCGATGCAGCATGGCCAGCAGATCACCACCCAGCCGAAAAAGCTGCTGCAGGCGGCAGGTTTCCGGGTCACCGACGTGCCGGAAGGGCATTTGTGTTGCGGATCGGCCGGGGTTTATAATATTCTCCAACCCGTTATTGCGCGGCAATTGCGAGACCGCAAAATCGCTAATATCGAACGCACAAGGCCGGACTTGATTGCCACCGGAAATATCGGCTGCATGACCCAGATCGGCGGTGGAACCGATCTTCCCATCCTGCATACGGCGGTCCTTCTCAATTGGGCCTATGGCGGCGACATGCCGCGATTGCTGCACGATCGCGGTTTTGACAATCCGCAATTGGGCACAGGGCGCAACACTGTGCCGGCAGCTTTGTTTGAAGCTGTTGAATAAAGGGTCGAAACTTTGCAGCCACTCTGCTAAACCCGCCCGCAATTGATATTTCATTCTATAAGCAGCAGAGAGTTCGTCATGATCGAAGGCAATCAACTGGAAAAAGTCATTAATGTCGGCGCCAGCGACGACGGCAATTTGTCCTATGTCACATTGCAACTGGCGGGTGCAGGAAATGTGCGTCTCGTAGTTCCCAAGGAACAGGCTTCAACCTTGCTGTCAGCGGTGATGACCGCCAAATCATCCGCCGAAAACAACCGCGCCAAGGCGGCGGGCGAAAAATCCGGTCAGCGCGCCTTTTCGCCAGCAGGCGCATTGCCGGTCAAGACCTTTGCCGTTGGTGCGGCGACCCGCTCGGACGGCCAGCGCAATCTGTTTCTGCGCATTGAAATCCCCAATGGCGGCTATATTGATTTTGGCTTTGACGAGGAACAGGCACAGCATCTTGCCCGTGGTGTGCGCCAGACTCTGGAACGGCGCTAGAACATCTCGCTTTCCGGCATGGGCCTGATTGAAGCCTCATGATGAAAGGTGTCTGATGGCTCAAACGCTTCCTGACGGTCTGATCGAAGGTGCCGATGGCATCGTGCGGTGCTGGTGGCACGGCAATCAGGAGGATTACCAGCTTTACCACGACACCGAATGGGGCTGGCCGGTTGATGATGATCGACGGCTGTTTGAGAAAATTTGCCTGGAGGGATTTCAATCCGGCCTGTCGTGGCTGACGATCCTGCGCAAGCGCGAGAATTTTCGCGCTGCCTTTGCCAATTTTGAGGCCCAAGTGGTGGCGCAATTTGGCGAGGAGGATGTTCAGCGCCTGTTGCAGGATGCCGGCATAGTCCGCCATCAGGGTAAAATCCGTTCAACCATCAACAATGCGGCCAAGACGTTGGAGCTGAAGTCCGAATTCGGCTCGCTGGCAGCCTATTTCTGGAGCTTTGAGCCGGCCGCATCTGAGCGCCCGAAAACGCTGGATCACGCGACCGCAATGACCCTGGGAAAGACCGATATTTCAGCCCGGATATCGAAGGATCTGAAGAAGCGTGGCTGGTCCTTTGTCGGGCCGACCACAATCTATGCCTTCATGCAGGCCATGGGTCTGGTCAATGATCACCTTGAGGGTTGTATCTGCCGCCCCAAGGTAGAGGCCGCCCGGACACGCTTCAAAAGACCTGTTTGAGCAGATGCAGCCACCGCATCTGCTGCATCCATGCTTGCCGCAATCGGGCCAATGGGTTAGGACATCGCAGACTTTTCAGGTAAACCGATTGCGCATCCCATGAGCACGAAACAGAACAGGAAGGCCGACAAGGTCAAGGCCCGTAAACCACGCGGTTTTGCGGATCGCGAGGTTCATGACATTCGCGCTGCCGACGCCATGATGGCGACCATCAAAGCGGTCTATGAACTGTACGGCTTTGATCCTGTGGAAACGCCTTTATTTGAGTATACCGATGCGCTGGGCAAGTTTTTGCCCGATACGGATCGCCCCAATGCAGGTGTGTTTTCGCTGCAGGATGATGACGAGCAATGGATGAGCCTGCGCTACGATCTGACCGCACCGCTTGCCCGCTATGTGGCCGAGAACTATCAGGATCTGCCGAAACCCTACCGCAGCTACCGCGCCGGCTGGGTGTTCCGCAATGAAAAGCCGGGTCCCGGCCGCTTCCGTCAGTTCATGCAGTTCGATGCTGACACGGTGGGCACCGCATCGGTCGCGGCAGACGCGGAAATCTGCATGATGGCAGCAGATATTCTGGCCAGGCTTGGATTGGTGCAGGGCGGTGCAGATCGTGAATTCGTGATTTACGTCAACAACCGGAAACTGCTGGATGGTGTCATGGAAAGCGCCGGTCTCGCCGGTCCTGACCACGCCGCAACGCGCCTGTCGGTGTTGCGCGCCATCGACAAACTCGACAAATTTCCCGCCAGTGAAGTGAAAAAACTGCTCGGCAAAGGCCGTCTTGATGACAGTGGCGACTTTACCAACGGGGCCGGCCTCAGCGACGAGCAGACAGAGACAATTATGGGCTTTGTTGATTTTCGCAGCCTGGAAAGCAGCGATGCGCAGGCAAATACGGCAACCCTTGCAGCCCTGAAAGCCTCAGCTTTCATCGACAATCAGAGTTTTGCTGCCGGTGTCGAGGAGTTGGAAACGATTGCCGCGCTGACTGCGGCTGCCGGCTATGACAGCAGTGTCATCGCCATTGCGCCCTATATTGTGCGCGGCCTGGAATATTATACCGGCCCGGTCTATGAGGCATCGCTGACATTTGAAGTTGAGAATGACAAGGGCAAGCCGGTGCAGTTCGGTTCTGTTGCCGGCGGCGGCCGCTATGATGGTCTGGTCGGGCGGTTTCGCGGCGAAGCGGTGCCCGCCACCGGTTTTTCCATCGGTGTGTCGCGGCTTTTGACCGCTCTGCGCCAGAAGAATCTTCTGGCGAACCGCGAACAGCTTGGCCCGGTTGTCGTGCTGGTCATGGACCGTGATCAGATGGCGTCCTATCAGGCCATGACATACGAATTGCGCGCGGCCGGCATTCGCTCTGAAATGTTTCTCGGAAATCCCAAGAATTTCGGCAAGCAGCTGGCCTATGCCGACAAACGCAATGCGCCGGTGGCGGTCATTGAAGGCTCTGACGAGCGCGCCGCCGGTGAGTTGCAGATCAAGGATCTGTCTCTCGGCAAGCAATTGTCGGCGCAAATTACCGACAACGAACAATGGCGTTCGGAAAATCCCGGCCAGACCACCATTAAACGCACCGATCTTGTATCGGCCGTCGCTGCTATCGTGGCGCGGTATCAGCCGGAATAGGGACGCGATCAATGGTGCCCCGCTCTTCATCATCCGGTCCTGTCGGGACCAAGGCATTGCAGGCCTTCGACACTCTGTTCGAGCGCTATCAGTGCGAGCGGATTGAAACGGACATCCTGCAGCAGGCCGACCCGTTTCTGGAAACAGCCGGCGAGGATCTGCGCCGCCGCATGTTCATAACGGCAGGTGCAGCGGGTGAGGAAATGTGTCTGCGCCCGGATTTTACAATTCCGGTCTGCCTGTCCCATTTGCAGTCTGAGATCGATCTGCCGCGCCGCTATGGTTATCTTGGCCCGGTGTTCCGCCAGCGTGACGCCGGCCCGAACGAATTTCTCCAGGCCGGGGTGGAACATCTCGGCCGCACCGAAACGCCGCATCTTGTCGATGCCGAGATCATGACAATCGCGGTGAATGCAGCCACTATTCCCGACAGCAAAGCTGAACTGTCATTGAAGCTCGGCGATCCATCGCTGTTTCACCAATTGCTGGTCTCACTGGACGTGCCCTCGGGCCTGCGCCTTCGTTTGATCCGCGCCTTTGGTCGAGGCCTCAACAGGCCAACCATCCAGCGCATTCTGTCACCGGGAGATGCGGAAGCATTGCCTTTGCCGGGCGTCGTGCAAGCGTGCCTGCACGACGCTGAAGCACTGCAGCAGGCCGTTGCCGACATGATGCTGACACAAGGCCTGTCGCCGCATGCAGGCCGCAGCCCGCAGGATATAGCTACCCGCTATCTGGAGACCTATGGGCCGCAGGATTTCGGCTTGAACGAGCGCGCAAAGACCCGGCTGGAAACAGTTCTGTCGGATTATCTCCAACTCACTGGCCTCGCGCTGGAAATGCCGGACGCACTGGCTGACTTTGAGCAGCGCCACGCGGTTGAATTCGGCACCAAACTGACGCAGTTTTCAGACCGTCTGGCGGAGTTTGCCCGTCAGGCTGGCGAACTGATGCCAGACAATTTTATGTTTGCGCCAGACTTTGCCCGGCCTTTGGACTATTACACCGGTTTTGTGTTCGAACTGTTTGTCAACGGCGCAACTCAGCCGGTTGCCGGCGGTGGCCGTTATGACCGGCTGATGGAAATTCTCGGCTCCGATGTGCCTGTGCCGGCTGTCGGGTTTTCCCTGTGGCTTGACCGGATGCCGAAAGGGAAGGGGTGATCATGGCTGACCTGGTGCTTGCCATTCCCTCAAAGGGCCGTCTCAAGGAGCAGACCGAAGCGGTGTTCAACAACGCCGGGTTCAGCATTGAATCGCTCGGTTCATCACGCAGCTATTTCGGACGCTTAAACGGCTTTTCCAATGGGCGCAGTGCCGACATTTCATTTCTCTCGGCCGGGGAGATTGCCCGCGAGACGATGCGCGGCTCCATTCATCTGGGCGTAACCGGCGAAGATCTGGTGCGCGAGACCCTGCGCCATGCGGACGACAAGATTGCGTTGTTGAAACCACTTGGCTTCGGCCATGCCGATGTGGTGGTGGCAGTTCCGGAAAGCTGGATTGATGTGAACACAATGGAGGATCTGGATGATGTCGCCGCCGGGTTCAGGCGTCATTATGGCCGCCGTCTGCGTGTTGCGACAAAATACTGGATGCTGACTCAGAGTTTTTTTGCCAGTCACGGATTGGGCGTCTACCGGATTGTCGAGAGCCTCGGCGCAACCGAGGGGGCTCCGGCAGCAGGATCGGCTGATATAATAGTCGATATCACCAGCACCGGGTCAACGCTTCAGGCCAACCATCTCAAAATTTTGGCCGATGGGGTGGTTCTGCGATCGCAAGCCAACTTGATTGGATCAAAAACTGCGGCATGGACATCTGCAGATCTGGAACTTGCCAGAGAGATTCTGGAGCGTATCGGGGGCGATCCGACATGTCTTGAACATGTGGTGGTTCCCTGAAAATCTGTCGTTTGAAAAACATCATCGAATTCCTTATGCACGGTTGAACGCGTAAGCTGTCACAAGCTTGTTCCCTGATCCAAGGCCATTATTTGTTGTTGTTTTTGGCGGCCTTGGGATCAACGGTCTGTCTTCAGATCCCGACGCCCGGCTCAGGGGCGACACTGTAGGGGCGGCGGGATCCTTTACCGCAACAAGCAAGTTGTTGCGCTATTCCGGCTTATTTGCCGGAAAGGTCTTTCGCCAGTCCTGTGTAACCAGGGGTCATGGCGTCAGGCGAGCTGTCATTGGCCGGGTTGTAAACATTGGCACTGACGGCTGATGCGCCAAGGACGATTGAACTGAGAATCAGAACGGGCGCTGCGATTTTACGAAAAGTCATTTTCTTATTCCTTCTTATTGGTTTTCGTTTTCTGTCTGATGCGAGGGGTGTTGGCCTCTCGATGACTACAAGTTAGGTGATAGTGTTTGCGATTTAAACGGGAACAATCCGTTCGGTTTCGCTGAACATTCACAGCCACGTGACAGCGCTTGCGGAGAGTGGCAGAATTCTGCGGATCAAGAATCCCGGTCTCACGAAAACCAAAGTCAGCTTCACCAATGTGTGTAGTGCTGTGACGAGGCCGTGTCTGGAAAAGCCGCGTAAGAGCCTTGGAAAAGTTCTTGAAATGGCGGGAAATTCCACTCGCTGGAGGCCAATTCCGGGGCCCGTTATCCCCCGTCCGGGGTTTGCCAAAAGGTCAAAGCAAAGGTTCGGCATCTGGTGCCATGCCCATTCTGGGTTCGGATTAGAGTCGCCGTCCGCCATAAAAAAAGACGCATGGTGCAGAACACCATACGTCTTTCGCGTGTGAGAGGGCTGATCGAAATCAGCTGGCACTCATCTGTTAGTTGGAGTCGGCAGTGCCAGTGTGGCCGGGAGTCTGCGCATCAGGAGACGAATCATTGGCCGGGTTGAACACGCCGGACGCTTCTTTGTCTTCTTCGCCTGTCATCGCAGTTTCATTGTTTTCTAGAGCAGTACCTGTGCAACCGGGTGTCATGGCATCAGGTGCAGAATCATTGGCTGAATTGAACACGCCGGACGTTTCGCAATTGCGCATGGTTTCGCCGGTCATGGCTGTTCCATCATTGGTCATTGCAGTACCAGTCTGACCAGGGGTCTGTGCATCTGGCGATGAGTCTGTTTGGGCGTTGAATACGCCTGTAGACTCAGTGGCTGTATCGCCTGTCGCGACGGCGGCTGATGCGCTCAGCGCCAGAAAGCTTGCAAGTGTAATTGGAGCGATTTTCTTAAAAAAAGTCATATCATTTCCCTTTGTGAGTTCGCTGAAGTTTAATTGGATCGGTTATATTCAGCATGTCAAAGCAACGGCTCAGGTCGGGAAAAGTTTCAGTTATTTTGATTATTATAAGTAAACAGTTTGTTCAGTGATAACGGGGTTGAAGGATTTGTTTTCTGCGCTAGTGCGGCATCGTGCCGCTACCGGGCCAGATACACAGAGTTCATGACACTCCCGATGATGGCCTGTCAGACAAAAAAGGCGGCCAGATGGCCGCCTTTCTTGAGTTCTTGGGATGCCGGACTTTAGAAGTCCATGCCACCCATGCCGCCCATGCCGCCTGGCATGCCGCCGCCGCCACCGCCGGCACCTTCTTTGGAAGGTTTGTCGGCGACCATGGCTTCAGTGGTCACCAGCAGGCCGGCAATGGAAGCCGCATCCTGAAGGGCTGTACGAACCACTTTGGTAGGATCGATAATGCCGGCTGCGATAAGATCGACATATTCTTCAGTCTGGGCATCGAAACCATAAGGGTCTTCGCCTTCCAGAACCTTGTTGACCACGACAGATCCTTCAACGCCTGAGTTTTCAGCGATCTGGCGGATCGGAGCCTGCAATGCGCGCAGTACGATCTTGATACCAGCCTGAATGTCAGGATTGTCGGAAGTCAGTTTGCCAACAGCAACAGTTGCCCGCAGCAATGCAGCGCCACCGCCTGGTACAATGCCTTCTTCAACAGCAGCGCGAGTTGCGTTCAGAGCATCATCGACACGGTCTTTGCGCTCTTTCACTTCAACTTCAGTTGCACCGCCGACACGGATAACGGCAACACCGCCGGCCAGCTTGGCAAGGCGTTCCTGCAGTTTTTCGCGATCATAGTCAGATGTGGTGTCTTCAATCTGGGCTTTGATCTGGGCAACGCGTGATTCAATGCTTTCCTTGGCACCGGCACCATCGACAATAGTTGTGTTTTCTTTGGTGATGGAAACGCGTTTGGCTGTGCCGAGCATATCCATGTCGATGTTTTCAAGCTTGATGCCGAGATCTTCGGAAATCACTTCACCACCGGTCAGGATGGCAATATCTTCCAGCATCGCTTTACGGCGATCACCAAAACCAGGTGCCTTGACAGCAGCCACTTTCAGGCCGCCGCGCAGTTTGTTGACAACCAGAGTTGCCAGGGCTTCGCCTTCAACATCTTCAGCAATGATCAGCAAAGGCCGTGCCGACTGCACAACTTTTTCAAGGATTGGCAGCATGGCCTGCAGGTTGGACAGCTTCTTCTCGTGCAGAAGAATGTATGGGTCTTCCAGTTCTGCAATCATCTTTTCGGAATTTGTCACGAAATAAGGTGACAGATAACCACGGTCGAACTGCATGCCTTCGACGGTTTCAAGTTCGAACTCGAGCGCTTTGGACTCTTCGACAGTGATGACGCCTTCATTGCCGACTTTCTGCATGGCTTCGGCAATTTTTTCGCCGACAATCTTGTCGCCATTGGCGGAGATTGTGCCAACCTGGGCGACTTCTTCAGATGTGCTGATGGTTTTTGAACGGGCTTCAAGATCGGCAACAGCAGCAATAACCGCCATTTCGATACCGCGCTTCAGATCCATCGGGTTCATGCCGGCGGCAACGTATTTGGCGCCTTCCTTGACGATGGCATGAGCCAGAACAGTTGCAGTTGTTGTGCCGTCGCCTGCAACGTCATTGGTTTTGGAGGCAACTTCGCGCACCATCTGTGCGCCCATATTTTCGAACTTGTCTTCAAGTTCGATTTCCTTGGCAACCGAAACACCATCTTTGGTGATGCGCGGAGCGCCAAAAGATTTGTCGAGAATTACGTTCCGGCCTTTAGGGCCGAGTGTTACTCTTACAGCATTGGCAAGAACGTCGACGCCACGCAGCATTTTGTCGCGCGCGTCGCTGCCGAATTTAACTTCTTTAGCAGCCATGATTTTGAGATCCTTCTCTCAATTCGTGAAAATCTGTAGTGGGTGGCCAGCGCTCTGGCTTAGCCAACCACGCCCATAATGTCGGATTCTTTCATGATCAGCAGGTCTTCGCCGTCAAGCTTGACTTCGGTGCCGGACCATTTGCCGAAAAGAACACGGTCGCCAGCTTTGACGTCCAAAGGTTGAACCTTGCCGGCTTCGTCGCGGGCGCCAGCGCCAACGGCAACGATTTCGCCTTCTTGGGGTTTTTCCTTGGCGGTATCTGGAATAATGATCCCACCTGCGGTTTTTTCCTCGGACTCTACGCGGCGAACAACCACACGGTCGTGGAGAGGACGGAATTTCATCGTCTTCTTTTCCTTCTGCTTGGCATCCATGACGGATGCGAAACCTTGGTTTCAAAATGAATTAGCACTCACTTTGGTAGAGTGCTAGCGGACTGCCGGGAAATAGTGTTTGCCGGGCTTTGTGTCAACAGAGAAACACAATTCGGAGCCAGAATTTTCACTGTGTCGCGTGCTTGTCTTGCCCAATTTGAACGAGGTTCAGGTCGGGCGTGGCTGTTTGCTGCGGCCCGCCACCAAACAGGCCAGCACAACCAGCACGGCACCTGCAAGAGTGCGCAGCGACGGAAGTTCCTGGAAAAACAGGAATCCGAAGACCACCGCCCAGATCAGATTGGTATATTCAATCGGCCCGAGCCGGGACGCGCTTTCCCGCTTCAAGGCCCAGACAATCATCAAATGCCCGGCTGTACCGAGAAATCCAATGCCGCCGAACAACAGCAGGATCTGCAGATCTGGAATGACAAGGTTCATCTGTGGCAGTGGCAGAAACCCGAAGGGCAGGGCCATAACAACCGCAAATCCCGATTGCAGCATCACCATTTCTTCCGGCTGGGTGTGGGCCGTGTGTTTGCGCGACAATACGATGGACAGAGCATAAAAGACACTCGCCAGCAGGGCGCTTGCCATCGGAATCAGTGCTCCGGAGAGGGGCTGAAACAGCGCATCGCCAAAAATCACCAGCACGCCGCCAAATCCGAATGCGATGGCCGTCAGCGCTGCAGCCGAAATCGGCTCGCCCAAAATCAATCTGGAAAACAGCACCATGAACAGCGGTGCCGAGAAGACAATGGAAACGACTCGCGCCAGCGGAAGCTGTGACAGGGCAAAGAAGAAACAACTCGCCGTCAGCACGACAAACAGCGAACGCAAAAGACTGGTCGCCAATAACTGCCGCGATGACAGCCGCGCCAGTCTGGCTTTCAGGGAAGTCCGGCGTGCCAGATAGAGAAAATAGCTCGTGGCGAACAACCACCCAAAGCCGTATCGCATCACAACTATCTGCCAGGTCTGCAAATCCACCGATGCGGCCTTGATCCCAGCATCCAGCAAAGACAGCGCAAACATTGCAGCTGTCATCGAGACAAAGGGTGCCAGGTCATGTTTGCTGAGCAGTGTGGCGGACACAGTGGACCTATTTGGGTGGAGCTTGAACGCTGCTCACAAACAGATATTCCCAACTGTCAGCAGCATCTCCCAGATAACGAATAAGCGGCTGTTTTGCGAATCCTGATTTCTCATAAAACCGGTGGCCGCTTGCAAAACGGGTATCGGTCCACAACCGCATCGTGGTCATGCCACGAGCGGCAGCCCAAAAAACAGCTTCTCTATAAAGCCGCTGTGCAAGGCCAGTGCCCCTGGCGTCCCGGGCGACATACATCTTGAACAGTTCACATACGTCTGCTTGCAGTGTCGGGACAATGGCAAGACAGCCGACAATGCGTCCGCCGCCCATCGCATCAGCAACGTCTTGGTCCATCTGGCTTGTGGCGATCCAGATTTCCCCATCAAGAGCATGATAATATTGCGACACGGCGGTCAGTTCGGAATATTCGCTCTCTACAAATGGGCAATCTTCATATTCAGTGAAAACGGCTGCGATCAGCGCGGCGATGCCATCGCCCGCAGCATCGGTCGCAGTTTCGATGCGAAAGTGCGTTGCTGGCATCACTGTCCGCTCTGATTCGCTTTCGCTATCCCGTCGATGCTGAAACCAAGCGAGAATTGCGTGGCCTGACCGGAAACCAGATCCCGCAGCGTGAAGGCCGCCTGGTAGTCACCGTCCAGCAACGCCGGCGTTGTCACAATCATCTGGATTGTAAACTCGCTCAGACGGCCCGGAACGGCTTCATTGATCTGTGCAAAATTCTCCATGGAAGCCAGTACGCGGCCGCTTGAGTGACGAATATCGACGTCAACCGCGAAAGAGACTTTCAGGTCATCTTCACTACCTTCATAGCCAAAACCGGCCAGCGTTACAGTTGTAGTCAGATCCCCACCGGATTTCAGGGTCAGTGTCTGTGCTTTGCGGTCCTCGACCACAATCGCCGCTTCGATCACTTTCAACTCTTGCAGGTCCCACAATGCATCAGCTGCCTTCTGCATCCGCTCCATGGCTGCTTGCATGTTGCCCTCACGCGCCAGCGCTTCTGCCTCGGCAGCCAGTTCGGTTGGGCTCGCCGCATGTCCGGCCGACCCGTAGAGGATGGCAAGACTGGTGAGGCCGACCATCAAGGGCAGCAATGTGAAGGGTTTGATCAGGCGGTGAAACATCGAGGAAATCCAGAACAGGGCCGTTGTCAGATCTGCGTCCGGCAAGTCTTTCCGTTATGCATAAATCCGCCCGACACGCTCAGCCAACACGGCCTATGCGGCAGATATATGGCTATCGTCCTTGCTCATCCAGGACTGGCGTTTGCGGTAAATCGTCGACGGGCTGATCTCCAGTGCTGCCGCCGCGCGCGATATGTTGCCGCCATAGCGCATCAAAGCCGTTTCGATGATCGATTGTTCCTGTTTCCAAAATGGCCTGCAATCTGCAGATCCATCCGTATCGTCCGATGCTGGTGTCAAATTTGCGTACTCATTCGAATCTGCCGAATCTGCTTGCCCGGCAGCAAGATATTCGCTCTCAACTGAACTGGACTTCAGCGAGGCAGGCAGCATGCGGCTCTCGACAGCGCTGCCATCATTCATAACGATGGTCTGACGCACCACATTCTGCAATTCGCGGACATTTCCCGGCCAGTGGTAATGCCGCATACAGGCTTCCGACTGGGCAGAGAAAGATGTGAAGGCGCGGCCTTCCTCGCGGGCATATCTGCGCAAAAACCGGTTAGCCAGAAGCAGAATATCATCACTACGCTGACGCAAAGGCGGCACGAAAATAGGCAGCACGTGCAGCCGGTAGAACAGATCTTCCCGAATTCTCTTTTCCGCGACCGCCCTGTGCGGGTCGTGATGGGTAGCGCAGACTATTCTGACATCCACCTGGCGCAGACGGATATCGCCGATCCGGCGCACCGCGCCGGTTTGCAGAAACCGCAGCAGTTTTGCCTGCAGTGCAATGTCCATATCCCCGACTTCATCGAGAAACAGTGTCCCGCCATCTGCCTGTTCGGCGGCGCCCGGATGGTCGGCGACGGCACCGGTAAAGGCACCCTTGCAATGTCCGAACAGCTCGCTCTCCATCAGATCTTTCGGAATGGCGCTGCAATTGATTGCGACAAAGGGCTTATCCTTGCGGCCCGAACGCGCGTGCAGCGCTTCGGCACAGACTTCCTTGCCGGTGCCGCTCTCTCCGGTGATGAATACGGGGGCTGCCGAGGGTGCGACACGCTCTATTTGCCGATAGAGTTCTGACATGCAGCCTGACCGCCCGAAAAAACCTTCAAAGGCAGGGGCATCATTCTGCTCCCTGCCGGCATCGGCCATGACGTCAGCGGGTTTTTCAGCTGCGGAAATACGCGGCACCCGGGATGGAATCGATGTATGCGTCTGCCTGCAATCCTTGCGATAAGCGATGAACGCCTCGCTGACGCGCTTTTGCAACGTGGATTTTCCCACCGGTTTGATGAGAAAATCCCATGCGCCCGCCCGCATCGCATCAATTGCAGAGGACAGTGCGCCCTGGCCGGACAGGCTGATGAGCTTCGCATCCGGTGCGGCCGATTTCAGGGCTTTGACCCCCTCAATGCCGCCGACACTCTCCATATCCGCCAGAAACAGGCAGGGCCTTGCAAGGTTGACCTGATTGAGTGCGGCCTCCAGATCGCAGACCGCGTCCAACGTGACCGTGCGTTTGAGATGCAGGGGCATATGATCGCGGACAAATGTCCCGATCACACGTTTTTGCCCGTCATCGCGCTCAATCAACATAATTGAATAGGGAGGTTCCTGCGCGGTTTGCTGCATATAATGCGTTCCAGGCCTGTGCTGAACTGATGGGCAATTTCCGCGGCACCGGTACAGACCGGCCGGGGTGCAATCCATCAGTGCTGAAGATTGCCTCTCATTTTTCGCTGAACAGGGTAAACAAACCGTTGCCAGCGGCAATTTGTGTGATTGAATTGTGGGATATGCCAGCAATTGCCGGAATTATCGACAAGTCGACTTGGCAAAAACGGCGATAGCATTATGGTCGGTATATGGATCGAATCATCGCCACATTGATTTTCTGTTTTATGCTGGCAACCGCGTTAGCCGTCGCGATTGGCGCCAGAGAAATATTTGACCTTCCAATTATCCCGACCGTGCTGGTTGGCGGAGTGCTTTTGCTGGTCTTCTCGCTGATGCATGGACTGTCTGTACAGCGCCGCCATCATATTCGTCTGGAGACAGACATTGCCGATCTGGCAGATGAAGTAACAGATGCGGACAAGAACTGGTCGACCTGGAATTCGCGGCTGAAAGTGTGCGAGGAACGCGTTGATCTTCTGGCCGAGGGCCTCGGCACTGCATCGGATTATCAGGCGCGCACCGATATCGCCGAATTGAGCGCGCTCATCAGAGACGTGGTCGATGCGATGGGAGATGTCGACATACGTCTTCAGAACCATGGCCGTTTGCTGACATCCTTGCCGAGCCAGCGCCAGGCAGACGTGTCCGCTGCCAAACCGCCCCCCGATCCGGATCAATCGGCTGCGGATGCGGTTGAGGACCGCAATGTCAATGCAACCAGGCTGTCCGCATTGCGGCGCGCTCTCAACGGCAATGCGGTGGCGTTCGATTATGAACCTGTGGTGCGCTTGCCGCGCCGCCAGATCTGGGCCGGCTTTGCCCGGGCATCGGTTCAGGTGCCGGGCGAACGTGACCAGAAATCATTGCGTCAACTGGCCGCGGAAAACGGCTTGCTGCCATGTATCGACCTTCTGACCCTGTCGCAGGCGGGCAAAGGATCGCCGGTCAAACTGGCCAATGGCGAAAAGGCTCCGGTGATTTGCCAGCTGAATCTGGAAAGTCTGCTTCCCAATGCATTTTCTGACGCCTTTGAAGAAGCGCTTGAAACTCAGCGTGATAATGCCGGCAATATCATCCTGGAATTTCCAGACCGCGCCATCACCGGCAAGCTGGCAGCCAATGCGCGCGACAGTGAAAGCACAGCTTTGCGCGCCAAGCTGCGGCGTTATGCGCGCTGGGGTTACAGTTATGCCCTGCACAAAAATACCAGAATTGGCCTTGCCGCGGATTATGGCATGTTTGCCGAACTGGGCTTTCGCTACATCCGCATTTCGGCAAAACCGCTGATCGCCGCCCTGAACGCAATCGAAAAGGGCGAGAAGCCGCAAGTCGATCTGCACCCGGTCGATCTGTCCGGACTGGTGTCGCGCTATGGTCTGGAACTGATCATTGGCGATCTGGAGAATGAGGCGATGGTTCTGGAAGCCCTGGAACTCAACGCTGCGTCAGCCATGGGATTCGCCTTTGCGCTCAGCCCTGCACGTCAGGCATCCTGAACACTCTCAAGTCTGGCATCACTGGCGTCGCCTCCCGCCCGTATTGCGGGATCAGCCCTTGATATCTTCCGAGGTCTGAACCACTGGCGGCTGACCCACCATTATGGTGAGAAGCGGACTGGAAAAAATTCGCCTGGCAACCCGCTGAGCGTCTTCCTGGGTCACCGATTCAATCATCTCGTTACGCACATTGATGTAATTCACATCTCTGCCCTGAACCTGTAGCCCGACCAGTTGAGAGGCAATCTTGTCAGAGGTGTCAAATCGCAGCGCATAGGCACCTTTCAGGTAGTCCTTGGCCGCGCGCAATTCCACCTTGGTCGGACCTTCCTCTGCCATTCGCTCCAACTCGGCAGTGATGACATCCTTCACTTCGGCGGCACGCTCGCTGCGCGTGCCGACCCCGACAAAGAAGAACCCCTGCTCATCAAAAGCAGACAGATAACTGAATACGGAGTAGGCAAGGCCGCGTTTTTCACGAACTTCCTTGTACAGCCGGGAGGTGAAGCTGCCGCCACCCAGAATGTGATTCACCACATAGGCAGTGATGAAATCGGGGTCATCGACCAGTATGCTGTTTCCGCCCATTCGGATGCTGGTTTGCGGCTTGTCCAGAGGAATGACAAGTGTATCTCCGCGAATGGATGCAGGTGGCGCGACTTTCGGAAGGGTGTCTCCCTGCGGCAAAGCACCAAACGTCGCGTCAAGAAATTTGCTCGCGGTCTGGGCGTCAATATCTCCAACCACTGCCAGTTTGAGACCGTTCTGTTTAAAAATTCTGCCGTGGATCTGGCGCAGATCGTCTCCATTGATCCGGCCCAGGGAGTCAATGGTTCCCGTACCCGGCGCGCCATAGGGGTGGCCGGCAAAAGCCGTGGCAAACCAGGTTTTGGCCGCGATGCTGTCGCCATTGGTGAGATCGCCGCGCAGCCGTGCCTGCAAGCGCGAGACCATACGCTGTATCGGTTCCTCATCGAAACGCGGCTGTGACAAGGCCATCCCCAGAAGATCAAATGCCACTTCCTGATTGGCCGACAAGGTCCGCATCACACCTGAAAACCGTTCGGCACCTGAATTGAACGACAGCCGGACTGCGGTTTCCTCCAGACGTGCCTGAAAGGCCTGACTGTCCAGATCGCCAGCACCTTCGTCAAGCGTGGCCGATAGCACGTCAGCCAGGCCCTGCTTGTCCGCTGGATCCAGCACGGAGCCACCGGTGAAAGAGAAGCTCACTGTAATCAGCGGCACTGTTTCATCTTCAACCAGCCAGTAGTTGAGTCCCTTCGGTGTGGTGATTTCCTGGACGGTGACAGCCATTGAAGGCCGGACCAGGAAACTCGCTGCCAGAAGCGACAAGGCACCGATCAGCAGGGTTTTGACGAAAAATGAGGATTTAAACATGGGCAGATCCACTCAATCAGAGGTCAGGATGGGTTTTCATCATCGGCGGACAGCAGATAGCCGGTCATTGACTTCGCGCCATTCAGGTAGCGTTTTGCGGCGTTCTGAATATCGTCTGTGGTCAGCGCCTGAAGGTTCTCTGGCCAGCTCTGGATGTCTTCAAGCGAGAGACCGGTCATCAATCCAACACCGATGATACGGGCCAGCGAAGCCTGATTGTCCTGGGCGTAAACCGTATCGGCAATCATGCGGTTGCGCGCTGCGTCAAGTTCGCTCTGGCTCACACCTTCGGTCTTGATGGCGTCGGCAACGGCCTGCACTTTTTCGATCAGCTCCTGCAACTCTTCGTCACCTTTCGGCACTGCATAGAATGAAAAACTGCCGCTATCGAGCTGCGTGCCCTGATACCAGCTTCCTGCTGCCGTGGCGGGCCCGTCATTCAGCACCAGTTCAGTATAGAGCCGGCTGGTTGAACCGCCGCCGAGAATTTCCGCAAGCATATCCAGCGCATATCCGTCCTTGCCCTCAGCACTATTGTAGGATGGCACCAGGAAGGACCGCCGCACCGAGGGTTGTTTCACCTGTTCATCACTCAGCGTCACGGTCAGAGCGGTCTCCACAGGAGGCTCTACCGGGCGCAGACGCGGCAGCGCTTCGCCATTGCGCGGAACGGTTCCGTAAGTTGCCTGCGCCAGTTCATAGACGTCGGCAGGCACCACGTCGCCGGCAACAATCAGGATCGCGTTTTCCGGCGTGTAAAACTTGTTGTAGAAATTCAGTGCATCCATCCGGTTCAACTGCCGGATTTCATGTTCCCAGCCAATCACGGGAAAGCGATAGGGATGATTCTTATAGAACGCCGCATCCATGGCTTCGCTCAGTCGCGCCGAGGGGTCATTGCCGATGCGCGAATTGCGCTCTTCCAGCACCACATCGCGCTCCGGCAAAACGACTTCATCTGTCAGCACCAGATTGCGCATCCGGTCAGCTTCAAGCGCCATCATTTCAGCCAGATGGGTCGGTGCGACGCGCTGAAAATATCCGGTATAATCGCTGGAGGTGAATGCGTTTTCCTGGCCGCCAATTTCGGCAATCCGATCGGAGAAAGCGCCGTCCGGATTGGCTTTGGTTCCCTTGAACAGCAGATGTTCGAGAAAATGGGCAATGCCACTTTTACCCGGTATCTCATCTGCGGAGCCCACCTTGTACCACAGCATATGCGTCACCACAGGTGCCCGATTGTCGGGAATGACAACAATCTGCAAGCCGTTATCAAGCATTTTCGATTGGGCATTTGGCGCAATGCGGAAAGACTGTGCCTGTGCGCCCGGACCAATGAAAGGAACAAGCAGAACAGCCACGACTGTTACTGCACAAAGTCTGGAGTTTAGCCAAAATGTCATAGGTCTCGCTCTTGTCCGGTTGCACTGCTGCGGTGTCCGGATTTGCATCCGGTCAGGAGCGAGACATAAAGCAGGCAGCATCGGCAGGCCACTTAACTTTATGTAAGCCGGTGGCAACTGGGCGGTTCGACACTGTCGAATGACAACGTACTATGTCCAGACCCTAGTCCGCGTCTCCGAAAATACTATCGATCTTGCCCTTCAAAGTCTGCGCATTGAACGGTTTGACGATATAATTGTTTACGCCGGCTTTTTTGGCGGCAATCACGTTTTCGGTTTTTGATTCAGCCGTTATCATGATGAAGGGTATTTTCGACAGCCGTTCATTGCTGCGTACTTTGGTCAGCAATTCATATCCGGTCATCGGCTCCATATTCCAGTCAGAGATGATGAGTCCGTATCTGCGGTCTTCTATTTTCTTGTAGGCTTCCGTACCGTTGGCGGCGTCATCGATGTCCTGAAACCCAAGTTGTTTCAACAGACTACGGATGATTCTCACCATCGTGGTGTAATCATCGACAACGAGTACAGGCATAGAATGGTCTAGCGCCATCATGATCTCTTTGGTTTGGCCGGAATTTCATCCTGTAGAATAGGCACTTAACTTAAAACAATGGTTAAGGCGCCCTGGCGGGCCTGAGAGCAAAGCCATCATATGCCCCCAATGCGCTGTGCAGGCCTGTGCCCCGGCAAACGTGCCTTGACGGGAAATCGCCCGCACGGCAGTGTGCGCCGCGTTTGCAATTGGAAGTCTCTATTTGCAGATTACATCTACATACGACCTGCAATTCCGGAACGCCTCTATGCTGTTGCCCGATTATGACACTGATTTTGTCTTGCTGGACGGTGGCTCGACGATTCCTCCTGAATTGAAAGGTGCAATTATCGTCATCGGGAATTTTGACGGTGTGCATGCCGGGCACCGGGTCATTCTGCAACACGCCATGGATCTTGCAGCAGGTACAGTCCCTGTACTTGCCTTGACGTTCGAGCCGCATCCAAGGACCGTATTCAATCCGTCAGAGCCGGTATTCCGTCTCAGCCCGAGATTGGAAAAGGCCTCATTGTTGCGCGCCTGCGGACTGAGCGGAGTGCTGAACTGGGAATTTTCACGTGAATTTGCCGGTTTGAGCGCCCAGACCTTTGTCGAGGACATTCTGGTCGGCCATCTGGCGGCCTCTCATGTTGTCGTCGGCTATGATTTTCATTTCGGCAGGGGCCGTGAGGGTAGTCCGGCCTTCTTGTTCGCCGCCGGACAATCGGCCGGATTTGGCGTCACTGTCGTTCCCCAGGTTACTCTGCCCGACGGTCTGGCGGTGTCTTCCAGCGCCATCCGCACGCATTTGATGAATGCTGATATCCGTTCTGCCAATAATGAACTGGGATATCGCTGGTTTGTCCAGGCCGAAGTGGTCCATGGCGAAAAGCGCGGCCGCGAACTCGGTTACCCGACTGCCAATATGAAATTATCGCCCCATTGCAAATTGGCGCTGGGCATTTATGCGGTCAGCGTGCGCCGCCAGAACGGCACGCTCCACCACAGCGTGGCAAGTTACGGGCGGCGCCCGCAATTCGACAATGGCGCGGCACTTCTTGAAACCTATCTGTTTGACTTTTCAGACGATCTGTATGGTGAGACCTTGATGGTCACCTTCCATGAATTCCTGCGTGGCGAAGCCCGGTTTGATGGGGTCGGTGCGCTTGTTGAGCAAATGGACCGGGACAGTGCCGCCGCCCGAAGAATTCTGCAGGCCGCGCTGCCGCTGTCCCCGCTGGATGCACGCTTGTCGTTTCAAGCCTGATTTTTGCTGGCGTCCGTGTGTTGTCTGTTGTCTGCTTTCTCAGTCTTTTTCCGAACCGCATCATCAAGCGCTGACGATCCGGTAGAAGCAGAGTTAATAAAATCTGCACTAAATCAGCAAAAATTGCACTGAATTATGTAAACCGAAATAAAGAGAAACATTGTCATAGTCGCCTCATGAAAGAGGGACGACTATCATGAGCAACACATTTGAGACTGCAGGCCGGTTGGATTGGCGCGAATTCCGCAACCCCAATAATGTAAAAGCGTTCCGCGAAAGCGACAAAAACCCTGATGTTATACATTTGCGGGGGGATACAGAGGCAGAAGGCGCTAATCTGCGGCCGGCCTCCTCGGAAATACGTGGAGGACCGGGCTTTCGCGTCAACACCCAATTTGAATCTGTATCAAACCGGCAGATTAAGCAATTATCCGAATTCGAAACGCCTGAAATTTCAGATGCGCTGAACAGAATGTTCACCATGGACCCGGCAATTCGAAATGTGGTGAACGAACAGTCACTGTATGGACCGGCCATCACCGTCAAGGTTTACCCGGGTGATAATCTCATGGTCCACAAGGCGCTGGATATCGCAACGCCGGGTGATGTGATCGTGGTCGATACCAGCGGCCTGCCGCGCAATGCCTGTGTCGGCGATATGATCGGCAACAAGGCAAAGCATGTCGGTGTCGCCGGGTTCGTCATTGATGGGCTGGTCAGAGATATTTCCGGATTGCGAGAAATCGGACTTCCGGTCTATGCCACCGGTATAACCGCATTCGGTCCCTTGCACAGAGGCCCTGGAGAACTTTGCCACCCGATTTCCTGCGGCGGCATTGTTGTCAATGCCGGTGACGCGATTTGCGCCGATTCAAGCGGGATTGTTGTGGTCAACAAGAACTTTGTCGAGGAGACCATCAATCACCTCAGGAACCAGCGCAAAAGCCTGGAAGAATACACCGCAAATGTCAAAAAGGGTAAATTCTCAAATGAGTGGGTCGACAAGCAGCTGAGCCTTGATGGCTGCCTGTTCGAATAGGTAGGGGCAACGGGCATGTCATCTCATGCAATTCAAAACCACAAGGCCCGGCTCTGGGCACTCTGGCACCGCGTGCAATTCTTCACCGATGTCCGGTCGATCATGCGGATTCTCAGATATCGCAAACTCCGCGAGATATATTATCGACAGTTCTGGGCCGAGGTGGCAACGACTTTCGAAGCAGAAATCGAAACGCTAAGCAGCGGTTTGATCCAAATCAGCAAACAAGGCTGGACGACCTTCGTCAGACAGCACGAAATGATGTTTGACAGTCCCTTGATGCTCGACATCATGGGAAATAAGGCGCTGACATATCAGCTTTTGCACAACCTGCAGGCACCCATTGTGCCGCATCTGCAGTTTTCAATGACAGAACTTGAAGCTGCCCGGCGGTTTCTGCAGACCCACCGCGAAATTGTGGTGAAGCCGGCAAGCGGCACCGGAGGTGGCAGAGGTGTGACCACCGGTATTTCCACTGACAGGCAGCTCAGGGATGCTGCCCGGATTGCGGCGCGTTCGGACCGCAATCTGATTGTTGAAAAGCAGGTTGAAGGCGAGTCTTACCGCCTCCTGTTCATCAATGGCCGCTTTATCGATGCCATCAGACGCGATCCGCCCCGTGTGATCGGCGACGGCAAATCAACCATCCGGCAACTGATCAGAGCGGAGAATGCGCGGCGCGAGAACGAGATCCCGATACGGGCCTTAAGCCCGCTGGTCATCGACCGGGACATGATGAACTGGATGAAATCCAGCGATCGGAGCCTGTCTGATGTTCCGGCGGCGAATGAATCGGTTCAGGTCAAACGCGCAACCAATGAAAACGATAAAGATGGAAATCTGAATGTGACCGACCTGGTCAGTCAGGTGATTGTATCCAGATGTGCTGAACTGGTGCAGAAGCTTGGTGTGCAATTTGCTGGCGTTGATCTGATCTGCAGAGACATCGGCGGATCATTCTTATCGGACAATTGTTATGTCGGGGAGATCAATACGACGCCTGGGCTGCACCATCACTATCTGATAGCCAATCCGGCGGAGGGCAATCGGGTCGCCGAAATTGCATTGCAATATCTGTTTGCGAACAATATCGGCATTCTGAATTCCGGCACTCGCCACGGCAGCACCTTGTTTTCCGCTATGTCTGTGACGCAGACCAAAGCCTTCGACGGAACATTGTCGGGCTCCGTCATACAATCCATTCCCAAGAAAGCCCTTGCCCCCAAGAAAGCCCATGCCCATGCGTTACGCTGATCTGCAGGCATCGCTTTCAGGCTTCGATCTGACCGTGATGGACATTTCGACCCCTGTGCTCATTCTCGGGGGAAAGGAAAACACTTTGTCACTGGTGCGCCGTTTTGGCGCGGCCGGCATTGCAACCAGAGTATCCGGCCCGGCGGATTGCTGGGGCATGCATTCGCATTACTGCCGCGAAAAATTTCCGGTTCCGCGCGGCCTTTCCAGCGCTCAATACTGGCACGATCTCCTGGTGTCGGGACATAATACTGATTTGCATGGCAGTCTGCTGATTGCCTGTAGCGATGAAGCGATCGATTTTCTCGCCCGCAACCGCACCGAGCTTGAAGGCCGCTATCAATTCGACCATGGCAAGCCGGAGATGCAGTTGTCACTGCTGGATAAACGCGACACGCTAAAGCTGGCGGAAACAGCCGGAGTGGCGACGCCGCAACACTGGACGGTCAACAATGAGGAAGACCTGGCGGCGGTCCGTCAGTCGGTCGAGTTCCCCGTGATGGTCAAGCCGATCATCTCCCACGAATTCATCAGCGTCTTCGGGCTCAAGCTGTTCATCATCGAAAGCGACTTTGATGAACTGGCGGAAAAAGTTCGATTGGCATGGGCTAAAAATGTCGAGGTCATGGTCATCGAGATGATTCCGGGGCCGGACTCCCAACTGAGCAGCTACTACACCTATATCGGTGCCGATCATCAGCCATCCTATGATTACACCAAGAGCGTTATCCGCAGATTTCCGGTGAACCGGGGCCTGGGCTGTTACCACAAAAGCGAATGGTTGCCGGAAACTGCCGAAGCGGGCAGGAAGTTTTTCCAGGGCATCGGTTTTACCGGCTTCGGCAATATCGAATTCAAACGCGACCCGCGCGACCAGATTCTGAAAGTCATCGAGTCGAACGCCCGCTTCACATCGGCCCAGGAACTGATTATCCAGGCCGGCGCACCGATTGATTTCATCTATTACTGCAAGGCGACCGGACAGAATGCGCCCGGCTTTGACACATATGATCAGGATCTGACGTTCTGGTACGGTCTGCGGGATTTCCTGGCCTTTGTGGAAATGCGCAAGGCAGGGTCAATCACCACCGGCCAATGGTTGCGCAGCCTGTATCCGTTCAAGCATGTTTCCCCGCTTCATAATATGTCAGATCCGTTTCCCAGCTTTGCCGCTCTGACGATCCGCATTGAAAAGACAGTGATGGGTTTGCTGTGAGTACGGATCTGGTCAGCGCTGCCGATCTGCAGGCCTATCTTCTAAAACTGTTCGATGCTGTCGCAATTGACGAGGCGCAATCCCGGTCGGTGGCGAACAACATGGTCTGGAGCGAATTGGTCGGGCGTACCAATTTCGGCGTCATTCGTATCCCGGTTCATTTAAAGCGCCTGCAACACGGCGTGTTGAATGCAAATTGTCATCCGCAATTTACCCGATCCGGCACCGGCTCGGGTCTGCTCGATGGCGACAATGGCTTTGGCTATTACATCGGTGAAACCGCCATGACACACGCCATTCAATTGGCTCGTGACAACGGCATTGGCATTGTTGGTGTCAAAAACAGCAATTTCTTCGGCACTGGAGCCTATTTCGCAAATCAGGCCGCGAAAAGCGGAATGATCTCGCTGGTGACGAGCAATTCTTTCCCCAAGGTTGCCGCCCATGGTGGCTTGTCAGCCGTATTGGGGACAAATCCGTTCGCCTTTGGCGCGCCGCGCGCAAATGGCGATCATCTGCTGGTCGATTTCGCAACCTCATCGCTGGCCGGCTCCACCGTGCGCGAATATCTGTCCGAAGGAAGGCAACTGCCCGAGGGCCTGGCCATCATGCCCGATGGCGCGCCGGCGCGTGATCCGGCGCAAATCGGCGCGGCGGCATTGCTGCCTTTTGGCGGCGCAAAGGGCTACGGGCTGTCCTTGATGGTGGAGATATTGTCCGGCATCCTCACCGGTGCGGGTTTTTCCCAGCAAGTTAAGTCAACTTACTCCAACTTCGAGGAAAAAAGTGACAGCGGTCACTGCATGATCGCCATTGATATCGAGAAATTCATGCCGCTGGCAGACTTCCTGTCCCGGTTTGAAGCTTTGATCACGCTGTTGAAGGCTTCCAATCCTGTGGATGAGGTCCTGCTGCCCGGTGAAATCCGATGGGCCAATTTCCGCAGGAACAGTGAACGCGGTCTGGAAATACCGGAGCCGGTGCGGGCAGACCTCGCCGCGCTATCGGCGATTTTCCAGGTTCCGGTTCCCTGGCAGTAGAAGACTGTCATGTCTGAACAGACTCCCTCGATGTTCTACCTGCTATATGCTTCACTTCTACACGTCCCCGCGCGGACCATGTTTCAATTGAACCCGGAAACGCTCTGAGCCGATGATCGAAAAACTGGTCAGATTATTGTCCACCCTGTTTGCCACGTCATTCCTGCTGACGCTGGCACGTCTGGCAGGGGCGGGCACCGGAATCATCCTGCAGATTCTGATCGCACGCTATTATGGCGCCGGGGTCCTGGGCACCTATTATCTGGCACTCAGCCTCGCGGGTATTCTGTCCATATTCATGTCGATGGGATATCCATGGATCCTGGCTCCGATCGTTGCCGCCAGTGAGATGGAAAAACCGGCCACGGTCCTTGCGGATTTCCTGAAGCTTGTACGCAAAGACGCTGTGCTCCTGTCGGTGGTGTTCGCAGTCCCCGCGGTGCTGCTGATCTGGCTTTATCCCGGTGCTGGCCTCGACCAGCGCCTGGCGCTGCTGATTGGTGTCGCAACGGCCCCGGTCTATACGGCCATGCGCGTCTGCGGCAGCCTCGCCAATGCGATGAAATTCTTCCGCATGGCGAATTTGCCTGAACTTTTGTTGCGGCCGGTCCTGACACTGATGTTTGTCGCAGCGGCAATCGCCCTGGCAGTGCAACTGAACTCGGTTTCGATTGTCGCCATCAACTTTTTCATAGCGCTGGCCCTGACAATCTGGATGGCACTTTTTCTGTCAAAAAATGCCGCGCCTGGCTTTGCTGCGCGCTCGGATGGCGGACAATTATCGGCCCGCGAAACATCAAAGTTGAGACGGCTCGCTGTGCCGATGATCTTCTCAACCCTGTTCGTCAATATGTTTGCCGATGTAGACATCTTGATGATTGGATTGATCTTGCCTGCCGAGGAGGCCGGTATCTTCGGCGTCGCCATGAAAATCGCTGCCCTGCTGGTATTCGCAGTCCAGATAACCCATCAGATATTATTGCGCGATGCCTCCAATGCCCATCTGAATGTCGACCGGCAGCAAATGCATCAGATCATGCGCAAGGCGAACCTGTTTACAATTGGCTCAAGCGTCGCATCTTTTGTGCTGATGCTTGTGTTCGGCAGATTTCTGCTCGGTCTGTTTGGCCCGGAATTTCAGGCGGCGTATTTTGCTCTGCTCGGATTGATCGTGGCACAGATCATCCGGGCCGCCGCAGGCCCCGCGATTCAGATATTGATGATAACGGAAAATCAGCGGACCGGAATCCCGGTCTATATCTGCAGCGGGATCGTGCTGTTGCTCAGCAATCTGGCCCTCGTACCGGCATACAAATATGAAGGTGCCGCCGCCGCTGTCATCATCACGACACTTTTCTGGTCGCTGTGGCTCAATTATCTGGTCAGGCGGAAAACCGGTTATCAGGTGTCGGTTTTCCGCTAGCGCAGATTTCAGGCGGCGACCTTGGAAGTCGCAGCCGGGGCATAGATATTTTCGCCCAGCGGATCATCGCCCTTGTCGTTTATCTTGATGTAGAGAACCGATGTTCCGGCGGCATTGACCCGTTCATGGAATATCGATGAGCCGTTAAACAGGATCAGATCCCCGACAGTCTCATTCAGCAGAACGGCCTCATTGGCGATATAGGCCTGCTGTGAATTGATGTTATCGGACTCGCTGATGAACATCGCTTTGTCGTTCGGATTTTCAGACAGATCGAGCGTTGGAAAGACCGCAACAGTCGAGCCTTTGGACAGTGCGATCGGGAGCCCGATCGAAATTTGTGACGCGCATCTGTCCTTGTGCGGTGATGGCCATGGGTTGGCTTTCGCATCATAGACTTTCAGATGGCGCTCTGAGATGGTGATCTTGCCCTCGTCCATGGACGTCAGGCAGGCAATGCCTTTTCTGAACTCACGAGCTGTTTCGTCAGACGAAAACCCGAACACGAATTGCCGTTTCTTGCCTTCTACTTGTGCCGATTTGTTTTCATCGGCTGCAAGTGACATGGCCTTTTCGTTGAATTCCTTGAGCTCTGCAACGAATGCATCACTCAGCACATCTTTCAGGTGCACATAGCCCTTCGTGTGAAGCTCGGCTTTGAAAGGGGTCAGATCATATTTGAAACACATCGGATTTGTTCCTGAAATTGAGCAAAGGCAGTTTGTCAATTTACATAGGCTACGGCGCGCCCGGCAAGCAGCATTTAAGTCTTTGGTTAAGCAGTATGTTTAATTCCATAGGCGCTGCTGCCTGTCGCGGGAACCACAGCTGCGTCCGCTGCGCAATTTCAAAAACTGGCAGCCAGAATTTTCAGTGCGCAGGGCTAAAATCGACGCCTTTGGCAGCAAAAGCTTTATTCCGTGGTAAAGCGCTGTTAAAAGCCCCAGCATAAAGCAACCGGCACTGGTTTGATGATCCACATATCCAGACGAACAATACGAATTACGGGCCCGGCCTCCCTTTGAGGCGCGGGCAGGTTTGCGCGCGGGGAGCCGGGTTCCGAAAAACACTGCAGCGAAGAGCGGGCACCGGTCCCAAGCCGGAGCCGGCTCTGACGATTTCTCCTGATTTTAGAGTTGATAATGGCTGACCATCCCAACGCGCCATCGCGCGATTATTCCAAAACCCTGTTTTTGCCGAAGACTGACTTTCCGATGCGGGCCGGACTGCCCAAGAAGGAACCGCAAATTCTCGCCTTCTGGGAGCGCGCCGCATTGCAGGACAGAATTCTCGGCAAGACCACGAATCCGCCGCAGCAGAAAGGCGCAACGCCAAGCGAGCGGCCCAAATTTGTGCTGCATGATGGCCCGCCCTATGCCAATGGCAATCTGCATATCGGCCATGCCCTGAACAAGGTTCTGAAAGACATCATCTGCCGCTCCAAACAGATGCAGGGATTTCATGCGCCCTATGTTCCGGGTTGGGATTGCCACGGTCTGCCGATCGAATGGAAAATCGAGGAGCAATACCGCGCCAAGGGCAAGGACAAGGACGAGGTTCCGATCAACGAATTTCGCAAGGAGTGCCGTGACTTTGCGGACTACTGGATCGGCGAGCAATCCGCGGAGTTTCTGCGGCTGGGTGTCCAGGGCGATTTCAAGAACCCTTACAAGACTATGGATTTTCATTCCGAAGCACGCATTGCCGGTGAATTGATGAAATTCGCCAGCACCGGTCAGCTCTATCGTGGTTCCAAACCGGTGATGTGGTCGGTGGTCGAGCGCACCGCGCTGGCCGAGGCCGAGGTTGAATATCACGTCTATGAAAGTGATACGGTCTGGGTCAAGTTTCCCATTGCCAAAGGACCTGAAGCTCTGTTGGGAGCTTCGGTCGTGATCTGGACCACAACGCCCTGGACAATGCCCGGCAACCGCTGTGTGTGTTATTCAGACAGTGTCGCCTACGGGCTTTATGAAGTCCTGGAAGCAGAGCAGGATTTCGGCCCGCAGCCGGGTGAAAAATATATCTTTGCTGATGCGCTGGCAGAGGAAAGCGCGGCCAAGGCAAAGCTGAGATTGTCGCGTCTGGACTCGGTCTCAGCCGACGATTTGAAGGGCATCATCCTGCACCATCCGTTGCGCGGGCTCGGGGTCGATGGCTACCAGTTCCTGGTGCCGATGCTGCAGGGCGATCATGTCACCGCAGAGGCCGGCACCGGCTTTGTTCACACCGCGCCCGGTCATGGCCGCGATGACTTTGAGAACTGGGTGGCGAAACGCCGTGAAGTCGCAGCGCTTGGCATCGATACCGCCATTCCTTTCACCGTCGATGATGCCGGATTTTTCACTGAGGACGCACCGGGGTTTGGCCCCGAGGCCGAGGGCGGCGCTGCCCGTATTATTGATGACAAGGGCAAGAAGGGCGACGCCAATCAGCGCGTTATTACCGCCCTGATCGGCCAGAACAATCTGTTCGCGCGCGGCCGCCTGAAGCATGATTATCCACATTCATGGCGTTCCAAGAAGCCGGTGATCTTCCGCAACACGCCGCAATGGTTTGTCTATATGGATGAGGACATAGAGGGGCAGGCGGGCGACACGTTGCGCAGCCGCGCCCTGAGCGCCATTGATGCCACAAGGTTCTATCCGCAAGCCGGACAGAAGCGGTTGCGGGCAATGATTGAAAACCGTCCCGACTGGGTTTTGTCGCGCCAGCGCGCCTGGGGCGTTCCCATTGCGGTGTTTGTCGATGCGGAGGGCAATCTGCTGAATGATGATGCGGTCAACCAGCGCATTCTCGATGCGTTTGAAGCTGAAGGTGCTGATGCATGGTTTGAAGCAGGTGCCAAGGAACGCTTTCTCGGCAATGATCACGATCCGGAAAAATGGCAGCCGGTCATGGATATTCTCGATGTCTGGTTCGACAGCGGCTCGACCCATTCCTATGTGCTGGAAGACCGTCCGGAATTGAAATGGCCTGCCGATCTTTATCTGGAAGGCTCTGATCAGCATCGTGGCTGGTTCCATTCATCGCTGCTGGAAAGCTGCGGCACGCGCGGCCGTGCGCCCTATGAGGCGGTGCTGACCCATGGCTTCACGATGGATCAGGACGGCCGTAAAATGTCCAAATCACTTGGCAACACGGTGGTGCCGCAGGACATCATCAAGCAGTACGGCGCCGATATTCTGCGCCTCTGGGTGGCCTCGGTCGACTATTCCGAGGATCAGAGGCTCGGACCTGAAATCATCAAGACCAATGTGGAATCCTACCGCAAACTGCGCAACACCATCCGCTGGATGCTGGGCGCACTCAGTCATTTTGACCCAAAGACCGACCGCATCGAGCCATCTGCCATGCCGGAACTGGAGCGCTATATGCTGCATCAGCTGCGCAATCTGGAACAGACCGTCAATGACGGCTATGATGCCTATGACTTCAAAAAAGTGTTCAGCGCATTGTCGCGCTTCATGAACCTGGATTTGTCGGCGTTTTATTTCGATGTGCGCAAGGACACGCTGTATTGCGACCCGATTTCCAGCCTCACCCGCAAGGCGGCGCTTACGGTGATTGATCAGATTTTCGACAATCTGGTGCGCTGGCTCGCGCCGATCATCCCCTTTACCTGCGAAGAATCCTGGCTTTACCGCCAGAACCGGCTGGACGTGCTGGAAGATGACCAGGCGGAGCCGGGTTCAGATACTGCACCGCCCTCAGTGCATCTTCAGGACTTCAAGCCACTTCCGCAAGGCTGGCAGGATGATGAACTGGCCGATAAATGGCGCCGTATTCGCGCGGTGCGGATGGTTGTCACCGGGGCGCTGGAAATCGAGCGGCGCGAAAAACGCATTGGCTCCTCGCTGGAAGCCGCGCCGCGCGTCTATCTGGACGATGAGGCATATCAGGGTGTTGCGCAGCAGTCCGATTTTGCCGATATCTGCATCACCAGCGGAATTGACATGAAACAGGGTTCTGGTCCGGCTGATGCCTTCCGGCTTGACGAGGTTCCTGGAGTTGCGGTGGTATTTGCCCGGGCCGAGGGGCAGAAATGTGCCCGCTCGTGGAAATTCTCCACCCGAATCGGTGAGGATGCTGATTATCCCGATGTCACGCCGCGCGACGCGCAGGCCTTGCGTGAACTGGCTGATGCCGGACGTCTGGAGCAATAGCTAAATTTGGAGCGCCAGCCAATGACTGCCAGACCGAAATGGCCCCTTTGGAGTTCCAGCGCAGCCTTCATGCTGCGTTGGTCGCTTGTGCTTCTGGTGTTGGATCAGGCAACCAAATTGTGGATCCTGTACGGGCTTCAACTGCAGGAAGGTGACCAGATCGCAGTGACGCCTTTTTTCGACCTGGTACTGGTCTGGAACAGGGGTATCAGCTACGGCCTGTTGCAGCAGCAAAGCGACATTGGCCGCTGGCTTCTGGCTGGTGTCGGCATCGCCGCCTGCATCGTGCTGTGGATCTGGGCAAACCGGGTTGAGACGCGCAGCTTCGTGCTGGGAGCGACGCTGGTAATTGGCGGCGGAATTGGCAACACAATCGACCGCGTCATCTATGGTGCGGTGGCGGATTTTGTTTCGCTGCACGCATTTGATTTTTATTGGTATATCTTCAACATTGCTGACGTTGCAATCGTTGCAGGTTTTGTCGTGCTCCTGTATGAGATGGTATGGCCGGGGCAGCCTGCTGACAAACAGGACATGTCTTAATTGCGCCATCTTGGTTGCACAAAAGCAGCGAAGAGTTGAAGTTTAATTAAGGATTTCTGTAGAATACAGAGGTTCAAAATTTCATTGCGAGTTGAAACGGGTGTTGCATTGACCGTCGTTAAGTCCTTCAAAAATACTGCCAGGGCAACAGCCGCTTTCGGGCTGATCGGTTCGGTTTTGGCATTGTCGGGATGTGGTTCGCCGACCTACGGTACCGGCCGGGCACCTGAAATGGCAATGTTTGAGGAACTGACGGGCAATCTGACCGGCTCGAAAAAGAAAAAAGATCCGATCGAATATGAGGCGCGCGCTGATCTGGTTCTGCCGCCAGACACGCAATTGCCGCCGCCGGAACAAAAAGCCTCCTTGTCGCAAACCGCAGCATGGCCTGATGATCCTGACCGCAAAACTGCGGTGAATACCTCCGGCGAGATACCGGAAGAGTTTCGCCGTGGCAGACTTGCCCATGGCGCCTCGCAGCCGGATTCGAATGTCAGCCCGATTGACGTGACCGAAATGAACACGGCGCAACGGCTTGAAGCACAACGCAAATTTCGCGAGCAGCGCGCCGCTATGAGCTCGGGCGATCCGACCAAACGCAAATATCTGACCGATCCCCCCGTGGATTACCGCACGCCATCGCCTAATGCGCCACAGCCGGACAGTTTTGAGGAAAATACCGAACCTCGGACATTGTTTGGATCGCTGTGGAAACGCTTCCGCAACTGATCGCTGCAGTCCCTCTATAATAGGGTGACCGAATCACCGGACTGCGTTTGAACGTGCTCCGGCTACAACCCCATGGCCCATTGTGCCGGGAGCCCTTTCATGACCATCCGGCATCTATCGGAGGGAACCATCAACCGCATCGCCGCCGGCGAGGTGGTGGAGCGCCCCGCCAGTGTCATCAAGGAATTGGTTGAAAACGCCATCGACGCGCAGGCGACGCGTGTTGACATTGTCACCGCATCCGGTGGCAAGACCATGATGCGTATCAGCGATAATGGTGTTGGCATGACTGCCGAAGACCTCGCCCTGGCGGTTGAACGGCATTGCACCAGCAAGCTCAATGAAAATGATCTGTTCGACATTCAAAGCCTGGGGTTTCGCGGCGAGGCTCTGCCGTCCATCGGATCGGTTGCCGAATTGTGCATCGCCAGCCGCCAGCAGGGTGACGACACCGGCTGGGAGATTACCATTGATGGCGGCCGCAAATCTGCGACCACACCCGCTGCGCTGAACCCCGGTACACAGGTTGAGGTCCGCAATCTTTTCTTCACCACCCCGGCAAGGCTGAAATTTCTCAAAAGTGACCGTGCCGAAACCGCAGCCATAACCGATGTCGTCAAGCGGCTTGCTCTGGCGCATCCGCATGTGCGGTTTTCGCTGAACGGCTCTGACCGCACCGCGCTGGATTACGGCTCCGCGACCGGCGATGGCGCTTTGCTGGCGCGCATAGCCCAGGTGATGGGCAAGGAGTTCCGCGACAATGCCGTGCCCATTGATGCATTGCGCGAGGGCGTGCGTCTGACCGGTTTTGCCGCGCTGCCGACCTACAACCGCGCCAATACTTTGCAGCAATTCTTCTTCGTCAATGGACGCCCTGTCAGAGACAGGCAATTGCACGGCGCGCTGCGCGGTGCCTATGCCGATTTCCAGTCTAAACACCGTCATCCCGTCGCGGTGCTGTTTGTCGATCTTGATCCACATCAGGTCGATGTCAACGTACATCCTGCCAAAGCTGATGTCAGATTTCGCGATGCTGCGCTGGTGCGCGGGCTGATTGTCGGTGCGATTCGTGAAGCCATGGCCGGGACGGGCCACCGCTCGGCCACCACCGGCGGGTCAGAAGCACTGGCCCTGCTGGCGCGTCGTCACTTACCGACAGCCGCAGCGGCTGACTGGCGCCAATCCGCTTTCAGACCCGGCGGCGATCTTGCCGAGATGCCGCAGTCGGAATTATCAGAACCGGCGCAGACGCCGTATCAGCCGCCCAATCAGCCGTTCTCGGGCAGCAGCAGCTTTGATGCATTGAGAAATCCATCAGCTGACACCAGAGCGATGCAGGTGCCAGCAAGCGAGTTGGCAGATGCCGATCTTCCTCTTGGGGTCGCCCGCGCCCAGATTCATGAAAATTATATTGTCGCGCAAACCCGGGACGGTCTGGTCATTGTCGATCAGCATGCCGCCCATGAGCGGCTTGTTTACGAACGGCTCAAAGCCGCGCTGGCCAGCAAGAATGTGGCCACGCAGATGCTGCTGATACCGGATATTGTCGATCTGCCGGAAGAAGATGTCGACCGCCTGGAAGCGCGGTCCGGCGAACTTGCGGATCTGGGTCTGCATCTGGAACGCTTTGGTCCAGGCGCGATCTGCGTCCGTGAGACGCCGGCGCTTCTGGGCGACACGGACATATCCGGCCTGGTGCGCGATATCGCCGATGATCTGGCCGATCTGGATGCCTCCACCCGGCTGGCAGAGCGGCTAGATTACGTCGCGGCCACCATGGCCTGTCACGGCTCTGTGCGCTCCGGCCGGTGGCTCAGAGCCGAGGAAATGAATGCCTTGCTGCGGGATATGGAAGCCACACCCAATTCCGGCCAGTGCAATCATGGCCGCCCCACCTATGTCGAGTTGAAGCTCACCGACATCGAGAAATTATTCGGCCGCCGCTGATCAAGACTGGGGCTTGCTTCCCCGGCATAGCTTCCGCTACACCGGGACAGCAATTGGAGAGCACACATGGCAAATAGCACAACGCAAAAAACAGCCCTTATCACCGGCGGCAGTTCCGGCATCGGACGCGCAACGGCCTTGACCCTGGCTGGCGCCGGATATCAGGTTGCGGTCTGCGGACGGCGCCTGCAGGCTCTGGAAGAGACCATTGAAATGGGCTCGGGTCTTCCGGGAAAAATCATCGCCTCTGCTGCCGATGTGTCCGATCCGGCGTCAGTTGAAGCCATGTTTGCGGATCTGAAAGCCCGCCTGCCTCGGCTCGATGTGCTGTTCAACAACGCTGGCGTCTCCGGCCGTGCAACCAATTTCGGCGATCTTACTTTTGAAGATTGGCGCAAGGTCATGGACATCAATCTCGACGGCATGTTTCTTGTTGCAAATCAGGCCTATCGCTGGATGCGCGATCAGGATCCGCAAGGCGGCCGGATTGTCAATAATGGCTCCATTTCGGCCTATGTGCCGCGTCCCGGCTCTGCCAGTTACACCGCGTCCAAACATGCAGTGACCGGCCTGACCCGCACCATTTCCCTGGATGGCAGGGTGCACAATATCGCTTGCGGGCAGATTGATATCGGCAACGCCGCCTCCGACATGACAGCGCATTTCGCCAAAGGTCTGCCTCAGGCCGATGGCTCGGTTAAACCGGAGCCGACCATAAATGTGATGCATGTCGCCAATGCCATTCTGCAAATGGCTGAATTGCCGTTGGACACCAATGTGCAGTTCATGAATATCATGGCACGAGACATGCCGTTTATCGGCAGAGGATAAACCGAACTAAAACAGCGTTTCCAGCGCAAGGCCGGCAAACAGCAGCAGGCCGGCATTGCGGTTTGAGCGAAACTGCATCAGGCAGCGATCAGCGTTCCCCGGCTGCAGGGACGCCACCTGCCAGCCCAGATGAACGGCAAAGCCGGTCAGGCCGAGCGCGGCATATATGCCGCCGCCCGACGCGAAGATTGCAAGCGCCGCAAACAGCACAGCACCGGCGAAGAACAGGCCGATCATAATTTGCGAACTGGCACCGAAGGTCCGGGCGGTTGAACGCACTCCGATCAGGGCATCATCTTCCTGATCCTGATGGGCGTAGATCGTATCATAACCGATGGTCCACAAGATTGCCGCGACATAAAGCAGATAGGGTGCGGCCTGGTCGAGCGCGCCAAAACGCGCTGCAAAACCCATCAATGCGCCCCAGGAAAACGCCAGGCCGAGCACGATCTGCGGCCAGTTGGTAATGCGCTTCATGAAGGGATAAATTGCAACAATCGGCAGCGAGCCAAGCCCGAGCAAAACGGCAAACTGGTTGAATTGCAACAACACCACCATGCCGGTCAGGGCCTGCAACAGCAGGAATATCCGCGCCTGCTTGATGGTGACCTGTCCGGACGGCAAGGGCCGCGACCGGGTCCGCGCCACCTGGGCATCAATATCCCGGTCTATCAGATCATTATAGGTGCATCCGGCGCCGCGCATCGCAATGGCGCCAATCAGGAACAGCAACAAATGCCACAAATTCAGCGAAGTGCCGGCCAGATTTGCCGCCAAGGCCACCGACCACCAGCAGGGCAGCAGCAGCAGCCACCAGCCGATCGGCCGGTCCCAGCGGGCCAGCCGTGCATAGGGCCGCAACCATTCCGGTGCTCTGGTGTCGACCCAATGGCCACTGACCGCGTCGGCAACGCTTTTTTTCAGATGATTTGTTGTTTCGTTCATTCCGCTGAGACATGGCTTGCAATCAACAATCCGTCAAGGCTTTAACCGCGTTTGTGCTGGCTTTACCCGCGTGGTTCTGCATGTTAGGCGCAGAACCAGGTGGGAATCGCGCCGAGGTAATAACGAAGGCAACGTCGCTGACAAGGCCGGGCAATGGAAAGATGGAAACAGTCTCATGAATGTTTTTCTGATCGGCCATGGCGGCCGTGAGCACGCGCTGGGCTGGAAACTTGCGCAGTCTCCGCTTCTAAGCTCGCTGTGGTCAACCGGGGCCAATCCCGGATTGCTTGCCATCAGCCAGCCGAGTGACGTTCGTGCAGACGATCCTGCTGCCATTGTGCAGTTCTGCAAAGACCAGAGCATTGATCTGGTCGTGGTCGGTCCTGAAGCGCCGCTCGTCGAGGGGCTGGTTGATGTGTTGAACAAGGCCGGCATTGCCGCATTCGGGCCGAGCCAGGCCGCAGCGCAACTGGAAGGGTCCAAATATTTCACCAAGGCGCTGTGTGACGAAGCGGCGATTCCGACTGCCGGTTTTGGCCATTTTTCAGATTTGCAGCAGGCCAGAGCCTATGTGGCAGAGCAAGGCACGCCGATTGTCATCAAGGCCGACGGCCTTGCCGCAGGCAAGGGCGTCACCGTAGCGATGACCGAGCGCGAGGCGGACGACGCGCTGAAAGATTGCTTTGCCGGACAGTTTGGCGATGCCGGCGCCAGAGTGGTGATCGAGGAATTTCTCGATGGTGAAGAAGCCAGCATCTTCATTCTTTGCGACGGAGAAAACATGCTGCCTCTTGCCAGCGCTCAGGATCACAAGCGTGTCGGCGAAGGCGACAGCGGGCCCAATACCGGCGGCATGGGAGCCTATTCTCCAGCCCCTGTAGTTACAAACACTGTGCTGCAGCAGACTTTAGACCGCATCATTGCCCCGACATTGAAGACCCTGGCGGCACGCGGCACGCCCTATCGCGGCGTGTTGTATGCCGGTCTGATGATCGATGCAGATGGCCCCAGGCTGATTGAATATAATTGCCGCTTCGGTGATCCCGAATGTCAGGTTCTGATGATGCGAATGCAAAGCGATCTGCTGCCGCTGTTGTTGGCAAGTGCCACGGGCAGCCTCAAAGATTCCAGGATTGATTGGCACGACGCGCCGGCGCTGACAGTCGTCATGGCGGCAAACGGCTATCCGGGCTCTTATCAGAAGGGCAGTGTCATTTCGGGTCTTGAATTTCTCTCCAATCAGGATGATGTGATGGTTTTCCACGCTGGAACCCGGCAGCAGGATGGCCGTATCGTTGCTGATGGCGGCCGGGTTCTGACAGTGACAGCGCGTGCAGACACGATCAGCGCCGCGCAGCAACGCGCCTATCAGGCTGTCGACAGCATCGATTGGCCGCAGGGGTTTTGTCGCCGCGACATTGGCTGGCGTGCTGTCTGAAACGGATGATGAGGCCCGCAATGCAGCAGATTGTTCCGGTTTCACTGGCCCTGGGAGGCGGCGGCGCCCGTGGTCTGGCGCATATTGTGGTGCTCGAAGCACTGGATGATCTTGGCATACAGCCGGTTGAAATCGCCGGCACGTCGATTGGCGCAATCATCGGCGCGGGATACGCCGGCGGTCTCAGCGGCAGACAGATCCGCGATGCAGCCCTGGCGCTGTTTTCAAAACGATCCAAAACCGCTCAACTGTTCTGGCAGATGCGCGGCAAGCGCGTCCTGCCGCGCTTGTCTTTCACAGATTTCGATCCCTCGGTGGTTCTGGAGACTTTCGTTGGCGGTCTGATTCCAGCGAAATTTGAAGATCTGCAAATCCCGTTGACTGTAGTTGCAACTGACTTTTATGGATGGAGCGAGCGTGTCTTCCAGTCCGGCGATTTGCATCAGGCGGTCGCAGCGTCCTTTGCCATTCCCGTGCTGTTTTCTCCGGTGCGGGTCGATGGCCGCATTCTGGTGGATGGCGGCTTCGTCAATCCATTGCCATTTGATCATTTATGCCGGGACAATATGTGCATCGCGGTTGACGTGACCGGTGGCCCCAAAGCGCCGGCCGTGGAAGAGGACGGGCAGCAAGCCCCGATGCCTGCCATGCGGGAGATGATTTTCGGCGTGACGCAATTGCTGATGCAGTCCATTGCCTCGGAAAAGTTGAAAAGCCGCCGGCCGGATATCTTGTTTCGCCCCCAGATCGAGGAATTCGGCGTGCTGGAATTCATGAAGGCAAAAGATATTCTGCAGGCGGCGGAGCGTGACCGGGACATCATAAAACGCAGTATCACCGACAAGCTTGAGAGTATGCGCTAGAGGCGGTCGAATGATCCGATGATGTTGTGCGTCTGCGAATGGGCCTAACGCCGCAGCGCGAAAAAAGCCTTCAACAGTGCGGCCGCCCGCGCATCCCCAAGTCCGCCATATATCTCCGGCACGTGGTGGCAGGTCGGGTGGGAGAAATAGCGCACACCGTTTTCCGCACCCCCGGCCTTGATATCCTGTGCGCCATAATACAGCCGGCTGATGCGGGCGAATGAAATGGCGGCAGCGCACATCGGGCAGGGCTCCAGCGTTACATAAAGATCGCAGCCGGTCAGACGCTCGCTGCCAAGCTGCTGCGCAGCGGCGCGAATGATCAGCATTTCCGCATGGGCCGTCGGATCCCGCAGTTCCAGCGTGCGGTTGCCATCGCGGGCCAGAACCTGATTATCCTTGACAAGAACCGCCCCGACCGGCACTTCCCCGCGATCAGCAGCGCTCTGTGCTTCCTCGAAAGCCAATTCCATGTAACTGTTGAACATTATTATTTCTCAACTTTAGAGCTCCGGCTGTTATGACATCTGATCTTGAAAAAGGCGACCGTATTGCAAAGGTCATGGCCCGGGCGGGACTATGCTCACGCCGGGACGCTGAGCGCTGGATTGCCGATGGACGGGTGTCGGTGAACGGCAGCAAGCTGACCAGCCCGGCCTATAATGTGGCGCCGCAGGATCAGGTTCTGGTTGACGAAAAGCCCCTGCCGCAAAAGGACCGCACCCGGTTGTGGCTCTACCACAAACCCAAGGGGCTGGTGAGTTCAAACAAGGATGCGGAAGGCCGGCCCACCGTCTTTGCCAGCCTGCCCAAAGACCTGCCACGGGTCATCAGTATCGGCCGTCTGGACATCAGCACCGAAGGTCTGCTGTTGCTGACAAATGATGGCGCATTGGCGCGGCATCTGGAATTGCCCAGTACCGGCTGGCTGCGGCGCTATCGCGTTCGGGCCTTCGGCAGGATTTCACAGCTCGAACTCGACAAACTCGCCGATGGCATTGCCATTGACGGCATTCTCTATGGTGGCATTGAAGCGCTGCTTGAACGCGAGCAGGGGGCGAATGTCTGGCTGACCCTGGGGTTGCGTGAAGGCAAGAACCGTGAGGTCAAGAAAATCCTGGAACATCTTGGCCTTGCCGTGAACCGCTTGATCAGGATCTCTTATGGTCCCTTCCAGCTTGGCGATCTTCCGACTGGTTCTGCTCGGGAGATCAAAAGCCGCACCTTGCGCGACCAGCTCGGAGAAGCGCTGGTAGCGGAAATTGGCCTCAGCTTTCATGGCCCTGAGTCCGAGTCAGAGCCTGCGGACAATGCCGCACAGAAGCGCAACAGCAGAGCTGACCCGGCTTCTCGCCGCAAGGCCGGTGCGCCAGGCAAAGCTGGGCCCGGCCCCAGGCCGCAGACGCGAAAACCCAAACCGCGTGATCGCCAGGCTGAAGCGCTGGAACGGCTGACGACGAGCAAGCCTGCAAAGCCCGGCGGCAAAAGGCCGGGAGCCGGCAAGGCTGGCCCGAACAAGAGCCGGGGCGGAAAACCCGCAGGAGGCCCGCGTGCGGATCGTCGCCGGTAAGTTCAAGGGGCGGAGTCTTGCAGAACCGAATTCCGATGCCATTCGTCCGACCAGCGACCGGGCAAGGGAGACGATTTTCAACATTCTGCAACATGGCTGTGGCGTGTCGTTTGAGAATATCCGCGTCATTGACCTGTTTGCGGGAACCGGCGCGCTGGGTCTGGAAGCTTTGTCGCGTGGCGCGGCCTTCTGCCTGTTTGTCGAGGCCGCTGCCGAAGCCCGCGCTCTGATCCGCACCAATGTCGAGACCTTCGGCCAGACCGGCAACAGCAAGATTTACCGGCGTGACGCTACCGGGCTTGGCGGCTCTGAAAACCTTGGAGCGTTTGCTCTCGCGCTGCTCGACCCGCCTTACGGAAATGGCTTTGGTGAAGCTGCCCTGAAATCTTTGTCACAAGGCAACTGGTTGCTGCCCGGAGCCATCGCCGTTCTGGAAGAACGCCGGAACGCAGATGTGGCGGTTCCGGCGGAATTTGAACTCATCGATCGGCGCGAGATGGCCGACACACAGATTCTCTTCCTGAAGCATCGGCCGGTTGCCGACTGACAAAGTCAAAAAGCTCCAGATTCAGCGATTCAGCATCGTGCAATGATCTCTGATGAAGGGGAGAACATTACCACATTCGAACCGACCGCACCGGTTTGGCGATTGGCCTGAAACCGGGTGCGGCGCTTTGCCACTGGATTGCCGAAACGGCGCGGCAGCGGGTCCGATTTCGCCATTTCCAGCGCGCCGGGCGGCGTGATGATGTCGCCTTCAAGCCCGATCAGCCGCAGCGGCAAATCCAGCAACTCGCTCCACTGTGACCAGTCTTCAGCCAGATGTTCTGGACATTCCGCCTCTGCCAACACGATATTCAGATCGGCATCGGAGTGGACCAGTTCCAGCCGCGCGAAAATCCGATGATCAGCCTCGTAACAGGACAGAATGCGCACGGCCACCATCTCATAGCTGTTGATCGCCGCGTTAACGTTCAGCTCCAGCCCGCAACTCAGACGGTGCCGCAGGATAACGCGTTCGTGATCCAGATGCATCAGCCCCAGCCGGTCCACCCGTCCCTTGAATGGCAAGACATTCGGATCAATCCGATTACGCAGCGTGAATTGCGGTTTTGCTGCCGGGTAAATCGGTTCGCCGAGACTTTCACAGGCATTGTCGTTGGCATGCGCCTTGTCGACGGCAACAATACCAATGAAATTTCTTACGTTCACAAGCGATCCTCAAATGAACAAGTGTTGAATTTTCCTGCGCCAGAATTGCGCCAAAACTGTTCAGGTGTTGCTAAGTTTTCTGGTTAAAAAAATGTTGTTTTACAATAGGTTATCGGTCCATGTATGGAGTTTCTAAAATTGTACCATTTGTGTTGGGAAGTTCAGGTGATTGGCCTCGCGGCATGCCCCATCGCTGGCACGGTCTTGCAGTCACGCATCTGAGTCCCTAAACACTAGCGGACAAATCACACCGCCAGAGAAGTGCTCCCTGCGCATGAGCGAAATTGAAACGGTCGAGCCGGATCTCCGACAACTGACTGATGACGCCAACGCCCTCGTCACAAAGTCTGTAAAGGCCGGTGCGGATGCGGCGGATATCGTCATCTCCAAATCCAGATCGCTCAGCATCACAGCGCGGCTGGGGAAGATCGAAAATACCGGTCAATCGGAGAATGACGGCGTGTCGCTGCGGGTTTTCTGCGGTCGGCGGGTTGCATCTGTGGCCACCAAAGCGGGTCGAATCCGCGCCGAGGGTGACGCTCTGATCGAGCGGGCCATCGCCATGGCAAAATCGGCCCCTGAAGATAAATTCGCGCAATTGATGGATGCGGAGCAACTCGCCGATAGCTGGCCGGATCTGGATATGTTCGATCCCGCCCATCCCAGCGTTGATGCGCTTTCTGAAGTTGCGCTGATGCTGGAACAGGCCGCTCTACGTACGGACGGCATTACCAACTCTAACGGAGCTTCTGCCGCATTTGGTATGGGCGGCATGGTCCTGGTAACCTCGGACGGCTTTTCCGGCGCTTACCTTGGCACGCGGCATTCACGCTCGGTTTCCGTTGTGGCCGGCACCGGAACCGCTATGGAACGCGACTATGATTATGACAGTCGCACACATCTGTCAGACATGCGCAGTGCGCAGGACATCGGTAAATCCGCCGCGCGCTACACATTACAGCGCCTCAATCCACGAAAAGTTTCAACCCAGAGCGTTCCGGTTCTGTTTGACAAGCGCATTTCCGCCAGTCTGCTGGGTCATCTGGCAGGCGCAATTAATGGTGCCGCCATTGCGCGCGGCTCAAGCTTCCTGAACGAGCGGCTCGGTGCGCAGATTTTCCGACCGGGGGTCACCATCAGCGACAATCCGCTGCTGTCAAGGCGCAACGGGTCGCGGCCATTCGATGCCGATGGCCTGTCACAGGGGCAATTGAACCTGGTGGAAGAGGGCGTTCTGCAAAGCTGGCTGCTGGATGGCTACAGCGCCAGGGAACTGAACCTGTCATCCAATGGCCGTGCTGCAGCTGCCGGCAGCGGCACACGGCCATCCGCGACAAATCTGTGGATGGAGCCGGGCGAGGATTCTCCGCAAGATATGATCAGCTCAATGAAAACCGGGCTGATTGTCACGGATTTCATCGGTCACGGGGCCAATCTTGTTACAGGCGATTACAGTCGGGGCGTGTCCGGGTTCTGGGTGGAAAATGGCGAAATTGCCTTTCCTGTCAGTGAGATGACCCTGGCCGGTTCCCTGTCAACTATGTTTGCCGGACTGGTTCCCGCGGCGGATCTTGAAATCAAGGGGGCGACCAACGCGCCGTCGCTTTATCTTGAAGGTCTGACCCTTGCCGGGCGCTGATACGGACACGCAAGTGGCGGCAGACCTGGCGCTTCTGGACACGGCAGCACGGGCAGCCGGGAAAATCGCGCTGGATTTTTTCGGTCAGGATCCGCAAGTCTGGATGAAACAAGGCGCGTCACCGGTGACCGAAGCGGATTTCGCGGTCAATCACTATCTGCACGATACACTCAGACCTGCCCGCGCCGATTATGGCTGGATGTCGGAAGAAAGCGAAGACAACGAGGCCCGCCTTCTGGCTGAGCGCTTGTTTGTGGTCGATCCGATTGATGGCACAAGGGGCTTCGTGGAAGGCTCTGAGGACTGGACCATCAGCCTGGCTGTCGTTGAGCGCAAGGCCGACCGCCACGGCAGACCGGTGTGGCGGCCGTCCAGTGCAGCCCTGTTCAACCCATGCCGCGACGAAATGTATCTGGCTCAGCTGGGTGGCGGTGCTTTCCTGAATGGCGCAAAGATTGCGACGACCAGAGACACTGAAATCGCAGGCGCGCGGGTGTCCGTATCAATGCCGATGTACAGAAGTCTTGAACTGGAGCAGATGGGCGCGATCAAAACCCGCCATGTTCCATCATTGGCCTATCGTCTGGCGCTGGTCGCATCGGGCGAAGTGTCGGCGGCCATTGCGCGGCCAAATGCCCATGATTGGGACCTTGCTGCCGCTGATCTTCTGGTGCATGAAGCCGGTGGACTGCTTTGGGGTGAGAACGGCGCGCCAATCAGCTATAATTCACCAATACCCAGGCACGGAGTGCTGTTTGCCTCCGGCGAACGGCTTGGGCGGCCACTCTTGGCATTGATCAGATAAAGGACTTTCGCGCTGGCTCCGGGAACTGAAAAGGAATAACGCACAATGGACGACACGAAAGATCAACTGTTGCATCTCGTTTTCGGCGGCGAGCTGGAAGATTTGAGCGATGTTGAATTCAAAGATCTGGAAAACCTCGATGTGGTCGGCATTTTTCCAAATTACGTAACGGCCTATGCCGCGTGGAAAACCAAGGCGCAGATGACCGTGGACAACGCCCAGATTCGCTACTTCATCGTGCATCTGCACCGATTGATGGACCCGGAGTCGGCCTAAAGTCGGCTTAAGGTGCACAGCGTGGAACAGGTATAGATTTGGCAAAGACCGCAAAATCGAAAAAAAAGCAGGCCTCTGCGGAACCGGTCGTGGATTTGCTGGCTCCCGCCCGCTTTTCCCGTGGAGTTGACGCGCTTGACGCTGTGGATTTTACCGCCACCGATTTGGTGCAGCGGATTGCAAAGGTCTATCTGAAGCCGCTCTGGAAAGTGCTGGCGGTCGCGCTGGGTGCGATGGTTTTCATGGCGGCGACCACCGGATCACTGCCGTTCCTGATGCAACAGGTCATGGATAAGGTGTTTGTCGCAAAGGACGAGCGGCTGCTCTATATTCTGCCGGTCGCTGTCATGGGGATCATGCTGCTGCGCGCCGGGGCGGAATATGTCAGCCGTATTGCGCTGGCAAAAGTGTCCAACGAAGTCATCGGCGCGCTGCGCATGGATATGTTCCAGAGCCTGACCCGTGCGGATCTGGGCTATCTGGAGGCGATGCATAGCGGCCGTTTTGTTTCGGCCTTCATGGCCGATGTCGGCATGGTCAACAACGCAGCTGCAGGAACCCTGACAGCGCTTGTCAAAAACGGGCTGACCGCCTTTTTTCTCGTTGGCGCGATGTTCCTACTCGACTGGTTCCTGGCGCTTCTGGTGATGCTGGGCGCGCCGTTTGCGATTTATTTCATGGGCAGGCAGCGGGTCAAGATACGCAAATCGACACGGGGTATGCTGCGCGAAACCGGCGATCTGTCCTCGATCATCGGTCAGATGCTGCGCGGCGTGCGGATCATCAAGGCCTATGGCCAGGAAGATCTGGAAGAAGCCCGTTTTTCTGAGTCGATCCGCAGAATCATCAGCCATCTGATGCGCAAGGCCCGCGCCCAGTCCGCCATGGGTCCGGTGACAGAAGCACTGACCGGTGTCGGCTTTGCCGCGGCTATCCTGTATGGCGGCTGGAAGGGCATAAACGGGACTTTGACCCTTGGCAGCTTTTCTGGCTTCATGACCGCCGCGATGCTGGCCTATCAGCCGCTCAAATCTCTGGCGGCCCTGCAGGGTCAGTTGACCCAGGGCACGGAAGCGGCCAAACGCGTGTTCACGCTGATCGACCACGCACCGGAGATCAATGACGACAACAGCGCCGGGCCCTTGAGCGTCACAAAAGGCGAAATCCAATTCGACAATGTCAGCTATTCCTATGATGGCGCCAATCTGGTTCTGAAAAATTTCTCGCTGACCATTCCGGCCGGCAAGAAGGTCGCCCTGGTGGGTCCCAGCGGCTCGGGCAAGACCACTCTCATGAACCTCACCATGCGGTTCTTTGATCCGGTGGAAGGCAGGGTACTGGTGGATGGTCAGGATATCGCCACCAAAAGCATTGCCAGTGTGCGGGCTGCAACCGCATTGCTGACACAGGACCCGATCCTGTTTGATGACACGGTGCGCGCCAATATTGAATACGGCATGACGGATGTCACCGAGGAACAGCTGCACGCTGCGGCCACGGCAGCGGCGGCTCACGAGTTCATTGAGGAACTGCCGGGCGGCTACGAAACCGCCGTCGGCGAGGCCGGTGCCTTGCTGTCCGGCGGCCAGCGTCAACGCGTGGCGATTGCCCGCGCTCTGCTGAAATCCGCGCCCATTCTGCTGCTCGATGAACCGACCAGCGCGCTTGATCCGGGCAGCGAGAGTAAAATACAAAAAGCTCTGGAAACCCTGTTTATCGGGCGCACGGTTCTGATGATCGCGCACCGGCTGACCACTGTGCGCGATGCGGATCTGATCTGCGTTCTGGATAAGGGCGAGTTGGTCGAAAGCGGTACCCACGCCGAACTGATCGATAAAAACGGTCTGTATGCTGCTTTCTGCAACACCCAGCTGGACGATACTTCGCCGGCACCTGTGCCCGGTTCGGACACGGAAAAGCCCGGTTCGGACACTGAAAAGATTGTAAACTGAGCTATGCGCAAACGGCTGAAGCAGTTTACCAAGTCAAGGATCGTCCAGACCGTGCTGGGCCGGTGTGCCGGTACCTATCTGTTGTTTGTCGGCCAGACCAACCGCATCAGCACGGTACCGGAGAATATTTACAGCCTGATTGAACATGACATGCCGGTGATCGTGACGATGTGGCATGGCGAACATTTCATGCTGCCCTTCGCCCGCCGTAAAGACCACCGCGTCCAGGTTCTGATTTCCAATGCCCGCGATGGCGAGATCAATGCCATTGCCGCAAAAATGCTGGGAATGGAAATTATCAGAGGTTCGGGCGGGCGCTCTCAGGGCCGCAAGGCCGAAGGCAAGGGCGGTGCCAAAGGGCTTCTCGCCATGGTCCGTTCGCTCAGTGCAGGAATCAGTGTCAGCATGACAGCAGATATTCCCAGAGGCAGATCGCGCAAGGCCAGTCCCGGAATTATCACGCTGGCTCGTCTCTCCGGCCGGCCGGTTCTGCCGGTCGCGTTTGCCTCAACCCGGTTCAAACGATTGAACACCTGGGACAGATCTGTGGTTACCCTTCCATTCGGCCGTGGGGTTTTTGTGGCAGGAGATCTGGTTCGGGTTGCGGCGGAAGCGACTGAGGAAACTCAGGAACAGGCAAGATTGGAATTGGAAAGCTCACTCAATCGCGCCTATGCTGAAGCATATCAGATTGTTGGAAAAAATTCTTGATGCGAATGCTTGGAGACTTGGCACTTCAGACCTACTGGCTTGCCATGCAGGCAGCGCGGCCTTTGCTGCCTCTTTTCATCGCGCGGCGCGAACGCGCCGGCAAGGAAGACGGTCTGCGCCATCAGGAGCGGTTGGGCCACACCGATGCGGAGCGCCCTGAAGGCCCGCTGGCCTGGGTTCACGCGGCCAGCGTTGGCGAGACGAATGCGGTACTGCCGCTGTGCACCGCCCTGACCGAACGCGGCTTTACCGTGCTGATCACCACAGTGACAACAACTGCCGCACAGACCATGGCCGACAAGACTTCCGACCACGCTGGCATTGTGCATCAATACGCGCCGCTGGATGTGCCCTCTATTGTTCAGAAATTTCTCGATCACTGGCAGCCGAGCCTTGCCATTTTCGCCGAGTCTGAAATCTGGCCGATGACCATCAAGGCTCTGTCGGCCCGCTCGATTCCTTCGGCAATTGTCAATGGTCGCATGTCTGACCGCTCATTCCGCCGCTGGCGCAAATTCAAATCGGCCACACCCTCGCTGTTCGGCAGGATTGATCAGGTTCTGGTGCGCGGCGAAGAAGACCTGTTGAGATTTCAGGAACTCGGCGCAGCAAAGATCGCGATCACCGGAAATCTGAAATATGATTCGCCGGCGGCGAAAATTGATCCCGAGCAATTGTCGAAGCTGCAGCGCGATATTGGTCAACGGCCGGTGTTCCTCGCCACCAGCACCCATCGGGGTGAGGACGAGATTGTTCTGCAGGCCCACGCCATATTGCAGAAGGCTCACCCTAACCTTTTGACTTGCATTATTCCGCGCCATCCAAGGCGCGGCGAAAATGTCGCCGAACTGGCCAGTCAGGAGGGCCGGAAAACCGAATTGCGCACTGTGTCCGGCAATCCTTCGCCATCCTGCGAAATCTACGTGGCAGACACTTTGGGCGAACTGGGACTGTTTTACAGCATCGCCCCGGTGGCACTCATCGGCGGATCGCTGCTGCCGGTCGGCGGCCACAATCCGATCGAGGCGGCGCAACAGGGATGTGCTGTTCTCAGCGGGCCTCAGGTTTTCAACTTCCGCGAAGTGTTCGGCGTTCTGGAAGGCGCCGATGGCTGTCTGATCGTCAACGATGCCGCTCAGATTGCCGCTGCTGTGACGCGCTGCCTTGCAGATCCGCTCTATGCCAAATCGATGGCTGCCAATGCGACGAAATCGCTGGATAATGTCGGCGGCGCCGTGGCCCGCAGTCTGGCCGCCCTGGAGCCGACCCTGGCGCGGGCGCTCAGCCAGAGCGCAGAACTTGTCAAACATCCTTGCAACACGGCTGCCTGATGACCCTGATTAAAATGTCCGCACCGGCATTCTGGTGGCACACAACACCCTCATTAAAAGCCCGTTTGCTTGCCCCGCTGGGCTGGATTTACGGGTCGGTCACGGCGTGGCGTATGAAACGCCGCCCGAAGGGGAAAGCTGACAGGCCGGTTCTGTGTGTCGGTAATCTTGTGCTCGGCGGTGCCGGCAAGACGCCAACCACTCTTGCGTTGGCCCGGGAACTTGGCGCCAAGGGCTACAAGACCGGCTTTCTGTTGCGCGGCTTTGGCGGCGAACAGAAAAAACCACTCCAGGTCAATTCCAAGCATTCTGCCGCGCAGGTGGGCGACGAGGCGCTGCTCTATGCCGAATCGGGACCAACCGTCGTTGCCGCTAACAGGATCGCGGGAGCAAAGCTTCTGAGCAAGGCAGGGGTCGATGTCATTCTGATGGATGATGGCTTTCAAAATCCGGCACTGCACAAGGACATGTCCGTGGTGGTGATCGATTCAGACACAGCCTGGGGCAATGGCCTGTGTTTCCCGGCCGGCCCGTTGCGCGCTCCGGTAGACAAGCAGTTGCGACAGGCCAGTGCAGTGGTGGTGCTGGGTGACGGTGCGCGTCTCGACGCTATCAGCGCGGCAGCACAGCGCTCTCAGGTCGACCTGTTTCAGGGGCATATAATTTCCGAGAAGCTGCCGGATGAAGCTGGCGGGTCCCGGCTGCTGGCCTATTCGGGAATCGGGCGGCCGGAGAAATTCTTTGCTTCGCTGTCGGACACAGGCCGTCTGCTCGTCAAGACAATGCCGTTTCCCGATCATCACCTTTATAGCGAAGCCGATGCCGAGAAAATTCTGGGACGCTGCTATGCCCTGAGTGCCGTCCCCATTACCACGGAAAAAGATCACGCCCGTCTGCGCCACGCGCCGAAGGATTCATATTGCGCTGAACTTGGCCGGGCCTCGCTGGTGCTGAAAATCTCAGTGGATTTGTCTGAGGCCAAGGGCATCAGCCGGATGCTTCAGGACCTGATGCAAGAATCAGCGCCGGACCCTGCTTCGGATTAGGACACACTGAGCCGTGTCACTGGGCGTTGCGCTGACGCCTGGCCAGTTCAGCCTGCAGGGAAGCTTCAATGGTCGCATAGGGCTCCTGGCGCTCGACGCTCCAATATTTCAACTCGTCCAGTTCAATCAGCGCGCCGGTAACTGCGCAGCGCACATGGCTGCCTGGACGGACAACCGAAAAGTCATTATCCAGATAGCGCAGTTCCGCAAAAGCGCCGCCCATCGGGGTTAACTGATCCAGCATTAGGGTCTCCTCTGGTCGGTTTCCTGACGTCAGTGTTCACCGGCGATATAGCGGTTTGCCGGTCAATTGTGAAGGGTTGCGCTCTTGGCGGTGGAAAATGCCGATGCTTCGCTGCGCCACAGGGCCGGCTTGCGCTGGTCGGGGTCGCGTGTCTCCAAAGTGGCCATCACCCGGAAGCAGACGATAACCGACACCACGCCAAACAACAGCGCTCCCGCAGCCTGTCCCAGCAGCACGCCGGTTGCACCGAGCCACAGGCTGCCGGCCCAGACGAAGGGAATTGTGCCAAGCGTGGCCTTGCCCCAGTTGAACAGGGTCGACAGGGTCGGAAAGCCAAGATTGTTAAACGCCGCATTGGCGACAAAAAGCCCGCCATTGAAAAGGAATCCGAACGCCGCAATCGTCGAGAAGAACGAAATCAGCTCTGCGGCTTTGTCCGTCGCGTCAAAGATCGATATGACGAATCCCTGAACCAGATACAGGATTGCCCAGACAATCAGGCAGTATCCGATGGTCAGCACCAGCGCGTTCTGCATGGCCTGGCGCACGCGGTCGAACTGGCGCGCGCCGAAATTCTGGCCGAGAATCGGCCCGATGGCTCCCGACAGGGCAAAAATTGCACCGAAAGCAACCGGAATGATCCGCCCGATAACCGCCCATCCGGCCACCGCATCATCACCATAAGGCGCAATCGCCCCGGTGATATAGGCGTTGCCGACCGGCGTGGCGATGTTGGTCAGCACCGCCGGAACCGCGATTCCCGTCAACGCACCGGCATCCGCCTTGAGATTTTCCAGGGACGGTCTGCCCACCATGTCATGCACCACCACCGTCCCATAAAACCCGGTTGCAACCATCACAATTCGCGAACACACCGTGGCTATCGCTGCACCGGTCACGCCGAGGTCAAATCCGAAAATGAACAGCGGATCGAGCAGCGCAGCAGCAAATCCGGCACCGAGCGTGACATACATGGCGCGCTTGGCATCGCCTTGCGCCCTAAGCAGGCCACTGAGGCACATGCCCAGCCCGATCAGCGGCATCGAGGGCAGGACGATCAGCAGAAATCCTCTGGCAATCTCAAGCGTCTGGCCGGTGGCGCCGAGCAGCGCAAGAAAGGGCCCGACAATACTCATCAGCAATGCGGCGACGACAATTGTCACCAGCACAATGAAGACCAGCGCCGAGCCGGCCATCCGGCGCGCTTTCTGGCGGTCTCCCTGACCCAGATAGCCTGACACCAGCGCCGTGGCGGCAATGGTTACGCCGATGCAGATCGAAATGTTAAAAAACAGGATCGTGCCGGCATAGCCAATTGCTGCGGCCAGTTCCTGCTGCCCGAGTTGGGAGATGTAAAACAGATTGGCGAAGTCGACCAGAAACACCGCGATCAGACCGACCGATCCGGTGGCCGTCATGAGGACCACGTGGCGCATCGTCGAGCCTTCGACAAAGCGGGCCTTGCCAGGTGCAGGGTTGGAGTCAGGGCCAGGGGCAGATGATGGGCGCGTTTCGTTGCTGGTCATTCAATTTCCATCTGTAAGCGCCGGGCCAATATCACAGTACCTTCGCCGGCTCGTCTGCGGCCGCCGGCTGTTCGTCGACCAACTCTCCGGTCTCCTTGGTGAGCGGAATGGCGGAACGCTCCGGTGCCACGAGCGGCTCCGGCGTGACCATATTGGTGTGCAGCGTGTCCAGCCCGGCCTGAAGATCGCCGCCGGATTGCATCTGCAACCGCAACTCGTCGCGTTTGCGCACATCTGACGCAATTTCATCAATGCGCTCTGGTGGCACGCCGAGCCCTTTCAGGGCTTCGGTTCCCATCCGCATCGCGGATTCCACGGATTCGCGGATTTCAAAATCGACATGGTTCTGGCGCAGGGCAATCGAATGCGGCCGGTCAAAGCTGCGCACATAGACCTTGGCCTGAGGCGCATGTTTCTGCACCATCCGCACGACTTGCGAGGTTGGTGCTGCACCATCGGTGCAGATGATCACCATCCGGGCGCGGTCCAGACCCGCCGCCCGCAACACATTGAGCCGCCGCCCATCGCCATAATAGATTTTAAAACCGAATTTCGCTGCACTGCGAATCCGCTCGGCATTGTTGTCGATGATGGTCACGTCAATCCGCTCCGCCAGCAGCAATTGCGACACAACCTGCCCGAAGCGACCGAAGCTGATCAGGATGACATTGCCCGTCACATCGGAAAAATCGTCCTCATATTCCTCGCCTTCGACCTTGGGAATGAGTTTCGGCGCAAAGCTCAAGGCCACCGGCGTCAGCGCCATGGTGATGGTTGCAATGGAGGTCAGGATCGAGGAATCCGTGGTGCTCATTAAACCGGCCGCAACGGCGGCTGTAAACAGCACGAAGGCAAATTCGCCATGCTGCGGCAGCAGCATTGCGACGCGCACAGAGACGGCATGACCGAGCCGGAAGATTCGCCCCAGACCATAGAGGATGGCACCCTTGATGATCATGAACAACAGCGCGGTGCCGCCGATCAGCGCCCAGTTCTGATAGATGATGGCAAGATCGAGCGACATTCCGACCGCCATGAAAAACAGACCCATCAGCAGCCCGCGAAACGGCTCGATATCGGCTTCCAGCTCGTGGCGGAACGAGGATTCAGCCAGCATTACACCGGCCAGAAAAGCCCCCATCGCGCTCGACATACCGGCAAATTCCAGCAATGCAGCAGCACCGAACACCACCAGCAGCGCGGCTACGGTCATGATTTCGCGGGCTTTGGAATTGGCCAGAATGCGGAACATCGGATTCAGCAGATGCCGTCCGATCAGCACCAGCGCCACAACACTGCCGACAATCATGCCGAGTTCCATAAAGGCGCTGGTCCAGCCCAGGGATTCGCCGCTTTCATTGCGGTAGGGCGCAACAAAGGCGACCAGCGCCAGCAGCGGCACGATGGCCAGATCCTGCAGCAGCAGAATCGAAAAGCTTTTCTGGCCGTAGGGCTGGGACAATTCACCGCGTTCATTCAGGGTCTGCATTGCAATCGCGGTCGATGACAGCGCCAGCCCCAACCCGACGACAATGGAAAACTGCCAGCTTTTGCCGAACAGATAGACCAGCCCGGACAGCGCCGCACCGGTCAGCACAACCTGCGCGCTGCCAAGACCGAATATATCGCGCCGCATGCTCCACAGCCGCGATGGTTTCAGTTCCAGGCCGATTACAAACAGCAGCAGAACCACGCCCAGCTCCGCCACTTTCAGAATCGATTCTGCATCGGTGATGAGTTTGAAAAACGGACCGATGATGACGCCCGCAGCGAGATATCCCAACACCGAACCGAAGCCCAGCCGCTTGAAAATCGGAACCGCCAGCGCCGCAGCCCCGAGCAGGATTAGCGGCTCGGTAAACAGCGATTCGTTTCCCGGTACTGTGGCCATCAAGTCTCTCCTGAACAGGTTTTTTCTGTAAGCCGCAATGATTGGTCTGGACGCCGCAGCGCGGCCTTTCAGAACAGGTCCGGACGCACCACTTCGACATCCGACAGGGTTACGATTCCAATCTGCCGCGAGACTATACCATAGGCTGCACTCAGCACAGTTTCCACCAGGCGTTCATCGAGGATACAGACCAGAACCACCATGTGTCCGGCGCGCGAAAGCGCATTCTCGCGATGCCACGGCCCGGCTGATCCGTAGCCGCCGAGCGCTGGAACAATGGTGTATCCGGTGACCTTCTCGCGGATCAGCGCGTCAGTCAGCCGCCCCAGAATCGGTTCCTCGACAATGATTTCCAGCCGCTTTTTGCGAAATGTCTGTGTCATGCTGTCATCCCGCAATCCAGGTCCCCATCAGATTGTACAAAGGTATACCAATTGTCAGGTTAAATGGGAATGTGACGCCCAGTGACAGCGTCAGATAAATGCTCGGCCGGGCCTCGGGCAGGGCAACGCGCATGGCGGCGGGCACGGCAATATAAGACGCCGACGCCGCCAGCGTGCACAGCAGCGCAACACCGCCTGCCGAAAGCCCAAGCAGCCAGCCGAAAGGCGCAGCAATCAGCGCTCCGATGACCGGCATCGTCATGGCAAACACCACCACCGGCAGGGTCAATACCTTGCGGCTCTGGCGCAGGCCGCGCCCGGCGATGATGCCCATATCCAGCAGAAACAGCGCCAGCACGCCCTGAAACGGGCTGACGATGAAGCTTTCCATCTTGCGCAGGCCCTCTGCGCCGGTCATCCAGCCAATGGCAAAGGCCCCGATCAGCATCACGATTGAGCCATTCAGCAATATCTCGCGAAATGGCACGCCCTCAGCAGCGCTGCCGGAGGCCGCTGATGGGTCCGGCTTGCGCCCGGCGCCCTTGGCGAGAAACAGACCGGCGAGGATCGCCGGGGCTTCCATCGTCGCGGCCACTGCTACCATATAGCCTTCATAGGGCATCGCCAGCAGGCGCAGCGCTTCGGTGGCGGCGACGAATGTGACAATCGAAATCGAGCCGTAATGCGCCGCCACCGCCGCCGCATCGACCCGGGGCAGGCGGCTGATGGCGCGCAGATAGGCAAATGCCACAAACGGAATTGCCGCCGAGAGCACCAGACCGGTCAGCAGCGAACCGGCCAGCCGCGCATCCAGGCCGTGCGCAGCCATGCCCGCACCGCCCTTGAAGCCGATCGCCAGCATCAGATACAGCGCAATGGTTTTCGCCACCTGCTCGGGAATCGCCAGATCGGAGCGGGCGAGGGCCGCCGCCAGGCCGAGCACGAAAAACAGCACGACGGGAGAGAGCAGGTTCTGGCCCGCCAGTGAAAAAATATCCGCCATGTTGCTTCACACGAAAATTGGGAGTGGGGTGCTGTTCCTATAACATCTATTGCCGCAGCCCCAAGCGCAACCGGCGGAAATTCGGCGCGGATGTGATGATTTCCCGGCCGCAGCCCGACATGCTGACACCCTGCTGTCAGCATGGCTGACAAACTTGCCTCAAATGCCGTCCGGCACCTTCACATCCGGCAACAGGCACGCCATATTCCAGCGATGACAAAAAGCACCAAGACATCAGACGGATTTTCCGAAGCGCCGCAAAAGGCGCTGACCGGCGCGCCCCTGTCCGGGCCAATGTCCGGATCAGTTTCAGACTGGGCCGACGAAATCAGCCGGGAAGCCGACGCGCCTGCCAAGTCTCCGGCGCCGAAGCCGAAAAAGAAAGCTGCCTCAAAGACGGGCTCCAAGTCTGGCCAAAAAACTGGCCTGAAGACTGCGCGCGGCACCTCCATCGGCGGACCGGCTTCGGCCAGGGACCGCGCTGCAGGCGGACTCAATCCCGTCTCCGGGCTCGATATCTCGCTGGAAGATGCCGACCAGGTGGATAATTCCGGCGTCACCGCCACCGTCGCTGCCCTGTCGCGCCTGATCGAGACCGGGCGCAAGGAAATGGACGATGTCTGGGTGCCGCACCGTCCCCAGCGCCCGGCCAAATCGGAAGGCGGCATTTCCTTCGGTCTGGAATCCGAGTTCGACCCGAAGGGCGATCAGCCCACAGCAATTGCCGAACTGGTCTCCGGCATCGGCGAGCTGGAACGCGATCAGGTGCTGCTTGGTGTCACCGGCTCCGGCAAGACCTATACGATGGCCAATGTCATCGCCGAAACCGGACGCCCGGCGCTGATTCTCGCCCCCAACAAGACCCTGGCGGCGCAGCTTTACGGCGAGTTCAAGAATTTCTTCCCGAATAATTCGGTGGAATATTTCGTTTCCTATTACGATTATTATCAGCCCGAAGCCTATGTGCCGCGCTCCGACACCTATATCGAGAAGGAATCCTCGGTCAACGAGCAGATCGACCGCATGCGCCACTCCGCCACCCGCGCCTTGCTGGAGCGCGATGATGTCATCATCGTCGCCTCGGTGTCCTGCATTTACGGTATCGGCTCGGTCGAGACCTATACGGCGATGACCTTTGAAATGAAGGTCGGCCAGACCATCAATCAGCGCCAGATCATGGCCGATCTGGTGGCGCTGCAGTACAAGCGCAACGATCATGCCTTTCAGCGCGGCACGTTCCGGGTGCGCGGCGACACGCTGGAAATCTTCCCAGCCCACTATGAGGACCGCGCCTGGCGCCTGTCGATGTTTGGCGACGAAATTGAATCGATTACCGAATTTGATCCGCTGACCGGCCAGAAGAGCCAGGATCTGAATTCGATCAAGGTTTACGCCAACTCGCATTATGTGACGCCGAAGCCGACCCTGCAGCAGGCCGTCAAAAGCATCCGCAAGGAGCTCGTCATGCGGTTGGCGGAACTCAACAAGGCCGGACGTCTGCTCGAAGCGCAGCGTCTGGAACAGCGCACCAATTTCGACATCGAGATGATCGAGGCCACCGGCTCCTGCGCCGGCATCGAGAATTATTCGCGCTATCTCACCGGCCGCGCTCCCGGCGAGCCGCCGCCCACCCTGTTTGAATATCTGCCCGACAATGCGCTGGTGTTTGTCGATGAAAGCCATGTCACCGTGCCGCAGATCGGGGCGATGTACAGAGGCGATTTCCGCCGCAAGGCGACACTCGCCGAATACGGTTTCCGCCTGCCGTCCTGCATGGATAACTGCCCGCTGCGCTTCGAGGAATGGGACGCCATGCGCCCGCCCTCGGTCTATGTTTCGGCGACGCCCGGCGGCTGGGAAATGAACCAGACCGGCGGCGTCTTCTCCGAGCAGGTCATCCGGCCCACCGGCCTTACCGATCCGCCGGTGGAAATCCGCCCGGCCGCCACCCAGGTTGATGATCTGCTTGGTGCAATCCGCGAAACCACCGATCAGGGCTACCGCACCCTGGTGACGACGCTGACCAAGCGTATGTCGGAGGATCTGACCGAATATCTCCACGAGAACGGCATCCGGGTGCGCTATATGCACTCCGACATCGATACGCTGGAGCGCATTGAAATCCTGCGCGATCTGCGGCTCGGCGCATTTGACGTGCTGGTCGGCATCAATCTGCTGCGCGAGGGGCTGGATATTCCCGAATGCGCGCTGGTCGCCATTCTCGATGCCGACAAGGAGGGCTTTCTGCGCTCCGAAACCAGCCTGGTGCAGACCATTGGCCGCGCCGCGCGCAATGTCGATGGCCGGGTTATCCTCTATGCCGACCGCATCACCGGCTCGATGGAGCGCGCCATTGCCGAGACCGACCGCCGCCGCGAAAAGCAGGTCGCCTATAATATCGAGCACGGCATCACGCCGGAATCGATCAAGAAGAATATCGGCGACATTCTGTCCAGCGTCTATGAGGCGGATCATGTCACCGTCGACACCGGCATGGCCGAGGCACCGCTGGTCGGCCATAATCTGAAAGCCCATATTCAGGACCTGGAAAAACGCATGCGCGATGCCGCCGCCGATCTCGACTTCGAGGAAGCCGCCCGCCTGCGCGACGAAATCAAGCGCCTCCAGGAAACCGAACTGGCCATCGGCGACGACCCGCTGGCCCGCCAGCAGGCCATCGACGCCCGCACCGGCGGCTACAAGGGCCCCCGCGGCGCCACCGCCGAAATCACCCCACGAGGCCGCGCAGCCGTCGGCCGCTCATCCGGCGGCAAACCAGGCCAGCGCGGCGGGTTCCGGGGGACCAAGGCAAAGCGGTGAGGGGGGGGGTGTGTTGCGGGACGAAGCTGGCAATCCGGTAAATTGGATCGGTGGTCCGCTTGTGGTGCTGAAAGCGGACACTCAATGTAACTGGGCGTAAGCCACCGTTAAACTGCAGCAACGCGGACGAAGCTGCCATTGGTTGGGCGATGCCTCGTTGGCCACGACTCGGAGTTTGCGGTCGGGGACTGTCCAGAGTGACCGTCCGGGATAGAATGGTCAGGCACTTTCAATCCTAAGTACCAGACAGTGCTTGAAGCAGCGCCACAGCAGTGTCGGCGAAGTCGTTGCGCTAGCGCTTGAGAGCGGGTGTGGAATCAGCTACCTTGACCATATGGCAAGATGCACAGCACCAAGATATGGCCATCGCACAGCGAGTGGTAGAGCGAACTGCCCCGCATGTGGCGGCGGTTCTCGTGGCTATAGCGGTTACGGGTCGTACTTGTCCCCATCCTACTCGCGGTCGGGGAGCAGCGGGGGCGGCTGGAGCAGCGTCGGCGGGTCCGGCGGCTACGCAAAGCCGCGCTGGTCGCCAGCAAGCTCATCTGTGGTTTACACTGCCGGTGAAGTGCGTACGCTCACGCCGGTCCGTGAAAACGTTGAGAAGCGAGCATCTGTGCCCGACCTTCGAGACGTCTTTCTTTGCCACGCGTGGGACGACCGGAGTGGGGCAGCAAAGGAGCTGCATGATCTGCTCGAGTCGCTCGGTGTCTCGGTCTGGTTTAGCGAGAAGGACGTCCGCCTCGGCTCATCGTTGCTCCGGGAAATCGACAAGGGACTGGTGAAGTCGCGAGTCGGGATAGTGCTGGTGACCCCTGCGCTGCTGCGCCGCGTCAATGACGAGGGTATCGCCGACAAAGAGCTTTCAGCACTCCTAGCCCGTGACCTGCTCGTTCCCATCGTGCATGAAACGACGTATGAAGCTCTCCGCGACGTCAGCCCCTTGTTAGGCTCACGCAGCGGCCTGAGCACTGCAGAGGGGCCCATGACAGACGTCGCGGCCAAGCTTGCTGAACTGGTAGCCCTGTAGCTTTATTGCCGAGGTGCCCAGCCCAAAGTGGCACAAGAGATACGCGCATCAGCACGGAAATGCACTATGGGCTCGAAGCGGTCTTGGGACATGTTTCAGCATCCGCTTTTCATCGTGTGTCTATGACCAGAACTCACGGCCCTTTGACAACCTTCACAAGCTACTCATCCAACGGCCGCCTTATTCCGCTCGCGATAGCTAGAGCCAATTCGATCTATTCGTGGTCGTATCCTGCGCTGCGGCGAAGTGGTTTGCCCGCCCCATCACCGCCTCCCCAAAGCGGAGCAGGATCGAGCGAAAAAGGGAATCCTCAATCAATTCAGCGTTCATGAAAACGGGCCTAGGTACGAACGATGCGCCGGATGTGCTATGCTCACTCCATGAAGCAAGTGGCACGTGAATTTCTGGAAAGGCTGGCAGTTGAAGAAGCCAGCCTAAAGTTGCAGATTGAACGCGACGATGCCGGGATAGGCATGCTGACTGTTATCAAGGAATTTGACTACTACTACTACAACTACGTCCGGAACGAGCAGACGGAAGAGACCGATGTTCACATGCATCTGCTGCAACTCGGTCTTCCGAAGCTGATTACAGCGGTTTTGTCGGCTGTTCCGACCTTCATCTATCCGACGGTGACTTTCAAGAGTGATGAGTCTCTGATCCTTGCAGCGCTCGATCTTGTTGGAGGCTACGGGTTAATTGAACAGGGACGGCGCTTCGCGCACGCGGCGATGGCGGGCGAATGTGAGATCGTGCGCTCCAGCGAGCGTCAGTATGACATCGTCATGCCTGACAAAGTTTACAATATGGAGCAGCATGAAGCTCAGGTAGAGCAGCATTATACCCGGCTGCACCGTGAACAGACAGAGGCGCTGGGGAAGGAGACCTTTGGTGGCGTCATTGACAAGATCAACGACTTGCTCCGCGACAATGTGTACGTGTTCCGGGAGAGTTTCATCGGATACGATGCGCATCCTGTTTTAGATGATTTTTTCTTCGGACAGGCATGGCTGGAAATTCAACACCAGGAAGGATTCGATACCTTCCACCGGGGACTAAAGTTTGGTGGTGTAACCATGCTAAAGTACACTCTGGCCGTAACTTACTTCCTGTCGCTTGCCCTGAAGCACGAGAGATTTGCCGAGGCACTAATACAAAAAGCCCCGCAAGTGCGTCTGCGGGACATTTTGACCATCACAACCCCTCGGCAGGAGTTTGAGGACAGTCTAATCGAAGCGTTTAACAGGTATGGACCTTCATACGAGGGATACGAGCCCCCGACCCGCGAGGAAGCGCGTACCATCCTGCGGGTAATGTCCTTGCGGCGTGACAACCTAGCGATCATGTCGCCAACCATGGCGCCAATTCCGTTCCTGATAGAGTATTCGGACAGTTCTTGGATTACATCTGTCGCCTCGGTCAAGACTGGCGCCTATCCCTTCCTGCTGAATTCTCTTCGGCATTGCTTTCCGGCAGACTACGACAGGAATCAGCAGAAGCGCGAAAAATCAATGCAGCGTGCGTTGCGCCGCCTCCTTAACGAGTATCTTCCGGGACTGATCCTCGTCGACAATGTCCGTATTAAACGGGGCGGAAAGCAGGTCACGGATATCGACTTCGCAGCAGTCGATCCGAAAGACGGGACGGTCGTGCTATTCCAGCTAAAGCATCAGGACCCGTATGGTGGTGATATGCGGCGCCGGTCAAACCGGGCCGGGCGTCTTTGCGCCGAAGTGACACATTGGCTGGAAGCCACGCGAACTTGGCGTGCGGAAGAACCTGCAGCGCTCCGTCGAGCGCTGAGATTGAGCAGCAGCGCGAGATGCGAGCAAGTACACTTCTTGGTGATTGCAAGGCACTTCGCGCACTTTCTTTCGGCGGTGAATCTACGCAACGATGCTGCATATGCCACGTGGATACAGTTGTTTGATGCACTTAACCGTCAGCAACGCGGGGTAGGGCCGCTAACGCTGCGGGGCCTCTTCGACATACTTCAGCGCTTCATGTCCCACAAAATGGCAAAGGGTTTCGCCCTCGACTTGCTGGACAACTATCATCTGCCAAATCTTTCCTACTGCATCCGTCCAGCCGGGGCGAATGTGTTCACCACGCCCTCGGGGAACGATGGGGCTAGCAAGGTTGCCGACGGCGACGGTGAAGCCTAGCCATCATCATTCTCTACGATTGCTGTGCCCGCTTGTCGCCGTCTGGGCTCTCAAAGCAGCCCGCCGAGAGCCGGTCTCCTTCCGGCCATTCTTTCAATCCGCAGCGAAAGTCCGTATCTCGATCCAATCTAGCTATCAGCCGCCTCGCAGCGCAGGCTCACCAAGAGCGGGCCCCCCTAATCACCGTCATTCACCCACAAACAAGCGCGCCAGCCGAAGCTCCGCGCTTTAATCACTCTTGCTGGCAAGCTGCCCGCTTTGTCCACTCGCGAATTTCGACGAAAAGCCCAGCAATCGCTGCCGCTGCCGCCATCGTTGGCGACACCAGATGGGTGCGGCCTTTGAAGCCTTGGCGGCATTCGAAATTGCAGTTGGAGGTCATGGCGCAGCGTTCTTCCGGTTTCAGCTTGTCGGCATTCATCGCCAGGCGCATGAAGCACTCCGGCTCAACCAACTTCGTCAGCGCAGCCAAGGTCTGCACTTCATACCGTCTTGACGAACCCGGCACCCTCGGCTACCAGATTGGCAGGCCGCTGACGCCTGCCGCCCGCTGACATTTTTGTCCTGGTAAAGTTCTGCATGAGACTGTCTTTGTAATCCTCCACGCATTTCGCGCGGATGGTAACGCGGGTTCCCGTCCCTATGCTGCGCGATCATTGCACGAGGAATACGGGCCATGTCTGAATCCCCAAAAAATACGTTTCTTGAGGGGCCTTTGGTGGTCACTTACGCCAAAACGGCGCTTCCGATTATTTTTGTGATGGCAATGAGCGGTCTGCTCGCTGTCGCGGACGCACTGTTTTTGGGCCACTATGTCGGGCCGGATGCCCTGGCTGCTGTCACGCTGATGTTCCCGGTCTACATGTTGATCGTGGCGCTTGCGACCCTGGTTTCCAACGGCATGTCCAGCCTCCTGGCGCGTCACCTCGGCGGCAATCGCCTGACCGAGGCGCGCGCTGTCTTTGCAGGCGCACATGGCTTGGCCCTGGTGGTCGGGGCCACACTGATCCTGCTGTTCCTGCTATTCGGTCGCAAGGCTGCCATGTTGGCTGCCGGCGGGTCTGAAGACCTTGCCGGGATGGGACTGGTTTATTTGCGCATTACAGTGCTGTTCTCTCCGCTGCTGTTTGTGCTTGCGGTTAACTCCGACACGTTGCGAAATGAAGGGCGGGTCGGTTTCATGGCTGCGATGAGCCTTCTGGTTTCGCTGGCTAATATCGGGTTCAACTATGTGCTGATTGCGCGACTGGATATGGGTGTTGCGGGGTCAGCCTACGGCACCGCCATGGCGCAGTCGCTGGGTCTTGCAATCATTACAATATTTCGGTTTCGCGGCACGACAATATTGCGCCTTTCGGCGCTTCGTCACCATAGAATGACACATTCATGGGGTCGCATTCTTGCTCTGGGCGCCCCGCAAAGCCTGAACTTCATTGGCATTGCTCTTGGGTCCGCAGCGATTATGGCGGCGCTGCAAATCGTCAACAGTCCAAGCTATGAAGCCACAGTCTCAGCTTACGGGATTATCACCCGTGTCCTGACCTTTGCCTATCTGCCGCTTTTGGGCCTGTCCCATGCAATGCAGACGATCACCGGGAATAATTTTGGTGCCGGGCAGTGGCTGCGATCAAACAACAGTCTGAAGCTCGCGATCGTCACGGCATTTGCCTATTGTGCGACCCTTCAATTTGCAATGACGCTTTTTGCCGAGCAGATCGGAGCAGCTTTTGTCGACGATCCTGTCGTCATTGCCGAGGTCTCGCGGATTTTGCCGGTTATTGTCGCGCTGTTTTTCCTGGCGGGCCCGCTGATGATGATCGCGGCCTTTTTTCAGGCGATTGGCGATGCCGGCCGCGCTGCCCTTTTGGGTTTTTCAAAGCCTTATCTGTTTGCGATACCGCTGACATTCACCTTTGCAGGCACCATGGGAGAAATTGGCATCTGGACCGCTGGCCCCGTCGCAGAGGCATTGCTGCTTGTTCTGACTGCTGCAGTGCTGGCAAGAACAGCGCGGATCGGCTCGCTTCGCTGGGGTGTGTTCCACTCAATTGCGGAGGAAAGGACATGAACCGAAAGCTGCCAACGTCAGCCGAGGCGAAACAACACGCCAAGCGCCTGCGCGCCCAACTTGCCAGTCAGGGGTCAAAAATCGGTCACGCAAATGCGCTTGAACTGGTGGCACATCACTATGGCTTCCGAGACTGGAATGCGTTTCACGCTTCTATCGGGAAACGACCGCCCGAAGGGTGGGCACCGGATAGGCGTGTGCAGGGTTGCTATCTGTCGCAGCCCTTTGAGGCGACTGTCGTCGCAGTTGAGTCGCTGCGCCCTGGTTGGTTCCGTCTGACGCTTGATCTTGATGAAGCTGTAGATGTTGTGACATTCGACGGTTTCTCAAACTTCCGAAAGCGGATCCGGGGCGTCATTGGTCCCGCAGGAACAACGCGCGAGCGGACATCGGACGGGGTGCCACATCTGACACTCGACATCCAAGCGGTATCAGAACGCCGTATCGGGCCGGGAAAGTGAGATGAAAATCTGAGGGGAGACCATGCGTGGTTCAGTAGCCGCCGCGGCCGCTGGCGAAAGCGGCGCGCAGCAGCGCGAGCGGGGCGGTCACACTGTGACTGCCCCGATCCTCTGTCTTAAAGCAGCGCCAGCAGCTTGCGCGCAGCTTCTTCGGAGGAGGCCGGGTTCTGGCCGGTCACCAGTTTGCCGTCGGTCACCACGAAGGACGCCCAATCGTCACCTTTTTTGTAAGTGCCGCCATTGTCTTTCAGCATGTCCTCGACGAGGAAAGGCACGATGTCGGTCAGGCCGACGGCGTCTTCCTCGGTGTTGGTGAAGCCGGTTACAGTCTTGCCGGAGACGAGGGGTTTGCCGTCCGTCCCCTTGGGATGGCGGAACACCGCCGGGGCGTGACAGACCGCGCCGATGGGACGGTCGCTGGCGGCGAATGTTTCGATCAGCGCGGTGCTGTCGCCGTCTTCGGCAAGGTCCCAGAGGGGCCCATGACCGCCGGGATAGAAGATCGCGTCGAAGCCGTCCGCCGAGACGGTGGAGAGAACCGCAGTGTTGGCCAGATCCTTCTGCGCGGCCGCGTCGCTCTTGAAGCGTGTCGTTGCCTCGGTCTGGGCATCGTCCGTGTCACTTGACGGATCAAGCGGCGGCTGGCCGCCCTTGGGCGAGGCCAGTGTCACCTCGGCACCGGCGTCCTTGAACACGTAATACGGCGCGGCAAATTCCTCCAGCCAGAAGCCGGTCTTCTTGCCGGTGTCGCCCAGCTTGTCGTGTGATGTCAGAACCATGAGAATTTTCATTGAAGTGTTCCTTTTGTTGGTTGAAGTCAGTTGCTCAATTTGATGACGCGTTTGCCGAAACCTTCGCCTCTCAGCAGGCCAATGAACGCTGCAGGGGCCTGTTCCAGACCGGCAATCATTTCCTCGCGGTACTGGATTTTTCCGTCCTTCACCCAGGCACCCATCTGCTCGGCGAATTCGCGGTAGAGATGACCGAAATCATCGAACACGATGAAACCGCGCATCGTCATGCGCTTGCGCAGAATCTGCCCCATCAGATAGTTCATCCGGTCCGGCCCATCGGGCAGCGATGTCGCATTGTACTGCGAGATGAGACCGCAGACAGGGATGCGCGCGCTTGTGTTCAGCAATGGCAGCACCGCGTCGAACACGGCACCGCCGACATTCTCGAAATAGATGTCGATACCGTCCGGCACGGCTGATTTCAGCGCGCCCGGAAAGCCGTCGGCCTTGTAGTCGATGCAGGCGTCGAAGCCGAGGGTCTCGACCACATGGCTGCATTTTTCAGCGCCCCCGGCGATGCCGACGACACGCAGCCCGAGGAGCTTTCCGATTTGCCCGACCGTAGCGCCCACAGGCCCGCTGGCACCGGCCACCACGAGGGTTTCACCTTCTTTCGGTTGCCCGATCTGGGTCAGCCCGGCCCAGGCCGTCAGGCCCGGCATGCCCAGCACCCCCAGCGCCCAGGACGGGTTCTGCGGGTCGTTGCCCAGATTGATCACGCCGGTGCCATCGGACAGCGCATAATCCTGCCAACTGCCAAACGCCACGACCCAGTCGCCCTCTGCAAAACCGTCGACTTCAGAGCGCACCACCTGCGACACTGTGCCGCCGACCATCACCGCGCCGATTTCAACCGGCGCAGCATAGGAAGGCGCATCGCTCATACGGCCGCGCATATAGGGGTCGAGAGACAGATATTCGTTGCGCAGCAGCATCTCGCCTTTACCGGGCTCCGGCAGGTCGGTGGTCTCCAGACGAAGCGTATTGGCGTCGGGCTCACCCTTCGGGCGCTCGGCCAGAACGAATTTGCGGTTTTTGGTATCGGATTGGGTCATAGGAGGGCTCTCTTTGTGGTTCGATCCCGGGCTTGCGCCGGTCACGGAAAAATTACGTTACATTCGGCACTGCGTGCCTGGACATTCAGGAATAGGCACCGGCGGAATAGGTCAACTCATAACTGTGGCTGTAGAGCTCAAAGACAATGCCGAAGGGATCCTCGACATAGACCATACGATACGGTTTATCGTTCGGGAAATACTCCCGCACCGGCATCCGCTGCTTGCCGCCGGCTGCGACGATTTTTTCAAGCAGGCCTTCGACATCAGGGTCCTGGATGGCGAAATGGAAGGTGCCGTGCTGGCGGAAGGGCAGGTTTTCGTCGGGCGCGTGGTTGCCGTCGAACTCGAACAGCTCGAATCCGATCCGATCCGCAGTTGCCAGATGGGCAATGCGCAGGCGCTTCCAGCCGGGGCCGAAGACGTCTGTACACATCCGGCCGATGTCGCTGTCGTCCTCGGTGACTTCGGTAGGCTCCATGATGGTGTACAACCCAAGGACGCCAGCGTAGAACTTTACAGCCGCGTCAAGGTCCGGGACGGACAGGCCGATATGCGAAAAGGTGCGGGGTGTTGGCAGCATCTGGCGATCCTCATCCATTCTGTATCAAGACGCAGATAAGGTGGCGTGGGCGCCATGCAAAATAATCATTTCAATCGATCTTGATAAGGATTAGTAATGAACCATGCTGAACGCCCAATGGTTAGAGACCTTCACAACGCTCATGGAAACCGGTCACTTTACCCGGACCGCAGAGCGGCTGCGCATGACGCAGCCCGGCGTATCGCAGCATCTGCGCAAACTTGAGGATCAGGTCGGTCAACCGCTGATCTCGCGTCAGGGCAAGAGCTTCAGCCCGACACCGGCCGGCGAAGCGGTCTTTGCAATGGGGCGGGCGCGGCGTGTCGAGGAACAGAGCCTGTTCGAGGCAGTCCTGCGCGACGATCCCGCTGTCGGAGAGGTGATCGTGGCCTGTTCGGGAAGCTTCGCAATGCTGCTATATCCTCACCTGTTCTCCTTGATGCAGGCATCCCCGGCCCTGACCATCCGGCTCCAGGCCACACCGCAGGCCGATGTCGTATCCGGTATGCTGGAGGGCCGGTTTGATCTGGGCATCGCTGACCACAAGCCAGACCATCCGCGGCTGAATGCAGACTATCTGGGGCAGGAGGAATTGTGCCTGGTTCTGCCGTCCAATCGAGAGACCTCGCCCATCAGTTTTCAGGCGCTCGAAGAACTTGGTTTCATCGCGCATCCGGACGGCTTCGCCTATGCCGATGAACTGTTCTCACTGAACTTTCCAGACGCATTCGAGGGTTCGGATAAATTACGTATCCGCACCTTCGTGAACCAGATCAGCCAGATCCCTTCGCCCGTCGCCCATGGCATTGGCTACACGCTGCTGCCACGCAGTGGCGTAAACGCCTATCCCGGCAGTGACAAGATTCGCGTCGTCCAGCTTCCGAAAAGTCGCCACCATGATCTGTGGATGGTGTCCCGGCGCGGCCGCACGCTGCCCGCGCGGGTCAAGCGCATCGCAATTCTGATCCAATCCATTGCCTCCAGTCTTGAGGATGACCGGTAGCCCGGCTGTGCAATATTGTTCCTGCGCGGCCGTCGAAGCTTTGAAAGTGCGAGGACATTTTTGTCCGATGAGCGTTGACGCGGCGGACAAGAATGTCCATACGCGCTTCATGACACCAGGAGCAAACGTGACAAAAAACCGCGAGGACCTGCTGGTCGCCGCCCAAGAGGTGTTCGCTCAGAAAGGTGTGGATGCCCCTCTCGATCTGGTGCGACAGCGCGCCGGGGTCGGCCGGGCGACGATGTACCGGAATTTCCCCGGCCGGGTGCATCTGCAACTCGCGCTGGTCGAGGACTCGCTCCGGCGGCTCGAAACACGCGATCCAGGTGAAGCGCAGGACATGGACGCGTTCACAGCCTTTCTGTTCGCAATCGCCGACGAGGTCGGGCGCAGCCCCGCTCTCAACTTGCTCTGGGACAGGCTGCGTGAGGATCCCGAAATGTCGGCGCCCCACATCAAACGGTTGTGCACCGTCATCGCTGCACCGCTTGCGCTGGCGATCCATGAGGGATCGGTGTCGCCTCGCCTGACCATTGAAGACATCTATTTCGCAGTGCGCATGCTCGGAGTGATCAGCCGGGGTGCGTCCCTCACGGAGCGCCGAGCCGCGGCGCGGCGTGCGCTGTCATTGCTGTTTGCCGGCCTTGGCACAACTCACCATTCAACCCGGGAGACGGACCAGTGACCAATACGACTTCAGATACGACCGATGAGGTCACAGTGCCGCAGATTTCTGAGGGATCGCGCGGCAACCCTGCCAAGCCATTCGCCCTGGTTATCCTGTTGGTGACGGCGCTGATCGCCGGATGGTATGCCGCATCGGATCGACACGCGCCAAGCACTTCGCGAGCTGTTGTGTCAGCCAATGTCGTTCAGATCGCAGCACGGGTTCCCGGTCGCGTGACAGAGATCATGGTCAGCGACAACGAAATCATTTCTGTAGGGTCGGTGTTGTTCCAGATCGACGAAAGACCCTTTGTCATCGCAGTGGAACGAGCCCGTGCGCAGCTTGAGCAGGCGGTGCAATCGCTTGACGCGTCGTCGGCTCAGCTTTCGGCGACATACGCGCAGGTCGCGCAGGCGCGGGCAGCATTGGAGAACGTCCAGTCGGAGAATGATCGGGCTGAAACACTGGCTCAACGCGGGATCATCGCTGAAGCGCGGCTCGAAACATCACGGGCGCAACTGGCCAATGCACAGGCCAGTCTGGAGGCGGCCGAGGCACAGTCCGAGAGCGCGGAGCGCAGCCTCGGCGTGATGGGCAGCGAAAATCCGTCGGTCAAATCCGCGCAGCTGGCACTTGAGCAAGCCGAATTCGATCTGCTGTCGACCAAGGTCATCGCGCCGCGGCGAGGCGTGGTGACCAATCTGCGTTTGGCCCCCGGCCAATTCGTCGGGGCCGGCCAACCCGCCCTGACGTTCATCGAGGACGAGGGTGTTTGGATTACTGCGGACCTTCGGGAGAACCAGTTGGTAGAAGTCGATGCCGGTGATCGCGTGACCATGGTCTTCGATGCGGCCCCCGGACAGGTCTTTGGCGGGAGGGTTGAAAGCCTGGGCTGGGGAATCAACCCCGGCCGTTCCGAAGCCGGCGGTCTGCCGATAAACGCACCGAGCACGCAATGGTTCGAACCAGCGCGCCGGATGCCCGTGCGGATCGAACTCGACGGCGGAATGGATGCCTGGCCGCGCAAGGCGCGTGTCGGCGGCAACGTATCAGTCGTCGTGCATGCCACCGGAGGTGGCGTAGTGTCGACCCTCGCGTCGGGCCTGCAACGGATACAATCATGGCTGACCGCACTGTATTAAGGACAGACCGATGTATGTGGCACCGCGTCCCCGACTTGAGGACGACCCCTATTTCGCCATCCGGCTGGCGCTGCTCTGCGTCATAAGCTTTGTCGCCGTGCAGTGGATCAAACCAGTGTTTCCGGTGCTGGTCGTGGCTCTGCCGGTCGGCCTGCTGGCGGCACAACGCAAACGGTTCGACCCGAAGCTGGCGATTGGTGCTGCGGTGTTCTTCATCGCGGTGGTGTGGGCCATGACTCTTTTGGTGGAACTGACGCGCGAGACGCCAGTGCTGATGCTGGTGCTGGCATTCGCTGTGTTCACGATCGGCTTCTACGTTGTGCGACGGACCGGCAGCCCGATCGGGATGCTGGTGGTGATCGCCGCGGCCTTGATGTCGATCATGGCTCTGAAAAGTCCGCAATTGCTGTTCTACTTCCGGGATGGCTTTACCCAGGGAGCATTACTGGGGGCAGTGGTCATTCCCGTGCTTTACTGGATGATCCCGCCCGCCACGAACGCGCAAAACATCATGGCCCCGCAGTTGGCCGATGGCCATCATGGTGCGGCTTCGCTGATCCGGGCCAGCGTCCTGATGCTGCTGAGTTTCTGGCTCTATGCCGTGATGCCAGCGTCGGACATGCTCCTGGCATTCGGGGCGATCTACGTGCTGGTGTTTCCAACCGGGAAGCAGGCGATTACGGAAGCGAAAGAACGCAGCCTCGCAACGCTCTACGGTACGATCGCTGCGTTGATCGTCCTGACCGGCGTGGCCTGGATTGGACATTTCGCGGTACTGCTCGGGTTGATCGCTCTGGTGGGTCTGTTTTTCGGAAGCCGCATGATCGACGGGTACCATCCAAGCATGGTCTATCAATATGCGCTTTCCGTTGCGGTGGCGCTCGTGGCCACCGCGCTGTCAACCCAATCGCCTGCCTATGCCGCAGTCATGCGCATTCTGCTCACCAGCACCGGAGCCATCGCTGCGGCCGTTCTGGTTGCCATATTGGACATCTTGTTTCTGAGCCGCAAAGCAGAGATGCCAGCGGCCTTGCCCAAACGCTCGAATAACTGACAGGAATGCCGGATCAGTTGTCCTCACCGGAAATAATTTCCCCACAAAAAGCGCGGCAGCCGAAGCTCTGCGCTTTTGTGGTGCCGGCTGGCAAGCCGCCCAGCTTCCGCCTGTTCGTTGACGAGGCCCGAACCAGGCTCGCGGCCACCTTGCGGTTACCAATGACGGACGCGGGCGGAGCGCAGATTTTCAACGCGGCCATTTGCTGCGCTTGCATCGGTTTCTCTGGCCCGCAATGAAATGATCTGACGACGAAATGTAGATCGATTCAGGTGGCAAGTTTGCGGTCTTCGACGGACAGTTTTTCGGGCAGATCATCGAAGCTGGCGTAGTTGAGTTGATAGAGTTGCGCGTAAAGGCCCCCGTGCTCGATGAGCGTATCGTGGTCGCCTTGCTCTATGAGCCGGCCCTGCTGCAGCACAATGATGCGGTCCGCATTGCGGATCGTGGCGAGACGATGGGCAATGACCAACCCGGTGCGCCCTTCCAGCAGCCGCTGCAGCGCCTTTTGAATCTGCATTTCGGTGTAGCTGTCGATGTTGGCGGTCGCCTCGTCCAGTATCAGAATTTTCGCATCGGTCACCAGCGCACGGGCAAAACTCAGAAGCTGGCGTTGCCCAAGGCTCAGATTGCTTCCGCGCTCTGCCAGCATCGTGTCATAGCCCTGTGGCAGGGCCTCGATAAAATCATGGGCGCCAACAGCTTTTGCGGCTTCAACCACCGCCTCGTCATCAGCCCAATCCGTGGCATAGCGGATGTTGTCCCGCACGGTACCGGTGAACAGGTAAGGCTCTTGCAGCACCATCGCGATATGGCGTCCCAGGCTTTTCTGGGTGACGTCCCGCACATCGCGTCCGCCAACCAGAACCGCGCCGTCCTGCACGTCATAAAACCGGTGTATCAGCGCCATTGAGCTTGATTTTCCCGAACCGGTCGGGCCGACCAATGCCACCGTCTCACCGGAATTCACACGGAAACTGACGTTTTTGAGCACGGGATGTTCCGGATCGTAGCCGAAGGTCACGTTGCGAAATTCGACCGAACCATCGTCACTATCCCCAAGCGGCGTGGCATCCGGCGCATCATTGACATCGACAGCAACATCCAGAACCTCTGTCAGCCGGTGACCGGATGCCATGGCGCGCTGCATCACGGAATATTGCATTGTCAGCGAACGGATCGGGTCAAAGAACCGCTGGATATAGAACAGGAACGCCACCATGACGCCGACCTCGATCCGCCCCGATACCACCATCAGGCCACCGGCCAGGGCGACGATTGCCATAGCGCTGCCGGTCAGCGTGTCGACAATCGGGATCATGATCTGCGACAATTTCGAGGCCCGCAACTGGGCCTTGTAGGTGTTGTCCACGAGCTGCTCATAGAGTTCAGCATTCAAGCTGGTGCGGTTCATGGCCTGAATGGCACGCACGCCGTGAATCGCCTCGGCCAAGGCCCCATTGGTGATCGAGTTGGCCTCATGCGCTGCCATGAAAGCGGCACGGGCCCGGGTCAGCCACAAGATGCGTACCCCTAACAGTATCGGAATGACCGTCAGGACCATCAACGCCAGTTGCCAGTCGAGCCAAAGCATAACTGCTACAATCCCGAACAACAGCAGCAGATCACCAATGGCGAGCACCGAGGTTTCAAGAAATTCCTGCATCGAGTTTACATCGCCTTGCAAGCGCGACATCAGCCGGCCTACCTCGGTTTTGTCCATGAAAGACAATGACACGCGTTGCAAATGGCTGAACATGGCGCGCCGAATATCGAACAGAACGTCCTCGGCCATTTTTCCGGTGACGAGTTCCTGCACGCGCGAGGCGATAAAATTGATGACGACGATGAGGGTAAATAATGCGACGATCCCAAGCAATATGGCTGGCGGCGCATCAGGTGCCATTCCATTGTCGATCGCATAGCGGATCAGGAGCGGGATCGTCAGTTGAGAGCCCGTAAAGGTTACAACGGCGGCAACGGAAATCACCACGTTGCGTTTGTAGGGGCGGACAAACTGCCAAATACGCCGGGTGACCTTGTCGTCGAACACCCGGCCAAAAATCTCTTCCTCAATGCGGTCAGATCCGACAACGGCGCGCATACGCGGGCTTTCATCCTCGTGCGGGTCGCGCGCTTCACCAGGTTTTGTCTGGCTCATCGTCTGTCTGCCTTCTCGGCCAGCATCTCGGCATTGGGGCGCATCTGCAATTCGTGCAGGTTGCTGTAACGCCCTCCCAGCTTCAGCAAGTCTTCATGGCTGCCTTGTTCAATGATCCGCCCGTCTTCCAGAAACAGGATCCTGTCGGCATGCATCAGGCTGGCCAACCGATGGGCCACAATCAGGGTCACGCGATCCTTGGCATATGCCTTAAGGGCGGTGCGGATACGATTTTCTGTCCCGGCATCGATTGCAGCCGTCGAATCGTCGAAGATCAAGACCGCCGGCTTCATCATAAGCGTACGCGCAATCGACAGGCGCTGCCGCTGACCGCCGGACAACGACACCCCGCGCTCGCCGACGATGGTGCCGTATTTGCCGGGCAGGCCAAGAATATAATCATGCAGTTGTGCGGACTCTGCGACATCGCGGATTTGGCGCGTCTCGGTGAAAGGATTGGCATAGGCGATATTGTTTTCGATCGAGGTGGTGAACAGGAAGCTGTCCTGCTGGACAACCGCCACGGCCTGACGCACGGACGACAGGGTCACGTCGCGAATGTCCTGCCCGTCGATACTGATCGATCCGTCTGTGGGATCGTAGAATCGAGGGATCAAGTGCATCAAAGTCGTTTTCCCCGAGCCAGGTGGGCCGACAATGCCGACAGTCTCGCCCCTGTAGGCTTCGAAGCAGATGCCCGACACAGCATGGCGGTCTGTGTCACCTGCATAGGCAAAGCTGACATTTTCAAGCTTCAGCGTGCCGTTGGTGATCTTCAGTCCCGGCGCGCCCGGCGCGGTGTCGATTTCGACCTCGTGATCAATCAGGGCGAACAGGCGCGCGCCACAGGTCGATGCGCGGGCATATCCATTCACCATCATGCCCAACTGGCGTACCGGCATCTGCAGTATGGTCATGAAGGTCAGGAAAGTGGCCAGAGTGCCCAGCGTGATTTCGCCAGATGCCACTTGGCGCCCGCCGAAATACAGCACCAATCCCATCGAGACAAAGAATGCCATCGTCATCGCAGAGGTGTTCTTGACCCGGGTTTCGATCCTTTCATGGCTGAGTTCAAGCGCTGATTTGGACGCGACCTCAAATTTTTTCATTTCATGCTCTGACGAGGCAAAGGCGCGAACCACACGAATACCGGCCAGGTTTTCCTCCATCACCTGACTGAGCATCCCCAGCCGTTCCTGCAGGATCAGCCAGGTCCGGCGCAGCGTCATCCGCATGAGTGTGCTGCGCCATCCCGCGAAAGGCACGAATGACAATGCCAGCAGGCCAAGCGTCAGATTGGTTGATAGCAGCAGCGTCGCTCCAAGCCCGATCAGCAGGCCCAGAAGAACGGTGCGCACCAGTGCGGTCGAAAAATACATCCGCACGCCTTCCAGATCCAGCATGCCCACCGTGATCAGATCGCCCGAATGAGTGCGGTCGTGGAACGAAAAGGGCAGGCTTTGGATTTTTCCGTAAACGGCATTTCGGATGTCGCGCGCCAGCGCATGTCCGACGGATTCTGCAGTGTAGTTCTGGACAAGCGTGAATAATCCACGGGCGACGCTGGCGATGAATAAAAGCAATGCAATCGGGTACAGCGTTTCGGGTGCTGCCTTTGCCGCAGCCACCGCCTGGGTCTGATCCACCGCGCGCCCAAGGATGACTGGGATCGACAGTTGCATCAAAACCGCCGCCACAGTTGCCGCCATTGCCAAGCCCGCGCTGACGGGATAGCGAAATGCCATCCGCGTGATGCGGGCGATGGCACCAAGTCCTGCCTGGGGATCAACCGTGGCTGTCCGGCGAAATATCCGGTCGGAACGAGTCTCACGACCAGATTGAGCATTTTTTGTCATATTATTGTCGCCGCAGACTCAACGTCGTGGCCTCCATATGGGCCGAATTAATAGTCTATTGTCTGAGAAACTGGCAACGTTTGATTGTGCATATTTCTTCTTCCCCTCAAACCCGGCCAGTTGCGTGGGCAACCGTGACGCCGTTCCTTACAACTGGCGCAAGCTGTTTGGCGGTATGCAACGGTCAAAGATATCGGAGATGCACGGCCCGGCGCAGGAGCATGCGCGTCTCACGAAGATTGTAGCCGAGCTCGAGTTGGACAGGCCGTCCCTAAGCAGAGCATGGCCTACCGACGCTCACCTTCGAACTCGGACCTCAGTTTGCCATGGCCATTTCAACGGTTATACCAAAGACCCCAGTGAGGTCCAATAAAGCCTGGTCCACCTGGGTGGCCGTCGAACGACATTGCAGCGCGGGCCAGATCAAACACATGTGGCTGATAGCTCAACTGGCAGCTTGTTTCACCGCATTTATCAATTGTTTCGCGAGCATGCTTTCGAGCATATTTTCTAAATCCGTCAGATCCAATTTACCCTCTTTGTGTGCCTTGTCAGCAGCTTCCAACGCATTGTAGTAAGGAGTCTTGTCCTCAGAAATCTGTTCTGGAATTGTGGGAGTTCCAGCAAGAATAGTTTGGAGTTTAATATTTAGAACCAGATACATAATTATGCGAGAGGTGCGCCCATTTCCGTCTGCGAATGGATGTATCCAATTTAACTTCCACAAAACAAAAGCAGCCAGATGAATGGCTCCTTTTTCTTTCCAGTTATTGTTGACGTAATCGCAAACTTCTCTGACATAGTCAGGTACGAGATAGTGCTCTGGTGGCTGATGATCACTTTTGCTGATTGTGACAGCTGTGTTCCGAAACGTTCCAGCCAAGGGATGAATCCCTTTTAGTGCCTCATCATTCAACAGCAGAATATGGCGCGTTCCCAGAGTGAACGGTTTTTCCGGATCATGAATGTGATCTTTGACAATTTCGACTGCTGTTTTGAATTGCCGAATGCCATTTTCCGCCTCCAGCCTCGCGACGGCATCTGGATCGGTATGGAGGTCTATTTTTTCAGTAACGCTGTGGCGATCTGAATTCACAGAATCATTCCGCTATTTGCTTGCCAGTTCATCGGCTTCCATTTTCGCATCAATCTCTGCGACCATCTCGCGCGTGATGCGTTCATTTTCGATGTTTGTATTTCCAAAAACAAAACTTTGCCGCTGTTCACGCTCTGACTCAGACGAAACTTCCAGCTTTTGCGCTTTTTCCAACAGCTCTTTCAGGTGGTTCGTCATGGTGTGCTCCTCTCAAAAAACGACGTTTCCATGTAAGTTGATTTGCAATGGTAAATAAACACTAAATTTCTAATCTTCAGTTGCCCGCTATTTCCACTCACGAATGTCGACGAAATGTCCGGCAATCGCTGCTGCTGCTGCCATGGTAGGCGACACCAGATGGGTGCGGCCTTTGAAGCCCTGGCGGCCTTCGAAATTGCGGTTCGAGGTCGAGGCGCAGCGTTCTTCCGGTTTCAGCTTGTCGGCATTCATCGCCAGACACATCGAGCAGCCCGGTTCGCGCCATTCAAAGCCCGCATTCTTGAAGATTTTATCAAGTCCTTCGGCTTCCGCCTGTTCCTTGACGAGGCCGGAACCGGGCACGATCATCGCATCCACGCTCGCCGCCACCTTGCGGTCGCCGATCACGGACGCAGCAGCGCGCAGATCTTCAATGCGGCCATTGGTGCACGAGCCGATGAATACCCGATCGAGGGTGATATCGGTCATCTTGGTGCCCGGTGTCAGGCCCATATAGGCCAGAGCGCGCTCCTTCGAGGTGCGCTTGTTGAGGTCTTCAATTTCGGCCGGGTCCGGCACCACGCCGGTGATTGAGACAACATCTTCCGGCGAAGATCCCCAGGAGACGATCGGCGGCAGGCTGGCCGCATCGAGCGTGATGATCTTGTCGAAATGCGCGCCATCATCGGATTTCAGGGTTTTCCAATAGGCGACAGCTGCATCCCACTCGGCATCTTTCGGTGCGCGCGGGCGGCCTTTGAGATATTCAAAAGTTTTTTCATCCGGCGCGATCAGGCCGGCACGGGCGCCGCCTTCAATGGTCATGTTGCAGACCGTCATGCGGCCTTCCATCGACAGTGCGCGAATCGCCTCGCCGGCAAATTCGATGACATGGCCGGTGCCGCCGGCAGTGCCGATCTCGCCGATGATCGCCAGAATGATGTCCTTGGCGGTGACGCCTTCGGGCAGCGTGCCGTCAACCTGCACCAGCATGTTCTTGGCTTTTTTCTGGATCAGGGTCTGGGTCGCCAGCACATGCTCGACTTCCGATGTGCCGATGCCATGGGCCAGAGCACCGAATGCGCCATGGGTCGAGGTGTGGCTGTCACCGCAGACAATTGTCGTGCCGGGCAGGGTAAAACCCTGCTCAGGGCCGATGATGTGAACAATGCCCTGGCGGATATCGCGCTCGGAATAATAATCCACGTTAAATTCGGCCGCGTTTTGCGCCAGCGTGTCGACCTGCAGCTTGCTCTCCGGATCGTCAATGCCTTTGGAGCGGTCCGATGTCGGCACATTGTGATCAACCACAGCCAGGGTTTTCTGCGGCGCGCGGACTTTGCGCCCGGTCAGGCGCAGGCCTTCAAAGGCCTGCGGGCTGGTGACTTCATGGACAAGGTGGCGGTCAATATACAGCAGGCAGGTGCCATCATCCTGTTCATGGACCAGATGGTCATTCCAGATCTTGTCATAAATGGTTGTAGCAGCGCTCATATCTGTCGTCTCCGAATGCGGGCTTTATGTCTATGCGGTCATTGTCTCTATATGTGGTTTATGGCCATCGCCGGTCAAGCTGTTAGAACCGGACCCGGCCACAAAAGCGTCCCATAAAAAAGGCGGCCTGTGAGCCGCCTTCATTCGTGTCTGCCGTCCGAAACCGGACAGGCTGGGCACAGGCCTATTCTGCAGCAGTATCGGTTGTTGCAGCGTCCTTGGCGGCGGCCTTTTCAGCGGCGACAACAGCCTTGGCGGCGGACACCAGATTGCGCTGTTCCTCATTGAGGTTCTTGGCGCGGGCATTGCCGGCCTCGACGATACGGGCCGATTTTCCGCGACGGTCGCGCAGATAGTAAAGTTTTGCACGGCGCACCTTGCCGCGGCGGACCACCTCAACGCTCTCAACGAGCGGAGAATAGACCGGGAAAACACGTTCCACGCCTTCACCATAGGAAATCTTGCGTACGGTAAAAGTTTCCTGGATGCCGCCACCCTTGCGGGCGATACAGACACCTTCATAGGCCTGGACACGGGTCCGGGTACCTTCGGTCACGCGCACATTCACCTTGACGGTGTCGCCGGGCGAGAATGTCGGTAGCTTGCGCTGGGCTTCAATGGCCTCAGCCTGCTCTTTGTCGAGCTGTTCAATAATGTTCATGAGAGCACCTTGTTGATTGCGATCTTGCTTTGGTTTGTCTCTTGTCCACACCCAGAGCGCCCGGCTGATCTGAAAACCTTGCGGTTCAGGCCAGCTCACTTGCAGTGTTTTTTCAAATATCTACAAGCTTGTCGGGCGAATTCGCCACAGACTGGTTTCTTTGCACGTTTCAAAGATGGCCGCGATGTACACCAGTGTTGCCGCTTTGTCGAGACCAAATAGAGGATTTCCGCGCACTCAGGACTGGCGATCCGGTGGATTGTCGTCGGCCAGCAGATCAGGCCGCCGCTCACGCGTCAGTTGGAGCGCCTGTTGGTACCGCCAGCGCGCCACCGCGCCATGGTCGCCGGAGGTCAGAACATCGGGAATGGCGGTACCTTCCCAGAGTGCCGGCCTGGTGTAGTGCGGATATTCCAGCAAGCCGTTTTCAAAGCTTTCATCCTCGCCGGAAGCCTGTGCACCCATCACGCCGGGGATCAGCCGGATGCAGGCATCCAGAACCGCCATCGCCGCCACTTCACCGCCGGACAGAACATAATCGCCAATCGAGACTTCCTCCAGATCGCGCCCGTCAATGACGCGCTGGTCGACGCCCTCAAAACGGCCGCACACCAGCACCACGCCCGGTCCTGCCACCAGTTCGCGCACCCGCCGCTGGGTCAGCGGCCGGCCGCGCGGGCTCATCATCAGGCGCGGGCGGGTATCATCCGCTGGTGCTGCGGCATCAATGGCGCTGGCCAGAACATCGGCCCGCAACACCATGCCGGCACCGCCACCGGCCGGCGTGTCATCGACGGTGCGGTGCCTGTCGGCGGCAAAATCGCGGATATTGACCGTGTCGCATTGCCACAGCCCGCTTTCCAGCGCTCGGCCGGACAGGCTGAGGCCAAGTGGTCCTGGAAACATGTCGGGATACAGCGTCAGGATGGAGGCATGCCAGGCGGGCAAGGTCAAAGCTCCTTATCAGGATCGTCCGGATCAGGCTCATCAAGCAGGCCCGGCAGATCCGCCAGTTGCACGAAGCCGCCGGCAACATCGACAACCGGCACGGCTGCCAGGCTGAACGGGATCATCCGACTGTCATCATCCGGCGTGGCGATTTCCAGAATATCTCCGGCACCGAAATCATGCATCGCCAGAACGGTGCCGAGTGTTTCGCCATCCGCCTGCCGCACATCCAGCCCGATCAGATCGATGTGATAGAACTCGTCCGGGTCGGGTTCGGGAAGTTTCTCGCGATGGATATAAAGCTGGGTCCGCGTCAGCGCTTCCGCTGAGGCGCGGTCATTGATGCCGTCCAGCGCGCAGACAAAAACCGATTTGACCGGCCGGGACCGGATGACGCGGTAGGACGTCCCGGCAGCATCCTGCAAATCGCCATAGGCGGTCAGGGCTGCCGGGTCATCAGAATACAGTTTGATGCGCACTTCGCCTTTGATGCCGCTGGCGGCCCCGATCTCGGCGATCAGGACCATACCGTCCGGCGCTGGGCTGTGGTTGCGCATCGTGCGTTATTCAGCGGCGGCTTCTTCAGCCGGAGCTTCTTCTGCGGGCGCTTCTTCGGCAGGAGCGGCGGCAGCGGCAGCGGCGGCTTCAGCAGCGGCGGCTTTGTCGGCAACACGCTCTTCAGCTTTCTTGCCGGGTTTGGCTTTGTTCGGATTGTTACGGGCTTCGCGTTTCACAACACCGGCAGCATCGAGAAAACGCAGCACGCGGTCAGTCGGCTGTGCGCCGTGCTCGAGCCAATGTTTGGCGCGCTCGACATCCATGATGATGCGGTTCTCGTCATCCTTGGCAAGAAGCGGATTGAAAGTACCGATTTTTTCGATGAAACGGCCATCGCGCGGCGCGCGGATGTCAGCAATCACGATTGAATAGAACGGGCGCTTCTTGGAGCCGCCACGGGCAAGACGAATTTTAACGGACATGATGTTTCCTTGGGTGTTTTGAAATTATGAGTTCAGAGCTATTCTGAATTCCTGTGGAGAGCGATGCCGATAGATATCGGCGGTGAAAAAACAAACAGGCTGGCGCGCTTCGAACTGCGCCCCCAGCCGTTCTGCAACGCGCCGCGAGGCGGCATTGTCGGGGTCGATGAGGCTTATGGCGGTGCTCCAGCCAAGCTCATCGTAAACATAGGACAGGCAGCGGTTGGCAGCCTCGATCATCAGGCCTTTGCCCTGAAATTCCGGCATCAGCGCCCAGCCGATTTCCGGCTCCGGCCAGCCGTCCGGAAACCACGGGCCGCAATAGCCTGCGAAGTGTCCCGATGCCTTGTCTTCCAGCGCAAACTTGCCGAAGCCGCGCAAATGCCAATGGCCGATAAAGCTCGCCATCCGGCGCCAGACTTCCCAGGGCTGCGAAACGCCGCCGACAAAGCGGGCGCACTCTTCATCGCTGTAGAATGCCGACAGCGGAGCGAAATCCGCTTCGGTCCATCCACGCAGAACCAGCCGGTCTGTTTCAAGGCGAGGGATCGCTTGCATCCGCTGTCAGGTCCTCAGCGCCAGATGTTTCTGGATTACTTCACGGACAATGAAGTTGAGAAATTTCTCGGCAAATTCAGCATCAAGGTCCGCTTCCACCGCCAGCGCGCGCAGCCGCTCGATCTGCTGCTGTTCGCGGTCGGGATCGGAGGGCGGCAAATCGTTTTCCGCTTTCAGAATACCAACCCGTTTGGTGCATTTGAAACGCTCCGCCAGCATGTGAATGACCGCCGCGTCGATATTGTCGATCGATCCGCGAATGGCAGCCAGTTCTTCCAGAGCCGTGACCTTCAGGCCTTTCGGGTCAAGATGTGGTGTCGTTGTCATGATTTCTTCCCCTTGCCGAGCCCCGGCAGACCGGGCAATCCGCCAGACCCGCCAAGACCTCCAGAACCACCAAGACCTCCGGACCCACCAAGTCCTCCTGGGCCACCCAGTCCGGGCAGGCCGCCGGGGGCCGCGCCGCCCATCTGCTTGGCCATCTGTTCCAGTTTCTTGGGATCCATATTTGGCATGCCGCCGCCGGGGGGCATGCCACCGGGCATTCCGCCACCGCCCATCATGCCGCCAAGAGCGCCCATCAGGCCACCCTTCTTCTTGCCCATGGCCTTCATCATATCGGCCATCTGGCGATGCATTTTCAGCAATTTGTTGATGTCCTGCACCTCGGTGCCGGACCCGGCAGCAACCCGTTTCTTGCGGTTCGCGTTGAGCAGTTTCGGATTGCTGCGCTCTTTGCGTGTCATCGACGAAATGATGGCCTGCTGGCGTTTGAAAACACTGTCATCGACGCCTGCAGCGGCGATCTGCTTTTTCATTTTTCCGATGCCGGGCATCATCCCCATCAGGCCGCCCATGCCGCCCATTTTCTGCATCTGGCCCAACTGGTCGGACAGATCCTGAAGATCGAACTGGCCCTTGCGCATTTTTTCAGCGGCGCGGGCGGCCTGTTCCGCGTCAATGTTTTCGGCGGCTTTTTCAACCAGGCTGACAATGTCGCCCATGCCGAGAATGCGGTCAGCGATCCGCTTGGGGTGGAAATCCTCCAGCGCATCCATTTTCTCGCCGACACCGATCAGCTTGATCGGCTTGCCGGTGACTGCCCGCATCGACAGGGCCGCACCGCCGCGTCCATCGCCATCGACACGGGTCAGCACAAGGCCGGTAATGCCGACACGATCATTGAACGATGTTGCCAGATTGACCGCATCCTGACCGGTCAGACTGTCGGCCACCAGCAGCACTTCATGCGGGTTGGTGGCCTTTTTGATATCCGCCATTTCGATCATCAGCGGTTCATCAATATGGGTGCGGCCGGCCGTATCCAGAATGACGGCGTCATAACCGCCCAGGCGCGCTGCATTCATGGCGCGGTGTGCAATCTCGACTGGCATCTGTCCGGCCACGATCGGCAGCGTATCAACGCCGATCTGCTCGCCCAGCACTTTCAGCTGTTCCTGCGCTGCAGGGCGCCGCACATCCAGCGATGCCATCAGAATTTTGCGCTTCTGTTTTTCAAACAGCCGTTTTGCAATTTTGGCGGATGTGGTGGTCTTGCCGGAGCCCTGCAGGCCGACCATCATGATGGCGACCGGTGCAGCCGCATTGAGATCAATGGTCTGCGCCTCGGAGCCAAGCATGCCGACCAGTTCATCATGAACGATCTTGATGACCATCTGGCCCGGCGTGACGGATTTGACGACGTCGGCACCGACAGCGCGTTCTTTCACCCTTGCGGTAAAGTCGCGCACTACATCAAGCGCCACATCGGCCTCGATCAAAGCGCGCCGCACCTCGCGCATCGCTGCGGAGACATCGCTGTCACTCAGCGCGCCACGCTTGGTCAGCTTGTCTAAAATGCCGTTCAGGCGGTCTGACAGTGTGTCGAACATAGCTTTTCAAATCACACGGATTTTCGCCCGTGCCCAAATCTGTTTCGGATTAGTCCAACATAGGGTGCGAACCGCCAAACGCAAAACACACCCGAGGGCGCAACGCGCTGGCGGGTGTTGGCCTCCTTTTCCCATTGCGGGAACCGGTCGGCGGCTCGAACTTGTCTCAATCCGATTGATGCGCGGGTTCTAGGAGAAATGCGGCCGGGCGTCAAGACGCATCACATCTCAGCTGCTCCACGGTGCTGCCGATATGATGATATACAGCCCAAGCAGCAGCAGGGCGATGAAGAAGACCTGGCGGAACCGGGTTTCCGACAGTGATTTGCGGATCCTCTGACCCAGCATCATGCCGGCAATCGACGGCACCAGCGCCGCCACCGACAACAGGCCAAGTTCCGTGTTGAGCAGGCCATTGCCGCCCAGCGACACCGCCAGCGCGGCAATCGACAGGCTGAACAGAATGCCCATCGCCTGGATCATGGCGTCGCGCTGCAGCCCGATGGCCTGAAAGTAAATCACCCCGGGAACCGCCGACGTTCCGGTCATGCCGGTGACGATACCATTGGCCAGTCCGAACAGCGGGCCGGCCCAGCGATCCTGCGACCGGCTGAACGAGATGCGAAGGCCGGCCATATTGACCACCGCATAGAGCATCAGCACCAGACCCAGAAAGGCAGACAGCAGCGGCAGATTGACCCGTGTCAGGGCCAGCGCGCCAAGCCACACCGTGACGGTTGCCAACACCAGAAACGGCCAGATGCGCTTCACCACGCTGTTGGCATGACCGCCGACGCAGCCTTGCCAGACATTGGCGAATAATGCCGGGATCAGCATCAGCGCCATGGCGTTCGGCAGGCCGACCAGTACCGTCAGCAGGGCGACGCTGACAATCGGCAGGCCAAGGCCGATGACGCCTTTTACAATCCCGGCAGTCAGAAACGCTGCGCCGATCGCAATCAGCGTCATGCTGTCAAACACGGGAGCAGAAAAGCGCCATGTTGGCTCTCTCCCAGGTGAAGGTATCGAAATGCATGGATTCTTGCAGTTGCCGCCGGTCGCTAAAAAATGCTTTATGCAGTCTTGATTGAAGACATGCCGTAGCGCAAGCCTGACACATCTGTTTTTGGCTATTGCCCCATCCCCGGCGCTGAAAGACACGCTGCCATGCCCAATTCTGTGACCGCTTCGCGCCAGAAAATCATCATCGACACCGACCCCGGCGTTGATGATGCGCTGGCCATTCATCTGGCGTTTGCCGATCCTCGGCTCGAGGTGGTGGGTCTGACCACCGTATTCGGCAATGTTCACACCTATCAGGCCACACGCAACGCCCGTCATCTGGTCGAGATGGCGGGTCTTGCCATTCCGGTGGCCCACGGGGCGGAAAAGCCCTACCAGCAGGCGTCACGCGACCCGGCCCATTTCATTCACGGCCATGAAGGCTTTGGAGATCAGCCGGCCCCGGCACCGGAATTGCCGGTGGATCCGCGCAGTGCCGCCCGGTTCATCTGCGATATGGCGGATCTGCACGGCAAGGAGCTGATATTGTGCCCGGTCGGACCGTTGACCAATCTGGCCCATGCGCTGGATCTGGATCCGGCACTGCCGGAAAAAATCGGCGGTGTGGTTCTGATGGGCGGTGCTGTCACCGTGCCGGGCAATGTCACTTCCTATGCCGAGGCCAATATTCACAACGATCCCCATGCCGCCGAAATGGTGTTTGCCGCGGCCTGGGATGTGCGCGTTATCGGATTGGATATCACCGAGCAGATCTTATGCAGTCTGCAACATCTGGAGGAAATCGCCGCTGCTTCTCCGCAGATTGGCGGTTTTCTGCGCGATGTTTCAGCGTTTTATGTCCGCTTCTATCAGCAGTCCCGCGCCTTTGACGGCTGCTGCCTGCATGATCCGGCTGCGGTGATCGCCATTACCGATCCTGACTGGTTTTCCTATCATAAGGCACCGGTGAAAGTTTCTCTGCAAGAGGACACGCTCGGCAGCACCCGGATTGTCGCAGAAGCAAACCGCCCCGGCGTGCGTTTTGCAGTTGGCTGCGACGCTGACAAAATCCGCGCCCATTTTGTTGCCACGCTGATGCAGGCCGATCAACGCCGAGCGCAACGCTGACAGCGTGTCATATTTCAAAGCGAGCTAAAGTCCGCGTGGGACGACGACTGTCGGTCGTTTCGGCAAAGTATTGACGCTGAAAATCATCGTCTGTCCAGGCAGGCGGATATTGTCAAAACCGTCGCCAAGCATCGAGATCAATGTCTCCGAAGTGGCAAATCCACGGGCATGCATCGGCAGAATGACGCTGGCCCGCAGCCGTTTCACAATATCAACCATGCCTGGCAGGCTCAGGGTCATGGCCCCGTCAATCGGCACCATCACCACATCAAGCCGGCCGATATTGGCATAATGCGAATCCGTCAGCGCATGATGCAAATGTCCCAGATGGCCGATGCACAGCCCGGCGACTTCGAAGATAAAGATGGAATTGGCGTCCACCTCGCGAAAGCCGCCGCGGATGATATCGGTGGTGACATTGCGCACCAGCACATCTTCGACCTGCACCAGATGTTTTGCCGGTTCACCATTGCCCCATCCCGGCAGAATATAAGGAATGCGGCTGTCCGGATTGGCGGCAAAATGAGTGGAATGGGCTTTGTTCATTGTGACGATTGTCGGAATGAGGTTGCTGCCCCGGTACCGAGCATAGCCGAAATAGTCGGTCGCTATGGTGACGCCCATCGCGCTTTCGATGACATAGCTCGAATGATCGAAATAGCTGATGCGCGCCTCAAATGGCGTCAGGGCCCGGTCAATATCCGTATCGATTTCAAAACCGGCGTCAGATGACACGGTCTCAATGCGCGGCCCCGGACGCCGCGGCGGGTCGAAATTGACGTAGCTCACATTGGTGTTGGCGGGAATCTGATCCAGATTTTGCGCAATGGCCTGACAAGTGCTGACCGGTGATTTACCGGCTTGCAGCAGTTCCGCTTTGGGGGCTGCGAAGCCAGACGCAGCAGGCAGCGCCACAATCATCAGAAAAGACAGGAACACACGAAAGGCAAACATGCCGGAACCTCCATTATCTGGCTGTGATTTTAGAGGTTGTGCCGCGCAATGCAAGAAATACGGTTCTTTGCCGCCATCTCTGGTATTTTGCCGTCCTATCCGCCATATAGGCGGCAGTTATTGGCTTTTGACACACAGATCATCATGGACGGCATCAGATATTTCAAAATGAACGGAGCGGGCAACGAGATTGTCATGCTTGACCTGCGTGATCACCCGGTTGTGGTCACGTCGCAAACCGCGCGCGCAATTGCTGCCCGCAGCGCGTCGTTCTTTGATCAGCTGATGGTGCTGCTGCCGCCGAAAACCGAAGGCACCGCTGCCTTTGTCGAAATCTGGAACAATGATGGGTCGCGCTCCGGGGCCTGCGGCAACGGCACGCGCTGTATCGCGGCCATGGAATTTGACCGTGTTGGCACGGATGCTGTGGTCTTTGAGACGGAGGCCGGCCTGTTACCGACCACACGAGCCGGTGCCGGGATCAGCGTCGATATGGGCGTGCCGAAATTCGGCTGGGCTGATATCCCGCTATTGCAGCCGATGCATGACACCAAGGCCATTGAGCTGGATTATGAAGGCCATGGCGTGAAGCTTTCCAAGCCGGCGGTTGCGAATATGGGCAATCCGCATGCGATATTCTGGGTTGACGATGCTGAGCTCTATAATCTGGCCCTTATCGGGCCGGAACTGGAGCACCATCCATTGTTTCCGGAAAAAGCCAATATTTCGCTGGCACAGATTATCTCGCCGGACGAGATTCAGCTCCGGGTCTGGGAGCGCGGTGCCGGTGAGACCAGGGCCTGCGGTTCGGCAGCCTGCGCCGTGGCCGTCAGCGCAGCACGCGCCGGCCGCACCGGACGGGATGTGCGCATTCATCTGCCGGGCGGCGAGTTGCGCCTTGTGTGGCGCGATGATGATCATGTCGTAATGACAGGCCCCTGGGAACTGGAACATTCCGGTGTGCTGCCGGAGGCACTTTTTGCCGCGCCAGAGCACATAGAAGATGTGGCGTAGCCGATCATGAGCAAAGCACCCGAAATTGATGTCGTAACCTTTGGCTGCAGGCTGAACACGGTGGAAAGCCAGGTCATGAAGCGCCAGGCCATCGCCGCCGGCCTGAATAATGCCATTCTGGTGAATACCTGCGCGGTCACGTTGGAAGCCGTGCGTCAGGCCCGTCAGGCCATTCGCCGCGCCAAACGCGACAACCCGGACAAGACGGTGATTGTATCGGGCTGTGCGGCGCAGACTGATCCGCAGATGTTTGCCGATATGGAAGAGGTTTCCCTCGTTCTTGGCAATGAGGAAAAGCTGGTGGCCGCCAGCTATCGCATGTTGCCGCAATTCGGCGTCAACGACACCGAGAAAACCCGCGTCAATGACATCATGTCAGTGCGCGAGACGGCACCTCATCTGATTGAAGGGCTGGAAGGCCGAACACGGGCTTTCGTCCAGGTGCAGACCGGGTGTGATCATCGCTGCACCTTCTGCATCATTCCCTATGGCAGAGGCAATTCCCGCTCTGTGCCGATGGGCGCGGTGGTCGACCAGGTGCGCCGGCTGACGCAGAACGGTTATCGCGAAGTCGTGGTCACCGGTGTGGACATCACCTCCTACGGTGCCGATCTGCCCGGCGCGCCAAAGCTCGGCGCCTTGGTTCAGGCGATTTTGAAACATGTTCCGGAGTTGGAGCGGCTGCGCCTGTCGTCGATTGACTCCATTGAAGTCGATCCCGAATTGATGGCCGCCATCCGCGATGAAGAACGGTTGATGCCGCATTTGCATCTGTCACTTCAGTCCGGTGACGACATGATTTTGAAACGCATGAAACGCCGGCATCTGCGGCAGGACACCATCGATTTTTGCCATCAGGTGCGCGCGTTGCGCCCCGATGCGGCATTTGGCGCGGATATCATTGCCGGCTTTCCCACAGAAACCGATGCGATGTTTGAAAATTCCCTGTCAATCGTCGACGAGTGCGATCTGACCCATTTGCATATTTTCCCGTTCTCACCCCGCCCGGGCACGCCGGCGGCACGCATGCCGCAGCTTGAACGTACCCTGGTCAAGGAACGCGCAGGGCGCTTGCGCAACAAGGGCAATCAGGCACTGCAAAAGCATTTGAGCAGCGAAGTCGGCTCACAGCATCAGGTGCTGATCGAAAAGCCGGGCCTTGGCCGCACCGAGCAATTCACCCAGGTCGAACTGGCGGGCGGAACCTCCGGCGAAATCCTGCCGCTGCGGATCACCGGCCATTCCCGCCGCCATCTGTTTGGCGAGGCTGCGTAGTGGCGGAAGGCGAGAAAAAGGGTTTTTTCCGGAAACTGTTTGGTAGCACCACGCCGCTGACCGACGAGCCGGCTGAGATAGACAGTCGGGGCGACGGTGAAGCACCTGCCAAAGCTGTTCCCGATACTGCGCCGCAACCCCAAGAGCCGACAGTCGAGCCGCCGCTTGGTGAAGAACCGCTCGCAGAGCCGCCCCAAGAGCTGTCCCAAGAACCGCCCGCAGAGCTGCTCCAGGAGCCAGCCCGAGAACCACAGAGCCTAGTCACGCCGGACAAGCCGGCGGATGCTGGTCCAGAGCCAGAGCCAGAGCCAGAGCCAGAGCCAGAGCCAAAATCTGAAACCGGCACCAAAAAAAGCTGGTTTCAGCGTCTGACATCGGGGCTATCCCGCTCATCGACATCGCTGACCAGCGGCATCACTTCTATCTTCACCAAGCGCAAGCTTGATGACGATACATTGGAAGAGCTGGAGGATATTCTCATCCAGGCCGATCTGGGCATTGAAACTGCGACAGCCATTACCGAAAGCCTGGCAAAAGGCCGATACGACAAGATGATCGAGGCCGAAGAGGTCAAGGCCATACTCTCCGAAGAAGTGGAAAAGGTCCTGCAGCCGGTGGCACAACCGCTGATCCTGTCGGGCGCAGCCGGGCTTCAGGTCATTCTCATGGTCGGCGTCAATGGATCGGGGAAAACCACGACCATCGGCAAGCTGGCGGCAAAACTGCGTGCCGAGGGAAAAACCGTCATGCTTGCAGCCGGCGACACATTTCGCGCCGCAGCGATTGCACAATTGAAAATCTGGGCCGAGCGGACCGGCTCAGCCTTTGTCGCGCGCGATCAGGGATCGGATGCCGCCGGTCTGGTGTTTGATGCCATGCAGGAGGCCAAGGCCGCCGGAACCGATGTCTTGCTGATTGATACGGCCGGCCGGCTGCAGAACCGGGTCGAATTGATGGCCGAGTTGGAGAAGGTCATACGCGTCATCAAAAAACATGATGACAGTGCACCGCATCATGTGCTCTTGACCCTTGATGCGACAACCGGGCAAAACGCCATGAATCAGGTTGAAGTGTTCGGCAAGACCGCCGGAGTGACCGGCCTCGTCATGACCAAACTTGACGGCACTGCCCGGGGCGGAATTCTGGTGGCAATTGCGGCCAGACATAAAATGCCTGTCCATTTTATCGGCGTCGGCGAAGGTGTCGATGATCTTGAAAGCTTCGCGGCCAAGGATTTTGCCCGCGCCATTGCCGGAGTGACTGTATGACAAATCTGATTGAGCGTGAGCCTAATGATCCGCAGAAGGCAGAGATAAACCCGCTTCTCAAGCTGGCCCTGGAACTCGGGCCGCTGATTGTGTTTTTCTTCGCCAACAGCCGCTTTGGAATATTTACCGCAACCGCCGTATTCATGGTTGCCATTTCAATTGCGCTCGTCACATCATGGGTGTTGACTCGCAAGCTGGCGATGATGCCGCTGATCACCGGCATTGTGGTGCTGGTCTTCGGCAGCCTGACGCTGTATCTGCAGGATGATCTGTTCATCAAATTGAAGCCGACCATCGTCAACAGCCTGTTCGGTGGCATATTACTGGGCGGTCTGTATTTCGGCAAGTCGCTGCTTGGCTATGTGTTCGACAGTGTTTTCAAACTGACTGATGAAGGCTGGCGCCGGCTGACATTCCGCTGGGGAATCTTCTTTTTCGTCCTCGCCATCATCAATGAAATTGTCTGGCGCAATTTTTCCACAGACTTCTGGGTGTCGTTCAAGGTGTTCGGCTTCATGCCTATCACCCTGATCTTTACCCTGGCGCAGATGCCGCTGATTTCAAAACACAGTGTCACCGAAGACAGCGAGACGACCTAGTGGTGTCCGCCTAACATAAGAGTCCGAATTGGGATTCCCTTTTATCGGAGC